>JBEBGM010000174.1:0-1551 GCA_040081455.1 Bryobacteraceae bacterium
CCGACCGGACGCCGGCCCAGTGCGGATGTTCGCGCGTGGGACGGATGATCGGCACGTGTGGATCATGGTAGGAAAGTTCCGCACCCTGGCGCTTGAGCAAATCCATGAGCGTGTAGCTCGGGGATTCGCGGTCGTCGTCCACGTTGGCCTTGTAGGCGATGCCGAGCAGCAGGATACGGCTGCCTCTGACGGGTTTCTTGCGGGAGTTGAGCGCATCTGCCACGCGATGCGTGACGAATTGCGGCATGGCGGTATTGACCTCGCCGGCAAGTTCAATGAAGCGCGTGTGCTGGCCGTACTCGCGCGCCTTCCATGTGAGATAAAACGGATCAATCGGGATGCAGTGCCCGCCAAGTCCCGGCCCGGGATAGAACGCCATGAAACCGAACGGCTTTGTCTTGGCTGCGTTGATGACCTCCCAGACGTCAATGCCCATCGCGCCATAGACCATCTTGAGTTCGTTGACGAGGGCGATGTTGACGCCGCGGAAAATGTTTTCGAGCAGCTTGGTGGCTTCGGCTGCGCGACAGGAGGAAACCGGCACGAGCGTCTTGATCGCTTTGGAATAAAGCGCGGTTGCTTTTTCCAAACAGGCGGGCGTATAGCCGCCGATGACCTTGGGAATCTGCGCGACCTTGCTGTCAGGATTGCCGGGGTCTTCGCGCTCGGGGGAAAACGCGAGATGGAAATCCACGCCTGCTTTCATCTTGGATCCCGCTTCGAGCACGACGCGCAAATCCGTATCGGTGGTACCGGGATAGGTGGTGGATTCGAGGACGACGAGCACGCCGGGCTTGAGATGGCGCGCGATGGACTGGCCCGTCTTGGTGATGTAGGAAATGTCCGGCTCGCGGTTCTTGTTGAGCGGCGTGGGCACGCAGATGATGACGGCCTCGACTTCGCTCACGCGCGCAAAATCGCCGGAGGCGATGAGGCGACCACTGTTGACGGCTTCGCTGATGCCCGCACCGTCAATGTGTTCGATGTAGCTCTTGCCGGAGTTGATGAACTGGACCTTGGTGGCGTCAATGTCCAGGCCGATGACTTCGACGCCATTTTTGGCGAATTGAAGGCAGAGCGGCAATCCGACGTATCCGAGACCCACGATGGCTATTTTCATAATCTTGCTATGCGCTTCTCCGAAACGAGAGTGTACGAAATCGCGAACACTTCAAAGTAAAGAATTGTCGGCGCCCGCCGAAACCGATTATGCTTCCCGTTGCAAACATGAACACACCCTCCTCCCTGGAACTGAAACGGGATTGCAGCGCGGTTCAGATACCTGCGGGCATCACCACCACGCTGGCCGCCGGAACTTCCATCACCATCGCCCAGACACTCGGCGGCAGCTTCACCGTGCATGCGCCGGGCGGCCTTTTCCGGATCGCGCCGCAGGACGCGGACGCGCTCGGGCTTGAACCGGCAGCAGGAACGAGTCAACCCGCAGCCACAGACACAGTGGCCGACGAGAAGGTGGTGTGGGAAACGTTGAGGACGTGTTTCGATCCCGAGATTCCGGTCAACATCGTTGACCTCGGTCTTGTGTATGAC
>JBEBGM010000017.1:0-77003 GCA_040081455.1 Bryobacteraceae bacterium
ATCGTCCACGCAATCAATCACATCGCGTTTGGACTCCCGCGCAAATCGCATCGCATGCCTTACAACGTAGGCAAGGATTCGGATCGATTGTCGAGACGGGTTACGCGATATGTCGGCCCAGCTCGACGACTTCGTGCGCTTGACCGCTATTAGCGAAGGAGAATCGCGCCATCCCCCGCAGCTCAATAAGATCGTGCAGGACGCTCTCGTCTTGCACGGCGAGGCGATCCGCGCCGGACACATCGGCGTTGAAGGGGACGATCTTCCCTGCGTGATGGGCTTTCGCCAGTCGGGCAAAAGCCACGCCCTGTCTGCCGCCCCGAGTCCAAATAAAAAGCGGGACGGCATCAACGTTGCAGTTGTGCCCGTCCCGCATTTTTACAACTGAAGAGAATCTATTTGTAAGCTTCGATCGCTTTCTTCTGCATCGAACCGTCGGCGAATTCCAGCATCTCCAGGCGGATACCGTTCGGGTCGTTGATGCTCGTGTGCGGAGCGCCGCTGCCTACCGACGTCACTTCCGGAACCATGATGCCGCGCTTGGTCAGTTCGGCGGCGGTTTCCTTCATGTTGGCCGTCTCAAAGCCTACGTGGTTCAATCCCACCGGACGCTCCGCAGTGGCCTGCGACAGTTCCAGGAACGTGTTCTTGTCCACCTGGATGTAATAGGTGCCCGGGTTGCCGGCGCGCTGGCCCATGATGAAGCCCTGGCGCATACCCAACGTCTTGGTGTAGTAATCCACCGAAGCCTGCAGATCCTTCACGCTCATACCAACGTGATTCACCTTCAGCCCGATGCCCTTATCCTGGTAGGCTTCGATCGACTTGATCGACACCATGCCCAATGCGACCCCCAAGGTCACCAAACCTGCTCCACGCATCCAACGGTTCATCATGAGTTCTCCCTTCTTCATTCCTTATGGCTCAAATCTAAAAGTCCCGGCACATCTGGCCTGCCGACTAGACAGTATAGCGCGGAGACCCATCCGCAGGGACGGTCAAACGGCAGAGAGAAAATGGGAGCCGGCTCCCGCCCTTCTTTCAAACCAAGTTCGCACAAAAAGCCAAAGGGACGCCCTTGCAAGCGCCCCTTTGCAAATTACTGCTCTGTTCCCACTTAGCGGTTGAAAATGTAGACCGCGCCAGCGCCCATCACGGAGTTATCCTTCTGGTCACCGTTCACGCCCTTCGCGCCGCCGCTTTCGCCGCGAGCACCCACCGCCAGCACCTTGCCGTCCTTGTTGAGCGCCGGAGCGCCGCCGAATTCATCGTAGGCTTCCGTATTGTCGGCCTTCAGGTAACTCTGCTGCGTCCAGGTCTTGCCGTTGCGAACAAAGATATACAGCACGCCGGAGTCGTCAGCCGACTGGTCTTTTTCGTTGCCGTTCAAACCTTTCGAGTTGCCGTTCTCCATCTGCGCGCCCACGGCAAGCGTGTTGCCGTCGCCGCTCAGGGCCAGACGCGAACCGAACCAGTCTTCCACTCCCGGATTCGACGCCTTCAGGTACGCCTGCTCCGACCACTTGCCCGTGGCAGTGTCGCGAGTGAAAACGTAAGCCGCACCCGAAGAGGTATCCGACTTTGTATCGGCATCGCAACCAGTCGGATTGATGCCGCCCTTCATGCAATCTTCGTCGCCGGAACCAGCAGCGATCGTGTTGCCGTCAAGGCTGATCGCGAGGTCATACCCCATGGAGTCATTGGCTTCGCCACTCGCTGCCTTCAGGTAACCGGTCCGCGCCCAGTTGGAGCCGGTGCGCGTGAACACGAACACCGCACCCGAGCCGCGGCGCGCGTGATCGAATGCTCCGTCAATCGTGCGAGAGCCGCCGTCTTCGTCATACGCCGCAACCGCCATCGTGTTGCCGTCCGCGCTCAAACCGACCGCGTAGCCAAACATGTCGCCCGGGTCCGTATTCGGCGCCTTCACATAAGCTTGCTGCGCCCAGGTATTGCCGGTGCGGGTAAACACATAGACCGCGCCCGCGCTCTGCATGGAGTTATCGTTCTGGTCGCCGTTGACGTCCTTTGCGTTGCTATCTTCCGCAATCGCACCAACGGCCAACGTCTTGCCGTCTGCGCTCAACACCAGCGAAAAACCAAACTGATCGCCGTCCGCCTCTTCGCCCGCGTTGGACGCCTTGAGGTAGGCCTGCTGGGTCCACGTGGTTCCCGTGCGGGTGAAGATGTAAACCGCGCCCGCCTGCGGATAAGAACGGTCCGATTGGTCGCCGTTAATGCCCTTCGCTTTGCTCGATTCGAAGTGAGCGGAAACCGCCAGGGTGTTGCCATCCGCGCTCAGCGAAACATAATGGCCAAATTGATCGCTGGTGCCGGGGTTCGATGCCTTCACGTATGCTTGCTGTACCCACGAGTTGCCCTTGCGGCCGTAAATGTAAACCGCGCCAGCCGAATACAGCGAATTATCAGCCTGATCTCCGTTAATGCCCTTCGCCTTGCTTGCCTCGAAGGGAGCTCCCACTGCGAGCGTATTACCGTCGCTGCTGATCGCCACGCCGTGGCCTTCAAGCGCCGCGCCGTCACCGAAGTGATCGTTCGCATCGGGATTCGACGCCTTAATATAAGCTGTCTGCTTGAATTGTCCGGCAGGTACCGCGGCCTTCTTCGCCTGAGCCTGCGCCGTGGAAACCATACCCACCAAACATAATGCCGAACATGCCAAGATACCGGCAGAACTGCTCTTCATCTTGCCTCCAAAGAGATTGGGACTCAACCCGCGGGAGCCGCGGGGACCTGCCTAAACATACGAAAATCGGGGACGGTTCCGAAGGCGCTGTGAGCCTTGCAGCTCTCACTCACCTTCTCCTCCTGGTGAACCTTCGTTCTGCCTGGAGTTCGTGTTGCCGGTCCCCGATTCCGAATAACAATCTGGCGCTTGAGGCACCCTAAAGGGAGCGCCCTCCGCGCCATCTTCTTTTGTTCCTGTTTACTTACCCCAGTTTTCGGTGTGGTAGACGTCCTTGTCACCCACCAGAATCTGCGCCTTTTCGGTCAAGTTCATGTACGGAGCACCGCTCTTTACCCGGCGGCCAGTCACGGTGATTTTGTCACCAGCCTTCACGGTGTTACGGGTCCAGCCCATCCTTGTGAGGCCACCGCGACCCGGCATTTCTGCCTGGAAGCGAACCGTCTTGCCATTCTCTTCGGCGTCGAACACGACAACCGAGTGCGGATCCACCATCTGCATGTCGACGACAGTACCGCTAACCACAACAATATCTTCGTTATAACGGCCTGCGTCGCCATGGTGGGCAAACATCTGCGTACCCGCCAAGATCAAACCGGCAGCCATCGAAAGTACCTTTTTCATATCCTTAAGAGAGCCTCCCAGTGGGTAATGTTCTCATGAACATCACTCTACTGTCAAACGACGTTTGGCGGTGATTTTGGGTTACAAAATCTCCTATGTTGAGACGCCCAACCCAGGAAATCTGCCTACAAAACACCCCAAATTCGCGCCGGACCGCAACCGTTCCGGCGCGCCCTTAACTATTCAGGAATTCCGGCCGGGTCAGCGGGCCACTCGCCAGGGAGAAACGTTGGGCCACTTCTTCAGCTCGTCCTTTGCCCACTGGTTCGACCTGTCCGCGTGGCACCACGTGCAACCGTTGGGTACTTTGAGTTCTTCCGTTTCCGACGGAGGAATGAACCGGAACGTGTGGCTGCGCACACTCACATCGCCGATTTGTTGCGCGATCTTCGGCATGTGGCATCCGACGCATTCACTGCCTGCGCTGCCGGGCGCGTGGTGTGTATGTTCCTGTAGCGACGCTCCTCTCGGGCCGTAGGGAGACTTCGGCCCGTGGCATTCCAGGCAAAGAACGTTCGCCGGCTTCAGCAGATCCGCGTTGTTCGCGGTGCCGTGAACATCATGGCAGCTATTGCAGCTGACTCCATGCGCATACATCGCGCTCTGGACAAAATCGTTCCCCTGCATCCGGTTTTTGTGCCCACTGCCATCTGCGAAATGCGTGAAGGACTCCTGGCCCAGCTTCGATTCTTCCAACTTCCAATAGTCCTTGAGATCCTTGCCCACATCGAAGCCAACCGGCCAAGCCCAGTACTTGCCATTTATAGGATTCGTCAACGGCCTGCCTTCCGAATGACACTGCATGCAGACATTCGTCGCCTGCACGTTATCGAGCCGGGCCGGGTTCACGATGCTGGCCTGCGTGGGCCGCGCCACATGCGCCGATCCCGGCCCGTGGCATTTCTCGCAGCCCACGTTCCACTCGGTCACCGTTTTCGTTTGGATGTTGAAGTTCACCGAGTGGCAGCCGTCGCAGAGTTGCCCGGTTGGCCTCCCCATGTTGTCATCGGGAAAGAACGGCACCCACCAATCGGTATTGGCCGCTACCTTGTAGGGACGCCATAGTTGCTTGCCCACGTCCCATTGCGCGCCCAGCGGATAGTAGTCGTCCCCCCGCTTGGTGAAGTAGCGCTGCTTCCACTTGCTGCCATACACCCATGCAATGTCGTTCACCGTGAACGTCACCAGCGGATTCGGCTTCGACAGATCGGGCGTCACCGCGTCCGGGTGCACCTTCGGATCGCGCACCACATTTGCCATCCGCGTCTTGCTCCACCGCTCGTAGATCGCCGGATGACAGGACTTGCAGCGTTCCGAACCCACGTATTGAGCCTGCCCCCACAATGCGGCCGGCAAAAAGAGGAGAAGAAGGGTTTGCTTTTTCATATAGAGCAACTGTGCGATACTATATCACAACTGAATGAATTGGCTACTCCTTCTCCACCAGATTCCGCCCAAGCCGCCCTATTTCCGAGCCAAAATCCTTCGCCGCCTCGCGCAAGTGGGCGCACTCCCGGTGAAGAACTCCGCCTATCTGCTCCCGAACACCGACGAAACGAGAGAAGACTTCGAGTGGATCTGTCGCGAGATCACGACGGAGGGCGGTGCCGCCTGGCTTTTTGAGGCCGATGCCCTCGTCGGTTTTTCCAGTGAACAACTCCAGGATTCCTTCCGCCGTCTGCGCGATGCGGATTACGAACAGTTGATTGAAGAGCTTCCGGAGATGGAGGAAGCAAAGCTGACGCACCGCTTTGCTGAGTTGAAGAAGATCGATTTCTTCGAAAATGAGGCTCGCGCTCGTGTTGAAGCGCTGATCGCGGAACGGCAGGAGCGCGCACGCACCAGCGCCCCGCCAACTGCGTCTGCGCCGCAAGGTGGTATCTGGGTCACTCGCCGCGGGATCAAGGTGGATCGCATCGCTTCCGCCTGGCTCATCCAACGTTTCATCGATCCACAAGCCCGGTTCCGCTTCGTCGAGACGTCCGATTACCGTCATGCCGAACCCGAGCTTCGATTCGACATGTACGAGGGTGAATTTACGCACGAGGGGGAACTCTGTACCTTCGAGGTTTTGGTGGCCCGCCATGGCCTGCTCCCCCAACATCCAGCCCTGCAGCCGATTGCGGAGATGGTGCATGACATCGACCTGAAAGACGGCCGCTATCAACATCCCGAAACCAGCGGCCTCGCTCGCATGCTGGACGGTTTATGCCTGCGCACTGCCGACGATCAACAGCGCCTCCAGCAGGGCGCGCGGATCTTCGATGCCCTTTACGAGAGTTTCGGTGCATGAAGGTTCCGGCGCTCATATTGGTCGCCGCCACGCTCGTGCAGGCTCAATCGACGGCCGTTGCTCCAACGGCAACGCCCATACAACTCGACGGCCGCCTCGATGAGCCGTCCTGGCGGGCCGCGGAAGTCATCGAACTGACGCAGCAGGCGCCGAAGCCGGGACAGCCGACCCCCTTCCGCACCACTGTACGCGTGGCCGCGAATCGCGATTACGTTTACGTCGCCTTTGAGTGCATCGACCCGGTGCCCGGTCAGATCGCAGTGCATACCATGCAGCGCGACGGCGACACGTCGGGCGACGATTATGTTTCCATCGCGCTCGATACATACGGCGACCGCCGCACCGGCTATTTTTTTCGCGTCAATGCCTCCGGCGCCCGCGTGGATGGCCTCATCGCGGGCCCCGAGGATCCCAGTCTCGATTGGGACGGTATTTGGGATGCGCGGACTAAACGCACCGCAACCGGTTGGACTGCCGAGATTGCCATTCCCTCGCGCACGCTCAACTTCACGAAAGGCCTGGACGCCTGGGGCGCCAACTTCGAGCGCAATGTCGCACGCGTCCGCACGGTTCTTCGTTGGACCTCGACCACACTCGATTCGTTCTTCTACGATCTCTCCAGGGGTGGCACCCTGAATGGATTGGGCGGCCTCCAGCAAGGTCTGGGCCTGGAATTCAGCCCTTATGCGACCACCCGTACTCGTACCGACTTCGAAGACAAGAACCGCACGATGCTGGGAGCCTTTGGCGGCGATTTCACCTACCGCATCACCCCGCAGCTTGCCGCGGTATTTACCGCCAATACCGATTTCGCGGAAACCGAAGTGGACACGCGCCAGTTGAACCTGACGCGCTTCGAACTGTTTTTTCCCGAGCGCCGTGCATTTTTCCTCGATGGCTCCAATCAGTATCAGTTCGGTCTCGGCCTTGACGAACAATTCCTCCCCTTCTTCTCCCGCCGCATTGGCCTGCAGGAAGGGGAACAGATACCGATCAACCAGGGAGTAAAGCTCAACGGGCGCGTTGGGAAATGGAATATCGGCTTGCTGGACGTGCAAACCCGCGACAAAGTGCTTCGTTCCGGCGACCTTGTCCGCGGCGCCAACCTGTTCGTGAGCCGGGTTTCTTACGACGTCACGCCGAAACTTCGCCTAGGCTCCATCCTCACCAATGGGAACCCGGATGGCGCTGGCCGAAATACACTGACGGGATTCGACGGCGTGTGGCGTACCTCGGAGTTTCTCGGCAATAAGAACTTTTTCGTGGGCGGCTGGACGGCGTTTTCTTCAGGCGCCGTCGGCAATGGCGATCGCACCGGCTACGGCTTCAAAATCGACTATCCGAACGACCGCTGGGATTGCTTCGTCTCCTTCAATAAATATGGCGAAGCCCTCAACCCGGCACTGGGCTTCATTCCGCGTCCGGGAGTGCATCGCCTGGATTCCGCCTGCCAGTTCAAGCCCCGCCCTAGCAAAGACGGGCCGCTTGGCTGGGTGCGCCAGGAGTTCATGGATCATCGTTTCTATCGCGTCACCAACCATCAGGGACTTGTGGAATCGCAGCGCTTTACGTGGACTCCCATCAACGTCCAGATGGAAACCGGCGACCGCTTCGCCTTTAGCTGGATTCCTTGGCTCGAGAACTTGCCGGCTCCGTTTGAAATTGCCGAGGGCGTCATACTTCCCGTCGGGAGGTACCGGTTTGACCGCCTCAGCGGAGAGTTTGAAAGCAGCCCCAACCGCCGCGTTCAGTTCGGCAATACATCGGGTTTCGGGACGTTTTACAACGGCCGCCTCTATCAACAGCAAAATTACATTCGTTACACCAGCCGGCAGGGCGCCTGGCAAACGGGCATTACCGTTGAACAAAACTTCGCCCGCCTGCCGCAAAGCGGTTTTGTGCAGCGCCTCTGGCAGTTCAATACCACTTACGCGCTGAGCACCTACGTTTCGCTCTCCAGTTTCCTGCAATACGACACGGAGTCGCACAACGTCGGCAACAACATGCGCCTGCGCTGGACCTTCAAACCCGGCAACGATCTGTTCATTGTTTGGAACCGTGGATGGAAACGCCTCATCCTTAGCCCGACCGACCGCACGATTTCGCCCGATACCGAACTGCTTGCCGTGAAACTCCGCTGGACGTTCCGCAAGTAGACGGCCGACGCGGACGCACCGGATTCCTTGACCGTTGTGCGAAACTAATGTGAAGAATCGTGCATGCGGCAGTTATCGAAGAGAACCCAATATAGCCTCCGCGCCCTGTACGCACTCGCTCGCGGATACGGCCAGGGACCGATTCTCATTAGCCAGATCTCCAAGGACGAGGTCATTCCCCAGAAGTTCCTCGAGCAGATTCTGCTCAATCTAAAAGGTCTCGGTCTAGTCGCCAGCAAAAAGGGCAAGGGCGGCGGCTACAGCCTGGTTCATCCTCCGGAGCAGGTGACGCTTGCGTCCGTCATCCGAATGATCGAAGGCCCCCTCGCTCCCCTGCCCTGCGCCAGCGAAACGCGCTTCCGAAAGTGCGATGAATGCATCGACATCGAAACCTGCGGAACCCGCATGGTCATGAAGGAAGTCCGCGACGCGATGGCCAAGATCCTCGAAGGCGCAACCCTTGGCTCCGTATGCAGGAAAGTGGATGCCGCCCGCGAAAAGCAGCGGCCACCGGGCGCTGTTATGTACGAAATCTGACCCGCCTGTCCCCGTCTTCCCACACCTAATCCTTCTCCTCAAGCTCGCGTCCGCACTCTCTTCCGAGCAGAAATGGCAACAAACCAAGCGCGCAAGTCTGATAGATACAGCAACCGGACAACAAAGAACTTAACAATATAACCAGTTCACAATCATAAAGTTATATACTGTTTCCACAGTCAACACAACACCTACCGATCCACACTAATCATTTTCTATACTAAATCTATTGACTATTATATATACACTTGCTATCATTCCCTATCAGAACAGTATAGTTTGACTGGGGTTTCCACGCCCCGCACTGACCTGGCACCAGCAGCAAATCAAGGAGAAGCGCAAGTTCATGTCGAAGATCGCAGTATTTCTGGCAGTTGGCATCCTGTCCGCATCCGCGTGGGCCCAGACGGGCAGCGGCACCCTATCGGGCAGCGTCAAGGACACCAGCGGTGCGCCCATTGGCCGTGCCAAGATTACGATTACGAACACGGAGACGACATCGCAAGTAGACGCAGTGTCCGACGGGACGGGTCTGTTCCGGTCTGGCGGACTGGCGCCCGGCAGTTATCGGCTCGACGTGGATAGCGAAGGCTTCGCGCCTTTGACTCGTGGGCCGGTCGCGCTGCAAGACGGGCAGACGGTTAGTCTCGATCTGGTACTTCAAGTAAACTCCCAGTCCGAGCAGGTGACGGTGACCGCGCGCCGCGTCGAGGAGGAAGTGCAAAGCGTTCCGATTCCGGTTTCTGTGATGAGCGGTTCGGTCCTTGAGAAGGCCGCTGCCTTCAACGTGAACCGCATGAAGGAACTGATCCCCACCGTGCAGTTCTACTCCTCGAATCCGCGCAATTCCGCGATCAACATTCGAGGCCTTGGCTCGCCGTTTGGTCTAACAAATGACGGTATTGAGCCGGGCGTCGGTTTCTATGTGGATGGAGTCTTTTACGCCCGCCCGGCGGCAGCCACCATGGACTTTTTGGACTTGGAACGTATCGAAGTGTTGCGTGGACCGCAGGGAACGCTCTTCGGCAAGAACACAACGTCAGGCGCCATTAACATCATCACGCGACGGCCTAGTTTCACTCCGGAAACAAACTTTGAGCTCAGCTACGGCAACTACGGATTCATCCAAGCAAAGGGTTCGATGAGCGGCCCACTGGGAAAGAAGTTGGCCACGCGCATATCGTTCTCCGGAACACAGCGCGATGGTTTTTTGCGGAACGTCAGGACGCAGGACAGTGTGAACGACCTCAGCAACCTTGGCTTCCGGGTGCAGTTTCTCTACACGCCTACCGATAAGATCGCGATCCTCGCGTCCGGCGACTTCACGCGCCAGCGGCCCAACGGCTACGCCCAAGTGATTTCGGGCGTCGCCCCCACGCTCCGCCCGCTGAACCGCCAATGGAACCAAATCGCAAACGACCTCGGCTACACTCCTCCCAGCTATAACGCCTTCGACCGGCTCATCGACACGGATACTCCTTGGAGATCGACTCAGGATATGGGAGGGGGGTCGGTGGAGCTGGATTGGACTCTCGGGAAGGGTCAGCTAACGGCGATCACCGCGTGGCGTTACTGGCTGTGGCGTCCATCGAACGACCGTGATTTTACCGCGCTCCCCATCACCACCGTTTCCGCAGCTCCCTCCAGGCACCGCCAATGGACGCAGGAAATCCGTTACGCCGCTACCGTGAACCCTCGCTTGAACTATCTGCTCGGCTTCTTCGTGTTCCAGCAGAACCTCAATCCGGCTCCATATCATAAACAGGAACAAGGCGCCGCCGCGGCACGGTACCTGTTGGCTCCCAGCGCGAATGCCGCAACACCCGGCTTGCTCGATGGCTACGGTCAGAACATCAGCTTCGATTACAGCAACGTGAGCGCCGCCGGTTTCGGGCAGGTCGAATACTACTTCACCAGCCGCTGGCGAATCACTCCGGGACTCCGGTTGAACCACGACACCAAGAAGTTGGATTACGATCAGCAGGTCTATGGTGGTCTGCAAACCACGAATACGGCGCTCATCGCGCTCCAGCGTTCCGTCCTTTCGCCGCTCACCTATAAAACGGACATTGCGGACACCAACCTTTCCGGACAGATCACACTTGCCTACAAGGCAAGCGAAAACGTGAATGCTTATGCGACCTTCGCAACCGGTTTCAAATCAATCGGCCTGAATCTTGGTGGCGTGCCAACCGATGCCGCCGGCGCTCCGATCGTTTCCGCGGCAACCGTAAAACCCGAAAGCGTGCGCCATTACGAAATCGGAGTCAAAACCCGGCCGCTTCCCGGCTTCACCCTCAATTTCAGCGCCTTCAACACGGACATCAAGAATTTCCAGACGCAAGTGGTTAATGCGCAAGTCGGCGTCCTGCGCGGCTATCTCGCAAATGCGGAAAAGGTGCGCGCTCGCGGCTTTGAACTCGACGCCAACTATAAAGTCAACGACAACTTCAACCTCTTCGCATCTGGAGCCTTCAACGATGGCAGGTACATCTCCTTCAAAGACGCCCCGCCGCCTCTCGAAGAAACGGGCGGACCCCAGGTAAAGGACGTCTCGGGTTCCGTGCTCCCCGGCATTTCGAAATGGGCCGCTTCTTTCGGCGGCGAATTCACCCGGCGTGCGACGTTTCTCAGCCAGCGCGGTGAGTTCTTCGCCCGAATTGACGCCAGCTACCGCTCCAAATTTTCTTCCAGCCCTTCGTTTTCGCGCTACCTGGTGGTGGATAGTTACGCACTGCTGAACCCAAGAGTCGGCTTCCGCACACCCGATGGTTGGGCGTTTTCGATTTGGGCTCGCAACCTGGGCAACACGAACTACTATGAACTCCTATCCGCCGCGCCCGGCAACTCCGGCCTCATCGCGGGCCTTCCCGGAGACCCCAGAACCTTCGGCGTCACCCTCAGCCGCAGCTTTGGAGCCAGAAGCACCGGCGCTTCCCGCACTGCAAGCGATACGAAGTCCGAACGCGACACTGTCAGCAAACGGGAAGTCTACCGGAAGCCTAAATCCCTCGGCGAAGAATCCGTCGCCCCGGAACACGCACAGGCTCCCTCCACCCGTCCCGATTCGCATGGCTTCCTGGAATCCGAGCCATTGCCAAGAGCTCTTCCCAACCGTCCTGGTCTCTGGTTGACCGACCCCGCTGGTTCGTTTGCTCAAAGCAACCCAGTATCCAACAGCATCTATCGTTAACGGCCTCCGCTCCCGGGTGAAACACAAACATTCACCCGGGAGTGGACCTTCCGTCAAAAAACCTCCGCCCACGTTTTCCGCCGTCGTTCCAATTACCCCGTCCGAATTCCGCTGTTCCGCCTTTTCGCAAACCACCCGACGAAGCGCATAGATCGAGTCAGGCTACCCTTTCCCCTCCCCCTGCACTACAATCTGTAAGAGCAAAAAGCATCGCTTCGGCGAAGTACCCGCAATGTCGATGGACACGGCGAGGATTACGGCCCAAGAGGAGAGCCAAGGAGCAAAGATGATGTCCAAGAAGATCACAATTTTTTTCGTCCCCTGTTTCGCGCTTTTGACGGGGCTATCCGCATTCGGCCAACAGGGCGCAGCCACTGCGCCGCGCTCGGCGAATGAGACCGTGAATCCCGGCTCGCAACAGGGAGCCCCCGGTTCCCCCGATGGCCCTCGCGCCTTCCGCCTCACCACCTCCACCATTCCCGACAACCCGGAATCCGCAGCGCACAAACAAGCCGCCCTGCGCATGGCCGGCAGCGATCCCGTGATGAACAAGGCTTACAATTTTTTCTGCACGCCCACGCGCTACAACGACCCCGCCCCCGCCATCGAGCCCGCCAAGGTCTTCGACAATCTCTACGCCATCCCCAGCTCGCGCGAACAGCAAACCATCGTCTGGGCCATCACCACCAGCGCTGGAATCATCCTGATTGATGCCGGCTACCCGGGGACATCCGACAACATCCTCAATGAGATGAAGCAACTCGGCCTGAACCCCGCCGACGTTAAATACATTTTGTTAGGTCACGGCCACGGCGATCACTACGCCGCCGCCCGGTACTTCCAGGAGCAATACGGCACGCACGTCGGCACTACCGCCGCCGATTGGGATCTGATGTATCCCCCCAACGCCCCCGCGCCCGCTGCCAACGAAACCCCGAAGCCAAAGCGCGACCTGGTTCTCAAGGAAGGCGCGCCCGTCACGCTCGGCAATCAAACCATCAACCTGATTGAAATCCCCGGCCATACGCCCGGCGCGCTCGCCTTCATCTTCAATGTGCGCGAAGGCAATACCACACACACCGCCGGCCTTTACGGCGGCACCATCCAGGATCAACCTCGCATCACGATCAGTGGATTGAACCAATATCTAGGCTCCGTAGCGCATTACCTCGAAGCCGTCAAGAAAATGAACGTCGACGTGGAAATTCAAAACCACGCCATGTTCGACGACACACCCGCGCGTCTGAATAAACTCATCACACGGAAACCCGGCGACCCGCATCCGTTCCTGATGTCCAACGAGAAATACGTCTCTTTGTGGACCCTGGTCTCCGAATGCATCCGCGCCGAAATAGCCCGCCGCCCTCCGGGCAGCAAATAGCCCGCATCAGAAAGGGTTTCCCCGGTTCTATCCGGTTACCGACCCGTCTTGGAACGGGACAGAATGTTCTGTCCCGCCCTCCAAGCTTGACCGCATGTATAATCCTAGTGTAGAAATTGACAAAGGCAAGGCGCGTGACCAAGGGGCGGTCGGGCGTTCTGTCCGGTTTTTCCAATACGTTTCAACGAGGACAGCAATCCGTGAGTTCCAGCCCCAACAACCTCAGGCGCCCGCCGCGCCGTACCCTTTCATTCGTCCTTGCAGCACTTGCCGTCGTATCGCAAGTCAACGCCCAGGGACCTCCACCGCAACAAGCGGCTCCCGCATTCGATCCGCACGATATCAGCGGCTATTGGGAGCTCGGTCCCGATGACCGCAGCGTGCCCAACGCCACCCTGACCGACGCGGCGCTTGCCAGATTGCCCGATGAGCGCGACTTCGACCTCATTTCCAAGCGCTATTGCCGCCCCTTCGGAACGCCCGGAATGATGGACGCAGGCCGCCCCATCTCCATCACCCAGGGACGCTTCGAAATTCTGATCACCGCCCCGGTCAGTACCGCGCACCGCCATTTGCTTTTGCGCGATAAGCACACCAACCCCGATATCCTCGATCCCTCTTCGAGCGGCGACTCCATCGCCCGCTGGGAAGGCGACACGCTCGTCGCCGACACCATCGGCTTCCATGAGAAAGACGGGCGCAGGCTGCTCCCCGGCGGCGCGTATCGCACGGCGGATTCGCACTTGGTGGAACGCTACAAACTTCTGAAGAACGGCCAGGTCCTCTCGGTGACCTTCACCTGGACCGACGCCAAGGTTTTCGCCAAACCACACACCTACGAGTTCTGGTATCACAAAATCAACGGCCCGTACGAACAACGCCCCGGCGTCGGCTGCAATGCATGGGATGAAGAACGCGGCGCATTCATCGACCGTGGCTTCTCCCCCGAGTTAAAGAAAAAATCCGACGCAGCGATGGTCGCTCCAGGGTCGGCAAAGCAATAGCAGTGCTCACGCACATAGAGGAAACAATGAAAATGAAAACAAACCATTACTTTGTGATCACCATCCTCGCGGCGGCGAGCACGCTCCCCCTGCACGCCCAGGACCCCGAAAAGATTCTGCCGCCCACCGTGGAAGGCAGTTGGGTTCGCACCGATGAGAACGGCTCCCGCGCCTTTGAGAACTTGACGTCCACCTATAAACCAGCGGAGTTAACCCCCGCGGGCAAGCGCATGCTCGACGCGCTTCCGGTCCTTAGACGTTTTGAACAGAGATTCATCAACGGAATCCTGGTCACCAATCCGACGCCGTGCATCTACAACGGAGGCCAGCTGACTTTGGATGTCGATTCGGAAGGTTTCGTCGCCGTCAAATCCAAAGACGAAATTGTGCAAGTACAGGATCGCGGCGCCGACCGTCACATCTATCTCAACAGGAAAGCGATCCCGAATCAGGAACTGCGCAGCCCCAGCCCGTCGGGCTACTCCGTCGGCCGCATCGATGCGAACGGGGCGCTGACTGTAACCGCTTCCAACTTCATGCCCGCGCGCGTCGTCGCCGGTGGATACCGCAGGCCCGCCACGGTGCTCGAGCAGAAGTACATTCCGAGCCCCGACGGCCAGCACCTCCGCCTGATCATGACTTGGAACGATTCCGAAGTCTACGTGAAGCCACACGTGTACGAGTACACCTTCGAACGCACGCCCCAAGGATTCAAGCCAGGCGACGAATACTGCGACGCCACCAACCCAGCCGAAGGCCAATCCGTCGCCGCTGCACCCGCGCGCTAGAACGGTCTCCGCCACGTCGTCTCTTGTGGCCCAGAAGCAACTCGCGCCGCGCCTTTCATGTCAACACAAGAAGGTCGCGGCGCGATGTCCTGTTGCTTGCCCGGAAAGACGGGTGAACTACTGTGCGATGTCCGGCTCCTGCAGGAAACTGGTCCATTCTTCCATCCAGTTTTCTTCACCCATGCCGCCGATGAAATGCGCCGACTGATCAAAGAATCCATCATCCGGAGGTACCACGGCACCGATGCTTAATGCGGGCGAACCAACTGTCGGCCGGAAGTCGGGATCGCTCAGATCCGTGAGACGGGCCAACTTTGGATCGGCAACCGAGAAATTCCGGCCATTCCCATTGCCGCGCGTGCCCTGTGCGAACGATTGGGTGGCCGCATTGGAAATTTGCTGCGTAATACCCAAGCCACCGCCAGTGCCCACGTTGTTGTTCCACATCAGTACGCCATCCATCACGACGTTTCCCTGATCCATTTGTGCTTGGGTGTTGGCGTCCGTGAGTTCGACAGCGGAACTGTAGAAGTTCATCACCGCCATATTGTAGAGGCTTGCCCTCGCGCCGCGGCGGAGGAAAAGGCCGGGAGCATTGGCTTCATCGAAACCAGGCTGGCCGCTGCCAATGAAGGTCAGATTGTACATGGTCGGATTGGAAGAGGGAGTCGCGCCATTGTTGTACTCGCTATTGTCGCCCTCAATTCCACGATTGCCTCGAGCGCTATTGCTTTGGTAGAAGACTCCATATTGAATACGGCCTGTATAGCCAAGCTGGAAGTCCACAAAGTCGTCCGCGCTAAGGCCGCCAACCAGATACTTGGCATCCATATTCCCGCCGAACCACTCAAAAGAGTCGTCGAGCCCGTAGATCGCTTGCAGATGGTTTGCCGTAGTTCCCTTGCCGCATCCGCCCCAGGTAAACGAATTCAACTCGTTATTCGGCGACAAGATGGCGCCGGCGTACTCCACACGAACATACGAAAGGTTGCCGCAATTATGATTGGGCTCCGTGCCACCGTACAATCCGTCCGAGGTGGCCGCAAGACCTTCAATGTAGAAAGTGCCTTCCGGGTTCGCCAAATTGTTCGTATTGGCCGAAACGTTAATGGGCGCTTTGCCTAACAGTACCAGCCCGCCCCAGTCGCCACGAGTGCGCTGACCGAACGGCTGCAGGCTGGTCATGATGATTGGCCGGCTTCGTGTACCCGCCGCATTGATCTTTCCTTCGCGGGTGACAACTAAAGCGGAAGGAGGCTGCGAGCCCGGAGCGCCTTGGACGACAGTGCCCGGCTCGATCGTAAGAGTTGCGCCACTCTTTACAAAGACGATACCCCTGAGAATGTAGTTCTTTGTGTTCACCCAGGTTGTATCCGACGTGATCGGTCCGGTCACGTCAACGGTCTCCGACACTACCGATATCTTCAGGTAAACGCGCTTCATGACGCGCGTAGCGGTTGCGTCACGAACCTCCGCCACGATCGTGTGCATCCCAAACTCATTCGGAATCGTGATCGCCGGATACAGTCCGCCGTTTCCAATCACAACGCTCTTGGGGGTGTCGCCGGCGTTCAACACCGTGAACCCAGCACCCGCCGTCTTGCCCACAACGTCGGTGACCTCTTCTGTGCCCAAGGGTAAGTAATACTTCTTGCCCGTCTGATTGTTCTGCCTGTAGAAGAACACCGTGTACGGAGTCGTATCGCCGTTTGAGCGGCCCGCCCAGCGCACCGTGAGAGATTCGCCGGGCCGGTAGACATATCGATCCGACCACATCCAAACAGATAAGCGGTTTGCGACGGGCTCCGCAGCGTGTGCGAAGGCGCCCATCGAAAGCACTAGAAGCATCAAACTGAGCCATTTTTTCATGTTTCGTTCCATAAGCCTTTCTTTGCTGTAGTTCTCGGAAAGTTGATTTAGAAAATCCTGTAGGTGAGTCCAACCTGAAAGGTTCTTCCAAGTTGGTAGGCCCGCTGGTCAAAGCTGCCTTGCGTCCAACGGTATTTTGTGTCCCCCAGGTTTTGGGCATCCATCCGCAATTGCCAGCGGCTGTTTTCTGAAGGCGAATATTCGTATACGAAATCCAGAAACAGATTCCCTTCTTGATAAATATCCGGCAGCTGAAACGTCCCAACACTAGACACGCGACGGGATACCTGATTCGCATAGAATCGAGCTCGGCTACGCCATGCCGGCTTCACCCACTCTGCTTGCGCATTCCAGATGTAGCGGGACTGGCCGAGAAGGGGCCGGGAAAGCGATGTCACGACACCTGCGTTCTCCGGGCGGATCTCAATGTTGGAACTGACAATGGTCACGTTTGCGGAAACAGCGAACGGCTGCAGCTTCTTGCTAATCGATCCCAATGCCTTGCGGAACTCGAATTCGACACCCAGGTTTCTTGCGCCCTTTGCATTCACAAATGTCTGACGCAAATCGTTGGAGGGCAGAATGGTCTGTTCGATGGGGTTCTGGAAGGTCTTCGCGAAGAAGCTTGCCGCGATTACCTGATTGCCGCCGAGGAACCGTTCCCATCGCGCATCGTAGTTGTTGATGGTGGCTCGATTGAGAAGCGGATTGCCTTGCACCACAAAACCTCCCAGCACGTTGGCGAAATCGAAGGGCGAAAGTTCGCGGAAATCCGGGCGCGATAGAGTCCGGCTGAATCCGAATCGTAGATTCTGACGCCCGGTCAGAGCGTAAATAACGTTTACCCCTGGGGTTGGATCCGTATTGATCAGAGAGGCTGTTTGCGGTACCGCATTCGGAATCCGGTTATCCACGGTCGTCACGCCGATGTCGGCATGCTCATAACGCAGCCCTCCAACAAGCCGCCAGCGTCCGCCCAGGGCCAGGTCAACCATCGCGTATCCCGCAAGGATGTTCATATCGCCCGTGTAGGTATCCGTTCCTCGCGTGAACTCGACGATTTGGAAGCCGTCGGGACGGATGTTTGTTGCCGCAAACAACTGGTTGCTGGGAAGGAAGAGATTCAGCGTAGAGCTTTGCTGTGGGATGTAACGAAACCGGCGGGCGCTAAAATCGCGATGGCGAAAGCTGGCACGCACGCCGGTTTTAAACACTCCTGTCACCCGCCCCTTGAAGAAGGGAACGCTGTAATCAGCTTGCGGCTCATAGATTCTGTCCGCGAGGTTGGAAAAGAATCGGATGCCGGAAGACCCGAACGCTGAAAAAATGTACGATCCATTCGGGAGTAGTCCACGAAATACTTCCCGGAGATCCGGTTCGTTTCTCTCTGACCGGGCGTATGTGAATTGCCAGCGTATGAGGCTGTTGTGAAGGTTGACGAAGGTATGATCGCCCTCGACGCTGTTTGCCAGGAGTGTGCGATCCACCCACCGCAAGCGCTGGGACTGAATCGAAGAATCAACGCCTCCATCGTAACCGGAGAATTCGCGCGAGGACTTTTCAGCATCGCGCGTCAGTAGGTTCCGGAAGACGATCTTATGGTTCTGTGTCAACCGAACAGCTACGTTGAAGACAGCGCCCAACCGTGCACGCTCCGTGTACTCGGAAAATTCGGGGTACTCAGTAAACACAACAGGAGAACCAACTCCCTGCCGGAGGTAACGCTGAACTTCCTTCTGTGTCTGAGGGGCGTTGCTGAAACTGATCGCGCCAACAAGTCCGAATCGGCCAAAAGCTCCGCCTCCCACAGCCTTAAAGTCCAACGGAACTCGCGCGTTCCCTTGCCGCGTCGACTCCCAATTGTTAGAAAAAGCCCGCCCGATCGTTTGCAGTTGTTGCGGCGAAAAGGCCCCGGGGAAAACCGCGGCTTCGGGCACACCAGAGGGAATGCCACGTGAACCATCGTCGAATCCAAGGAAGTCCCGGGAACCGCCGGGATACGTCAGGAATGGACTCGTGGTCGTCCGTGTATTCATGCCCGATTTGACGGAGACCTGCAAAGTCTTTTGGGTTGGAAACTCAATCGTCGACATCTGCACTAGACCACCAGCGAACTCGGCGGGAAGATCCGGAGTATAGGTCTTCAAAATGCGAATATTCTCAATCATTCCTGCCGGGAACAAATCGAGCGGAACAACGCGTTTCTCCGGTTCTGTGGTCGGCAATAGCGCACCGTTGAGCATCGTTGCGCTGTAGCGCTCACCGAGCCCTCTGACGTAAACGTACCCATCTTCGACAATACTGACGCCAGTCACTGTTTCAAGCGCACGCGCTGCATCGGAAGCAACACTCCCCGCCAGTTCCTGCCGGCTAATTCCATCGCTGATTGTCGATGCAAGCTTGCGTTCGGTAAGCAAGGCTTCAGCTGTTGCTTCGACAGCGGTGGCCTTTTCGACAACATCGACGCTGGTGACTACGGTCTGCAGCACCATAACGGTGCTGGCTTGTGTTGTTTGCGCCGGGCGAATTTCGACGTCCGCAATCGTGGCGTCTGCGTATGCTGTGGCGGAAAATTTCAGATTGTAGGTGCCAGGCCGTAACGATAGCCGAAATTTTCCATCGGAATCGGTGTATCCCTCTGGCGCATTTCCACCTTCCGCCGTGACAATCACACCAGACAATGGCCGGCCGGATTGCGCGTCAATCACCGTACCTGCTGCCATTCCGTTTTGGGGCGTCTGCGCCGCCGCATAGACCATCGTGAGCGCCGCGAAGAGGATAGTTCGAAAAAGTATCGTCAATGTCGTTCCTTGTTTACCGCACACGTTTCGTAACATTCACTTTGTCGGGTAGTATTAACGAAAGCTTACGCGGCTGCCGTAACAGAAAGATGTTTTCTCTGTGACAACTGAATAAAAGCATCGCCGTTGCAGGCAATGGACTTCTTGAACCAACCGATCAGTAGTCAGGCCGCAAATTTGTCATTTGTTTCATTAAGAAGTAACAGCCGCTAACGTAGTATTGCGATGAAGTGAATAAGTCAGCATCGCAACAGCAGAAGACGACGGATGCTTTAACGGACGTACTGAAACGCTATTTGCATCTCATGTCTAAACCTAAGCGTCAGACGGCGATCCAGTTACTGGAGTTGTTTTCGCGCGAACTTCGAGGCAACTACTCTCCCTTCACAATTCCCTGGGCAAACTTAACTCAACGGACAATCACCTCAGGGCTTCAAAACATTGCCAAGAGCACAGACTTGAGAACGGCCAACGCTGTCGGCAGTCTTGTGGCGAAGGTACTGTATGAAGGCCACAGAACGGGTCTCATCGGAAAATGTTCGATTCGAAACATTCGCTCAATCACTCGCCCCGCATGTCGTTCGAATGGCAGCCAAATACTTAGCGATGACGCGATGGCGCGCCTTCTTGGCGTGTGCGAGCGCGATCCGAGCGTTCGAGGTGCACGAGACGGAGCGATTATCGGTTTGCTGGGTTGCCTGGGACTGGAGCTTCGAGAAGTCGCGTCGCTAGCAGTCGAAGACGTCCCGCCCTTGAACTACGCGAATCCGTTCTTTCAAAAAGCGATCACCCGCTGGAGCATCGCACGCCCATCATCATTTCCGGGACCGTTCGTACTGTCCCTCACGAGGAGCGACGTCGTCAGAAGCCACCCGCCTAGTTCGTGGGCAATTTTGGCAGTCCTCAGGAGAAGATGCCGCCAGGCCGGACTCGTGGAGAAGGTAACGCTTTCGATGCTTCGAAAGTACGCGCTCGTCGCTCAACCCTGTCGTTTGCCAAAGATCTCGCATTGATCGCGGCGAAAACAACTTTGCGAAACCGTTTGCAACAAATTGATCGAGCCCTACAGATCAGAATCTCAGGGCGATTTTACTCACTCACGCCAATTCCGCAAACTCTATCTCGCCCCGAATCAAGCACATTGCACTTCGCTCACTGCAAGATTCAGCACTGCACCCCGTATAACGTAGGCAAGGAGTTTGTGCGCTCTTCCAGCAGAGGGCCGAATCGACCAAGAGTGACGTCCTAGGTAACTCACAGCGGGTCTGCGTGTGTTGGGAGGATGACTGTCTTTATAGTTCCTGTGCCGTGTGCAGGTAACAATCACGGACCGGGCCGCCGTACCGGTTCATTCGGTCTCTTGGCCACTGAGTGTATGTCAGTGGTTGCTTTGCCGTTGAGTAAGTATCCAGCGGTCTCTTCGTCGTTGAGTGTATGTCAGCGGCAACAAAGAGCGCTCTTTTGTTTTTCAAATAGCAGAACGGAGGAAGTTCGACAGACACGGCGAAGCGAACACGGGACGAATGCGCCCCGCCGCGTGGTCGTGAAGGGTATGCCTTCGATCTTTTCTACTTCCAGGCTTCGGCTGCCCGCTTGGGCAGCGAGTCCACCCACTGGTTCAGTTCGATTCGAATGTTGTCCGGATCGCTGATGTAGGCCACGTAAACCTGGCTGGGCACGGAAAACGACGTCCCCGTAACTGAGTCCGGAACGCGTTCGTTCGCCGCCGTCACCTTCAGTCCGTTTTGCTTGAGGCGCGCCATCGTGGCATTCAGATCACTCACCACCGTATGGATGTGCGTAAACCCGGGCGCTTCGTTTGCAGCCGCGGCTCCCAGTTCCAGGAACGTGTCGCGGTTCAGTTGCAGATACGGATGCTTCGGATCGTTGTTGATCGTGAATCCCACCCGCAGCCCCAACATATCCTGATAGAACTTCATCGACGCATCAATACTCTTCGCGCCGATGCCGATCACTTCCAACCGGTAAGCCGGGTATTCCTCGCGCCACGAATCGGCCGCCTTCTTCGTGAGCGATTCCGGCAGCAATTCGTTCAACTCCAACCGCAGCCCGTCGGGTTCCACGATGTTTGAGTTCTTCACATTGCTCGGCATCGCCATGCCCGCTTCGGTCACTGTCCCCGGAGCCGTTCCATTCCGCGGCGCACCCGGCACGCCCGCCTGCTTCAACCGTGCGATGGCCGCATCCACGCTATCCACGGCCAGGTGGACGTGCGTGAATCCCGGCTTCACGTCGCCGGCGGCCAACTGCATTTCGAGGAATGTGTCGCGGCTCAACTGGTAATACGTCGTTGTCCGCGTGCCGTCCTGGTTGGTGAATTTAAATGCCTCGTGCAAACCCAACTTGCGCGAATAGAACTCCTGCGATTTCGCGTAATCCTTGACGGCGATTCCCACCACGCTCAACCGGTACGCCGGACGGCTGGTCTGCGCGGAAACCAAAGGCGCGGAAATCAGTCCGGCCATCGCCGCCGAAACAATAAACAGAATGCGTTTG
Source organism: Bryobacteraceae bacterium (assembly GCA_040081455.1). GTDB lineage: Bacteria > Acidobacteriota > Terriglobia > Bryobacterales > Bryobacteraceae > Palsa-187. Next base: position 21,871 of record JBEBGM010000017.1, read on the forward strand.
TTGATCATCATTTTGCTCCTGCAGGTTCCTTCGGCGCTGCCGGTTTGTTGAATTTGGTAGCGTCCACGGGCACATTTACTTGAACGGAGTCGAGCGTCACAATCGAACGGCCATCCACCCACGTCTTGGTGATGCGATGTGGAATCTTGAATCCGCCAACGTCCCGGTAGTCAGCGTAATCCATTTCGGTGGTAATAAATCCATACGGCAAGTTGGTGAAACGCACCATCCGTACCAGAAGCCCGGACTCCTTCTCAAAGTACAGCTTCACCTTCACGCCACCCACCGCCGTCTTGCCCTGCATCACGACTAACTCGCGCTCATCGATCCCCGACCCCGTACGATCCGGCAGAATGCTCAGCGCGCCCGCGAGCGGAAATCCAACGTGAAGATCCGTAAACATCTGTTTGATGCGGCCCGGGAAAAAGAGCTGGGCTTCCAAATGCACTCCCTGCAAGTCGCCGCCGGCAAGAGTCACAACTGGAACCGGCACCTCCGATTCCGCCTGGGCGATCCATGCCGAGCGCCCGTCATCCACGGTCATTCGATCACCGGCGCCCGAGTGGTTGTATTGCGCGAACTGACCCGGCGCTTTGGCGTAAATCTCCACCGGACTCGAATCCGGATCGTCGTAGCCCTCGTACTTTCCTTTTCCAATGAAACTGGTGAGAGCTGCCGCTTTCGCCTGTCCGCCAATCGCCTGCAGATATTTGTCGAGCACGGCGTCCGGAGTTGGCGCTCCCGGAGCCTGACCGAAAATGTCGTCGGGATCTTCGGGAAGCGGAGTTGCGTATTGTTCGGCAAGCGTCGGCGTCACCTTGGGCACGGCGGCATTCCGGTGGCACGTGTAACAGGTGACCCGCCGCACGCCTCCGAAATTCGCCTTGTTGATGCCGTCCACCATCCGCATCATATTCCGGGCCTTCCGCTTCAACGGCGGATCGTCGGCGTACCTATCCCAGTTGCCTGCGCTGGCCTCTCCATGACAAACGGTGCAGGTCATGTTGGTGGCCGCGGAGATGAAGCCCATGGTTTCCATGAACTCCTGCACAGAGACGCCCTTCAGCAGCTGAACGTTCTTGAATCGTTGTTCGGCCAACTGCGCTGCCGGGCCGGGCGCTTGGGCAAACACACATCCGGCGGCAATGCCACCGAGGAGCATTGCGGCGGAAATTCGGCTATGCATCGCTATTTGCCTTTTCCGATGATCGCTTTCGTTCCCAGCAGATCGTCGTATTCCGAAGTTTCCAAGCCGTTGTAGATGAACTCTTCCATATCGAAGGTGTCCGGAAGCCGATGCACGATAAATTTTTGCAGACCGTTCCATTTCTGCGAATAGTATTTGGGATCGTCCACGGTAACGGTCAGTTCCATCGTGTCGTAATCCAGGCGGTGCCAAACCTCGTGCACTTTCATTTCGTAGGTATGCGGGCGGCCGGCATTGTCGAGCCAGGTTTTTTCATTCACGCCGATGGTGTCGATTTCAAACGTGTAGTCATCCGTCCACTTTCCTGCCGAATAGCCGAACCAGCGGGGTTCCACTTCGTTGATATCGGGAAGCGGACGTCCATCGGCCCAGACCACACGGTAGTTCTGCATGAACTGGTCCAGATAGATCCACTGGCCTTTCAACTGCGCCCATTCAAAGACGCGCAATTCGTAAAACAGCATGCGGGGAAAGCCCTGCGGATTTCCCGTGTTCACGGGGTCGTTGGATAACGCAACGTCCACCGACCGCACACCCACTCCGGGCTTGTTTTTCTTGAGAGCAGCCAACCCCGCGGCGGTGAAGGGCAACTGCCGCTTCACGGCGCTTTCATCTTCGCGCCCCGAAATTTCGTTGCCGTTATCTCCGGCCGGGTATTCGCGCGGACCAGTGGCCTCCACGCCGCCCTCCGCCGTTCCGTCCCAGATCCCCGAAAGATCGCGCTTCGGAGCGGGACGCGACGGCCGCTTGTTTGCATACGCGGCTTTGACCGGCGGGCTATTGTTCCATTTTCGTTTTGCCAGCGCTTCAACCAATTCTTTGGATTGAGGGGCCGGCTGCGCAGAGAGGCAGGGAGAGAACAGAAGCGCGGCAAGCGCCGCGCTCGCGAAAGCAATGGTGTATTTTTGCATGGGAGTGCGGTGCCTATCCCTTGAGAACCTTGCCGTTGACCACGATGCGCGCGCCAAACCGGCCGATCGGCTGGCCGTTACGCGCCACGCTGCTCATCGTAATTTCCACTTCGTCGCCGGGCTTGAACGTGTTCTTGGTCCATCCTTCGCGAGTCTGATCCGGCGGATTGCTCGCTTCCACCAGCCAGTGGACCAAATTGCCGTTTTCGTCCTTGGCGTCGAATTTCAAATAGCAGTGCGGATTGGCCCAAATGAATTCCGTGACCACGCCCTTGATGGTGGGTTTTTGCGTCACATCATAAGACGCATTCCCGTGATGTGCCATCACCGGAATGGAAAAAGACAAAGTCGCAGCTATAAACAGAACGGTTATCAATCGATTTTTCAATTTGCCCCCCTGACTTCGCGCTGGGAATTTCGGAACTCCGAGCGCGGCCCCTATCTGGAAACCACAGTGATTTATACGACAACAAATTGCCGGATGCAAGGGTCTTCGTTCAAACCGTGCAAACTCCAGGAGGCTGGAAAGCAACGCGATCGGCATCACGACGGCTACCGTGCCTCTTGTATTCTGAATGCGGGGTCCTCTCTTCGGGCTCCTGTCTGCCATGTTCTGGCCCCGCAAAAAACCGGCGCCCGCGGTGAGAACCTCCTCGACGGAGATTCGCGATTTTTTCAATCGTGCCGCCGCGGATGAGGAACACTTCCCTTCCTCCATCGATCCGCGCATCTATCACGTCAAGCTTGTGCTGGAGTATTTGGGCGACCTCAACGGCAAGCGCGTCGCCGATCTCGGCTGCGGCAAGGGCCGCTTTGCGCGGCTTGTGCGCGAGCGCAACCCGCAAGCATCCGTCCTTGCACTCGATCTCGCCGAAGCCATGCTGCATTTCGTCGAGCCCGAAATTCACAGAGTGGCCGCAACGCTGACCGCGCTGCCGCTGGCCACTGGTTCATGCGACGGGGCCTATGCGACCGAGTCGCTCGAACACGCAATCGACATCGAAACCGCCGTGGCGGAGCTGTGCCGCATCGTCAAACCGAGTGGGAAGATCGTTATCATCGACAAGAACGCCGAGGCCTGGGGGCGCCTCAAAACGCCCGAATGGGAACGCTGGTTCGGACGCAAGGAAATGGAAGGACTGCTCAAGCGCCACTGCAGCAAGGTAGCGAGCAAGCCCATTTCTTATTGGGAAGACGTCGCGCCCGATGGTTTGTTTCTCGCCTGGACCGCGGTCCGTTAGCGCCGAGTTGTTGTCGGCGTACGAGTTTCCGCACTTCACGACTTTGTACCAGTACCAAACCGCCCGCTATTCAGGACTACAAACCAGGACGTTCTAGGAGCGCGCTCCTATTTGGTCCCGCGCGCACAAGCCGTTAGAATGAGGCGGCATGGAAGCACCGGTTCGAGTCACGCTGTCGCCGAACGCACTCACTTTGCTTGGGTACGAAAAAAAGGAGGAGAACTGCTCCTCGACTCCGCTCCAAGTTCGTGAGGATCTACTCGAATCTCTTCTGGGAAGCAGAAAGCCAACCAAGGGAATCCCCGTGACGGTGCTGCTGGAACCAGCGACATTCCAATCGTTTGCCCCCGCTCCGCCTTCGACATACCGTCCCGCGCCGGTGGCCACGATCGAGGCCGAAGGAGTACCCGAACCCGTTCTCGAAGCGGAACCATATGTACCGGAGACGGATGTCTACACGGATGTCCACACGGATGTCCTCCGTGCAGAGACGCCTTCCTCCGGAATGCTTCTCGGCGTGCACAATGAAGCCGCGCTTCGCCAACTGATCGAAAGCGAAGTGAGAATCAGCGGCCTGGTGGTATCGGTGGCTCGCACCGGCGATATAGGTCCCGATAGTTCCGCACTGCTCCGCGAGTTGTCCGAGGATCTACTCACTCCCGAGGATTTCGGATGCAACATCGGCGCCGATGAATTTCTGCTCTATTGCGCCAACCAGCGAGGAGCCGATGCCCAGCGCCGCCTCCGGCTTATCACGCAACACCTTTGGGATCTACAGTTGCGCCTGTTGAATTCCGGAGTGACGCCGTTCGCCTGGGGCGCCGTGGAAGTGGAAGACGAACCCATGGGCGAGGCCGTTGCCGCCGCAACCGAGCGCATGAACGAAACCCTTCGCACCCGCAGCGGTTTCCTGGGAAATGCCTCACAGAACACTGCCGCAAGGGCCGCTTTCGGGGACTAAAACCTGCTTCGCCTCATCTTCGCTTTTGATTCCCGGAAGGGTGCCTGAAACTTGACACCCTCTTCCCAAAAGGGATAGAATGAGATTTCATTAATCCAACGACGGAACCACCTGTCGTGATCCCCTTCCAGCGTTGCTCTTGGTCCGGGGAGTCCTCTTCTGGGGAGCGGCGGGCAGGCCGGTCAGGTCGTTTTCGGAAATGAAGCAGCACTATTTTGTCGTTGTTCTAGCACACTCGTTACACGGGCGGCTTCGCCGTGTGCACATCCCTCACCAAGCCTTATACGTAGTTCTAGGTCTGGCCCTCTTTGGCGGTATCTCCCTGTTTGGAATGGTTTCGAGTTACCTGCGGATGACATGGAAGGTATCGAATTACAACAACCTTCGCGCTCAGGTGGATTCGCTGCGCAACCAGTATCAGGAACTGCAGCGGGAAAACACGGAGAAGACCGAGCAGCTGGCATCGTTGCAGATGATGGCAAACGAAGTAAGCACCGCGCTCGGCATGAATCGCCGGATGGAAAATGGCGATTCGATCGCGGAAGAAGGGCCGTTGGTTCCGAGCTTTAAGGAATCGATCGAAGAGTACAACTTCCTTAAGTCCGCCAGCTTCTCCCGCCTCAATCACGTTTACGCCCGTTCGTGGCAAAAGAATACGCTCCCCAGTTTGTGGCCGGTCACCGGGCGGTTGCTCAGCCGCTTTGGCGAACGGCAGGACCCGTTCTCGGGTGAAGGTTCGATGCACACCGGTGTCGATATTTCGGCTCCCATGGGAACGCAGGTGCAAGCGGCAGCCGATGGCATTGTGACCCACGCGGAATTCATGGGCGGTTACGGACGACTGGTGGTGATTGAGCACGGCAACGGGATGCGCACGTATTACGCGCACCTTTCGCGCTTCGATGTGGTGCCTGGCCAAGAGATCCGCCGCGGCGAGATCCTGGGACTTTCCGGCGCAAGCGGCCGAGTTACTTCTCCGCACCTGCACTTTGAAGTGCGCATCGGCGCGAGTCCGGTGAATCCGAGTCCGTATCTGACCCGCTCGGCGATGCTGCAGCACATGAAGCCGGATCTGCCGTTCTAACGGCACGGCGTCCAGCTTTACTTCGCCGCTGCATCCAGCGGCTACAATCGAAGGCATGAGGATCTCGCGGCGTTGTTTTCTTGCGTCCGTTGCCACGCTTGCAACGGCGGCGGAGACCACCAACCGCGGACGCACGTTCCCGACGGCGGCCATTCGTTATCTGGATCCGGCGACCGAATCGGCGATTGTACGGCTAACGGATCCGAACTTCAACGCCTATCTTCCCCTTCCCAAGAACCGCGCGGCAGCCAAAACGATTCTCTACGCTTCCGATTTCAACGGCAAATGGGACGCTTACCGGATGGACCTGAAGAGCGGCGAATCCCGTCAATTGACGGACGCAGCGGCGCTGGATGTTTCCTCACTGGGATTCCTGCCGGGCGAGCGCGGCTTCTGGCACATCGATAAGGGCGTGTTCATCGAGAGCCTTTTCGGCAGAGGGCAGTCACTCAAGACGCGCGAGATTTACCGGATCGCGGCGGGATTCGAGAAGACCGCGGAGATCAGCTATGGCGACGAGGGCCAGTACGCGGCGTTCGTGGAAAAGTCCGCGGGACCGGGCACTCGTTATCGCCTGCAGGTGGTGCGAATCACGAACGGGCAGGCGCGCACGGTGGTGGAATCGAGCGAAGAGATTGTCGACGTGTTGCTGCGCCCGAAGCATACATCCGTTTCTTACCGCATCGGCAATCGTACGTCGCTAGTGAACTTTGACGGCACCGGGGGCCGGCAGCTCAGTCTCGCGGACGGGGAGATCGGGCAGGCGCAGTGGGTGGCCGATGGGCACGCGCTTTTGTATCTGAACCGCCCGCCGGATCCGAAGCAACTGACTGGATTGCGAGAGCACGATCCGGAATCAGGCGTGGATACGCGGGTGGCGGGAACATCGCAGTACGTGCACTTCCACGGGAATCCGGATGGCAGCATGTTCGTGGGCGCAAGCGGCAGCAAGGCATCGCCCTATGTATTGCTTTTATCGCGCGCGGGCAAGCGTGAATTTACGCTCGCCGAACATCGCGCGGGCAATGCGTCGTTGGTCGCGCCGGTGTTCACGGCGAACAGCCAGGCGATTCTCTTCCTGAGCGATCGCCACGGAAAGCCGGCGATTTATTACATGCCGGTGGATAAGTTGGTGTCGGAGACCGACGGCAGCTAATGCCTTTTCCATCCACCATTCACGCGCGGCGCGAAAATTTCCCACCCAGGTATTGCCACGCGATGATGACCGATGTTACGCACAGCGCGGTACCCCCCAGCATCAGCGCGAGCACGACGATATCCCACGCCGGTCTGTATCGATAGAGCCATGGGAGATCGATAGAATGCAGCGCGTGATAGAGCCATCGCGTCACCCAACCGCGTGAGTTATAGGTGCCCACCAGTTCCGCAGTGGAGGGATCGACGTAATAGCGCGAGCGGCCTTCATCGGCAAGTTCAAAGCGCAGCACGGGCAGAGGCTTTTCCTTGTGGCGATCCAGGTAATAGGCGTCGTATTCGGTGAGCAGTTGCACACGATCGACGCGCACCGGGCTCACGGCATCGCGAACGGCAGTGACGACGCGTGCGCGCTGAACGTCCTGAGCAAGGGGGCCATTCACGGGAATCACCCGCGTGCCTTTTTCATTACGCGCAATATAAACGGGCTCGCCTACGAAGGTGGCCAGTTCCAGTTCTTTCAGTGGGAACCCTTTATCCAATCGCGCCACGGCTTCCTGCACGGTGAGTTTCGCGAACCCAGCGACGCCCGCTTCGCTGCCATGCAGCGCTTCCACAATATCGGCGCGCGCACCGCCCCGTCGCGGGCCGCGGCCGCTGAGGCTGGGGAACGGTTCCATCGAGAGCATGCCGCTGAACGCCCACGTGCAAGTGACCAGACCGAAGAACAATCCGAAGATCATGTGGAGGCGGCGCTGGCCTGCGTAGGGTACGCTCGAGGGCACTCCGTCGTGGCGGTAGCGCTGCGACGGCGAATAGAAAGACAGGCCAACGATCAATCCGAGGATCGACATGATGGTCCCGATGCCTGACGTCCAGATGACGATTTGGCTCCACAACTCGCCGTTCTTGCGAAGTGGGGTGAAGTAAAGCCAGTGGGCGACGGGTCCGAGATAGCCGCCGATGCGCGAGGCGGTGGTGGTGTACTGGACCACTTCGCCGGTGCCTTCGGAAACGTAAACGTCTTCTCCATTCGGCCAGGAATACTTCGTCACGGGGGCGATGTTGCCGAAGTTGTTTACGGTCCACTGATCGGGTTCCTGCAGGGTTTCCACTTTGGCGGCGCTTGCGGCCTGGCCGGTCCAAGCGGCGGCTGTGCGCAGATTCAACTCGGGCGAGAAGACTTCGACGTCGCTGCCATCGTCGGCATTGACCATCGACTTCCCTGCTCCGAAATCGAAGACGTAGACAGGGCGGCCGTTGAATGTGGAAAGCAAGAGATGATCGGGGGCGGAATGGGCTCCAACGATATCGGCGGCCTTCGCGGGAGAAATACGAATGCGCGAAACATCAAGGGTTTGCGCGCGCAAAAGGCGGTCGGCATCCTCAACGTTCGGCATGCGCCAATACATCATGAAGATGCCGGAGACGAACCACCAGAGGAACAAGAGGCAAAAGGTCACGCCCATCCATCGATGACAGAAGACGGCGAACTTGCGCAGCAGTTTAAGCGATCGGCCCATCGGCGTCCTTCGTCTTGATCTTAGCGAGTTGTCTACCGCTATTGTGGGGTGGCCTTTGGACGGCCTCCGTGATAGAACAGCATCCATGGCCAACATCACCGAAATCGCACCGGACGTTTATCGTATCTCCGTTTACGCGGCATGGGCGGAGCTGCAGTTCAATCATTTTCTGATCAAAGACGATGAGCCGCTGCTCTATCACACGGGACTGCGCGGGATGTTTCCGGAAATTCGGGAAGCGGTGGCGACGCTGATCGATCCGGCGAAGTTGCGGCACATTGGCTTTAGTCATTTTGAATCGGACGAATGCGGCGCGTTGAACGAGTGGCTGGGGATCGCGCCGAACGCGGATGTGATCACTGGCCATTTGGGGGCGGTTGTGACCGTCAACGATTTCATTGGCCGCGAAGCGCGGGCGCTGGGTGATGGAGAGAGTTTCGCCACAGGCAAGTATCGATTCCGGTACTGCCAGACGCCGCATTTGCCACACGGATGGGATGCGGGCGTGCTTTTCGAGGAGACGCAGAAGACGCTGCTCTGTTCGGATTTGTTTCACCAAATCGGCGATGTCGCGCCGCTGACGGAATCCGATGTTGTGGGCGCTTCACACCAGGCGATGAAAGCCTACCAGACGGGCATCCTGGCGGAATATCTGCCGTACACGCGATCAACCGCTTCGAATATCCGCAAGCTTGCGGCACTGGAGCCGAAGACCCTCGCCGTGATGCATGGATCCAGCTTCCGCGGCGATTGCGCGGGCGCGCTGAGGGATCTGGATGCGGCGTTGAAGGACGTGTTTGGGTCTGAGAAATAACAACGCCAGGATAACTACTCTGTTGCGTGGTAGGTTCCGTGCGCCTTCGAGGCGTCGATGAGCGTCGGGTAGAACTGCACGAAGGTGGTATCGACGGCGCCGCTTCTTTCGTGACAGGAGTAGCAATCCGCCGTTTTCGGAAACAATCTGCCGGTCGTCGCGCCGTTCTGGAAGCCGTAAAAGGCCCAGCCGCCGCGGGCGTTGTCTTTGACGTGCGCTTCCACGGCGAGAACGTTCGTCTGCACGCGTCCGTCTTTGTTGATGGAGACTTTGCTATCGGAGCCACGGATTTCCAGAATGAGCACGGACTTGTCGGGCCACTTGCCAGTCTTGAGAAATTCGGAGTGGGCCGAGGGATTCACGAACACATTTTCAAACCGGGGGTTCGCCGCGTTCCCCGCGTTTTCGCCGTAGGTCATATTGATGCCGGAACTGAGGAAGACCCACTGGCGGTAATCCTTGGGCAGGTTCATGGAGCCATCGGAGAGGTATTCGATATTCGCACCGGTCTGGGCGAGGAGAAGGCCGCAAGTTAGAAAAATAGTAGCGAATGCGCGGAAATTCATGCGGTGACGGTCTCCCACTTCTTGGCCATATCTCGAAACGCCTGCTCGTGCGCGGGCCAATCGTGCAGCGTCTCGGGATCAAAATCGGCTCCGTTCGGCCACACGAGCGTATGGATTTCGGGATCGATTGAGACTTGATTGAACAACTTCAGATCGCGAAGCGGCCCGTAGAGTTCACCGGCGAGAATCGGGGCAAAGTCGATCGTTTGCTCAGTTCCATCATCAAAGGAAACCTTGAGGATGTAGGGGCCGATGCATTCAACTCGTTTCACCCGGCAGATGATGTGTCTCATATCGCTACCTCAGCGGATCGATAGGCGCCGCTTTTCGCCCGCTCTGCAGACGTTCCCAATCCAACAACAGTTCTTGCTGGTGGATCTCCGCCCAAGCTTCCACGAAACGCCTTTGCCTCGGCGGCAGGTCACCGGCGATGAGCCGCACGGGATCGATTCCGAAAATACCGACCTGATCCTGATAATAGGCGTGGAAGTGAGCCACGTGGTGTGGCGCTCCGGCCTCCGCGAACATTCGGATGATGATGCCAAAGAACCGGCTGATTTCCGGCACGATCCCATCATACCGTCTATAGCTTGAACAACGCTCTCAACCGTTTCGTCTGCACGCGGCTCACCGGGATTTCGGTTTGCTTTTTATCGTCCATTTTGAGCTGGAAGCTCGACTTGAACCACGGGATCACTTCCTTGATGCGATTCACGTTGACGAGGAATGAGCGGTGGACGCGCCAGAACATATCGGGGTCCAGGTTCGATTGCAGTTCTTCAATTGTGCGGTAGTTCGATTGCCCTTCAAGATTCGTAGCGACCACGGTGATGAGGCCGTCGTCGATGGTGGCGTAGACCACGTCCTGGGCGTCCACGATGAAGTTGCGTTGCGCTGCGCGGACGAGGAGCTTACTTCTCTGCAGGGACGACTTCGGCGCAGCCGGCGCCGTTGCTTCCGCGGGTTGCGCTTTTGCTCTCTCGGCGGCGACCTTGCGAGCACGTTCGACGGCGATTTCCAGGCGTTCTTTTTCGACCGGCTTCAGCAGGTAATCGAGCGCCTCCAGCCGGAAGGCTTCGACGGCGTACTGATCGTAGGCGGTGGCCATCACGAAGTGGGGCAGGGGAAAATTTTTTTCGCGCAGGCGGCGGATGACGCCCATGCCGTCGAGGCCGGGCATTTGGACGTCCATGAAGACCAAATCCGGTTCCATGTCTTCAATCAGCTTGATGGCTTCCAGGCCGTTGGCGGCTGTGGCGATCACCTCAACGTCTTCAAATTGTTTGAGTTGGTAGGAAAGCTCGTCGGAGGCGAGCTTTTCGTCATCAACCACAATGGCCGAAATCACCGCGGAGGTCGCGCGAGTAGGCATTACGATGCTAGTATAACGAATGCGAGTATTTTCGCCGGTGATTCCTTAACTGACGGATTGCGGCGATATTCTGCCGTTCCTGCCCGCGCGAACCGCGTGTCTCGAACCAGCTTGAAGGAGTACGAAGCCCTTGTCGGCAAAAGAAAACGTCCAGATTGCGCCCGCTGAAGGAAAACTTGGCGTCCTGATTCCAGGCGTTGGCGCTGTGTCCACCACGTTCATTGCGGGTGTGGAAGCAGTGAAGCGCGGGCTAGGCCTGCCGATTGGATCACTGACCCAGCTATCGACCATTCGCCTGGGTAAGCGAACCGACGGCCGCTCGCCGATGATTAAGGATTTCGTGCCGCTTGCCGGCTTGAATGACCTTGTTTTCGGCGGATGGGACATCTACGAAGACACCGCTTACGAATCGGCCGTGAACGCGAAGGTGTTGGAACCGACACTGCTTTCGCAGTTGAAGGAACCGCTTTCGGCGATCAAGCCGATGAAGGCCGTGTTCGATTCCGAATACGTGCGCCGCATCAACGGCCCCAACGTGAAAACGAAGGGCACGAAGATGGACAAGGCGCAGGAACTGATCGCCGACATCGCCGAGTTCAAGAAATCGACGGGCGTGAGCCGCATGGTGATGATCTGGTGTGGCTCCACCGAAGTGTTTCACCGGGCTTCGGAAGTGCACTCGACGATTGAGAAGTTTGAAGAGGGCTTGCGCAACAACGATCCGGAGATCGCTCCCAGCCAGATTTACGCTTACGCGGCGCTGAAATCCGGTGTGCCGTACGCGAATGGTGCGCCGAACCTGACGACTGATACCCCGGCTCTGCTCGACCTCGCCCGGGACCGCAACGTTCCGCTGTGCGGCAAGGATTTCAAGACCGGCCAGACGTTTATGAAGACGTTGATCGCACCGGGCCTGAAGGCTCGTATGCTGGGCATCAACGGTTGGTTTTCGACGAACATTCTGGGCAACCGCGACGGCGAAGTGCTGGAAGATCCGGGCTCGTTCAAGACGAAGGAAGAAACCAAGCTGAGCGTACTCGATCAGATTCTGCAGCCGAAGCTGTATCCGGATCTGTACGAAAACCTCTATCACGCGGTGCGCATCAACTACTATCCGCCGCGCGGCGATGCGAAGGAAGGCTGGGACAACATCGACATCTTCGGTTGGCTCGGTTACCCGATGCAGATCAAGATTGACTTCCTCTGCCGCGATTCGATTTTGGCGGCTCCGCTGGTGCTGGATCTGGTGCTATTCCTCGATCTGGCGCAGCGCTGCGGCATGCGCGGAATTCAGGAGTGGTTGTCTTTCTACTTCAAAGCGCCCATGACGGCCCCGGGCCTGTACCCCGAACACGATATTTTCATCCAGTTGATGAAACTGAAGAACACGCTCCGCCATCTTCGTGGAGAAGATCTCATCACGCATTTGGGCTTGGAGTATTACGACTAAGAGTTGGGCGGCTTGACCGCACGTGAACCAAAAAAGCTCCGCCGAGCGCGGAGACCATAGATCCCGCACAAAGCGGGACAAAGATATCATCGGCCCGGAGAGAATTTGAGGGACCGGGTCGCGGTGAAAGACCGTTGGCCGAAGCTTTCACCGCAGTTGCGAAGTGTCCATGAATTGTCTGGTTATCGGGGGAACCCAGTTCATCGGGCGGCAGTTGGTCGCCGACCTTTTAAAGGAAGGCCACGCCGTCACCATCCTGCACCGTCAGCCTAAGCACGGCCTTGGGCGCCGCGTGAAAAACATTGTCGCGGACCGAAACAATCCCGCACAAATGAAAGCGGCTCTGGCCGGCAAGAATTTCGATGTCGTTTTCGACAACGTGTATGACTGGCAGCGTGGGACGACGTCCGCGCATGTCGAAGGTACGGTCAAGGCGCTTGCCGATAGCAGCCTGCAGCGTTATATTTTCATGTCGAGCGTCGCGGCGTATGGCGATGGATTGAATCACCACGAAGGCGATGCTCTGGCTCCCGACGACGCGCCGGAGTTGTACGTGCGCAACAAAGCAATGAGCGAGCGCGCGTTGTTCCGCTTGCATCAGCGCATCGGGCTACCGGTGGTCACTCTGCGTCCGCCCTTTGTATACGGGCCGAATAATCCGCTGTATCGCGAAGCATTTTTCTGGGACCGCCTGCGCTCCGGACGTTCCATCATTGTTCCCGGCGACGGCCGCCGGTTGATGCAGTTTATTTACGTCAAAGACCTGGTGCGCGCGGCACTCAAAGCGATGGTGGAACCAACCGCCATAGGCCACGCGTTCAACATCGCCAATCCGCGGCCGCTTTCGCAAGCGGAGGTGGTGGATGCCCTGGCCAAGACCTGCAAGAAGCCCGCAAAAGTAACCCGCATCATGCGGGAATTCATCACGCGCGCCGGCGGCCATCCGATGGGTCCAAAGACGTACTTCGGCATCTACCTGGACGTTCCTCCGATCACGCAAGTGACGGCGAAGGCGCAACGGATGCTGAAGTTCAAGCCGATCGCGTTTGAAGATGGTTTGAAAGAAACCTACAAGTGGTATCTCAAGCACAACGAATTCCCCGAACCGGATTACCGCTTTGAGGATTTCCTGCTGGCCAACGCCCCGGCTGTCTCAAACGGGAAATAGCACGGCGAGTTCGCAAAGAGTGATCCCGTGGTAGCGTAGAATTTTCCATGGCCCCGGATTCCAGCGCACAGAAGTCCAGCAGCAAAGGCACTTCGTCCGCGTCGAATATCCAACCTCCGCCCCTGCCCGTTGATCCCGTCGAATTGGAAGCAAAGAAGGAAAAATCCTTTCGAGAGCGCATTCTCAAAGACTACTTTGTCCGCTTCCACATGGGGCTTATCCTCACGTCGGTGATTGCGACCGGCGTTTTGGGCAATGTGCTTCTGCTGCGCCTTGGTTTCCGGTGGATGCACTTCCGGTATCCGATCGCCGTTCTGCTTTCGTATGGGGCATTCCTCGTTTTAGTGCGGATCTGGATTTGGTGGGTGACCGGGGCGAAGCTTGCGGTGGATCTGAGTTTGCCGAATGTGTCGAGTTCGGGCGGTGGATCGCCGTCCGGATCGTCGGGTGGCTCCTCGGGCAGTTCCTCGGGTGGCGTGAAATTCGGCGGCGGGTCCTCGGGCGGCGGCGGTGCAACGGACTCCTGGGGCGGATCGGGCGGCGGATCCTCCACCAGTGTGCAAGCCTTCACCGGGGGGCCACAGCCGATGCCGCTGGCGCAAATGAATCAGGCATCCCTTGTAAATGCGCAGGCAGCAACTGCGGAATCATCGCCGTGGTCCGTTCGTCCAGGGAAATCGAGCGGAGGAGCGAGTGGCTCTGGCTTCAATCTCGGCGGATTCGATGGTGACGACCTGTGGATTCTGCTTTTGCTGGCGTTGCTGGTCCTGACGATTTTGTTCGCGGGCGGATACTTGATTTACGTCGCGCCGCAGATGCTGCCGGAAGCCGCATGGCAAGCTGCGATGGCGGGCGGATTGCATCGCATGGCGAAGCGCAAACCGGACTGGAAACTGCGCGTAATTCGTTCGAGCGTGATCCCGTTTCTGATTGTGCTTGGCTTCGCGACCATGCTCGGATGGGAAGCGAAGGAAGTTTGTCCGGGCGCATCCAAGCTGCTGGAAGTGCTGCAATGCACCGAAAGCGCCAACCCGCAGTAGCCGCATTACGATTTCTTCATAGTGCAAATTTCCGATTCACCATTCCAGCCAGGGCATGGTGTACAATCGCATCCAACTGTAATTGCCGAAAATCGCGCGGCAATATTGCCATGGAGGGTGGCTCAATGCTGACATTGGATGACCTGGTCCGCAGGCCCAGTCGAATTCTGACTTCGTTTCTCATCGCCGCTGGCGTGGCGGCGTACGCGCCGCTCTGCTCCGCGCAAGGCCTGACGATAACCGAAATCCCGTTGCCCACCGCAAGCAGCACGCCTTCGCGGGTGGTCCCAGGACCGGACGGGGCGATGTGGTTCACCGAATTCGCCGGAAATAGAATTGGCCGCATCACAACGAGTGGCGTCATCACCGAGTTCAATGTACCCACAGCTTCCAGCACGCCGACAGGGATTGCGGCTGGACCGGACGGGGCGATGTGGTTCACCGAACAAACAGGAAACAAGATCGGCAGGCTCACCACCGCGGGAGCCTTCACGGAAGTTCCGCTGCCCATCGCGGCATCGACGCCGTTGCAGATTATTGCGGGGCCTGACGGAGCCATGTGGTTTACCGAGCAGAGCGGGAACAAAATCGGACGCATCAGCATGAACGGAACCATCACCGAATTTGCCATACCAACCGTTGGAGGAACACCCAACGGGCTGACGCTTGGCATCGACGGCAATCTTTGGTTTACCGAGCAGACCGCAAGCAAAGTCGGCCGCCTGACATTGGCCGGGGTCTTCACCGAGTTTCCGCTGAACGGATCCGTCAACCCGATCACGATTGTCGCGGGCCCCGACGGCAATCTATGGTTCGTGGAACGAGGGCCGGGCAAGATCGGACGCATCACCACATCCGGGACGATCACGGAGTTCACGATTCTCACCCCATCCGTTCAGTTGGGTGCCATTACAAACGGACCAGACGGGGCGTTGTGGATCGCTGACGGCCCGGGCAATAAGATTCTGCGTATGACGACGACGGGGGTGGTCACCGAATATGCGGTTCCGACAGCAAACTCCTCGCCGAACGGGATTATTACCGGTCCGGACGGGAACTTGTGGTTCACGGAATCAAGCGGCAACAAGATCGGCAAAGGCGTAACGACGTTTGTCGGTGGGACTTTGTTGGGGAACTTTGCGCACGTGGTGGCCGAAGGAGGATGGAATACGCGAACGGTGCTCACCAACCTTGGCAACACCGTGGCGCAAACGCATTTGAAATTTTTCGGGGATGGCGGCGGTGCGCTGGCGATCCCGGCATTGGCATCGAATACGGGGGTGCCGTCGGTGGCATCGTGGCTGGACCCGACGCTCGCGCCCAACGCAGTGTTGCAGTTCGATAGCGCAGGCACCGGACTCGCCACAACGCAAAGTGGATCGGCGCAGCTTTGGGGAGATGCGGGGGCCGCGGGGTTCGGCATCTTCAGTTTCCCTGCGTTCAAGTGGGATGCCGTGGTTCCCCTGGAGACGCGAAACGCGCCCGATTACACGCTGGCTTTCGACAACACGGGATCTCTGGCAACTGGACTGGCCGTCTCCAATATTTCCGATCAGGCGGCCACAGTTAACGTCATCATCCGAGACGACGCCGGTGCGCAGATCGCGACAGCGACCATCAATCTGCCGGCGCGCGGGCACGCGTCCTTCATGCTAAAGGACCAATATCCGGCGACGGCAAACCGGCGCGGCACGGTGCAGTTCCAGACACCGGGTGGTGGACAGATCAGCGTGATCGGCCTGCGGGCGAACGGTCCGGCACTGACAACGCTGCCCGTGCTAGCAAACGTGGGAACCACCGGCGGATCGATCACTCATGTGACTTACAACGGCGGATTCACCAGCATTTTCTTCCTGGTCAATACAGGTTCGGCCGCGGCATTATTCAACCTGGCGTTCTTTGACGAAAGCGGCGCTCCTCTAAACGTGCCCCTCTCGCTGCCGCAAACGGGAACCAACACCACCACCTCCGCACTGGCGCGGACTCTCTCCGCCGGCGCCATGATGGTGGTGGAAACCGTTGCGAATGATTCCGCTGCCAGTATCTCGGGTTCCGCGCAATTATCCGCCAGCGGCAACGTGAGTGGATTTGAAATTTTCCGTTGGACCACTTTTGGCCAGGAAGCATCGGTGCCGCTGGAAACGCGCGCGCCGGGCAGTTACTTGCTCGTGTTCGACAACACGAACGGACTTACCACGGGAGTCGCGCTCGCCAACGCCGCATCCAGCGGAGCCACCATTACGGTCCGCACTTTCGACAAAAACGGGAATCTATTAAGGACCGACACGATTACCCTTCCCGCGCTTGGACACACGTCCTTTTTATTGCCGGGCACGTTTCCCGCAACCGCGGACACGGTTGGCACGGTCGAATTTGTGGTGCCCCAGGGCGGCAAAATCAATGCCATCGGTCTTCGCGCGAAGGCGGATGGAACGTTGACGACGATTCCGATCCTGGCGAAGGAAGGCCTAGTGAAGTAAGAGCTAGTGAAGTAAGAACTGGCGAAGCAAATGGGCGAAGCTTAGGGCTTCGCCAAAGATGCGCGCGCCGTCAACCTTCGGCGGAAGCTCTCAACATGTCGGCATTGGCATTACGAAACAGAAGCTGTTCGTAAACGCGCTGCCGGATTTCCCACGCGTGATCGAGTGCCGATGATCGCCGCTCCGCGCACTGGCGAGACACACAGCTCATTAAATCGCGCATGGTTGCCGCCAGAGTGCGATCGTCGTCACTTTCGTAGCTCTGCGCAAGCCAACCTTGAGGCATGGGTTCGCAGATAGCGAAGCTTTCGCCGGAGCTTTGAAAACGAAGCATGACCACCGTTCCGGCGCGGAAGTGAGCGTTTTCGAGCTCCACGCCGACGCCGCCCACCCGGGCCGTGAACCCAGCGCGTTCGCGGGAGCGTTCTTCCCATTCGATACCGCCGTTCGCGCGGCTCGTTTCCTGCAGCAAATATTGCACTACGTAAAGGTCGGAAACCGGCATGGCGCCTCCTGTGGATGGATCGATGACAGGGACATCGAAGGCCCTTGGCGAGAGACGCGGACGTGGTGCTCCTACTTGCTACGCTACGGCGGAAGAAAAAATATTGCCAATTGAAATATTTGATGGGGTGGAAAACCATCGTACCGAACGGCAAACGGAGGATACTCCGGACCAGCAGGGAGCTGGCTGCTGCGTGGACAAAAAAGGCCTCCCCTTCATGGAAAGTCTCCCAATGGTGCGGCAATTTGCCGCATTGTTCAAAGGGCAGTCGCCCACTAAAATCGAAGGGTTCCCCTCCAATTCTTTCAAGGAACCGCATCCCAATGGCGACATCTTCACGATTCCTTCCAGATACACGGACAGTTTGGCGATGGCATTTTTATGCCGGGCTGTTCTGCGTTCCCTTTGTACTTTGGTTGTCCGTTACGGGATCGATCTACCTATTTAAGCCGCAGTTAGAATCGTGGTTGGACCGCCCCTATGACGGCCTGGTTCGCGCTGGTGAGACGCCCGCACCTCCGGAAACACAAGTGAAAGCAGCGTTGGCCGCTGTTCCGGGTTCGAACCTGAGCTACTTCGAACTGCCCCGGACAGAGGGCGGGGCATCGCAAATTGTCGTCGGGAAAGGCGCGGACGAATTCCGCGTTTACGTTCATCCAGTGACGGCCCAGGCGCTGTATACGGTGAATGACCGCTCCAGGCCGCTGCGCCGTATCTTCTATCTGCATGGCGAACTTCTCTCTGGCGACAAAGGCTCAATGCTGGTTGAGATGGCCGGATGCTGGACGATCGTTCTTATCTTGACGGGTCTTGTTCTGTGGTGGCCCCGCAACGCAACTAGTTTGGCCGGAGTGCTGTACCCTCGCTTTCACTTGAGCGGAAGGCTTTGGTGGCGGGATATTCATTCGGTCACGGGCGCGTGGGTTTCGCTATTTGTGATGATTCTCCTGCTGACGGGTTTGCCTTGGGCAAAAAGCTGGGGAAATTATTTCAAAAAGGTGCGTTCCACCGCGGCCGGCATGACGATCACGCAGGACTGGCCTACGGGAAGTTCGTCGGAACGTGAAGCGACCGCCGCCCGGAACGCGGCGCAAGCAGAGGCAGCTTCCGGCGGGCATCAGCACGCCGAAGCCGCGCCTTCCCGATTCCGCCGCCGCGGTGTACAGCCGCCTCCGGCACCCGACGCTTATCGCGCGATCAACACCATCTTCCCTGCGGCGAAGCAGCTGTCTTTGGCGTATCCGGTGCAGATCGTTCCTCCTGTCAAAAAAGGTGGTTCGTGGTTTGTTCGTTCGGATTCGCAGAACCGGATGCTTCGGGATAACTACACATTGGACCCCACATCCGGGTCCGTTCTCGCCCGCGAGGGTTTTTCAGAGAGGCCCTGGGTGGACCGGGTGGTCAGTTTGGGGATTTCGTACCACGAAGGGCAGTTGCTCGGTTACCTGAATCAGGCTATCGGATTGTTCACGGCTTTCGGCGCAGCGACCTTGGCTTTGAGTTCGGTCGTGATGTGGTGGCGGCGTAGACCCGTGGGGGTACTTGGGGCTCCTGTGGCGCTGGGGGAACGCGCATTTTCGCCCATACTGGCTGCTTTTGTTGTGGTGCTTGCTGCTGCTTTTCCGATGCTTGGCGTCTCCATCGCCGGTTTGGCGATCTTGGAGTGGGTCCTGCTACGCCGTATCCCAGGGGTACGCACGTGGCTGGGGCTACAGCCAGCCTAATTCTATTTCGATAGGGAGTATCATCCTTTGAATATTTGCCCTCGCATTCTGCTTGGCTCATTGTTGGCCTGCGGCCTGTTGAACGCTCAAACCGGAAACGCTGAACTGAGCGGTACCGTATCGGACCCGAGCGGAGCGATTATCCGCGACGCTGAACTGGTGATTGAGAGTCAAGCCACCAATCTGAAGCAATCCCGCCGCAGTAACGAAGCCGGGAATTATGTATTTACACAATTGGCGCCGGGGTCTTATAAACTTTCGGTCACAGCAACTGGTTTCCAGACCTCCGTTGTGCCCGACTTGACTCTAGCCGTGGGGCAGCAGGCGGGCCTGAACATCGCCATGGTGGTCGGCGATGCAGGTACGTCGGTCACGGTGGAAAGCGCGGCCGCTTTGGTGGAAACCGAATCGACAGCGCTATCGAGCGCAATGGACAACCAGTTGACGCGTGAACTACCGCTCAACGGACGCGACTACGCGCAGTTGGCGCTGCTGCAGATCGGGGTCGCACCTTCCCGCCGCAGTTCGGATTCCGGCGGCCCTGGAACGAAATTGGTGATTAATGGCACCAAACCTAGCCAGGTCAGTTTCCTCCTGGATGGCGGTGACATCAATGATTCCAACAACAACACACCGGGGAGCGCGGCCGGCGTCCTACTGGGCGTCGATACCTTGCGTGAATTCCGCGTTCTAACCAGTTCTTATAGCGCGGCGTACGGGCGCAGTGCTGGCGGAGTTGTCAGCGCCGTCACCAAGAGTGGCACCAACCAGATGCACGGAACGTTATTCGAGTTCGTCCGTAACAGCGCCTTCGACGCGAAGAACTACTTCGATCAACGGACCCTGCCCATCCCGCCGTTCCGCCGCAACCAGTTCGGCGCGGAAGTGGACGGTCCGATCGTGCGGAACAAGACCTTTTTCCTGGGAAGTTTCGAAGGCCTGCGGCAGCGTCTCGGAGTAACGTCGCGGACTGTCGTCCCAGACGCAAACGCCCGCGTGGGGATCATTCCCGGACAGACTCCGATCAGCGTGGATCCCGCCATTCCCGCCTACCTCGCGTTAGTTCCTCTTCCCAACGACCGCAACTTCGGCGACGGCACGGGCGAGTACGTTCAAGCGGCATCGCAGGCGACGGACGAAGACTATTTCACCGGCCGCATCGACCATATCTTCTCGCCGAAGACGCAGGTCTTCGGCCGTTATACCTTCGACAACGCCAAGATCGGAGTGCCGGACGCGATCAGCTTGGTGCAAGCCGACACGAAGTCCCGAAACCAATACCTGACGGCGGAATTGAACCATGGGTTTAATGATCGACTACTCAATGTGTTCCGCTTCAGCTTTAATCGCTCCCGCACCGAAAGCAGTTACACCTATTTGAGGAACATCGACCCGGCGCTTTCGTTCTTCCCCGGCAGACCGTTTGGCTCTATCTCCGTGACAGGATTCTTCTCGCTGGGACCGAGTCGTTTTGGCCCTTCCTTTTCCGATATGAAGCTGGCGCAGTTTAGCGATGAAGTTTCGATCCTTAAAGGACGGCACTCCATCAAAATCGGCGGCGATTACCGCTTTTACCACCTTCCGACGAGCCGCCCTCAATCGCCATATGGTTTCTACCAGTTCAACGGCCTGGTTCCCTTCCTGCGGGCGCAGGCGGCGTCCGTTGAATTGTCCTTGCCCGACTCCAAGCTCAACCGGGATTGGCGGCAATCGATGGCGGCGGCCTACATCCAGGACGACATTCGCCTATTTCCCCGTCTCACCATCAATCTTGGGCTGCGGTATGAGCGAGTGAGTGTTCCGGAAGAGGCGAACGGCTATTCCGCAAACTTCATTAATGTAGTTACCGACAAGACGACGACCGTGGGACCCATGTTCAAGAATCCCTCGAACAAAAACTTTGCTCCGCGCATTGGTTTGGCGTGGGACCCCTTCGGAAATGGAAAAACCAGCATCCGCGCCGGTTTCGGGATCTTCTTCGATCCGGTGTGGACGGATTTCTACGCCAATGCCGGGAATCGCCTTGCTCCCTTCTACACTCTCGGTTCCGTCCGTAACCCAGTCTTCCCAAGAGCGGAAACACTTGTCGGAAACCCGGCGTTCGTCCTCGGCCGCCAGGACGTATTGGTGTACACCCCATCCAACCCGTACACGATGCAGTACAGTTTCTCGATTCAGCGACAGTTGTCGAAGGAAAGTGCCGTTACGCTCAGCTACTCTGGCTCGCGCGGAGTTCACCTGGCGCGCTTTGTGGATGGCAACCAAGCCATCCCGCAGATCTTGCCCGACGGGCGCAAGTTCTTCGCTGCCGGCTTGTCTCCGCGCAATCCGGCCCTGACCGGAGTGCGTTACAAGGTCACGGACGGCATGTCATTCTACAACGCGCTGCAGTTGAGCTACACCCAGCGTTTTCAGCGCGGCCTTCAATTCCGTTTGAACTACGCATTCTCAAAAAACATCGATGAAGGTTCGGTCACCGTCACGCAGGGTGGCGACAACGATCTGCCGCAGGATCCCGACAGCCGGAAGGCGGAGCGCGGTCTTTCGAACTACGATGTCCGGCACTACTTCACCGGTTACTTTACCTGGGACCTCCCCAGCTTGCCCGGTCCCAAGTTCCTGTTCTCGGGCTGGCAGTGGAATGCGATCGGAACGCTGGCCGCGGGAAATCCGTTCAGCGTCGTGGTTGGCTTCGATCGAGCCAGGGCGCTATTCCAGGCAGGCACCTCGCCGCAGCGTCCAGACCTTGTGCCCGGGGCCTCAAACAATCCGATCCTCGGCGGGCCAGACCGGTATTACAATCCCAGCGCGTTTTCTCTGCCCGAAGCAGGATTCTATGGAAACCTCGGAAGAAATACGCTGATCGGTCCCGGTTTGGCGTCGGTGGACATTTCACTGAATAAGCAGTTCAAGGTTACGGAGCGCGTGCGCTTACAGTTGCGGACGGAGCTGTTCAATAGTCTCAATCATCCGAACTTCGCCATCCCAAGCCAGCGAACCGTCTTCACTAGCACCGGCCCCGTGGGCAGCGCTGGACGTATCACTTCAACGCTGACGTCCGCCCGGCAGTTGCAGCTGGGTCTGAAATTGATTTTCTAAGTCCTCAGCGATACGAGAGAGTGCGTCCTCAATCGCCTTCGAGCCGCCTGCCGGATAGAGGTTCCGGCAGGCGCCAAGTTTAAATTCTGGCACCGCTCGTTTCGTGTTCTTAACCGAGGCATGAAGAATCTCGGCGGACGCGGCGGGCAAGACACGACCCGCATGCGGAGTCCTTTCCCGCGACCATCCGATCCACAGCCATAACCCGCGGTTTACTCCAATTGGGCATTTGCCCAAAGTCGGTTATGATGCAGGTATCGCCCAATCTGAGCGATACGAGGCCAATGTGACGAATAAAATGACACGCCGATCTCTCTTCCAAGTTGCCGCGCTCACCCCAATCGCGGCGATGCTGGCCCGGGCGGCCGATCCTCCCTTTACACTTCCCAAACTGCCATACGCGTTCGATGCGCTGGAGCCGTACATTGACGCCCAGACGATGCAGATCCACCATGACCGGCATCATCAGGCATATGTCGATAACCTGAACCGCGCCATTGCCAGCGATGCGGAGCTTTCGAAATTGAGCGTAGAGGAGCTGCTGCAGAAGCTGGACACGCTGCCAGCGCAGATCCGGACGCAGGTGCGCAATCAAGGCGGCGGTCACGCGAACCACACGCTCTTCTGGCAAACACTGGCGCCGGCATCGCAGAGCGGGAAGCCCGGCGGGGCCCTTGCGGCGGCGTTGAATCAAACCTTTGGGAGCCAGGAGAAATTTGAAGACCAGCTACGCGCCGCGGCGGCGGGTGTATTTGGAAGCGGTTGGGCATGGCTGGCGCTGGACGGCACCGGCAAGTTGGTGATTGAATCTTCGCCAAACCAGGACAGCCCGCTATTGATGAAGCATCGCCCGCTGCTCGGCATCGACGTGTGGGAGCATGCGTATTACCTGAAGTATCAAAACCGCCGACCCGACTATCTGGCGGCGATCACCAAGGTGATCAACTGGGACTTCGTGACACAGCGATACGCAGACTTCACAAAGTAGTTTCAGCGCACACCGCGATTTGCGCAAAATGAGCCAGTTGCCTCAGAAGGATCTCTGAGTTGACTGGCTCATTTTCGTTTTGACTCGCTGCCTTACTGCAGGCCCATCTGGGTACGATGAACGGCACAGCCCGCGCCGTTGTTGCCATCCGTACAGGTGGCCGTGGAGCCGGTGCTGTAGTAGATGCTGGACGCATGGCCGCTGGAGCTGACATTATCGACGACGATACCGCTGCTGCCTCCTGGGGAGACCGCGACGGAATCGGGCGTCGAAGGGGCGGCATTGCCGGTGATATCAAACGCCATCATGCAACCGCCGGAAGTAGAACTGCCGTCGCTGGCGGTAAACGAACAGCTACCGGACGTATTCACACCGACGAACAGCCACTCTTTGCCCTGATCTCCATTGAGTATGGAGGTGAGGGGCGAGCACGAAGCACTGGTGGTGCTGCTCAGCGCCGTCATGCCCGTGGAGGTACCCGCGAGCAGTCCCGAGGTGGAGGCATGGAAGTCCAGCCGATAGAGGAACGGGGCGGTGTTGCCCGAACTATAGCCGCATATGTAGAACTTGGCGGAAGGGCTGCCGGAAGAGAAGTACGCATCGGTGAAGGCGCCGACGCGGATCGACGCGCTTGGGGTGAGAGACGCTCCGCCGAGTTGCACGGATACGAGATTACTGGCGAGGCTCAAGTTCCGCTGAATGACACGGGCACCGCCTGATGTGCGTGTACCGAGGAACGTGACGACGCCGGCATCGGTATCGACGATGGGCGGATCGACGATGCTCGAAAATGTAGACGTACCGGGCGAAACGCGGGTAGCCGAGGACGCGCTGCCACCGTTATCGGTCAGGTAGGTCATGCCGCCGGAAGCGTCGCCGACATAGACACGGTTATTCCCGAAGCCAAAGACGGGGCCGGTAAGGATCGTGGAGACGCCGACGCTCTGGGTCCAGATCCGCGCCGGATTGCCGCCGAAGAGTGGACTGATTTTCGCGATGGTGCCGCTGTCGTCACCGACATAGACGGCATCGGTGGAGTAGTTGGGAAACGGCGAGGACCGCGTGTTGGAACTGGCGCTGTAAACCAACTGGAAGTCGCAGGATGAGCCATCCTCCGGGCAAGAGCCGCTCTGAATCACACCGGCGGTGTCGACGACGATGGTGTGATCGGGCACCGCCGGGTTCAGGGCAGTCCCCTGCCCGGACTTCCAGCGGAGGACGTGCAGGACAGCGCCGCCGCTCGGACGATTCTCGATGTAGACAACTTTCCGGCCGTCGAGGGAAAGAGCGGGGGAAACGGAAACGGGGCCCGCACTACCTCCGCCTGTCGTGGATGCAGTGTTATACGACCACATCACGGTCGCGTTCCCGGTGCCGCAGATGCCGTCATCGATTCCGCCGCGCAAGGAGGAGGAATCCCACGCGAAACCGGTGGCCGAAGAGGCAACGGTGATGCTATTTCCGGCGGCTCCACCAGTGGTGGCGGAGAGAGTAAATGCGCCTCCCGACACAGTTCCGGCGGATACACCAACGCTGCTGCCATTACCCACGCGGTTGATGGCGCTGACGATGTTCGTGGCCAATTGGCTCGCGCTGGCCGCCGAGGCTCCGTTCCAGTAGATGAAGTTGGTGCCGGTGTTGTTGCCATTCGAACCCGAAGTGGTGGTACTCGTTGTGATGCCAGTGCTGCTGTCAGTGATGGTGAAACCTGTGGAGCCAGCTGTCGCAGCAGTGAGGTCCCAGGGGTCGCCACTTGTGCCCGAACCGGTGATGGTGCTGGATATGGATGGATTGGGCGTGGTTCCCGAGGCGCAACGCCACGTGCTGCTACTGCCGGAACTGCCCGACGCGCCGTTCGTAATCGCGCCGATCAGGTTGTTGCGAGCCGTTGTGGTGCTGTTATTGGTATGGATGTTGCAGGTATTGGCAGCGGGCGTGGGCAACGTACTATCGTTCGCAAACAGGTAATGGACGCTGCCGATTTGCAGGAGATCCGATAGGGTACCGCTGTTTGTGATGCCGCTGCTCGTGTAGAGGGTGGAGACCTGCCGAACCGGAGCCGCCGCCGTGAGCGTGAGCGAGCCAATCGTGATCGTTTGTCCGGCGCTGATACCGTTGCTGCTTGCGGTACCAGTTACTTTGGCCGCTACCGCGGGCCCAGCATAGATATTGTTGAAGCTAACAATGCTCGGCTGACCATCGGCGCCGCCGGTGAGGGTGCTCCCCGCCCAAGTGAACCAACTGGTGGATTCCGTGGTTGTGATGGAGTTCCCCGCAGCGCCTGCGGTGTTCGCGGTAACAGTGACGGTATTGGTGTTGGATGTGGCCGTCACAGTGGATACGTTGCGATTGATGGCGGCAGCGATATTCGCCGCAATGCTCGCGGTGGTATCGTTGGTCGCAAAGTTCGTTCCGGTATTGTTGGCATTCGACCCGCCCGTCAAGTTGGCGCCGGCCCAGGTGAAGTTATTCGTCAACTCGGCGAGTGAAATGCTGTTGCCGGCCGTGCCTGCCGTCAACGCGGTCACGGTCACCGTGGTTGTTCCGGACGCGGTCACGCCGATCGCCGGAAAGCTGCTGCCGCACGCGACAATGGCAGCAGCGAGATTCGTTCCCTGCGTGGATGCGCTGGAGCCAATAACAAAGGTGCCGGTGGTGGAACTGCTGCACCCGTTCGACGTGCCGGCGGCCAGTGTACCGCCTGAGGGGGAAGCGGCGAAATTCGTCGCACTTTCACTGAAGGAGATGGATCCGCCCGTGATATTGGCAACTGTGATAACGCCACCCGAATTGGATGCCGACACGCTCGCATTGGCCTGGTTCGGCGTCAGATTGGCGTAGCAAGAGGTGACGCCGCAAGCAATGGCTCCGTCAGTGAGGGCCGCGGCGAGGTAGGTGGC
This sequence comes from Bryobacteraceae bacterium, assembly GCA_040081455.1. GTDB lineage: Bacteria > Acidobacteriota > Terriglobia > Bryobacterales > Bryobacteraceae > Palsa-187. The sequence goes on from JBEBGM010000017.1 coordinate 48,059, forward strand.
ACCGTCACTGGTGTTCGTGGAGGTTCTGACGCAATTCGGGATGCTTCCGCAATTGGAAACAAAGTTCGAGCTGCTGCTGCCACTGATGAAGGTATACGTAACCGAGCCCACGGTAACGGTACCGCTATTTGCCGGCGCGCCGCTAAAAGTGAGAGTGCCCGTACTGACTGCCCCGGCGGTTAAGGTGAGAGTGTTCCCTCCATTGGTAATCGTCACGGTGTTACCGGAAGAAGCAAATCCAGTGAATGTTCCGGTTCTGGACGCGGCGTTGCCCGTGCTTGCGGTGAGCGCGGTTCCATTCACGGATATGGATCCGGTGCCGTTGGTCGAATTCACGGTGCCGTTCCTGCTGGCAGCGACTGGGGTAGCGCCGGTGCGGTTCACACCGAAGACGACGAAATCGTCAGTGCAACTAGGTGCGGCGTTGATATCGAAACTGAACTTTGCGGGGAATTGTCCGGGAGCGACTACCGCGCCGCCGTCTCCCAGCGTGATGCTCCAGTCTCCCTGCGGTTTGCCGGGCGTGGACGTTCCTGCGCGGTTGCCGCCCTTGTTCGCAGAGCCGACGCTGAGATTGGCGCTGCGAGACGACGAATTGTCGTCGTCATCATCGTTCCGTCTTGACTGGTTTGCCGAACGGTTGAGCGACTCCAAGGGAACACGAAGGTTGTAGTTGTCGAAACCTTTGTATTTAGCCTGCCGACGATCCCGCTGTTTCCGATAGCGCGGATCAGACTGATTGGCGATTCGCGTAGGTACGTCCTGCGTGGCGGCGAAAACAACATGATCGTCGCTCCAGTCCGACGTCATGTGCTGTGGTCCCGAATTTTGTCCCCAAGCGGGTAGAGCAACGATGGCTAAGCTGCCGCAAAGGGCCAACCCTATCCATTTTCTTTTTCTTTTCATGCAATTACAGACCTCCGAGTTTGACCCTCATGGAAGATTCGTGGCTTTTCTCCCAAGGGCCTCTCCCAAAGGCCACCTAAGATTAAGCATCATTAATTTTCCGATGAGCGATCAGAATATCAACGCTTTAGCTCCATTCCCATCACCGTTCGGGATTAGTAGGAGTCCAAAAGGGGCAGTAGTCACCTCTTTTTCGATTGACAAAATACATGAATCAATCGTACGCTTCAAACATACGTATGATTCCAGCAACCGTTGGAAGTCCGTCTGCAACGAAGACACGCATCCTGGATGCGGCGGAAAAGCTCTTTGGCGACAAGGGTTTCGACGCCACTTCTCTGCGGGATATCACGGCCGAGGCGCAGGTGAACCTGGCGGCGGTGAACTATCATTTCCAGTCCAAAGAGAGCCTAATCGACGCCGTGATCCTGCGGCGGATGGCTCCGTTGACGAAACGCCGGATGGAGATGCTGGATGCAGCGGGGCCGAATCCGACGTTGGAACAGGTGATTGAAGCTTTCATTTCCCCTCTGCTGGAGGCGCCTCAGTTGCATTCTCTGAACCTGATCGGGCGGGTGTTCGCGAACCGGGAACAGTTTGTAGCGCGTGTGTTTCCAACGCACTTACTGCCGACGTTCCGCCGCTTTGGAGAGGCGCTGGAGACGGTGGCCCCGCACCTTTCGCGTGAGGAGCGGTTTTGGCGGATTCATTTCATGGTGGGAACAATGAGCCACATTCTGGCGATGTGGGGAATCCTGCCGACGATGAGCGGAGGAATGGTGCACAGCATTGATCCCAAGGAATTAATGCCGCGCCTGGTAACTTTTCTTGCCGCCGGATTCCGTACGGCGGAAACAAATCCTACGAACATCTCCAAAACGTTGGAGGCACATTAGTATGCGAAGTAGTGCACTATTTTTGGCTTGCCTAGGGGCGGTGGCCGCTTCCGGGCAGACGCCGTTGCCGCTTAGTTTGAAGCGCGCGGTGGAAATCGGGTTGGCTCCGGATGGCAGCACACGAGTGGCGTTGGCGCAGGAATCCATTGCGCAGGCGGAAGAGCGGGTGAAGCAATCGCGGGCGGCGTTTCTTCCGAACCTGGATGCAACCGTCACGGACCGCAGGCTGACGAACAACCTGAAAGCTTTCGGATTCAGCTTTGCGCTGCCTATTCCGGGATTTTCTATTCCGTCAATGGTTGGTCCCTTCTCCGTTTTCGACGCGCGCGCGACAGCCCAGCAGACGGTGCTGAACTTCAGCGACATTCGCAAGTACCAGGCGTCGAAGGTGAGTCTGCAAGCCGTCAAGACCGAGAACGACGCCACGAAGAACCAGGTCAGCGACGAGATTGCACGGAACTACCTCGCGTGTTTGCGAGCGGATGCGAATCGCAACACGGCCAAGGCGAATGTGGAGTTGTCCCAGGCGTTGTTGGATCTTGCGAAGCGGCAGCAATCTGCGGGCACAGGAACCGGCATTGAAGTGACGCGCGCGGACGTGCAACTGGCAAATGATCGTCAGCGGTTGGTACGCGCCGAAAATGACCGGGCCCGGGCAATTCTGCAATTGATGAAGGCGATGGGTCTATCGATGAGCACGCCGGTGGAGTTGACTGGAAAGCTTGAGTATCAAACGGTAGACACGGCGACGGCAGAAGCGCTGCTTGATCAGGCTCGCAAGGCCCGGCCGGATTTGAGGACGCAGCAGCAGAAAGAAGAAGCGGCGCGGCTGAATTTTACGGCGGTGAAATCGGAACGATTGCCGACGGTGGGGGCATCGGTAGATTACGGCGCGATTGGCTCGGCTCCTTACAATTCAAACGGCACCTACACGATGGGCGTCGCTTTGCGGATCCCCGTATTCGATGGAGGGAGGCGCGACGCGCGGCGGCAGGAGACGTTCTCTCAATTCCGGCAGGAGCAAATCCGCAGTAAAGACCTGGGACAGCAAATTGAGCTGCAAGTGCGGCAGGCCCTGGAGAATTTGCGCTCTTCGATGGCCGAAGTGGAGGCGTCACGCGACGGCGAGAAGCTGGCGGAAAACGAATTGGCGCAGGCGCGACGGCGTTATGAGGCGGGCGTAGCGACGTCGGTGGAAGTGACCGACGCACAGACACGGCTGCAGCGGGCCCGCGACAACAACGTGCTGGCTCTATACGACTACAACTTGGCTCGCCTGGATCTGGCGACCGCAACAGGAAGCATCGGGGAGTACGTCAACCAATGAAAAAGAGATTACCCATCCTCGTGATTGTGGCCATCGGCGTGGCCGTGTACTTGTGGCGCAACGGAACGTTTCGTGCGCCGAGTAATCAGATTGAAGTTTCCGGGAATCTGGAACTGACGCTGGTGGATCTATCCTTCAAAACCGCGGGCCGAATGACCGAGTTGATGGTTCGCGAAGGCGACACGGTAAAAAAGGGCGACGTCATCGCGCGTCTCGACGCTGTGCAGTTAGAGCGGCAGAAGGATCGCGACGCCGCGGCGGTGCTGGCGGCGCAATCGAACTACGAGCAGTTGATGACGTCGATTTCGTATCAGCGCGCAACGCTCGACAGCGACGTTGCCGCTCGCCAAGCCGAATTGAATCAGGCTCAGGCAAGACTGGATGAAATGCTGGCTGGAAGCCGCTCGCAGGAAATTCAGCAGGCCGAGGCCGGAGTGAGAGAAGCGCGAGCGCAACTTGATTGGGCGAAGCTTGATTGGGATCGCGCGCAGACGCTTTACAAGAACACCGACATTTCCACATCGCAGTTCGATCAGGTGCGCACGAAGTTCTCAACAGCAAACGCGATTGTGGAGCAAGCTGAACAAAGGCTGGCTTTGGTGAAAGAGGGGCCAAGGAAGGAAGAGATCGCAGCGGCGCGGGCGGCAGTGGCCCGGGCGCAAGCGGCGGTTAAGCTGGCGGAAGCAGGAAGAATCGAACTACAGCGCAAAGAGCAGGAATTGAGTGCGCGCAAAGCCGAAGTGGAACGCACTCGGGCGCAGACCGGCATGACAACGGCACAGTTGACCGATACGGTGATCGTCGCGCCGATTGATGGCGTGGTGTTAGTGAAATCGGCCGAAGCCGGAGAAGTGGTGGCGGCGGGGACAACGATTGTAACGATTGGTGACGTAAGCCACCCATGGTTGCGCGCCTACATCTCGGAGGGAGATCTGGGCCGTGTGAAGCTGGGACAGAAGGCGAGATTGACCACCGATTCCTACAACAACAAGGCGTACGACGGCACGATCACATTCATCGCATCAGAGGCCGAGTTCACGCCGAAGCAGATTCAAACCAAAGAAGAGCGCGTCAAAATGGTTTACCGCGTGAAGGTGGACGTAGACAATTCGAGCCGTGAACTGAAGAACAACATGCCCGTGGATGCGGTGATCGGGCTCTAACGATAGGTCAATGTGGCAAACCTCATCATCCAAGCCGAAAACCTGACGCGCGCCTTTGGCGCGCTCACGGCTGTGGATCATTTGAGTCTCGAAGTAGCCGAAGGCGAGATCTTTGGATTGGTGGGACCCGACGGCGCCGGAAAAACGACCACGATGCGCCTGCTCTGTGGGCTGATGAACGCCACGGAAGGCCGCGCCGTTGTTGCGGGGCACGATGTCTCAAAGAATGTGGACGCGGTGAAGGATCAGATCGGCTACATGGCGCAACGGTTTGGACTCTATACCGACTTAACGGTGGGCGAGAACATGGCATTCTACGCGGATCTGTTCGGCATTATCGGCAAGGAACGCAAGGAATTGAGCACGAGGCTCATGCGGATGACTCGTATGGCTCCGTTTGAGAATCGGCCGGCGGGCAAGCTTTCCGGTGGGATGAAACAGAAGCTCGCATTGATGTGCACGCTACTGCACAAACCGCGCGTGCTGTTTTTGGACGAGCCGACGAACGGGGTCGATCCAGTTTCGCGCCGCGATTTCTGGGCGATTCTCTATACGCTGGTGCAGGATGGGCTCACTGTGTTTGTCACAACCGCGTATCTGGATGAGGCGGAACGAGCCAATCGAGTTGGCTTCATGCACGAGGGCAAACTGATTCAATGCGACTCGCCCATGGCCTTGAAGAAGAATCTGCCGGAGGAATGTTACCGGGTGATTGCGCTCGATAAGCGGGCCACACGCGAGGCTCTCGAAAAACAGCCCGGCGTGCTGACCGCACAACCGACGGGCCAAGATATTCACCTGTTTCTGGATCCGACGATTACGTCGCCCGAGAGGTTGCAAGCGGCGGTGCGATTTGGGTTTCAACGCATCCAGCCGTCCCTTGAAGATGTATTCATTGCGCTGATGCGGAAGCAGGAGGTGGCGCGTGCTGCCTAGAGCGACCGGTCCGGCGGTGGTACTGAAGGATCTAGTAAAACGCTTCGGTGATTTCACGGCCGTCGATCACGTGAGTCTGGAGGTCGGCCAAGGTGAAATCTTTGGTTTCCTGGGTCCAAATGGCGCCGGGAAATCGACGACAATCCGAATCCTCTGCGGACTGCTGGCTCCCACATCTGGCGTCGCGATGGTGAGCGGCTATGAGGTGGCGACGCACCCGGAAGAAATTCGCGCCAACATCGGCTACATGTCGCAAAAATTTTCGCTCTACGACGATCTGACCGTGCGCGAAAACATCGACTTCTTCGGCAACGTTTACGGTGTCACGAAAGAGGCCTTTCCGCGCCGCCTGGAGTTCGTGCTGAAAATGGCAGGGCTTGAGGATAAGGTAGAAACCAAAACCGCACTGCTTTCGGGCGGCTGGAAGCAGCGTCTTGCACTGGGTTGCGCGATTTTGCACGAGCCGCCGATTTTGTTTCTTGATGAACCGACGAGCGGAGTGGACCCCGTCGCACGCCGTAATTTTTGGGAATTGATTTACCAACTCTCGGCCGCCGGTCACACGATCTTCGTCACGACGCATTACATGGACGAAGCCGAGTACTGCCATCGAATCGCGCTAATGTACGCGGGCAAGACGATCGCGCTGGGTTCGCCGCACGAATTGAAACAATCGATCGGCGGGTATCACTTATTGAATCTCGTCACGTCGGATTTGCTGGAAAGCTTGTCGGTCTTGACGGGCAAGCCGGGAATTCGCGATGTTGCCGTTTTCGGCGGCGGTCTCCATCTTACGGTGGAGGATGCCGAACCCGCGATGGAAGTGGTGCGGCGCGTTTTAGGTGTTGCCGGCATTGAGATTCACGAGTTGAACATGATTCTGCCCTCCATGGAAGACGTTTTCGTCAGTTTGATCGAGAAGGAGGAAAGCGCGCTCGCGCAAAAGTAGCCTATGAACCTCCGCCGTCTTCGCGCTATCGCACGCAAGGAACTCCTGCACATTATTCGCGACCCGCGCAGTCTTACGTCCGCCATTGCTTCGCCGCTGATTATGCTGACGATCTTCGGCTATGCCTTGAGCCTGGATGTGGACCGCATTCCCACCATCGTTTACGACCAAGATCATACGCCGCAGAGCCGCGAGTTGATCGCGCATTTTCAGGGGTCCCGTTATTTCGAGATTGTTGACAATGTGCAAGGTTACCGGCCAATCGAAGAGGCGATGGATGCACGAAAAGCGCTGCTCGCAGTGGTGATTCCGCCGATTTACGCAGAGGAACTGCAAGCGGGCCGGACGGCCGATGTGCAGCTTTTGCTTGATGGCAGCGATTCGAATACGGCCGCCATCGCCAAAGGTTACGCGGATGCCGTGGTGCAGCAGTACGCGGGGCAGATACGTTTGGCGGCACAGACACAACGGGCGGGCAAGGTGCCGAGCGCGGGCGTGACGATCGACGCGCGCGTCTGGTACAACCCGGACATGCTTTCGCGAAACTTCATCGTGCCTGGGCTGATCGCCGTGATCATGATGATTATCACCGGCAACCTGAGTTCGCTCACAATTGCGCGAGAGTGGGAGAACGGAACGATGGAGCAATTGCTCTCGACGCCGGTGCGGCCCGTCGAGCTTGCGCTTGGCAAATTGAGCGCCTATTTCTTAGTCGGCTTGGTGGATACCGTGATCTGCTTGCTGATGGGCGCACTGGTCTTCCATGTACCGTTCAAAGGGAGCCTGGTGCTTCTGATGGTTGCCAGTTTTATCTTCCTATTTGGCGCGCTCTCGACGGGCATTCTCATATCGGCAAGCACGCGCACGCAGCTAGTGGCGTATCAATTGGGCGTGATGACATCGTTCCTGCCAGGTTTTCTGCTTTCCGGATTTATTTACGCGATCAGTAGCATGCCGGTCATCATTCAGACCGTAAGCATGTTGGTGTCCGCGCGCTATTACATCAACATCATTAAGGGCGTCTTCCTGAAGGGCACAGGACTGGAGCTGCTTTGGAGCGACCTGCTTCTGCTGTGCGGGTACGGTGCGTTGATGTTCTTTTTCGCGGCGCGGAAACTGCGGCAGAAAGTGGCCTAATATGCGACAAAGACTTCGTGCGATTATCCGCAAAGAGTTCATCCAGGCGCTTCGAGATCCTCGCATGCGCGGGATGCTGGTGGTGCCGCCGCTGCTGCAGTTGTTGATCTTCGGCTATGCCGTGAACCTGGACGTCGATACCGCGAAGATCGCGTGGATGGATCAGGATCAGACCCCACAGAGCCGGGATTTGTATCATCAGTTCGCCGGTTCCGGGCATTTTCAGATTGCCGCACTTCCAATTAACGAAGGCGAGATGCAGAAGACGCTCGACCTGGGGCAAGTGGATGGCGTCGTTCGCGTGCTACCGGGCTTTGGCAGAGATATTCAACGCGGACGCGCGACCAGCGTGCAGGTATTGCTGGATGGAACGAACTCAAACACGGCCTCACTTGTTTCGGCATTCGCCAGTCAAACTGTCGCTCGCTACTCCCAGAGCATTTCGGGCGATCAGCAACGCGCGCGGCTGATCACGGGAACGCTCGCCTCCGGCGGACCGGTGTCCTTGCACATTCCGCAAGTGAATGCGCAATCGCGCGTTTGGTATAACCCGGATTTGAAGAGCCGGAATTACTTCATCCCTGGCGTGGTGGTCAACATCATCACGCTGGTGACGCTGTCGCTGACGGCGATGGGCATTGTGCGCGAGAAGGAGATCGGCACCATGGAGCAGTTGATGGTGACGCCGATCCGTGCGGTGGAGTTGATCCTGGGCAAAACGCTTCCGTTCGTCGTTGTGGGCTACTGGGACCTTGTATTGGTGACAACAGCGGCGCTGTTAATATTCCACGTTCCGTTCAACGGCAGCTTCCTATTGCTGCTCTTTGCGGCGTTTGTCTTCCTGCTGACGACATTGGGCGCGGGGTTGTTCATTTCCACGATTTCCAAAACGCAGCAGCAGGCGATGATGGCCACCAGCATTTTCTTTCAACCGTTCTTCCTACTCAGCGGCTTCACATTTCCCATCCGCAACATGCCTGAGGTGATGCAGTGGATGACGCTGGTGAATCCGGTGCGCTACTTCATGGAAATTGTCCGCGGCGTTTTCCTGCAAGGCGCGGGGCTCTCGACGCTATGGCCGCAGGTGGTGATTCTCGCGGTGATCGGCGTGACGGTGCTCACGATGAGCGTGCAGCGGTTCCACAAGCAGTTGGAGTAGGCGCAACCTAAGCGGGGATCTCGACTTCAATCTCTTTGAGCTGCGCCGTGGGCGAACGATCGGACCGAATGGCGTCCCAATACATTTGGATCGCTACTTTGGCGCGAGTAGAGAGTTCGTCGACAGATGCTCCAGTGACGAGGATGGAAGGCAGTTCAGGAACGTAGGCACTGTAGCTGCCTTGGTCCCCTTCGATCACAAGCGTATATTTGCGGGTCAATGCCGTGTCTCCTCAATACCAGTTTGCCTTAAAATCGCCCGATAGGTGCCTGGTCTGACGTCGTCGCCTAGCCTGCCGGACACCACGGTAATCTGCCCATCTGGGCCTTTGTAGATTCGATGATCACCATTCGTTCGATCATGTTTCCATCCGGCCTTTTCCAGCAACTTAATCACTTCTCGCACTTTCAGCGGCATGCTCAGCAAATTAGTGCTTTCCGCTTTCGATTCCTCTCATATTTGACTAGCTCCGCCCCCATTCTGCTATACTCTAGTTTCATGTTCGCCCGTCACCATCACGGACACCATCATCATCACGGCCATACTGCGCCGCGACGGGCTCACGCATAAGCAAACACCGATTTCCTGAATTCTCCAGAGCCCGCCGGTGATCCTGGCGGGCTTTTTATTGGTACTTAGACATTCCAAGTGTGAATTGAGAACAAAATGGCAGACTCCAAAATTACGCAACTAGACTTCAAGAAGCTCGACGGTCTGATTCCCGCGGTGATTCAGGATCATCAAACCGGCCGCGTCCTGATGGTGGGCTTCATGAACGACGTCTCTTTCCAGATGACGGTGGATACGGGCTTCGCCACCTTTTATAGCCGCTCGCGCAACAAGCTGTGGCTGAAGGGCGAGAGCTCGGGCCACCGCCTTGTGGTGAAGGAAATTTCCACCGACTGCGATATGGACACCGTCCTGATCAAAGTGGAAGCCCAGGGGCCCGGCGTCTGCCACGAAGGCTACCAGAGCTGTTTCTTCCGCCGCCTGGAGAACGGCGAATGGAAAGAGAGCGAGCCGAAGACCTACGATCCGAACGCGGTGTACGGAAACTAAGGACACGACGATGAAACTGAAACTAGGAATTCCGAAGGGGAGTCTCGAAAACGCGACGGTCGATCTATTCCGCCGCGCGGGCTTTCAAATTACCATCAGCAGCCGGTCTTACTTTCCGGCGATTGACGATCCCGAAATCGAGTGCATGTTGATTCGCGCGCAGGAAATGGCGCGCTACGTGGAAGACGGCATCCTGGACGCCGGTCTCACGGGCCGCGATTGGGTGGAAGAGAACAACGCGACGGTGGAAACTGTCGCCGACCTTGTTTACTCGAAACAGAGCTTCGGCAAAGTACGCTGGGTGCTGGCAGTGCCGGAATCTTCCTCGATCCAATCCGTGAAGGATCTGGAAGGCAAGATCGTGGCCACCGAGTTGGTGAAGGCCACCGAGCGCTACCTGGAACGCAATGGCGTGAAGGCACGGGTGGAGTTCAGTTGGGGCGCGACGGAAGTGAAACCGCCGACGCTGGCGGATGCGATCGTTGAAGTGACCGAGACAGGATCCTCACTGCGCGCCAATAAGCTCCGCATTGTGGAAACGCTGATGGAATCGAACACGCAGTTGATCGCCAACACGAAGGCGTGGAACGATCCGGAAAAGCGCAAGAAGCTGGAAGACATGAAGATGCTGTTGCAGGGCGCGATCAATGCGCTCGGCAAAGTGGGCCTGATGCTGAACGTTGAGAAAGACAATCTGCAAAACGTTCTCGGCGTATTGCCAGCATTGAAGCGTCCGACGATCTCGACGTTGAGCGAAGACGGATGGCTTGCGGTGAACACGATCCTCGATGAATCCACCGTGCGTACGATTATTCCTCGGTTGAAGGAAGCGGGCGCGCAGGGGATTGTGGAGTATCCATTGAACAAAATCATTATGTAAATACGAGGGGACGGCAAAACACCGTCCCCTTTTTCGTATCGAAGAAGAGTCATGATTAAGATCCTCACCGCCCAGGAAGCTCCCTCTCTGATCCGGCGCAAGGCCGTGCGACTCGAAGAGGCAGAACGCATTGTTGCTCCGATTCTTGCCGATATTCGCGACCGCGGCGACGCGGCGCTGCTGGAATATGCGCGCAAGTTCGATGGCTACAACGGCGATAGTGTTCGTATTTCCGTGAGCGGCTCGCTCGATCCTGAATTTCAGAAAGCGGTGGAACTCGCCGCCAAAAACATCCGGGACTACGCGACGGCGCAGCTACCGAAGGAATGGTTCATCGATTATCCCGACGGCCGCCGCCTGGGGCAGATTGTGCGTCCCCTGGACGCGATGGGCGCGTATGTTCCCGCAGGCCGTTATCCCCTGCCGTCGACGCTTTTGATGACGGTGGTTCCGGCGCAGGCAGCGGGTGTTACAACCACATGTGTCGCGTGTCCGAATCCGAGCGCCGAAATCATGGGCATTGCGCAGTGGCTGGGCGTGACACACTTCTTCCGCATGGGCGGAGCGCAGGCAATTGCGGCTCTCGCGTACGGAACGGAAACGGTGCCGAAGGTGGATCGCATTGTGGGTCCCGGCAATATTTATGTGGCTGCGGCGAAGAAGTTGATCGCGGGCGAGACAGGCATTGATTTTGTCGCGGGGCCAACGGAGATTGTTGTGATCGCCGCCGATGGCAATCCACGCTGGATCGCGGCGGACCTGCTCGCGCAGGCCGAGCACGATGTGGACGCTTCGGCTATTTTGCTAACTACATCGCGAAAGCTAGCCGAAGAAGTTGCACAGGAAGTAGAGAGGCAGCTTGCTGTATTGCCTACCGCTGCGGTCGCGCGGCCGTCGATCGATGCGAATGGCGCGATTGTTGTCGCCGAGTCGCTGGATCAGGCGGTGGAATTGAGCAATGCCTTGGCGCCGGAACATTTGGCGCTGCACGATGGAATGTTGCTCTCCAAGATCCGTCACGCGGGCGCGGTGTTCGTGGGAGCGCAGAGTCCGGAATCGGCGGGCGATTACGCGTCGGGACCCAATCACGTATTGCCCACTTCGGGTGCGGCACGCCAACGCGGCGGATTATCCGCGGCGGATTACGTGAAGGTGATCGCGGTGCAGGAACTGACACCGGAAGGCTTGCAGAAATTGACTCCGGCCATCTCGGCGCTGGCACGCGCCGAAGGATTGGAAGCTCACGCACGCTCGGCGGAGGTTCGCGGTGAGTAAGGCACTGACGCCGCGGCCTGCGGTGCAGAAGATGGCTCCGTACCATCCGCCCACGGGCGGGCGTGCAGGAAAGCTGCGGCTGGATTTCAACGAGAACACAGTTGGCTGCTCGCCGAAGGTCATTGAGTTCCTCAAGGAGAAGCTCACGGCGGATTCGCTGACCGTTTATCCCGAGTACGTCGATGCGATGCGTGAGTTGAGCGAATTCTTTGGCGTGAAGCCCGAAGAGTTCCTGATGACGAACGGCACGGACGAAGCAATCCAGGTGCTGATCAACACCTATATCGACGACAACGACGAAGTGCTGTTGCTGCGGCCTTCGTATGCGATGTACCGGTTCTATGTTGAGGTGGCAGGCGGCTCCGTCCGCGAACTGGATTATCGCGCGGAGGATCTCTCCTTTCCACTGGAAGAGCTGCTGGCCGCAATTCGCCCGGAGACGAAGGCGATTTTGATTGCGAATCCGAACAATCCGACGGGTACGACGATTGAGCTCGAAGCGATTCGGAAGATTTTGGAAGCCGCGCCGCAAGCCGCTGTGTTGATCGACGAAGCGTATTACGAATTTTGCGGCATCACGGCGCTGCCGTGGATTCGCCAGTACCCAAATCTGTTCGTCAGCCGGACGTTTTCGAAAACTTACGGCATGGCTGCGATGCGCTGCGGTTGCCTTTTTTCGGCTGCGGAGAACGTGCAGTGGATGCACAAGGCGCAATCGCCCTATAGCGTGAATATGCTGGCCGCTTTGGCCGCACGAGCGGCGGTGAAGGATCGGGAGTACATCGCGAACTACGTGAACGAAGTTTTGACGGCCCGCGAGATGGGCTTCACTGGACTCGCAAAGCTGGGCATCCGCGCCTACCCGAGCCGCGCAAACTTCATTCTGTTTCATGCGGGTGATCGTGCGATTCCGATTCGAGATGCGCTGCGCGACAAGGGCGTACTGATTCGCGATCGGAGCTATGAGATCAAGGGTTGCGTGAGAGTAACGATTGGAACGCGGCAGCAGATGCAGGTATTCCTCACGGAGTTGGAGAGTTTGTGGACGGCGTAATTGTTTTCGATATGGACGGCGTGCTCGCCGAGGTGACGGAATCGTACCGCGAGTCGATCGTTCAAACCGTGAAGTTTTTCACCGGCAAGACGATTGAGCGCGACGTGATTCAGGATTACAAGAATCGCGGCGGTTGGAACAATGATTGGGCCCTTTCGCAGAAGATCGCTGCGGACCTGGGCGTGAACATCGATTACGACACGGTGGTCACCCAGTTCAATATTTTCTTCCTAGGTCCGAAGGGTGATGGGCAGGGCCTGATCCTTCGCGAGAATTGGTTTCCGAAGGCGGGCTTTCTGGAACGTCTGGGAAAGTGCTTTGAGCTTTCGATCTACTCCGGGCGCATTCGTTATGAGGCCGACCTGACGCTGCGCCGCTTTGCTCCGGAGATTCGCTTCGATCCCACCTTGTACGCCGATGAAATCTCCGTCGGCAAACCGGCTCCCGATGGATTGCTTGAGATCATCCGGCGACGCCCAGGCGGCGAGTTCTGGTACATCGGCGACACCGTGGATGACGCCCGCTGCGCGAAGGCCGCGAACGTACCCTTTATCGGGGTTGCCGCGCACACGCACAAGAAGCGAGACGAACTGGTCGCGCTTTTTCAGCAGGAAAACGCTATCGCGATTGTCGAAAACGTGAATGAGATTGAGGAGGTGTTGTGCCCGCAAAAGTAAAGAAGGCCGCGGCAAAGGTTCGCAAGGCCACGATTGAGCGCATCACCAAGGAGACGCAGATCCAGGCGAGCCTGGTGCTCGATGGCAAAGGCACCTACGAAATCTCCACCGGCATTCGCTTCTTCGATCACATGCTGGAGCTGTTCGCAAAGCACGGCGGCTTCGATCTGAAGCTAAAGGCAACGGGCGATCTCGACGTTGATCAACATCACACCGTCGAAGATGTCGGCATTGCGCTAGGCCAGCTGTTTGCCAAAGCGCTAGGGGATCGCAAAGGCATCAACCGCGCTGGCTATTTTGTTTTGCCGATGGATGAAACATTGTCGGTGGTTGCGGTGGACATGGGCGGACGTCCTGCGCTCGTCTACAAGGATCTGGTGAAGGTTGTTCTGGTTGGCGATCTGCAGACCGAACTCGTTCATGATTTCTTCGACGGTTTCGTCAACAATGCGGGCGCGAATCTGCACGTGAAGGTTTTGTACGGGCGTTCGAATCATCACAAGATTGAGGCCATTTTCAAATGCTTCGCGCGAGCGATGCGGTATGCTTGCTCAATTGATGAACGGCTGAAGGACCAACTTCCTTCCACCAAGGGACTTCTCTGAGGGACTTATCGTGATCTCCATTCTTGACTACGGCGCCGGCAATCTTCGTTCCGTCGAGAATACGCTGGGCGCGATTGGCGCGGAGTACGAACTGATCCGCACCGCGGAGCAACTGCGTACGGCGACGAAAGTAATTCTGCCCGGCGTGGGCCACTTCGGCCAGATGATGCGTGCGCTTGATTCGATGAACGTTCGCACCGCGCTGCTCGACACAATGCGCGCCGGCGTTCCCTTCCTTGGCATTTGCTTAGGGCTACAGGCGCTCTTCCAGGCAAGCGAAGAAGCTCCTGAAGTGAAAGGGTTCGGGATCTTCGAAGGCACGGTGAGGCGTTTTCAGGGCGACATGCGCATTCCGCACATGGGCTGGAATGAAGTGGATCCGGTTCGCCGCGAGCGGTCCCGTTTGTTGCGCGATATTGATAAGCCTCCGTATTTGTATTTCGCCAACAGCTATTACTGTCCGGTGATTCCCGCAACCACGGGCATCTGCCACTATGGCGTCGAGTTCACGGCGATCCTTGAACACGACAACATTTGCGGCGTGCAGTTTCATCCCGAGAAATCGGGCGATCTTGGATTGAAGATTGTGCGGAACTTCGTGGAAGAGGTGGCATGATGCTGGCCAAGCGAATCATTCCTTGTTTGGATGTTACGGGCGGCCGCGTCGTCAAGGGCGTCAACTTTGTGAACCTCCGCGATGCGGGCGACCCAGTGGAGTTGGCTGCGCGATACAACGAGCAAGGTGCCGATGAACTCGTATTTCTTGACATCACGGCATCGAGTGACGGTCGCGACACAATGGTGGACGTGGTGGCACGTACGGCGCGTGAAGTCTTCATTCCGCTTACCGTTGGCGGTGGCATCCGCTCGGTCGATGACGCGCGCAAAATTCTGCACGCAGGCGCGGATAAAGTAAGCATAAATACCGCGGCGGTCCGGCGTCCGGAACTGATCACCGAATTGAGCGAGGAGTTCGGCGCGCAGGCGGTTGTGCTCGCCATCGATGCCCGCCGCAGGCGCACAAGCGATGATGAAGGCCCGGCGTGGAACGTGTACACCAAGGGCGGGCGCCACGATGAAGGAATCGACGTGGTCGAGTGGGCCGAGCAGGGCGAAAAAATGGGCGCAGGCGAAATCCTGCTGACCTCGATGGATACCGACGGCGTGCAGACCGGCTTCGATTGCGGGCTGACGCGTGCGGTCCACGATGCTACGCGTATTCCAGTGATTGCCTCCGGCGGCGCCGGGCGTCCGGAAGATTTTGTTCAAGTTCTCGAAGAGGCTGGAGCCGACGCTGCTCTTGCAGCTTCCATTTTTCACTACGGCACCTACACCGTGGGCGATTTGAAGATGTTTCTGGCGCATCACAGAGTGCCTGTGCGTCCCGAAGTCCGGCTGTAAAAGTTCTTTCGACGTAGTCTAACTGCAACGAGGTTCGCGTGATTCTTCCCTGCATTGATTTGATGGGCGGCAAAGTAGTTCAGTTGGTCCAAGGCCGCGACAAAGCGCTCGAAGGCGACGCGCCGCTCGAAATGCTGAAAAAGTTCGCGGCGTTTCCGGAGATTCAGGTGATCGATCTCGACGCGGCGATGGGCAAGGGAGAGAACAGCGCGCTGGTGGAACTGCTCGCCGGAAAAGCCCGCTGCCGTGTGGGCGGTGGAGTGCGTACACCGGAACGGGCCAAAAGATTAATCGAGCAGGGCGCTTACAAGGTGATCGTCGGCACCGCGGCGTTCACGCCGGTGATGAAGGATATCGCTGCGGCTGTGGGCCCGGACAAGATTCTGATTGCGCTCGATTCGAAGGGCGGCAAGATCGTGGTGAAGGGCTGGCAGGAAGCAACGGACCTCACCGCCGAAGACGTCATCCGGCAGTTGGAACCGCTCTGCAGCGGCTTCCTGTGCACTTACGTCGATAAAGAAGGCATGATGCAGGGCACGGATCTCGATTGGTTCCGCCGCTTGCGTGCGGCGACGAATCACGACATCACTGCGGCGGGCGGCATCACGACGATCGACGACGTGAAAGCGCTGACGGCAATGCGCGTGGATTCGGCGCTCGGAATGGCCATCTACACAGGCCGTTTGGACTTGGCGGAGTTGGCGAAGCTGCAGTAGCGCCTAGCCGTGTCCCAAATACATCAGCCAGCTTAAGCCGAAGATGGCGAGCACAAAGTATGCGAACGTTTGCACTGCATGGCGGATACGTTCGCGGTCGGTTTTCTTGGTGATCACACCAAGCACGATGGATGTCAACAACGCGAACAGCAGCGACGCTTCGAAGTGCGAGAGGTTCATTTTCGGCATGCTAATCTTTCTTTCCCGTCGCAATTTCGAAGGCGTCCACGATGGCGAGCAGATTCAGCAAACCCGCGGCGACTAAGAACTTCGTTCCATAGTCGTGCACATGTCCAGCCTGATCAGGCTGGCTGTAACCGAAGGCAACGGCCAGGAAATACGGCACACCGGAGAGAACGTCGCCGAGGAAGCCGCCGTAATAAATCACGGTGGTGAGCAGATCGCCGCGCTCGGGCGTAAAGAGCGCGCCGCGCATCATCAGGCCCAGCAGGAACATCAAGGCCACGGAAATCATCAGGAAAACACCGCGTTCGCGCCGTTTCAAGAGGAAATGTCCGCCGCCCGGAACCAGCCAGGCCAATAAAACGGCCGGGACCCAACTGCCCACGGACGCTGAAGAATTCGTATTTTCCGCCACGCGTTCATTTTATCGCATCATGTAAGGGATGCAGATTGCGACAAATCTTCCGCGCGAAGTTGCGGAGAGCCTGGCCCACGCGGAGTTCTGGATTCCCCGATTTGTTCGCGTCGTTGTGATCCTGGCAGGAGCGTGGCTGACAACCGCTCTTGCGCGGCGCCTGCTATCGCGGATGCGGGCCTACGCGACACGCGCGATTGACCGGCATCACGATCTCAGCGCCGAGGACTTGGAGAAGCGCGCCAATACCGTTGCGTCAGCACTCGCAAAGATTGTCGGCTCGGTAGTATGGCTGGTGGCGATCGTCATGGCGTTGAACGAACTGACGTTTAACGTGGAACCGCTGCTCGCCGGACTCGGCGTTGCGGGCTTGGCGCTCGGCCTGGGCGCGCAGGCGTTGATAAAGGATTGGATCGGCGGGGTTCTGATTCTGGTCGAAGACCAGATCCGCATCGGCGATTCGGTAGTGATTAACGGCATCAGCGGTGCAGTGGAAGAGATCAACCTGCGCACAACGATGCTGCGCGGCGAAAACGGCGCGGTACACTTTATTCCGAACGGCGGCATCAACTCGATTTCGAACATGACGCGCGAGTACGCCTACGCGATGCTCGAAACCACTCTCGCGCACGCGGCCGACGGCGATCAGGCGCTGGCGCTCATCACGCAGTCCGCGAGTGAGGCGATCCAGGATCCGCAATTCAAGGATTGGGTGCTGGGGAAGATGGAACTTCTCAGCATGGACCGCCTGGCCGTGCGAGGCATCACCATTCGCGCGCGCATCAAAACGATCCCCGGCAAACAAGGCTTGGTGGCTCGCGATTGGAACCGGCGCGCAAAACAAGCGCTGGAGCAGGCGAAGATCCCGTTCCCGCCAGTAACCCTCTAGCTTTGCTCGATATCCACGATGGCCGCATCCGTCTGGGCGAAATCGCCCCCTTTGCAGAGCAACGGCTGCTGCTCGATCCTAGCGGTCGCATACGCGCAGCAATCTCCCAAGTTGAGCGACGCCGGATGCCTTCCTTTGCCGAAGCGGAGCCATGCGTCATACGCAGCTTGCGCATGCATGGGATCAAGTCCAGTGAGTTCCATTTGCGACTCACGAAAAAACGATTCCGCCAACAAAGCTCCTTGCGGTCCGAACCGTCCGGCCATCACCATCCGCGTCTCCAGCCAGTTCACGGAAGATATCATCCGCACAGGATCACGTTCGATAG
This sequence comes from Bryobacteraceae bacterium, assembly GCA_040081455.1. GTDB lineage: Bacteria > Acidobacteriota > Terriglobia > Bryobacterales > Bryobacteraceae > Palsa-187. The sequence goes on from JBEBGM010000017.1 coordinate 66,014, forward strand.
CTTGGGCAAATGCGCGGGCATCTGGTTCCTGCAGGAGAATCGCGATGGCAGCGGATGTATCGATGACCATATGTTCGAGAAGCAACTAGCGAGGCACGCCAAGATCGTCGTAGCCGAGAATCTCATCTGGTGAGCGGTGGTCGAGCACCGGCAGGCGCGCGCACTCGCCGCCAATCTCCATCAAGCGGTCCGCTAACCCGCGCTTGTGATCCCTTTGCCGCCGCAGCTTTTCGCGGAGCGCTTCTTTCACCACCTGCGCAAGCGACTTCCCTTCAATGCGAGCCAACTTCGCAGCCAGCGCGTGCGTTTCCGCGTCTTTGATGTTGAGGACGGAAGCCATACTACTCCATTGCTCCATTGTAACAACAATGGAGTACAGGCCTCACAACCGTCTCTTCATCCGCACGCCCGCCTCGATTCCCTCGGGCAGCGTTAGCACCATGGTGCCACCGTTGTCGGATTCGGCTTCGGAAAGTTCCTGATCGTCGATTTCGACGTCATAGGTTGCATTCGGTGTCAGGCCGATCACGAAAATGGTTTCGTTTTCGGCTTTGAACTTGGGGGCGTCACGATCAGGAGCGGTGAGGATAACAGCATCTCCGATACGCACGGCCGGCGTCGAGGGACCGAGGCGAAGGGATTGGATCTTGCCGTCGCGGACCACCTGCAGGTGGCCGTCGAAGTAGCCCACCCACTCGGCGTCTTCATCCCAAGTGGTGCGGGCAAAGAGGTTGCCGGAGAGCGTGTCGTGAAACAGGAGCGGCGCGTGGAAATAGCTGAGTCCCGGCTGGTAGGGATTCGCCCATAGGAATTCGTAAGGAACACCAAACACTCCTCGCAGCAGGAAGCGATCTTGCATCAACCAGCCTTGCAAAAATTGGTTCTCCGCTTCGTTAGCGTCGTAGGCCACCATGGAGAGCTCGGCTGCGCGCGAGAGCGCGGCGTCGGCGAGGTCGGGCTCACCGTCACGGATGTAGATTGGCACGCGGAATTCATTTTCAGGGCCCGCGAAGGTCAGTGGATAATGACTCACCAGATGGTAGGTCGGCAGCGTCTTGAAATACTTGGGCGCGTCTTCGCGTAGATCGAGCTTCAGGTTATCGCGTAGCGCGTGCAACATCTCAAGCAAGGCATATGTTTGCTCGCGAGCGACGGAGGGCCGGCCGGACTCCAGCTTACCCGCCAAATTTTTGCGCCATCCTTCCACCAGGGCCTTCAGAGCGCTCGCTCCATGATCGGGTAGTGTGTCCGCGATTGCCACCGCGGCAAAAACTTGAGCCGGTTGCTTGCCGAAATCGGCGGGGGGAGGAGTTATGCCACGCCGGATCTTCACGGCCAGGCGCTCCGATTGTTGCGGCGTCATCAAGGGGCCGCACCAATCAAAGACCAATGCTAGTTGGCGGAGGTCGCGATCCTGCTCGGGTTTGGACTGATCGCTCAGCGCCCAATCGACGGCTTTTTTGCCGATGGCGGAGTCGCCGGCAACACGATAGTAAAGCGCCCAGGCGAATCCAGGTTCAGGCATGGCGGCGCCACCGGCCACCATTGCGTCGAACTGCTCCCATCGCATGGCTTTGCGCTCGCGCTCGCGCTGCAGCAGGCGCAGGCGGGCTTTGGTCAATATCAGACGGGGGGCTTCGGAGTAAACCGCGTAATCCTCGTCGGATGCGGCGGATTGACCGAACGCCAGAGAAGCCGACGTGCAGGCCACCAGGGCCAGCCGCTGCCAGGGAGGACACCGACGCTGGGACAGTCGCACGGACATCTCGGACAATTGTGTCACACCGACACACCCAAGGGACAAGCACCCCCCACCAAGGCACCGAAAAAATCCGTAAATAGTTGAAAAGAAGCACTGTACGGAATGGTGTCCAACGTGCTACCTTAGGAAACGAATTGATGAAGTACCTTTGAAACCTGCCCTCTGTTGGAACAGGTGCAAAAACAAAGGTTGGGCGGCTGATTCTAGCGTGCTTGCGGGAATCAGTGAGGAATTTTAGAACCGCTCTTCCGATGTTTGCACAAGTTGCAGCAGAGGGGTTTTTTTCTTGGTGGATCCCTATTCGTGGGTGCTTCCGGTTCGCTTCCCCCCTTTTTCCTAAAACCCTCTCGGACGTGTGCATTTCTGCGCCGTACTAGAACTTTTCCACCCCAAATTAGCCCAATAGAGGGGTAATGTCCTATTGGTCCCATCCGCGGTTCGTCCTGCATAGTGGACATTCGCTATGGCGGACGTCCGACTCGTTCTGCGCCTCACGCGCCACTGGATTCATTACGGTATCTTTGCGCACACAGTGATATGCACCGTTGTGGCCGCAGTGGAAGGCGTGCTCGGCCGCTGAGTCATGGCTTACGCCGCGCCGCGTGTACTCTGAAGAGGAATGGCGCTCGCCGAACTTCCGATCACCGAAATCCTCGGCTTTCTGACGGGCGCCATGAACGTCTGGCTGCTCGCAAAACAGAACATCTGGAATTGGCCTGTAGGTCTAACGAATAACGCGTTGTATGTTGCGGTGTTTTTGCACTCCGGCTTATACGGCGACGCTGGATTGCAGTTGGTCTACATTACGCTGGGCATTTACGGGTGGCGGCTGTGGGCGCAGCGTAGAAAAGCCACGTGCAATGATGGCGGCTTACCCGTGACGAAAACCCCGCGCAAGACCTGGGCGTGGATCGCTCCAGCAACGCTTGCATCCGCAATTGCGCTGTACTTTTTTCTGGCGCAATTTACGGATTCCACGGTGCCCGCGTGGGACGCGCTGACCACTGCGTTATCTCTTGCGGCGACCTATGGCCAAGCCAGGAAGTATCTGGAAAGCTGGTGGATGTGGATCCTCGCGGATGTCATCTACATTCCGCTTTACGTGTACAAAAACCTCAACCTCACTGCAGCTTTGTACGCCATCTTCCTGATCCTTTGCGTGACGGGCCTGCGGAACTGGTCACAAGCGATCCGCGAAGCGCGTCCTACCCAGGAACCCGCCGCCGATTAGCGCTTCATCCGCCTGTTCCGGCGGAGATTCCCCTGCTACCGCGGCAGCGCGTAGGCGACGAACTCGCCCGGGTGGCCGGGGCCTGCAACGGCGATCACAATGTACTGACGGCCGTTCGCCATGTAAGTCATGGGAGCGCCCGTCTGTCCCGTTGGCATGGGAACCGCACCGATGTCCTTCCCCGTTGCCTTATCGTAGGCGCGCAGGTAAGCGACCTTCTCACCCTTTTCGTTTGTGATGGTGCCGCGTTCGCCCGCCACGACCAATGTTTTCGTGGTGAGCACGCCCACGTTACCCGGGCGACCCGTACGCGGAATGTTCTTGCCCTTGAGCAGCGGGTGATTGCGGATTTCATCCGGTGTATCGCCGTGTGTGGCCTGCCACGCGACTTCGCCCTTGTCCATATTGATGGCTGCGATCAAACCGTACGGCGGCTTGAACATGGGCAGTCCTTGCACCGCCGGAGGATTACCGCTGGGACCGCGCACATAGGCCATGTCGGTAACTTTAGGATCGCCAGGCACCAAACCCAGTTGGCCCACCGCACCTTGCGTGAAGACGTAGACCATGTGTGTTTCGGGATCGTACGATCCGCCGGGCCAATTCGATCCACCTTGGCAACAACCCGCGACGAGCGTTGAAATCGGCCCGTTCGGATTGCTCAATACGGGAGGCGTATACAGAGGACCCAATTTGTATTTCTTCGACATTTCGATCGCTTCGGCGCGCAACTCCGGCGTGTAGTCAATCAGTTCCTCCACCGACGTTCCGTTGCGGCCATAAGCGGGAGGCTTCGTGGGAATAGGCTGCGTCGGCGAATATTTTTCTCCAGGGACGTTACCCGCCGGGACCGGACGCTCTTCAATCGGCCAGATCGGCTTGCCGTTGGTACGGTCCAGCACATAAAGAATCGATTGCTTCGTGGGCTGCGCCAAAGCTTTCACGGTCTGGCCGTTCACGGTGATGTTCGTCAGAATGGGCGCGCAGGGGATGTCCCAATCCCAGATGCCGTGGTGCACCAACTGATAGTGCCACTTACGCTGACCGGTTTTGAGATCGAGCGCAACGATGCTCTCAGCGAACAATCCGTTGCCGGGACGATGGCCGCCGTAGTAATCGCCGGTGGGCATTTCGACGGGCAGGTACACCATGCCGAGCTCTTCATCCACACTAATCTGTCCCCAGACGCCAACGTTGCCGGTGTAATCGGCGGAATCGTTTTCCCAAGTGTCGTAGCCAAACTCGCCGGGTTTGGGAAGCGTGTGGAAGATCCAGAGGCGTTTTCCGGTTTTCACATCGAAGCCGCGCACGTAGCCCTTCACGTGGCGCTTGCTCTTGGGCGCGCTGCCTTCCAGGTGCGCCGCACCGACGATGATCGTGTTGCCCGCAACCACGGGCGCCGAATGCAGTCCGATTTCACCGGTGACCAGATCCACTTCCTGATCGTCCTCCTGCTTTAAATCGACGACGCCATCTTTGCCAAAGCTCGCGATGCGCTGGCCCGTTTTCGCGTTGAGCGCGATCATGCGGTAGCCGGGAGTGACGTAGAGAATGCGCTCCTCGCGGCCATCGGTCCAATAAGAAAGTCCTCGACCGGAGAGACGGCGTGGAGCCCCTGCCCCTCGTGCGCCTTCGTTTTCGGCATAAAGCCAAAGCATCTCGCCGTTGGCGGCATCGAGCGCGACCACATCGCGGCGTGATCCGGCGACAGTGTAGACCACGCCCTTCACCATCAACGGCGTCGCCTCCAAGTTGAGTTCGGGAATCGGACCGAGATTATCGGTCTTAAATCTCCAGGCGATCTCCAACTTGCCGAAGTTCGACGCATTGATCTGATCGAGCGCCGAATACTTCGTGTTGCCGGTGTCGCCGCCATACGTTGGCCACTCACCGTTCTTGGCTCCAGTTTGCGCGGAAAGCGTGAGCGCAGCGCAAAATACCAAAGCGATCACCTGCAATGTTCTCGGTTGTCGCATCCAATCCCTCCGGCGCAGACGGGGATGGCGATGTCTGGGCCGATACCTAAAATACCAAGTTGCGAGGGTACAATTTGGCATAGCGTCGTCTATTCAAAAAATATCTGCGGATTTTGCGGCCGCTGAGTAGTGAGTCCAAGCTATTGAACTCATGATTGACCCCCTGCAGTAGGCCTTCTATGCTTTCTTGACATCGCCGCTGCGGCGATTGGAGAAAACCATGGCCCAGATCCGCTTTCTTCCGCTTCTTGCATTCCTAGCCGCACCGATTGTCACGCCGACACCGTCGTGCGCGCAGACGACTGCAAAGTCGGCGACTTCCATTGTTCCCCGGCGAACGGCCGAAGGGAAGCCAGACTTCGGCGGCATGTGGGAATATCCCAAAGCGGCCGGCCAACGGGGTGGTGCGACGGTGTTCGACAAGAAGCTGATGTCTCCGCTGAAGGCCGGCGGCGAACCGTTCTTCGAGCCGCGCAACGGAGATCCATATCATGACGAGCCGCGATCGTTCTGCTTCCCTTCGGGATTTCCCTCGAACGTGTTCGCTCCCTACCCCGTGCAGCTGGTGCAATCGAAGGATCACCTGGTGATGGTGCATGAATTCATGCGGATGACCCGGTTGATTCCCATGGACGGGCGTCCGCACCGCGAAGGCATCGAACCCACTTACTTCGGCGATTCCGTGGCCCATTGGGAAGGCGACACCTTGGTGATCGACAGCACGAATTTCAAGCGGTGGTCGCTCGACGATTGGTATTACCAGGATTACAAAGAATACCGGATGCACAGCGACGCGTTTCACACCATTGAGCGCATCCGCTATATCAACGACAAAACGCTTTCCTACAACGTGACCGTGGACGATCCGAAAATCTTTTCGGCACCATGGTCTCAAGAGTTCACCATGACCTACAAGCCGGAATGGGAAAAAAACGGCTTGTTTGAATTTGTTTGTGAAGAAAACAACCGATGCCAAGGCGGGCAATGCCAAGGCAAGTAGCCAATCAACCAAGAGGAGAATTTCGATGAAGCGTTTCTTAATCGCCGCGGCGCTCGTTTGTGGAGCCATTGTCACCACCAACAACGCATTCGCTCACCATTCCTTCGCGGCCACCTATTTTGAAGACAAGACTCAGAAGATTGAAGGCAACCTGGTGCAGTTCCTGTACCGGAATCCGCATTCCTTCGTCCACGTGGAAGCGCCTGACGAAAAGGGCGTGATGCAGCGCTGGGCCGTCGAGTGGGGCGCGGGCGGACAGCTCGGCCGCCAGGGTGTGACACGCGAAACGTTGAAGCCGGGCGATCATGTCGTGATCGTGGGCAACCCCGGACGAAATCCTGAAGATCACCGGCTCCGCATGGTGAACATCACTCGGCCGTCTGACGGATGGAAGTGGGGCGGATCGTTCGACTAGTTTTTGTTGCCCAGACCCGGTGTGCGTTCCGCAGGAGAGGCCGACTCAGGAGAAAACACGAGTCGTATGACTAAATTTTCCATTTCATCCAAAGCCCCCGAGAGTTCCGTGAACCGGCGAGATTTTTTGGCGCGCGGAGCCGCGTTGGCAGGCGTACTCGGATCCGGCCCGGGCGGGCTCATTCTGGGCGCCGAGACGAAAACCGCCGCGGCAAAAGGCCCGATCGTCAATACGACACTGGGCAAGTTGCGCGGTTATACCAACAACAGAGTGCAGTGCTTTAAAGGGATCCCATACGGGGCTTCGACGGCAGGAGATAAGCGATTCCTGGCCCCCTCGAAGGCGGCGCCGTGGATGAACGTTCGCGAAGCGGTGGAACTGGGCCACCGCTCGCCGCAGCAACCCGCGCCGGGCGAGATCCCCGAGGTCGGCGCCATGGACCGCCGGGAGGAGCGGGCAGAAGATTGTCTGGTCCTAAACGTCTGGACGAACAGTAGTAAGGGCACGCGCCCGGTGATGGTGTGGATGCATGGCGGAGGCTACACCAGTGGCTCCGGCGGTTGGATCATGTGGGACGGCGAGAACTTGGCTCGCAAGCAGGACGTTGTCGTCGTGACGCTGAATCACCGTTTGAACGCGTTCGGCTACCTTTACCTTGCGGGCTTCAACAACGAGAAGTACGCGTCGGCAAGCAACATCGGCATGCTGGATATCGTCATGGCCCTCGAGTGGGTGCGCGACAACATTGACCGCTTCGGAGGCGATCCGAAAAATGTCACCATCTTCGGCCAATCGGGCGGCGGCGGCAAAGTGAGCACACTGCTCGGCATGCCCGCGGCGAAGGGGCTGTTCCACAAAGCGATTGTGCAGAGCGGATCCCTGGTGCGCGGAACACCGGTGGAGGCGGCGATGAAGTCATCAGAAACGCTGCTGGCCAAGTTCAATCTGAAGCCGAACCAGCTCGATAATCTGCAGAGGCTGCCGATGGATCAGATCGTGATGGCTCTGCGCGAAACGCAAGGACTGCGGCTGGCTCCTGTGCTGGATGGAAAGACACTGCCCGCGGGTCCTTTCGATCCGGCCGCACCCGAAGTGTCTGGGGCCATTCCACTGATGATGGGCTCGGTCGCCACCGAAGCGACGTTCTTTAATGGAACGCCGCTCGATCCGATTGATGATGCCGATCTGCGGAGGCGCACAAAGCAATACCTTCGCGGCGACGATGCAGCCGTGGAGCGCGTGATCGCGGCGTATCGGAAAGACGATCCGAACTTGAGCAACCTGGACGTGTACCAGCAGATGGCGACCGACGGCAGCCGCCAAGGCGTGATCACCGAGGCCGAGCGCAAGTTCGAACAAGGCAAAGCGCCGGTGTACATGTATTACTTCAATTGGAAGTCCCCCGTGCGCGAGGGCAAACTGAAGGCGTTCCACTGCATCGAAGTGCCGTTCGTCTTCCAGAACGTCGACGAATGCAAGATCATGACCGGCGACGGCAAGGAGCGCTACGCACTCGCCGATAAGGTAAGCCTAGCGTGGGCCAACTTCGCGCGAACTGGAAATCCAAATCACTCCGGCCTGCCGAAGTGGCCGGCATACGACACGGCAAAGCGCGAGACGATGGTGCTCGATGTGGAGTCCAGGATCACGCAGGATCCGGGAGCGAATGGGCGCAAAGCGTTACTTGCGGAGCGGAAGACCGCATAGCACGCGTCAAACCGGCCGTCACTCGTAGTGCAGCGCCTGAATCGGGTCCATGTACGCGGCCTTTCGCGCGGGATAAAAACCGAACGACACTCCGACCAGCGCCGAGAACAGGAATGCGAGCAGAATCGCTCCGCCGCTGATCACGGTGGTCCAACCGGCGAAATAGGAAATCAGCGCGCTTACGGTTAGGCCAACCAGGATGCCGATGGCGCCTCCGGAAACCGAGAGAGTCACCGCCTCCACCAAAAATTGCGAAAGTATGTCTTTCGTTTTCGCTCCCACAGCCTGCCTCAGGCCGATTTCCTTGGTGCGCTCGGTCACCGACACCAGCATGATGTTCATGATGCCGATGCCGCCCACCAGCAACGATACCGAGGCAATGGCCGCGAGCAAGATCGACATCACTCGGGCGGATGTTTCCTGCGCCTTGAAGACCTCCGTCATGTCGCGGATGCTGAAGTCGTCTTCCTGGAACGACTGAATGTGATGCCTCTGCCGCAGCAACGCCGTCATTTGCTCCGTCGCATCGGCGGTCATCCCCTCGCGCGCCTGCACCATGATGGTGCCGACCGACGCTGCGTTCGCCTGGCTCGCGCCAATGACCTTCTTCTTCGCCGTGGTGATGGGCACCACGATCACGTCGTCCTGATCCTGTCCGGTGGGCGATTGTCCCTTCGACACCATCGTGCCGACTACCTTGAACGGAACCTTCTTGATGCGAATCACTTTACCGATGGGATCCTCGCCGCCGAACAGGTTTTCGACCACCGTCTGGCCAAGCAGGGCCACTTTCGCCGCGGAATCTACATCCGCCGGAGTGAACGATTGGCCTTCCGCGATCTGCAAATCACGAATCGTGAGGAAATCAGGAGTGGTCCCCATGATCTGCGTGCCCCAGTTGTTGTTGCCGTAAACCACTTGCGCTCCACCACGGCTGGCCGGAGCGGCGACGCTCACGGCGGTGCATTCCCGGGCGATCGCTCTCGCATCGTCCTCGGTTAGCGTTTGTGCCATGCCCGCGCCCATTCGCATGCCCGAGCTTGTAATGCTGCCGGAGACAACCACAACGATGTTGCTGCCGATCGATGCGATTTGCTCCTGAATACGCGCCTGTGCGCCCGAGCCGACCGCCACCATCGCAATCACTGCAGCAACACCAATGATGATGCCAAGCATCGTGAGCGCCGAACGCAGCTTATTGATACGCAACGCTGCAAACGCAATATGCGTGCTCGCGCGGAGCTTCTTCATCGCCTGTTTGTTCATGACGCAAGCGCCTCCCCGTGCAGCTCCTGTTCGGCGTCGCGGCGTTCGTGGACGGGCTCATCCTCCACGATCCTGCCGTCTCTAAAATGAATGATCCGTTCCGCAAACCGGGCAATGTCCGGCTCATGCGTGACCACAATGACGCTGATGCCCCGCTCGCGGTTCAACTTTTGGAAGATGGCCATGATCTCGACACTCGTACGGGAGTCGAGCGCGCCCGTCGGCTCATCGGCCAGAATGAGTTGCGGATCGTTGACCAGGCTGCGGGCAATCGCAACGCGCTGCTGCTGCCCGCCCGAAAGTTGATTGGGATGATGATCGGCTCGGCCGGCGAGACCCACGGCCTTGAGCGCATTGATTGCCTTGCTATGCGCCACATCGGCTCCAGCGGCGCTATAGAGCAAGGGCAATTCGACATTTTCGAGAGCTGAGGTTCGCGGCAGCAAATTGAATTGCTGAAAGACAAAGCCCACCTTACGATTGCGAATATCGGCTAGCTGATCGCGGTCCAGGTTACTGACGTCTTCGCCATCCAGCCAATAATCGCCCGACGTCGGATGATCCAGGCATCCAAGAATGTTCATGAAGGTGGACTTCCCGGAGCCCGAAGGCCCCATGATGGCGACAAAGCTGCCTCGCTCCATTGATGCGGTGACGCCATCGAGCGCGCGGACGGAAACGTCGCCCAGGATGTAGAGCTTGGTGAGATCGCGAATCCGAACCAACTCGGCCACAACGCGCCTCCTTCCTTGTTCCTCAAAATCCGAACCTGCGTCCTCCCGGTGCTGGCGCCGTCGTTGCAGGCGAAGTCACCTTCGCCCCCTCCATGCCGGTCACCACCGTTTGTCCTGCGTCTAGTCCACTCACTACTTCACTGAAACTTCCATCGCTCAAACCGAGTTGCACCGGCACGGCCTTCAGTCTCCCCTGCTCCAGCGAGTAAACGGTTTGCGGTCCACCTGCTCGCGCGGCGCCGTCCTTCCTGCCCGCCTTGATCTGCGCCTGTTTGTCGTTCGAAACGCCGCCGGCAGGTGGCCGGAACCGCAACGCGGCCGCGGGCAGACGGACGGCGTTCGAAGCCACGCCGGTCATGATGCGGACGTTCGCCGTCATGCCAGGGAAGAGTTTTCGATCTTCATTCGAGAGCGAAACAACCACGTTGTAAGTCACCACGTTTTGCACGCTCATCGGAGCTTGCCGGATCTGCGTCACCTCGCCAGGAAACATCGTGCCCGGGTAGGCATCCACCGTGAACATTGCCTTTTGCCCGACGCGGATCGGAGCGACGTCGGATTCGTCCACGTTCGTATCCACCTGCATCTTGGTGAGGTCTTGCGCGATCTGGAAAATCGTTGGAGCTTGGAAAGAGGCGGCAACGGTTTGCCCGACGTCCATATTGCGCGATACAACGGTGCCATCCACGGGAGCCAGAATCAGCGTGTGCGAAAGATCCAACTGCACCTGTTGCAGCGTGGCTGTCGTTTGCTTCACCTGCGCTTCTGCGGAATTGAGGGCGGTCTGCGCAACTTCCTTCTGCGCTTTTGCAGACCCAACCGCCGCCTCGGCCGCGGCGACGGCGGAATTAGCGGCATCCAGGCTGGCCACCGCCTGATCGTACGACGCGGCGTAGGTG
>JBEBGM010000175.1:0-1532 GCA_040081455.1 Bryobacteraceae bacterium
GGGAATTTGCCGGCACATAACGCCGCTCAACACAGCCGGGCCGCCTCCTTCAAAACAGGCGATGTGCCCGCTCGATTCAATCAACAACTCATCGCCGGCTATAACGCCGATTTCATGGGGTTCATCCAAACCAGCAAAGGCCGGCTCGTAGCGGTGGTCGAACATCTCGACCCCGATCTAAAGCGCTGGGTTGTCTGTTCGTTCGTATCGGGTGATGCCGGAAAATCATGGCGTCGGGGAAACTGGATTGATCTCGGCGGACGCGGCCACCATGACGGCGCAGTCGAGCCGATGGTGGTCGAACTGAAGGACGGCCGCCTGATGATGCTAATTCGCACCAACCTCGACCAGTTCTGGCGCGCATACTCCGACGACGGGTTGTACTGGCGTACAATCGAGCCGAGCGGCATCGACGCAAGCAGCGCACCAGGGTGGTTGACGCGGTTGAAGAGCGGCCGATTGGTGCTCGTGTGGAACCGATTAAACTCCGAACGAAAAGGGGAGTGGAAAAAATCTGCGGGCCGCTCCACCGCGGAGAATCCCGCGTCGTGGCACCGCGAGGAACTGTCCATCGCATTCTCGGACGACGACGGCCAGCACTGGTCGAAGCCTGTTCTCATTGCGCACCACGACGGCGGCCAGCTTGCCTATCCGTATGTGCTCGAGCGTTCGCCCGGCGAACTCTGGGTCTTTACGCGGTTCACGTTTGGCGCGGATGGAAAACAAGCGCCATTCCTCGCATTTTCCGTTAACGAATCGGCGTTACTTCCCAAGTAGTATCGGATCTCCAGCAGGCTCACGCTTTTTTCCACGCACTTAACGCGCGCTCGTATGGAAACAACTCGTTCGCATTGCCGCGCATGATTCGATCAATTAGATCAGGCGCTTCGCGATCATCGATCCACTCCTCGGACACCAACTCGCTCACGGCCTGCGCGATACCCCTACGCGCCATCCGCGCGTGTCCGGGTACCAACTCCACAACGATATAATCGCCGCCGAATGTCAACAATTTGTTGTGCGGAACCGCCGTCAAAAACTCTTTCGTAAACCGTACGCTCGCGGCGGGATTGATTATCCACGCCCAGCACAAATCGATGTATACGTTCGGATAATGCTTCGCGATGGCGATCGCTTCGTCCTGATACGGATATGCAATATGCATCAACACAAATCGCGCATCCGGGTATTGCTTCAGCACAGGACATAGATCGCTGAGGTTTGCCTTGACGCGTTCGAGTGGCATGCCACCGTAACCGGCGTAGTACCCGGTATGCAGCTTAATCGGAAGTTTGTACACGATGGATTTCTGCACGACGTAGTGAAACAGATGATCCTGCAACGCCTTGAGCTGTTCCAGCGAAACAGATTTTTCGTCTTTAAGCAGAGCTTCAAAAATGGGCGCCGCATCTTCCAAGCTCACATTGTCGTAGTCGAGCCGGCGTCCATACGCGCTTTGGCTTTTCAATGCAATGGCCCGTCGGCCGTAATGTTCGAACGCCCAATCGATGACCTCGTGCCACCCTTTAAGA
>JBEBGM010000018.1:0-76967 GCA_040081455.1 Bryobacteraceae bacterium
CGCGCATCAAAGCGATATCTTCGGTGGTAGCTCCGGCAGTGCTGAAACCGGTGGACGTTTTCACGAAATCCGCTCCCGCCACTTTTGCCGTCATGCAGGACGCAACTTTCTGTTCCTTCGACAACAGAGCGGTTTCGATGATCACCTTCACGATGGCCTTCCCTGCGTGCGCCGCATCCACCACGGCTCGAATGTCGGCCTCTACTGCTTCCAAACTCCCTGCGCGAAGCTCGCCCACGTTCTGCACCATGTCGATCTCGGTCGCGCCGGAACGGATCGCTTCCATCGTTTCGGCAACCTTGCTCGCCGTCGTTGTTGCGCCCAAAGGAAATCCTACGACGGTACAGACCTTCACGCCGCTTCCCTTCAACTCAGAAGCAACCAACGGCACCCAGTATGGATTGACGCACACGCTCGCAAACCCATATTGACGGGCCTCCGCGCAAAGCTTGCGGATATCGGAGGCGGTCGCCTCGGGCTTCAGTAAAGTGTGATCGATGTAGGAAGCAACAGTAGAGGCCACGGAACGAAGGTCAGTATAACATAGCGCTTTCCACTGCCTGTTCTGGCGTGTGGCCGTTATGATAGTTACATGACGACCGCGAGTGCAGTTTCCCCTGTTGATTTGGAAAAGCAATACCTGCTGCAGAACTACGCGCGTTATCCGGTTGTCCTGCAGCGAGGAAAAGGTGTCTACGTCTACGACACCAGCGGCAAGCGCTACCTCGATTTGATCTCGGGAATCGGCGTGAATTCGCTGGGCTACGCACACCCGCGCATGACGAAGATTCTCCGCGAGCAGGTGGGGAAAATCATCCACACCTCGAACCTGTACCATCACGAATACACCGGCCCGTTCGCCGAGCGTATGTCCAAAGCTTGCGGCCTGCCGCGCGTGTTTTTCTGCAACTCAGGAACCGAGAGCATTGAAGCCGCGCTCAAGATGGCGAAGGCTCACGGCAAGCGCGTTTCGCCGGACAAGTATGAGCTCATTTCGCTCGATAATTCGTTTCACGGCCGCTCGCTGGGTGCGCTCTCCATCACGGGACAGGAGTCCTATCGCAGCCCGTTCGAGCCGCTGGTCCCCGGCGCGCATTTTGTGCCGCGCAACGACGTGACCGCGCTTGAGCAAGCCGTCAATCGTCGCACGGCCGCTATTATTCTCGAATTAGTTCAAGGCGAAGGCGGCATCTTCCCGCTCACCGAAGAGTACATCCGCAAGGCGCGTGAGCTGGCAGACCGCTTCGACGCCGTTCTCATCTTCGACGAAATCCAATGCGGCGTCGGCCGCACCGGCACCTACTTTGCTTATCAACTGCTCGATCCCGTTGTGATGCCCGATGTCATGGTGACCGCGAAGCCCATGGGCTGCGGCATCCCGCTCGGCGTGGTCGCCACCACGGAAAGAATCTCCCAGATCATGGGCCCTGGCACGCACGGCACCACGTTCGGCGGCAATCCGCTCGCCTGCCGCGTCGGCATCGAATTCTTCGAGATTCTCGACGAACTGCTGCCGCAGATTTCGAACGTCGGCGGCTACTTCCGCATGAAGCTGACGGAGCTCCAGCGCAAGTACTCGTTCATCAAGGAGGTCCGGGGCGTCGGCCTGATGATTGGAGCCGAGCTCGACTTTTCCGCGAAGCAAGTGGTGCTCGATTGCATGGAACAGGGCATGCTGATCAATGTGACGCACGGAACAACGCTGCGCGCTCTGCCGCCCTACGTCCTCACCGAGCAGGACGTCGACCGAGCCATCACCATCTTGAACCGCGTCTTCAAGAAAACGAAACCGCCCGCCGATGCATCCCCCGCCCACTAGCTGACGGCGGGGCGAGCCAGGTGGGGCGGAGCACCAGGTCAGCGCCAAGGCACCCAACTCGGCAAGCAAAAAGAAACAGGGCGGAAGTATTGCCTCCGCCCTTTCTACATTTCATCTGCAAAAAGAAGCCAGCGTTACAGCAGATCGTGCCGCCCGTGCTTCTCCAGCTTTTTCACTAACTCGCCCACTTCCTGCGCCCTGCTGCGATCAGCGATCAGCAGCGCATCCGGCGTATCCACCACGATCAGATCCTTCACGCCCAGCAGTGCCACAAGCTTCCCGTCGGCGTCCACGTAACTGCCCGTGCTCTGCTCAATGATCGATGGCGCGCGCAGTGCGTTTCCGTTTTCGTCCCGCTTGTGCAGTTCGTACACAGCGTTCCAACTACCGACGTCATTCCATCCGATATCGCCCGTCGCAATGCCGGCCACGTTTTTCGCTCGCTCCAGCACCGCGTAGTCGATCGAAATGTTCTCGCACAGCGGGAACACCGCTTCCAGCTTTTGCGCGAAATTGCGGCTGCCGAACTTCGGCAGGCTCGCAAGTAGCGATGCCGTCTTCGGCAGGCACTCGCGCATCGCATCGAGCAGAACCTGCGTCTTCCAGAAGAACATCCCCGCGTTCCAATAGAAGTTCCCCGCCTTCACGAACTTCTCCGCCGTCTTCGCGTCCGGCTTCTCGCGGAAGCGCACAATCGGCACGGCTTTGCGCACCGGCGCAGCGCCCTTCGGAAATTCGATATACCCGTAGCCCGTCTCCGCCCAGCGCGGCTGAATGCCCAACACCACAATATTTCCAGCCGCGGCAGCGTTGAACGCGGGCGTCAACAACTTCGCATACGCACCCGATTTCGCAATCACATGATCCGCGGGAAAGACACCCATCACCGCTTGCGGATCGAGCGAGTGAATAATCTGCGCCGCCAGGCCAATCGCGGGAGCGGTATTGCGCTGCACCGGCTCCGCAAGAATCTGGCTCTTCGGTACCTCAGGCAATTGCTTGACGATCTCCGCGCGCAGGTGGTGATTCGTCAGCACCCAAATACGCTCGGGCGGCAACACCGGTTTCAAGCGATCCACAGTCTGCTGAATCAGCGTCCGCTCACCAAAGAAATTCAGTACCTGCTTGGCGCGGCTGCGGCGGCTGCGCGGCCAAAACCGCGTCCCGCGTCCGCCGGCCAAAATTAGTCCGTAACGATGGTTCATTAGTTAATGGGAATCCCGCGAACCAGCTTCAACGTACGGTTCCAGCGGGTCTTGAAAAAAAAGTTCTGCAACAGATCGATGTAATGGCTGCTGTTATCGCCCACCAGTTCCTCGGTGGGCGCATCGTAGGACCAGAAGATGAACAGCGGCTTTCCAATGATGTAATCGCGCGGCACAAAGCCCCAGTAGCGGCTGTCCAGCGAGTTATCGCGATTGTCGCCCATCGCGAAATACTGGCCCTCGGGCACCACCAGTTCTCCGTTTTGCACGTGAGACAGCATGTCCAGCGCGCGCTCGGGCGGAACATTGCGCGAAATCACCGGCAGCGCATCATCTGGAGCAAGAGGGAACACATCACGATACGGCTCCATGTCCGGGAAAATATGCTGCGCGTATGGCTCTTGCAGCGGCTTGCCGTTCACGTAAAGCACCTTGTTCAGAATGTGGATGCGATCCCCCGGCATGCCCATCAGGCGTTTCACGTAGTTTTGGCGAATGTCGAGCGGATAGCGAAACACAATCACGTCGCCGCGCTTGGGTTCCGTGTACGGCAGCAGGAATCGCCCAATTGACCCCGGAGGCGCGTACGAGAGCTTATCCACCAGCATGTGATCGCCAATGAGCACCGTCGATTCCATGGACGCCGTGGGCACAATGAACGCCTGCACCAGCAGCGTTGTGCCGAACAGCAGAATCAGAATATTCAGAGCCCACTCATGGATGAAGTCGCGCACGGTTGCTCAGGCTCTCCTCAGCGGACTAATTTCCCCGGTAGGGATGAATCAATTGGAACGTGCGGTTCCAGCGCGTCTTGCTGAAGAAGTTTTTCGCCACGTCCACCACGTGATCAAAGCCGATGGAAGGATCCTGCAGTTGATCCGTCGGTGCGTCGTAAGACCAGTAAATAATCAGCGGCTTGCCGATGATGTTCTCGCGCGGCACAAAGCCCCAGTAGCGGCTATCCAGTGAATTATCGCGGTTATCGCCCATCGCGAACACCGTACCCTGCGGCACCACTACTTCGCCGTTCACCACATGTTCCTGCAACATGTTGATCGCGCCACGGTCCACCATCACGTTGGGTTCGCCTGGAAAATTGTCGCGGTACGGATCGATGTAATCGCTCTTGTGATACTTGTACGGCTCATCCAACTTCACCCCGTTGCGCCATACTTCCTTGTTGACGATGCGGATGCGGTCACCCGACACGCCGATGGCGCGCTTCACAAACGTCTGGCGGATATCCACCGGATAGCGGAAAACAATGATGTCGCCGCGTTGCACATCCGTGTACGGCAGCAGATGTTTGCTGAGGGGACCGGAGGGAGCAAACGCAAGCTTGTCCACCAACAGGTGATCGCCAATCAACAACGTATCTTCCATGGAGCCGGTGGGAATCACATACGCCTGAACCAGCGTCGTCGTTAGAAACAGCAGCAGAAGAATGGTGACGGTCCACTCGGCGATGGTTCCCCGAGGCGCGTCATCGCCACCGGAAGCGGCCGCGGCAACGGCTGACGGGACATCCGCAGGTGCAACATCCGCCGTTGCGGACGCGGATTCCGCGGACTCCGTTACAGTGGCAGTCTCGGTATTCTGGTGTCCGTTCGAAGCGGCTTCCGGCGGCGCGGCCGGAGTTGGCGATTGCGAGTCGCCCGCGGACGAATCCGTAGTATTTTCAAGGCTCACTAGGGTCTATTCTATCGTTTCCGCGGCTCCAACTGCAGAAACGTTCTTAATAGGAACCGCGATCGAACGATTCGTTCGCCACGCGCTGCAGACGGCGGCTTCCCGGCCACTCCAGGCGCATGTCACGGCAAACTTCGTCGAGCATCGGAATGGTGCACTGCTTCTGCTCGGCGGCAAACGCCGTCAGCAACAGGTTGTCGCACGCCGCATTGATGACGCGCGGAATGCCCTGCGTCCGCAAGTGGATCTCTGCCATGAGTTCTTCGGGAAATACCGTTTGGTTCGGCATACCCGCATGCTCCAGGCGCGATTCCATATATTCCACTGCATCGCGCAGGGTGAACGGATTCAAATTGCAACGTAGAACAACGCGTTGCTTCAACTGGCGAAGGTTCGGCGCATCCAACTTGCGGTCGAACTCGGGCTGTCCCGCAAGAATAATCTGCAGCAACTTGCCGTTGCGGTTTTCCAGATTACCCAGCAGCCGGATCTCTTCCAGCACTTCCCATTCCAGGTTGTGCGCTTCATCGACGATCAACACCGTCGTCCGCCCCTGCTGCGTTTGCTCCACCAGCAGTTGGTTCAGCGCAAACAGCACTTCCGTCTTCGATGTACGTGCGCACGATAGGTTCAAGTCGTAGGCGATCATCTCGAAGAACTGCTCGGGGTTCACCCGCGAGTTAAACAGGAAGGCAAATTCGATGTATTGCGACTCCAGATAGTCGCGCAGGCACTCGAGCATCGTGGTCTTGCCCGTACCCACCTCGCCCGTCAGTACAATAAAACCTTTACGAGCCTGCACGCCATAAACTAGATTCGCCAAGGCCTCTTCGTGCTGCTCACTGCGATAGAAAAACGCAGGATCAGGGCTCAAGCTGAACGGGGACTCCGAAAATCCAAAAAACGCGTTATACATAGACGATCAAGCCGCTTTCCAATGCACCTGCATCCATCCGGCGGTCGCTTGGAGGGTGACTCCCTCTCTGTTTAAAACAATTCTTTGCCCGAAGCGGGATTCACCACAAATATCCTTTTCGATAGTAACACGCAATTGTATGAGCCGATACCTTAGCGGCGGCGTGGTAAAAATAGTAAAAACAAGGAGTTAGGACTGTATGTACGCGTATCTGGTGGTCAACATTGAAGTGAGCGACCCAACGGCCTACGAGGAATACAAAGCCGGCGTCCCGGCCATCCTCGCGCGCCACGGCGGAGAGTACATCGTCCGCGGAGGATCCTGGGAGGCGTTCGAAGGCGATTGGCGCCCCAGCCGCCTGGTCATCATCCGCTTCCCCGGCATCCGGGCAATTCGGGCATTCCTCGACGACCCGGAATACCAACCTTTGAAAGAGTTGCGCCACCAGGTAGCACACACGGAAATGATCGGCATCGAAGGCGTCCGAGAAACGCTTCTACCCTGACCGCCTTCGCTACTCCGAAACTTCCAGCAGCACCCATCCCGGCAGACTTGCCGGTTGGTTGCCTTCAAAAATCACTCGCCTTGTTTTCGGAAAGGGGAATCCCGTCTGAATTGCCCGCTGATAAAACGGCAGATTTCTGGCGATCTTCCGGTACGATTCGTCGTCGGTATTCAAATACGAAGCCTTACCGAGCAATCCCCCGCCCCACCCGACACACAGCATGCAGGCGTTGCCACTCTTGATCCCCGCGAGCTTCGTTTCCAAATCCGCCAGCGTCTGATCCAGCGCGGCCAGTCCCGCCCCCCTGGCGTAATCGCGATGCCGGGCGATCATTGCCGCGGCGTGTTTGTTTGAGGCGTGAAACAGACTCGCACGGTCCCCATGCGATTTCTCTTTCCAGACTCCTTCGAACGAAGTCCCCGGCGATGCCATCTCCGCGAAGGTCGGGGTGCTTTCCTCGATGCGTTTCGCGTCCACACTGCCGCGCACGGACTTCCATCCAAGCTCAAACTTCTGAGCCCCCGCCGGATCTTTGCCGCGCGCCACCATCGTCGATACGCGCAGCAGGTAAACCTTCATACCGGCGTGCGACACCGCGCTCGAATCGCCCAACGCCACTCGACGCATGCGCGAATTCCCTGCGCTGCCTAAAACCGACTCCTCCGCCTTCACGGCGGCGTATCGAGGCAAGCGCTCATTCCCGGCTCGTTCGGCCAAATCCTGAAGCGTTTTCTCCGACCACCGGTCAAACACGGACCCCGTCCGCAGCGCGCCTTTGATCACCGTCCCAGGCAAATACGGACCGGTTGCTGATGATGCAAATGTTGGAATGAACAGGTGCTCTGCGTGCGTGCGCTCCCACACAGGGATGGAACTCGCATGCTCAAACGGAATGCGCCGTCCGGAGTAGTTTTGCGCAAATCCGCCCCACGAGGCGAAATCCAGCTTTTCGGCTTTCTTCAACTGCGCAAGATACCCATCAAGGCGCGGCCCCTTGGAGAGCAGCCGGAAAATCCTTCGCTGATCGAGCACGTTCACATGATCCTTCCAGATCATGTAATCAATCGGCGCAAGCCTTTGCCCATCGCCCGCCAGTGTCGGCGTCAAACACGTCACGCGGTATTTCATGACGCTTTCCCCTTCGGAGCTAGCGGCACCGGAATACTCACCGCGAAACCCGCGCGATACACCGGATGCGCGAAATTCTCCGGAGCCACATTCGCCGCGCTCCCCTGCGGAGCCGCCGCCGAAACCACTACAGATCCTTCAGTAATCATGCGAGCCGGTTTCTTCATCTCGCCCCAACCCGCGCTGCTTTCGACCCGTCCGCGGCGCGTCGCAATTGCGTAATTGCCGCGATTCCAATCCACGCCATCGCCATCTGCGGGATGATACGAAGACAACAGCCAATGCGCCATCTCGCCATCCTGCGCGCGCTTTTTCAAAACCAAATTCGGCAGCGAGCCTTCCACGAACTCCGGAGCCTCCGCGTGTCCCCACCCTTGCGAGCGCTTTCCGCCGAATCCCGAATCCGCCAGCAGCCTCACCGCCGCCTTCACTCGCTCGCTCCATTGCTCGCGGGCGCCGTCGCTCGCGAAGCTGATCACAAACCACAAGCCGCTCTGCGGAGTAAATTCCAAACACGCCGCCGAATGCGCGGCAACGCCCACTCCGTCGCGATCCACCGCGGCTCCCGACCGCACCGATGCGCGGAACAGGCCGCCGCCCGCGCCCACCGGCACCAGGCATTCGTTATCGATCAACCATCCGTCTTCGCGCGGAGTCTCGCCCGCTAACAACGCTTCCACCACGCTGGTCGGCACAAACGTCGCGCCCTTCCAGCGCACCTTCGACGATCCCGCCGCCGGAGGCCACAAGTGCCTGGGAGGAATCACATACAACGTATTCGCATGAAATGGAAAACAGGAACTGAAGCGCACCGCGGGAGCGCCCAAAGCTGTTGCCGTCGCCGCAAGCCATTCATCGAGCCACCCCATGCGCAGCATCGCACCACAGACCGCCGAAAACAGCGAATCGCTGTGATACACACGGTCGACGCGGTCGCGATCGCCCGAATCCGGACCAATGCGCCACGGCCCCGTGGGACGCAAGCGCACCAGAATCGCGCGACTGCCGCCCGTCGATGCCGAAATCTCTTCGGTTTCGGGCTCCGTCGGAGGCGCAGGCGCTTCTTCATCGGCGATCCGCGCCAGCACTTCGTCCACGATCGACACGGGCACCACTTCTTCAGCGGGTTCCGCGGGAGCCTCCACAGGCTCTTCCACTGGCGCCTCGACAGCCGCCTCCACGGCCGCGACCGTCTCCTCTTGTGGAGAAGACTCCGCCGCCGGCGCGCTGTTCGCGTCCGTGCCCTGCGCGTTCTCTAGCTCTTCCAAATCCGCCATGCCCTAGCTCGAAAGTTTTTCAGAGAACGATCCGTCATTCACCAGCGCCTGCACCGCGCCCAAATCGGCAGCCGAAGCCAGTTCCGCTTCCGCGGCGCCCGACGAGTAAAACGCGCGATTGCGCCACGTCAAACTCAAATTGCCGAAGCGCACGCGTCCGCTGCCGCGGGAACCGCCGCCGCCCAGAGCGTCATCTTCCAGTAAACGCAGCCCTTCGATCAAACGCGCCGCCAGTGCTTTGTCCTCTTCGCAAAGAACGTCCAGCACCATGCGCACACGGAACCGCGCGCCCGCCGGAACACGCTCCAGCGTCCGAGGATTCGCCTGCGAGGTGATGCGATCAATCGCGTTCTCGCTCTTCACTTCCGTGATTTCGTCGTCGAGATTTTCGCGCATCTGGGCCGTGATGCTATCGGCGTCGAGCGGCGCATCGTACACCGTCAGCCGCGCCGGCGTGGCCGCGCGCGTATCCAGCGCCTCGCCTTCCATACGCTCCATGCGCCCCGGATTGCGCCCGAACAGCAGGCAAATTTCGTCGTCGGGACGGTCGCTTTGATGAATGCGCACTTCCTGCCCGCGCCGCTTCGACAAATAAACGAGTTCGCCGGGAACCGTCAGCCCCAATGCCTGCTCCAATAGCGAGCGAATCCGCCCGCGCAATGAACTGCCTGGAATGTACGGCAGCCCGAAAGCGTCTTTCACAACCGGATTATCCGCGCCGCCAATTTCCAGCGACCCCTTGCCCGCGCCAATGTGCAGGCCCGTTTCGCAATGCAGCTCGCCGGAGAGAATCAGCTTGCCGGCCAATTGAAGTTTCGTTTCCGCGGTATGTGCGCTCATAGTGTCCTCGCCGTGAACCCGTCACGGACCTCATCCTGATTCGTTATTCGTTGTACGCGACGATCGCTTCAAACAAATCTTTGAAGCGCTCATAGCCGCGCGCGTCGTTCTTGCGCGTCACCTGCAGCAGCAGGCGCTCCAGCGCATCCAGGCTGCGCAGCGAATGCCGAGCAATCGTGTACGCCAGCCGCGCGCGCAGCATGACGAACTGGTGCTGCTTCTCGCTCTCCGGAGCCCGCACCGCGCGTCGCACCGCGTTGTACAAACGGCGCAACTGGCTCTTGGTGCCCGAATCCATATCCCGCATTCTGGCGACAACGGTGTGCGCTTGGTTGTCCAGGTACAACGAATCGGAGATCAGGCGATCCAGTTCGATATCGGGCGCCAATTCAAACGGACGACCGCCACCGGGACGGCCTTCGCGCCGGTCTCCACCACGCTCACCTCCGCGTTCGCCACCCCGGCGGTCATCACGGCCACGCTCGCCGCGCGGTCCACGATCACCGGCCGGTCGTTCACCACGGTTCTCGCCGCCCTGTGGACGGCCTTCGCGGCGCTGACCTTGCTGCTGCGGCTTCCCGCCTTGACGCTGTTGCTGTCCTTCGCCACGGCCCTTCTGGCCTTCCGGCTTGGCCGCGCCCTGCTTAGTCGCGTCCGGCTTTGGAGTGTCCTGTTTTGGAGCTTCTGCCGTCGGAGCCGATTCGGCCGTGACTTCCGTAGCCTCAGGTCCCGATCCCGATTGGATTTCGTCTGCCATCGAATTCAATCCTTTGTCCTTACTTTACGTAAAACCCGCCGAGTGCAGTTAGGCCTCAGCCGCCAGCCGCGCCCACTCCAGCGCCACGCGCCCTGATGGACGCAATTTCACCGTTACCGCGCTGCGCCCAATTAATTCCGCAATCAGCGCCGTTCGCGCCTTCTGATACTCGCCGCGCGCCGGACCCGTTCGCGGACGCGCCGCCGCCAAAATTCTGCGAATGCGCCGATGATACCGCCACGGCCTCTCGCCGCCGCTCTTGCGCGCCTGGCGCTTCGACATCCTCGCCTGTGTCTCGCGGTAAATCCCGCACAGATCGCGCAGATACTGCGGCGAACATCCGAAATCCGCCACCATCCGCATCAATAAATCTTTTAAGTCTGCCGCTTCCGCAAACTGCTTCCATTCGAGTGTCCGGCCCAGCAAGGAAATGCAATCTTTGTCAGCGGATTTCGCGGCTTCCAAACGCCGCCCGGCTTCTTCGAACACCGCACCCACCGAGGCGTCCTCCGCCGGAGCCAGCGCGAACGCCATCGTAATCGTCTTGCCTTCCGGACCGGCCAATTCCTTCAAATTCAGTTCCGCAAAACGATGGAACAACCGCTGCATCTCGCGAGCGAGCGCAATCAACGCATCCCACGCGCCATACACCGCGAAATCGTCGCCGCCCGCGTGGATCACCGTTACTTTGCGCCAGAACTCGGGCATGGAACACAGCACTTCCAGCTCGCCCGCGAAAAACTGTTTGTACATCACGGAGAGCTGAATGTGCTCCTCAATCGTTTGCGAGCGCCGCAGCCGGGTGCCGAAGCTATCCACATCGCCGCGAAGCACACCCCACGTCGTGATGCCCTCGGCGCGCTTGGCAAGCTCCGCCGTTGTCGCCGCCTCGCTACCCGCTTCATTCGGAGCGGCGTTGCGCGCAAACGGAACAGACTCTGCGTTCGAAGCCGCGCTGCCCGCGATGCCCCACGAATGTTTTCCTTCACCGATCAACACACGCCCCGGCGTCTCCGGCGACCATCCCGCCGTCTGCGCATCTCGCAGCTTCCAACCCAAGTGAGCGAAATATTCGGTGGCATCACCGGCTGAGGCAAACGGGCTGGCGGGGTTCGCGGTAATCCACCCAGGAGCACCGGTCAGCCGCTGCATCTCTTCGGAAAGCCGCTTGCGAACATCACTCCAATCGCCCAGATTCTCGGTGATGGCCCACACCAAACGGACCAAGCCGCCGCTCAGCGCGGCAATTTCCGTCGATGCGGCCGCCAAGAACGCTTCCGCTGACGTGCGGACCTCTTCGGGCAGAACAACAAGAAACTGTCCGCCGCCGCTCGATCCCAAAAGAATCTTGGCAAGCCCGTGCTCCGCCAGCAGCGCGCGAGGCAAAATCTCGCTCAGCAGACTGATCCAATGGGATCGGCCCGCGAATACGCGGTCGGCTTGGTCGGATTCGGAAGGCGCGAGAAGAAAATCTTCAATCCCCGCGATTTTCCCCTGAAGCAAGATCTGAACCGGCATGGTCTCAGCGATTCCTCAGGTTATCACGCTCCACACGAGAATGGACTGAAGGTAGTGAGCAAGAAACTGACAACCTTGGCCGTCAGCTGCAGCGCAGAGAGGCTGTGGTAGGCTACCAGAATGTTAAACAACTGGCTTGTCCAGGGGCTAATTACGAATTGGCTATCGTCCGGAATCGTAATCCTCGGCGGCCTCTTATTGGCAGCGCTTAAAGGGACGCAATCTCCTTTGTTGTATCCAATACTTTACGGACTTGGAGGAGCGGCCCTCATTCTCATGTGTCTTCTAATGGTTCGGAGACTCTACGGCGTCATGCCTGCGAGCATAGAACCCCGCATTAGATTTTGGCTGGATCAGATCGGCGCATCGACAAAAACAGTGGTTATTCCTGGAGCGAAGTTCCTTTACGAAGCCACGCTCAACGGTAAGACGATACTGGTAGCGCAAGACGAAAAAGATCAGAAATATATTGACCTACGAGCAAACATAAATTTTTCGGAAGATGATAACAAGAGGCTCGCGACGGTGCAGGGCGGGCTTGACGGAATAGTGCGCGTAATGCGGCTGTTCCTCGCGCTCATGCGTGTCGGGTACACCGGATTAGACTCACCAATCAAGAGTGTCGGCCTGTTTAAGAGATTGCCAATCACGCGGGACTTCAATGAGGAAAAATTTGTCGACGCATTTTTCTCGGTCGAGGCCGCAGTCAACTTGGTATTGACCATAGCATCGACTCCAGCGCCAGACAAGAACCCAGCATCCGATTGACACTCTCGAACCCGAAGCGCAGCGCGTTATCCAGCTCGCATCATCCTCTTTTGCATTGAGTGCCCGACAACCTAATTTCGAGGGCCTAAATTCCTTTTATAATCAACCACTTCCCCAAAAACTCCGCGCCCACCATGAAATCCCCCTGCTAAACCATAGTCAAGAGCCAGGGTTCAGCCATCCGGAAACCGGCCGCGTCGCATTGATGAGTACTCGAGTCACCATCGATGAACGTAATCCAGAGCGATGAGCCGAGAGCAGCGAGCGTACAGCGCGCAGGAAGCGCTTCCAAGAACACGAGCCCCACGCGTCAGCAAGGGGGTGAGAGGGATGGCGGGGTTAATAAGCAGGCCAGAAGCAGTAACGCAGAAAACTTCGTAGCAAAACGAAAAGGGGCAGATCACTCTGCCCCCATCCCTAAAACGACAAAGCTATAACTACGCTCAAGCGCACCCGTGTCTACCGTGCCGCCGAAGCCTGCGCCAGACGCACGCCCGAGCCTGACGCACTCGATTCGTAATAGCCGACGAACCGCTTCGGCTCCATCGCGTCGTACTTCTTCAGGTTCATCGCCCAGCGATAGCCGATCGGCTGATACCAAACCTCGGCTTCCACCTGGAACGGACCCTGCGCGCCGTTCGTCGCCACGGAATAGCGAATAGTATCGCCGCCCGCGGTGAAATCAGCGTCGTTCTCAGCTTCACCATGCACAGCGATCTGCGCATCCGCCGTGCGTTTGTCGAAGCCCAGCGGCAGCAGGCGGTTGTCCTTAATGAAGCGCAGCGCCGTCAGCAATCCCGTCGTCGGCTTGCTATCCGGACCCACCATGATGTCTTCGTAAATCTGCACCTGATCCGGCTGCGTGATCTCGTTGTAATGCGGCTCCCACTTCATCGCGTCGGCATCGTTATCGTTGCCCTCAATCGAGCCATCCGCCTTCAGCGCGCCCGATTCAAACACCGCCTTGCCGTTGCGATCCTTCACCGTCACGTGCAGCCACACGCGGCGCGAGGGATACGCCGTCGGCAGCTTGTGTCCTCCCAGATTCTCCACCGCGATCTCCGCATTCACGCGGCCGTCACGCACCTGCACGTCTTTGATCACGACCTTCGCTGCTTCTGATTGCAGATGCTGCACCGTGCGGTTCGCCGCCGCTTCCATATCGTTCGGAGGCACCGGCACCGAGAGCTCATTGCGGAACTTGCTCAGCAGCCGCTGCATAAAGAAGTTGCCGCCCACAAACGTGTGGCGCGAAAAACCGCTGCGCGGCTCGCCGAACACCGAAGTGATCGGCACATCTTCCTTCACCACCGGCATGTGGCAGTTCTGGCAGCTCTTGGTTTCCTTGTAGGCGCTGTGCACCCACTCCTGATACGGAACCTGCTCGGGCAGCTCGCCGATCACCTTGCCCGTGTTATCGAGAGCCGACGTAATCAGCGTGTGGCAGGTCGCGCACAGCTCAGACGATTGAATCACCTTGCTCTGGTCCGGCTGAAATTTCACGGAGCTCCGCATGATGGTCGTGTGGCCTTTATCGATCTCATAGGGACCATACTCATGCCGCTCGCCGTACTTTGTTTTTTCGTCGATCTTGAATCCGCCCACGAAGCTCGCGCGCGTGCCTAGGCCTTCGCCCGTAATCTGGTGGCACACCGAGCACGAAACGCCGTCGTCCGACATCTTATCGAGCGGCTTGCCCCGATCCGGCGGCAGATGGTCGAACACGCGGCCTTCCGCGCCCGACAGCTTCGATTCGTAGCGCATCATCGGCATGTGGCAAATAGTGCATTCATCCTGAATCAGCTTGTCGGCCATCGGATGATCGGTCAGCTCGCGCCGCACGCCCGCCATCCAATACGGATCGCGGCCCGCGTTGCCCATCATGCTGGTGCGCCAAGCCAGGCCGATGGAAATGTCTTCGCCAGTCGATGTCGAAATGCCGTTGTGGCACGCGACGCACCGGTCGGATGTCTGGAAGTGATCCGGTTTTATTTCCTTCTCGGCGCTCTGCCCACTCTGGGGAAGCGTCAACTCGATAGCGGCGAATGCGGCAATCGACAAAATGGAGATCGTCAAACGTTTTTTCATGTGTGGCCGCCTTCCTATTTCCAACCGTCCCGTAATCCGCCGTCAAACCAATCCCACAACAGATAGAACATCAATGTTGAGGACCGGCTCGAACGGTTGTTCGTCGGAATGCTCCAGCCAATATTGGCGCGGATATGCTGGCGCTTGCTCAGCGTTACCTGCATTTCCGGCACCACGTTCCAATTCGTTGTCGATCCAGTGAAGTAATCGCGGTCCGCAATCATTTCCACCATCGGCGTCCACATTCGCCCGAGTCCGCCGCCCTGATAGAACGATTTGCCCACCGCGGTACGCCAGAACGCCGCGGTCACCACTCCCGAATCGCGATGCGTGGGTATTTCCACACCCGTTTGAAACTGCAAAAAGCTGCTGCGCGGCAAAATTTGCGCGTAAGCGAGGTATGGCTCCAAAATCGTCACACCGGAGCCCGTTCCGTTCTGCGCATTGCCCGTGGAGAAATTCACTTCGCCCGAGGCGCTCAACATCGAACCGCTCTTCGGATTCGCAAACAGCACCCGTTTCACTTCCGCGCTCACATCTCCTACGCCGCCGTTCCATGTTCCAAAACTGTTCCGCACAAACGTCAGCGGAATACGCGTTTCAAAGTTCGTGCGCGCGCCGAAGCGCTTTTCGAACACCAGTTCCTGCACTACTTCGCCCGACGTCTTATCGATGCTGGTGGTCAGCACGGTTTCGTTTTCAGGGAAGGCCTTTTCTGTGATCAACGGACGCGGCAGGTTGAAGTTGCCGATGGGCCACTTCGGCTCCGTGCACAGGCTGCGCAGGTAACCAACCACTTTATCGATTTGGTCCGGCGTCAACTGATCTTTGAACGAAGGCATGATCTCTGAGAACCCGCGCGCCGTGCCGCCGTTGGTAATGATCGATTTCCATTGCAAATTCGCTTCAGGAGTGGACGTGGGGCAATCCGAGAAATCCGGGAACGTCGCGGGCTTCTCAAAACCGGCGATGTTATCGGTCTGCCCCTTGCCGTCGGGTCCGTGACAGGACACGCAGCCAGCCTGGAAGATCTCCTTGCCGGTATCCAGCTTCAGCTTGCTCTGTGCGCCCAATCCTGCGACGAAAATACACAACATCACTCCCATGGGGAGAGCGATGCGCAGGCTGCGTTGGGTCGACGAGTGACCGCGGGATAATGAACACTTTCTAATAAGCACTAGCGGCTCAGCGAGCCATTGGGAAGTAGAAGGGTGCTTGTCTTGCATTTCGCGCTATTGATTTAATGACCAAAGCCTTACAGATTTGGTTATCTATCGCGCGATTTTTTTCGGGTTTTATAGTCACTATCCGGACAGTGACATCGCCTTTTGCCGTCAGGTGCAAACGGGCTGCAATAGCGGCGCAGACACACGCAGATCACTTGCAATAACGCGGGAAAAACAGGAGAGTCGCGACTTACTTGCTATCGCTGCCCATGCCGAAACGCGAGCGCAAGAACTCGCCGATGGCCAAATGCTTACCGGGACAACGGGCGGAGGGCGCAAATCCTATGAAGCGTGTTTTGCGATCTACCTGCAAACCGAAGTCTTCGGTACCCGGATAGGAGTATCCAAAGACAACGGCTTCACCCAGAGGACCATCGCCACACGCGTCGACATCCTTTAACTGGAGTGCGTCGGGATTTTTGTAGAGGCCGTCTGGTCCCCAATCTTCGTTGAAACGATCGGCTCCGTAGTAGCGGCACGGGGTCTGCGGGGTGCAGCCCCAAAGTGCGTAGGCGTCCTGATACTTCTGTTCTTTGAGCAGCGAAAAGAACCGTTTCACCAGACGCTCTTCAGAAAAGTTTCGGAAGAAAAAGAAAGCCGCGGTTCCTACAAGGAGAACCGCGGCAATCGAAAAGACAAGGCGTTTGACCTTACGCTCTTTGCGAGCGTCGTCCACACCGTATTGATCTAGAAATCCCGCCATGCCGCTCTTTTAACGGCGAACTACTTCACCGGAAAGGTCTTATCGTAAACGGAAATCGCCTCTTCGGTCAGGTCGAGCGCGGGCTTAAAGAAGATGGTGGTGGAGCTATCCACAACAACGTCCAGCGCCTTCTGATCGGCCAATTTCTTGGCCACATCGCTCATTCTCTGTCCGGCGCGGCGCAAAACATCGTTGCGTTCACGCTCGACATCCGCCTGCAAGTCTTCGGTCAGGCGCTGTGCTTCACGCTGATCGCGCTGGCCCCTCAACTGCAAATCCTGAGCCTGCGCCGGCGGAGTTTGCGGATTCTGCAGCTTCTCCTGAATTTCGGCCATTTCCTTCTGGATCTTCTCCAGTTCATCCTGGCGAGGCTTGAACTTCGCCTGCAACTCAGCAGACGCTTTCTTGATGTCGGCGGTTCCCAGGACGGCGCGCTGCAGGTCGATAACTCCTACTTT
The DNA here is from genome assembly GCA_040081455.1 of Bryobacteraceae bacterium. Lineage (GTDB taxonomy): Bacteria > Acidobacteriota > Terriglobia > Bryobacterales > Bryobacteraceae > Palsa-187. The sequence goes on from JBEBGM010000018.1 coordinate 16,898, forward strand.
GGTCTGTGCCGAAGCCGCTGGGACCAGCACTACGCCAAAGGCGCACACAAAAAAAGCGGTAACAAACGACGATCGCATCATACGAGTTTAAGCGGACTCCTTTTTCGTTCTAGTGTACCGCAGCCACGCGCCGGGCACCCACTCGCCCCAAGAAACATCTGCGGGCGCGCTGTCTGAGCTGGCCGATATCCGTTCGACCCGCTGGCGCGTTCCGGCCTAGTTGTTGTTTGCCGGAGTGACTTCGCGAGCCAGGCGTACTTTCGCGTTTTCCAGCTTCGACTTCACTTCAGCGACTTCTTCGGGACGCAGTTCGGCGGGCGAACTTGTGTCCCATTCATGCAAGGACGCTTGCCACTCGGCGACGGCTTCGCGCACTTTGCCGAGCTTCATCAACGTCTCCGCAAGGTGATGATGCACTGTGGGATCTTTGGGCGTCTTCGCCACCGCGCGCTTCAACGTTTTTTCGGCATCCTCATAGCGTCCCAGCCGGAAGAGAGACCACCCGAGGCTATCGAGATAGGCGCCGTTGCCCGGATCGCGATCCAAAGCACCGGTAATCATGTCGTAGGATTCCTGCAATCTCGTATTGCGGTCCGCCAGCATGTAGCCGATATAGTTCATCGCACCGGCGCTTTCCGGGTCCACGCGCAAAACTTTGCGGAATTCGACCTCGGCAAGATCGATACGGTTCATCCGTTCGTACATCGCGCCGCGCATGAACCAGATATTTTCCTTCTCCTCATTGCTATCGGCAAGCTTTTCGGCGGCGTCCAGAGCCTTGGCCATATCATTCCAGCGCTTGCCCTTTTCATAGACCTGCGCGGTGGCAACCCACGTTTCGACGTCGCCTTTGCCTTCCATCAGCTTCTTCATGTCATTGGCGGCGTCATCCACTTTGCCGAGTTCGGCGAGCAGCGAATTGCGCACCATGCGCAAGCGGCGGTCTTCGGGATACTTCCTTCCGGCCGCTTCGGATTCCTGCTGCGCCTTGGCGAACTCCTTGCCGGAGCGGTATGCGTCGATCACTTCGGCGGCGACGCGTGAGCCAAGCGAGGGATCGACGTCGGACATCTGGCGGAACGTATCCACAGCAGCTTCGGTCTGATCCATCGATTTCTGCAGAGTTGCCAGTCTTTCGAGCAGCGCCACGCGATACGCGCGTTCGCCCTGGTTGTAATTACGCTTGGTGGTGCTTTGGATGATGTCCTTGAGCGACTGAATAGCCTCGGGGATGCGATCTTCCGCTTCGAGGATATTCACTTCGTTGTAACGGACTTCAATGGAGTTCGGCTCCAGCGCCTTTGCTTTTTCGCCAGCAATGCGGGCTGCGGCGAAGTCGCGCTTCTGGCGGTAGATCTGCGAAATGCGCAGATGCGCGGTGGCATCGGCGGGATCGTCGGCAGCCAGCTCCTGATAGACGGTGAGGGCTTCTTCGTATTTGCGAGCGAGTGTCAGATCCTGCGCGAGATTCCGCTTGATATCGCGCTCGTTGGGCGGATTCAACTCCAGTTCGCGGCGGAGAACGTTGGCGGCCTGATCGAATTCGCGCATCTGTTCATAAGCAAGCGCCAAAGCATGCAGACTGCGGGGCGAAGGATTCTTGTCGCTGAGCGTCTTGAGCAGTTCGGCGGCCTTGCGGTTGTCGCCGAGATCGGAATAAACAAGTGCGAGGCCGGTCAAGGCGTCTTCGTTGGCCGGATCAATGGAAAGCACCTTCTCGTATGTCTTCTGCGCGTCAACGGAGTTATCGTTCGCCTTGTGCAAGCGCGCCAGCATCAACAGGGCGTCGATGTCGCGGGGGGCCAGTGAGGTGACCTTCTGATACTCATCAATGGCACGGCGCAGCATGGCTTCGTCCACGCGTCCGCCATCGCCCACCAGGCGAGTGAAGATGCGGGCCAATAGGCGGTGCGCGTTCAGATCGTTCGGATTCTTCTTGAGCGTTTCTTCCGCGTCGGCCTGCGCCTCGCGCAAACGGCCGGACTGCACGTAGAGATCAGATAGCTCTTCACTCAGCATCGAGGCCGTGGGGTCAGCCTTGATGGCTTCCTTGTAGTGATCGACCGCCTGGTTGAGGTAATCCGTACGGTTGCGAAACGCGCTCGCCAGTTCCGCATACATGTGCGCGACCGTGTAGTGGTAATACGATGACGCGTGGTCGACTTTCGCACCCGCGGGCTGGGACTGCCCGTAGGCGCCCGTTACCCCCAGCAATGTTACAGCAAGAGCTTTCCGCATAGAGCTCCCTTTCGCACTTACAGTATACCGATTAAAAACAACAAGTTCTGACAGGTGAAGCGGCTTGTGCCCGAACCCCGGCTTGGCGCTTGGCGCGGCTCCGAAACCTGCCGGTCGCGCCGGCCAGCTACGATAGATTCGAGTGCCTACTTCCGTTAATTCCGTCTCCGGCATTGCACTTGATGCGCGTCCCGTGATCTTTGTCGTGGGCTCGACGGGTTCGGGAAAGTCCGCATTGGCGATGGAGCTGGCGGCGCGATGCTCCGGCGAAATTGTCAATTGCGACTCCCTTCAGCTCTACCGCGGCTTCGATATCGGCACGGCGAAACCCCCCGTAGCCGAGCGGCGCGGCATCCCTCACCATCTCTTCGACGTGGTCTCCCCCCAGTTGAGTTACTCCGCCGGTGAATATGCCCGCGAGGCACGGAGGATTCTGGCGGAGATCACAGGCCGCAGGCGGGTGCCGGTGGTCGTCGGCGGGACAGGCTTTTACCTGCGGGCGCTGCTGAATGGCTTGCCTTCCCTGCCCGATCGGGACCAGGATTTGCGCGGGCGGCTGTTGGCACGCGAACAAAAGAGGCCAGGATCCCTCCATAAGATCCTCTATCGCCTCGATGAAAAGTCCGCGACGGCGATTCATGCAAACGATGTGCAGAAGGCGATGCGGGCGCTGGAAATCCGGCTGCTGACAAATGCCCCGAGACCGGCGACGGGACCGGCGGAACCACTTGCAGGGTACTCCGCGCTCAAGATCGGCTTGGATCCGGAACGTGCGGCGCTCAATCGGCGTTTGGACCGTCGCGTTGTGGAGATGTTCGAAAGAGGCTTGCTCGATGAGGTGCGCGCCCTGCTTGCGGATGGTCTGACCGGCGGCGAGAAGCCGTTTGAGTCGCTGGGTTACAAGCAGGCGATCGCTCACTTGAGGGGCGCGATGACCGCGGACGAAGCGATTGCATCGACGCAGTTGCAAACACGGCAGTACGCCAAGCGCCAACGCACATGGTTCCGGCGGGAAACCGAGGTGCGCTGGATCGAAGCATTTGGAGATGAGGCATCGGCGATCGCGGCAGCGGGGCGGATGCAGGACGAGTTCTTCGAGTCGCTCGAACAGGCTCCGGCGAAGTAGGTCCGGCGCAATCAGGACGCTACACTGGTAGACGTATCCCCTCCATCATGTTTGTCGGCAACCAGTTTCGTTTCGTTCGTGTGGCCGCGCTGTGTACCGTTGTTTGTGCTGCCGCCCAAAGCATGAGCGCACAAACATTGGTGGCGCTGCCGTTTGCGAATCGAACAACAGGAAAGACAGGGCAAGCCAACATGGATTGGATCGGCGAAAGTATCGCCGAGACGGTGCGGGATGTTGCGGGCGAAAAAGGGATTCTGACGTTTGAACATGAGGAAGTGGACCAGGCAAGCCAACGGCTAGGGCTACGTTCACGGACCTTGCTCACAAACGCATCGGCGCTCAAGATCGGTGATGCCCTGGATGCCGAGCACGTGCTTTACGGAACCTTTCAGTTTGTTCCGGATGTGGATACGAGTGCGCCTGCCGCGACGTCACAAGCAGCGGCGGGACTCACGTCGGCCGTGCCCACAACCCCCATGCGCGGCACATTGCGCATTACGGGGCGAGTGATCGATCGCCGTCATTTGCATCTCAGCTCTGAGTTCACCGAGACAGGAAGTCTGGATGATTTGCTGACGCTCGAAGCGCACGTGGCGTGGAGGGTGCTGACGTTGGTGGTGCCGAAGCTGGCGCCTCAGGAATCGAGTTTTCAATCTCTGCGAGCGACGGTTCGTTTGGACGCGGAAGAAAGCTACATTCGCGGCCTGCTGGCAACCACGGCGATGGACAAAGAACGCTTCCTGCTGCAGGCAACGCGCATCGACGCAAAGTTCTCGCACGCGAATCTGGCGTTGGGAAAAATTCACTTCGCGCGGAAGGAATACCGGCAAGCGGCGGATTGGCTGCAGAAGTTGCCGCCGGACGACCCGCACTTCCGTGAAGCGACATTCCTTTTGGGATTGGCGCAGTTTCAATCCTCCGATTACGCAGGCGCGCAGAAGGCGTTTCAGATTGTTGCCGATGCGGTCCCGCTGGGCGAGGTGTTGAACAATTTGGGCGCCGCGCAAAGCCGCAGAGGGGTGCCGGGCGCAGCCGAATCGTTTCGCGCCGCGCTTTCGGGCGACCCCTCCGACCCGGTCTACCACTTCAACTTGGGCTACGCACTCTGGCGCAGCGGCGATTTCTCGAATGCGGCCGACCGCTTCCGCGCCGTGCTCGACCGGCAGCCCGACGATCAAAGCGCGACGCTACTGCTTGGCATGTGCCTTCGCAAACAAGGGCCGCGGCCCGGCGATGCGCGTTTGGAGGCGCTGGAGCGCGTCAAAACAAACTACGAAGAACGCGCGTATCTACAGTTGAAATCACTGGTTGCACCGCCGGTGGCGAATGGTCCCTCGAAGTAACCGGGACTAAGTTGTTGAATTCGAAACTCCGACCGCGAATTCCCCCCTCGACAAAAGGCACCCTCGCCTCGCTATAATCGAGAAACTGATGATCGAGTCATTTGGTGCTTCCGATCCGGGGTGCGTGCGAGCCAACAACGAGGACTATTTCCTGGTTGTGCCATCACTTGGGCTTTACGTTGTTGCGGATGGTATGGGCGGCGCGCAAGCCGGTGAACACGCTTCGCGCTTGGCTGCCGATACCGTGCGTGAGGTGATGGAAGTCACCCCGAAGCCGCGCGATCGCGACGCATTAGAGAGCGCTTTCTACGAAGCAAACCTGCGAGTGTCTGCCGCCGCGGAATCGAATCCGGAGATGGAAGGCATGGGTACCACTCTGGTGGCGGCTCTGGAGAATGGCAACGATTTGATTGTCGCGAGCGTAGGCGACAGCCGTTTGTACACGTACCACAATGGCGATTTTAAGACGGTGACCGACGACCAGACGTGGGTAAACGAAGTTGGACGGCGCCTGGGCTTGGACGAAGAAACGTTGAAGAATCACCCGATGCGGCACGTGCTGACGATGGCGATCGGCGTTTCCGATCAGCTCCGCGTACACACGTACACGATTCCGAACACCCCTGGCATGCAGATCCTGATGTGCTCGGACGGATTGCATGGCGTGGCCAGCGAACCGGAGATGGTGCGCGTACTATCCACCGAAGATTCCCTTCGGGACAAATGCCGCCAATTAATTGAAGCGGCGCGCAATAGCGGCGGGCCGGACAACATTACGGCACTGCTGCTGAAGATGTCGTAAGACCGGCGTTCTACTCCGTTCCCACGGGACTACTTTCCAATCTCCACCAGCGCCACAATGTTCACCGCGCTTTCCGCGATGACGATGTTGCCATCTTTCGTTGTCGCCATGTTGCGCACCACCCCGCCGCCCGCGGGAATCGCCCACGTCTGAAATTTCTCCGTTTTCGGATCGAACCGGACCATCGTGTTCGGCTTGACGGCAGCTTCGCTATACCAGATGATGCCGTTGAGGAACGTGATGCCATAGGGCTGTGAGCGTGGGCCGCCAGGCGACGGCCACTCCGTCACTTCGCCATTCTTGGTGTTCAAGCGGCCAAGATAGCCACGCGAATAGTCGGCGTAGTAGATCATGTCGTCGTCGGTGATGGCGATGCGGCGCGGGCGCGAATCGGGATTCGGCAATGTAAATTCTTGAATCGCCATGGTCTTCGAATCGACACGGGCGATCTTCGGCGCGTTGAATTCGCAGTACCAAGGATTGTTTTTCGAATCGAGCACCATGCCATAGGGATTCGAGCGGGGCGTGGGCGAATCCACCACTTTCACGTCGCCCGTCTTTGGATCAAGGCGCGCGATCTTGTTCGAATTCTGGGCGGTGAACCAGTACATGCCGTCACGGTCAAAGATGGGCGTGTGCGGATCACGAACTTCGGGCGGAAGCTTGTGCTCGCTGAACTCGCCGGTCTTTGGATCGAGCGTGCCGATGTAGCCTTTGGAATTTGCAGTAAACCAGATCTTGCCGTCCTTATCTTCAGCGAATCCATGCGGTCCGGAGCGCGGCGTGGGCGGATGGAATTCCTTGATCTCGCCCGTCTTGGTATTGACACGTCCGATCACGTTCCCGTATTGCCCGGTGTACCAAAGGTAGCCATCGCGCGTGGAGAGAGGATCGTGTGGACGGGCGCCGACGGTGGGCACCTTAAATTCCTTGAAGCTGATCTTCGCCGGGCCAGGAAGGATGACGGCAGAAGGTACGTCGCCCTCGGGAAAACTCTTCGCGAGGTACTCCACCACGGGCGCCACTTGATTCGTGGGGATATCGGCGCCGGCGGCGATCATGCGCTCCATCACCAACCGCCAGTCTTCCGCCGTGTGGCCGGTATTTGTGATCATCGAAGCCGGATGGCAGGACGTGCAGGCGTTCTCAATGATGGCCTTACCCGGTCCCTCCGGCAGAGGCTTGGCCGGCTGCTTGCCACGGCCTTGCGCGGCGAGCGGGGTGCAGGACAAAGCAATGGTGACGGTGATGAAAAGGAAATATTTCACAGTGCCTCCGGGATTCCTTCGAAACGAACCATTAGAAATTTTACATCGAGTGATGGCTAAAGGGTAGTGTCTTCGCTATCTCTTTCCGCGTACTCTAAGAACGTGGGAAATCACTTTTCGACTGGCTCTCATATCTGCAAATGCACGGTGAAACGGCACGAAACGAAATTGGTTGTGCTCACCGGCGGTCCTGGCGGCGGCAAGACGGCGATCCTGGAAATGGCCCGGCGATACTTTTGCCAGCACGTGGCCCTGCTGCCGGAATCCGCCAGTATCGTTTTCGGCGGGGGCTTCCCGCGTATTGATACCCCTCGCGCGAGGCGCTCCGCTCAACGCGCGATTTATCATGTACAGCGCGAACTGGAACGAGTGGTCACTTCGAACGGAAATACCGCAGTGGTGCTGTGCGATCGCGGCACCCTCGACGGATTGGCGTATTGGCCGGGATCGAATCAGGATTTCCTTCGCGAGTTTGAAATTGATTATGAGAAAGAACTGGCGCGGTACGCCGCGGTAATTCACGTGGAAGTTCCCGCGCTCGCTCGTGGGTACGAGAAAAACTCCATCCGAAACGAGAGTGTTCGTCAGGCGCGAACGATCGATGAGAAGATCGCTAAAGCGTGGAGCGCGCATCCCAATCAGATGACTGTGCCCGCGCAGGCAGGCTTTCTCGACAAGCTTGCCTATGCCATGGAATTGCTCAGCAGCGAAGTGCCCGAATGCTGCCGCACGCACCTGCATGCGATGGCGAATGGGCGCAAGTAGCTGTGGGAATCCAGCGAAAAGATCGGTGAGCGGGAGTTCAAACCCGGCAGCAAAGCCGAGCGTAGAATATCCGCCGCCGTCAATGGCCGCTCCAGTAGCGAAAGGCCGGTCCACACCTCCACTTCCTGAATTTCAGGATCCACCAGCCACACTTCTTTGACGCCCGCTTCGAAATGAACGCCTCCCCCTATCTGTCTCGTTGGATAGAGATCCAACGTCACAAGAAGTTTGCGCATTGCGCGATGGCGCTTATAGACGGATAGTCTATACCTGGGTCTAACATACGGGAGCCTGCTTCCGACTGCGGATTGTCTAACCCCGTTTGCTACATTGAAGAAACATGATCGTGGAAATTGAAGGCGTACCACTCCATCTGGCGCACCCTGACCAGCTTTCCGTCACCTGGGTGGGACAGGAAGAAGCGATGCGCCAATTGTTGGCCGCTTGGCTGGTGATCGACGCGCAAGACACTCCGATGAACCCTCGATTGTTGGGTAAACCCGGCGTGGGGAAGACGACGCTCGCCTATGCGGCGGCGCAAAGACTCGGGCGTGAAGTGTACATTATGCAAGCCACCGTCGATACGCGGCCGGAAGACCTGCTGGTGACGCCCGTGATCGAAGGAGAAGCCCGGCTTCGTTATGTGGCTTCACCGCTGGTGACCGCCATGCTGCGCGGCGGCATCGCGATTCTCGACGAAGGCAATCGCATGAGCGAAAAGAGCTGGGCCAGCCTCGCTCCGCTGCTCGATAACCGCCGCTATGTGGAATCCATCGTTGCCGGTATCAAGATCAAAGCACATCCTCTGTTCCGCATCGTCGCCACCATGAATGACGACGCGAGCACGTTCGATCTGCCGGAGTATATCCACTCCCGCCTGCAGCCGCAGATCCTGCTGGATTTTCCAGAAAGGCAAGAAGAGTTGGCGATCCTTCGCGAGAACCTGCCTTTTGGCGACGATTACATGCTGAGCTACGTCACCGATTTCCTGCAGCAGGCGCATGCAGCCGACGAACGCTACACGGTCCGCGATGGCATTAACATCGCGCGCTACGCAATGAAGCTGGCGCACTCAGACGATTCCATGACCGAAGGCCAGGCGCTGCGGGCCGCCATTGTGCAGACTCTTGGCGAAGAGGCACTGCGCTATGTCTCTCGAAGCTGAGATCAAGTCGGGCTCGCTCACGCGCGGGCGCTTCCGCTACTTCCCGGTAGTTCCCGGCCGCCTGGAGTTCGCCATCGCGCTTCGGAAAACGCTGCTGGAACAAAAGCCGCGAGTCGTGGCCGTGGAACTGCCCCAGTTTCTGGAGAAAGCGTACCGGCGGGCATTGGCGCGTTTGCCGGAACTTTCCGTCATTCTGTACCTCGACGAACCGCCTTCCAGTCCAGGCAAACATGACGACGAGGACGCGCGCGCCATCTATGTTCCCGTGGAGCCATGCGACCCCTTTGTTGAAGCGGTCCGAACGGCGGAGGAAATCGGCGCGCAGGTCATTTTTCTCGAGCCCGATTCCCTGGAGCGTCCCCATTTGCCGGACACGTATCCGGACACCTACTCCATCACGCGCATTGGCGTGGATAAGTTCATCGAAGCGTATCGTGTGTATCCGCAGATGCGGACGGACGAGGTCACCGCGCACGCGTCCGCGATGGCGTGGAAGCTGCAAGGCGCAGACCCGCTGGCCGAGGTAATCGTTGTCGTGGCGCTGAATATGCTGGACCCACTGCTGGATGCAATGGAGGCTCCGCAAAGTGCGCCGCCGCGTGCCAAGAACCATCAGCCGGAGTTGCTGAATCCCCATCCTGACTGTTTGGCGGAGATCACCATCGAGTATCCGTACCTGCAGGAGCGTTACGAGTTTTTCCGGCTCGATCTGAGTAACGACATTCAGCTCGACCGGCCAAAGGTGCAAATGGCGCTGCTGCGGGAGGCCGAGGAAAAATATCACGGCAGCACGGGCGAGACGATGGCCCACTGGCAGCGCCGCATGATCGCGCGGTATACGCGGAACCTCGCACACATCAGCGGCGACTTGATTGCGAACGTGTACGATCTCGCCGTTGCGGCGCGGTCGGTAGTGGATGACAACTACGGATGGGAAGTATGGTCAATGGCTAACCGGTACCTCGCCCAACACGAGGTGGCGGAGATCGACACGGTTCGCTTAAGCGCCGGAGAGATTTGGATCAATACGAAGCGCCTGCGTATCCGCCGCCGTTTGCCGCGGCCAAAGCAGCGCCTGCGGCCCGCCGGGCTCAAGCCGCGCAAGAAAGAGAAGTTCCCGGGCGAGTGGGCGCAGCAGACATCAGGGGAATCGATTTGCTCATATCCGCCGGAAGATATCGTCATTGAAGAGTACGGGCGATTTCTGAAGCAGAAGGCCAAGTCGATTCTCTCGGAAGAGCGCGTCCGCGTGGAGCCGTTCACAACGTCGATCCTGGATGGCATTGACATCCGCGAGACCATCCGCAATTGGCACAGGAAGAAAATCTTTGTCCGCAAGGCGGACCGGCTGGCGGGCGAAGTGGGCTCGGTTGTCGTCATCTTCGACGAAGATAACGAGGACCGCTACACGTACCTGACCACATGGCTCGGCGAACATCAGAACGAATCGGACATGGCGTATTACTCTACACAGCCGTTCGATAACCTTGTGGGTCCGGGCATCGGACGCGCCGAGTATGGCGGCCTGCTGATGACGCTGCCGCCGCGGCGCATGTACGACGTGTGGAACGATCCGGATTACGCCTTTGCCGAATCGAAATCCGAGCGCCTGCTGATGGCCGCGCTCGATTATTCGACGGAAAAGTTCGTAGTATACGTGGCCGCCAAGCCGCCGCGAACAATTTTCCGGTCGATTGCGAATCACCTGAATCGTAAGATCCTGTACGTGCCAATCGGGCAACTATCACCGGCAAAGCTGAAGAAGCTGCGTGTGGTACACGTGCTGGATAGCTACGCGAGGCGCAATGACGCGAAAGATTACCTCTGGTAGATAGCAAAAGTAAAAGCGCGGCCCGAAGGTCGCGCTTCTTGTTCGTAAGGTATTGACGGATTACTGCAGCATCGTCACCGTGTAGCGAATCAGCGGATTCGTTACCGGATCCAGAATCAGAGATGCATTGGCATCATGATCGTCGTCATCATCATCGCCGTGATAGTGGTGATCGGAGGTATCGCCCGCAATAACCGCTCCCGTAATCAGCTGCAGCCGCAGGCGCGTCGTGCCCGGGCCACCCGAATGATGTTCGCGGCCGATATGGGTGCCTGGCTGCACCTGCAACCACGCGCCGCGCGGCTGGTAAATCACACCGCTTAAGCGCAAGGCCGTATCGTTGTGATTGTTGTCGTGATCATGGTCATCATGATCGTGCTCACCGCTGGTGGAACTGGATCCGAGGATGATCTTCGGAGAATAATCGGAAGCGTTATGACTGCTCGGCGGTTCATTCGTCGACGTGGTGTTTCCCGTGGCGGCATCATTGGTGACCGTTGAATTCCGGCGATCCTGCCAGAACAGCATGCCACCGTAGCTGCCAAGGTTCGTCCCGCTGGGCAGGTTATCGTTGTTCACACCACTCAGGTCGACATCGCCGCCGGTGATCGATACATAACCTTGCTTCAGAGAAGCCAGGTCATACCCGGAACTTCCTGGGATGCTACGCTGCGTCGCCAGTGCGCCGTTATAGTTTCCGTCCGTGAAAACAAACATCGTTCCGGTGGAGGAGTTCCCTGTCATCTCCGCTCCTGTCGCCGAAAAAACACAAGAGGAGGAGCAACTGGAGCTGCTATTCGAGCGCACACCCGCCATTACATACTGGCCCGCGCCGAACGTCACATCCGCATTCCCGCTTCCACCGGTGGAGTTCACATCCAAACCACCCCAGAACAGATACATCGGGAAGGAATTGCCAGACTGAGACGCACCGGCGTTGGTGGGGCTGCCGTTCGGGCAACCGTCTCCGCTGGGAGGGCTAGAGGTGAAGACTACGTCGCCGCGCAACTGGATCTTCCTGCCGTCCGGACGTCCATTGCTATCCACGGAATAATACTGATACGGGCCGAGGTATGTCGTGCCGCTGCCGCTTCCCAACGTCGGAGCGCTGTTCGAACTATGTGGAACCGGGCAACCTTTGATCGCCGAACTGGCCGCCAGCGGAGGCTGGTTCTGGCCACGCGTGGGATCGAGAAACTGCGGTCCACCCTGATTCAGGGCCGGCGCCGGATTAAAGGTAGAACTGCTACTCCAGTGCCCTGCCCCTCGTATCTGGGATCCCGGAGCGTAGATTCTGGCGTAGGCATCGTAGGTGCGGCGATTGGAACCTTGATTCTGGCAATCGCTGCCGGAGTAGCCGTTATTGCCACCGTGGCAGGTGGAGGAGAGCAACGCTCCGCCGGGGGCGCACAAACTGGCACTGCGGCTGGTGCTGGTGCCCGCATCGCAGCCAACGCCGGGTCCCGGAAGATTCACGTTCACGCCGCAGTTTTCACGGTCGCCGTCCGAACCCCGCGTGCAATCCCGCTCACGGTTCAGGCCGATGAACGAATTCGGTTCCACCATGCTGGCGATTGCCGCCGTGGAAATCGAACTCACGATGCCATTGGTATTTCCCAGGAGTCCGGAGAACAACTGCGGAACGGTCTGCGTCGTTCGCACCGTGACCCAGTAAGAGACGTCGTTCACGCCGGGAGCCGTGGGAGGCAACCCTCCGCTCTTCACATTCGATTGCACCGTGACACGCTGACGGCCGCTCTGGCCGCCGTCGGTAAATCCGTTGCGCTCGGCAAATAGGCATGCGCTGTACAGATTTCCGGAGGTGATCGATGAACAATTGGCGGGCGTGGTTTGACAGGCCGCGTCGCTGCCGCAGCTCACAGGCGACATAGGACGCGAGTTTGACGTCAACAGCTTGTAGGCTTCCTGCACCGCGGCCACCGACGCCCCATCCGCTGCCGTCTGTGCCGAACGTTTGACGAAGAAAGACCAGCCAATGTCAATGGCAAGACCCATCATGCCGGTCATGGCCAACAGGGCAACGGTGATCATCACCAGCGCCTGGCCCCCTGTTCGTTTCCGGGATGTTTTACCCACTCGGATACTCATGACTTAACCTCGCAATGTTTTCTACTAAAACACAATTCGCTCTTGAGAACTTGCCGGGAGCGTCGCCGTGCCAAAGGTTTGCGCCCGCACCCCGGGCCACAACAGAGCAATTGCCGAACGGAACGTGGTTTGGATATTGATCTGAATAACGGATCCAACCTGATTCGCCTGGCTCGGAGGCCAGTAACCGGTTGTCTGACTCGCGCACGTGGTGAGTGTACAGGTCACGGTTCCAGCGCTCGAAACAAACTGCAACGTGGTCTGGTCCAAGTCCAAACCGACGCCCGCGTCCCGTATGACCTGCGCGATTTGCGCAATGCTCTTCGAACAGCTGTTATTCACGCTGGGCGGATTATTGACACAGTTGATTCCGTGCACTGAAGCAAACCGCGTTCCCTCCTGTGCCGAATAGACAAGGGTCTGGTACAACCACATGCCGCGCGAGATTTCGAAGATGGAAATCAGCACGAACATGATGGGAATACCAACGAAGGTAAATTCGATGATGGACTGCCCCAAGCTCCGCTTGCGGGTGTCCCGGGAAACGCGCACTGGAGTTGTGGGTATCATTCCAAAACAACCCTCATTTCCGCGCGCCGCACAAAGGTAATGCGGTTCGTCAAAACCCCAGGTATCGGGATCAAAGGAATAGATTGGTACGTAACGGTGACGCGCGATGACGTAGACGTGTTGTCATTCGCCGAATCCGCCGGCGCGGGATTCGATGGCTTCGCTCCACCCAAACAACTGGACGTGGGAACGGTTGTCGGCGTATTCGCGGAACAAAGCGTATCCTGCTGCACAATCAGCGGCAGCGACGTGCATCCGGAATTGAAACTCTGATAATTCGGAAGACGAATCATCATTGGCTTCGCCGCATCGCAGGCAGTGGCGTCGGTCAGCGAGAATTCATCCGCGGCGGTTCGCTGCGCCGCAAAACGGGCGGCATTTTCCGTGGAGATCACCGCATAGGTGTAGAAACCGAAATCAAAAATGCCAACGAATAGGAAGAAAATCCACGGCGCCATCAACGCGACTTCCACCATCGCGCCACCGCGTTCCTGCCGTCGATTTTTGCTTACGTAAATGGGTTGTCTGGTCACAGTTTCTCCGACTAAACCATTGTATCCAATGATAGACTACAGTCCCCGCTAAGTGCAAGAGAAATAGGGATATCGCCCGCTTTCTAACGCTAAGACTGGGATATTTCCTAGGTCCGCGACGGGGATTCGTACTATTCCAAACGCGTCTTTTGGGACTATCGGTACTTTGGTTCTAAAACTGCCGCCGCGATCGATCCATCGGAAAGCATCCGCCGGGCGGTATTTCCGATTCTTGCTGGCTTCGACCTCCCGTCAGATTAAACTATACTCATCACCCATGGGCATCGCCGCCGATTTCGTTCTCGTGGTTCTCGCCGGTTTTCTCGGCGGACTCCTTGCGCGCCTGCTTCGGGTGCCGCTGCTCGTGGGGTACGTCGCAGCGGGAGTTCTTGTGGGTCCGCACACCGCGGGTCCCACCGTTGCCCAGATTCACGACATCGAACTATTGGCGGAGATTGGTGTTGCTTTGCTGTTGTTCTCGCTCGGCATGGAGATATCCCTGCGCGATTTGCAGCCGGTAAAAAAGGTGGCGCTCATCGGCGGGCCGCTGCAGATCGTCATCACTGCCACCGTGGGCGCATTGGCTGGATCGAAGTTCTTCGGCATTCCACTCACCGAAGCGGTTTGGCTGGGAGCGATGGTTTCGCTTTCGAGCACCATGGTGGTGCTCAAAATTCTTGCGGAGGCGCGGGCCACCGGCACCGTGGCCAGCCGAGTGATGCTCGGGTTATTGGTGATGCAGGATCTGGCGGTGGTGCCGATGCTGATCGTTCTGCCCGAGTTGGCATCGCCTGAGAGCGCATTACCCCGCGTGCTGCGCGCGATGGGCGTTGCCGCGGCGTTTCTGGTGGCCATGGTGTTGTTGGGCACAAAGCTTCTGCCGCGCATCCTCAAGGGCGTGGTGACCTGGGGTTCGCGCGAACTGTTTTTGGTTTCGGTGGTAGCCGCCGGAGTCGGCATCGGTTACGCTGCACACGCCGCAGGACTGTCGTTCGCCTTGGGGGCCTTCGTTGCCGGGCTAATTTTGAGCGAATCGGAGTTCAGCCATCAGGCGCTCAGTGACATTGCCCCGCTCCGCGACGTTTTCGGCCTGTTGTTTTTCGTCACTGTGGGTATGTTGTTCGATCCGCATTACGCGCTGGCGCACATTGGGCCCATCGCGGCGATTGTGTGCCTGATCTTCGCGGGCAAGGCGATTATCGCCGGCGGACTCACGGCTCTGTTCGGCTACACGAAGCTGACGCCGTGGATGGTCGGCCTGGGGCTTTCGCAAATCGGGGAGTTCTCGTTTCTGCTCGCACGCAGTGGACTGAGTTCCAAGTCGATTTCAAGTGACACCTACAATTTGGCGCTGGCCTGCACCGTGCTGACCATGGCGCTCTCGCCGCTGGTTTCGAACTTCGCCGCGCCGATGGAGCGCAGGTGGCGCTCGTGGCGCAAGCGCGAAGACGTGGACGATGCAGTGGAAATCCACGAGGAGCCGCTGCACGATCACATCGTTATCGCGGGTTTTGGCCGTGGAGGACGCGCCGTAAGCAAGGTGCTGCAGCACAGCGGGGTTGCGGCCACAGTGATTGAGCTGCACCACCCGACGTATCTCGACACTGCCGCCGCCGGACTGCGCGGCATCTGGGGCGATGCCACCCGCGCGGAAGTGCTGCACGCGGCGGGAGTCCAATATGCGCGGCTGCTGGTGGTGGCGGTGCCGGATCGCGGGACAGTGGAGTTGTGCATTCATCAGGCGCACCGCTTGAATCCGTCGCTGCCGATCATTGCGCGCGCGGCGCGGGAGGAGGATGTGGCTCGACTGAAAACTATCGGCGCGACCTACGCGATTCAGCCCGAGTTCGAAGGGGGCATCCAGATGGTTCGCCAGGCGCTCGAAGGCTGCGGCTTCGACGCCACCGAAACGGCGCAGATGGTGGCGACTTTACGGGACGATTTCTACGGCAAGCAGGAAGAGGCGCGGATCGACCCGTCCGGGCTTAAAACTTGATCGGGAAGGAACCACCAAAGAAAAAACTGCGCGCCGAACGAGAAGTCCGACGCGCAGGAGGTGAAGGATTACATCTGGTAGATCCGTAAATCCGACCGGGGGAACCTTCTTCCGGGGGAAACTCAATAAGCTTAGACGGTGGCCATCGCCATGGTGGAACTCGGCGGCGGTGGAGCCATCGGCATAGCGTCAAACTTCACGCTGACCAGCTTGGAAACACCGGGCTCCTGCATGGTGACTCCGTAGAGCGCCTGCGCGGCTTCCATGGTGCGCTTGGCGTGCGTGATGACGACGAACTGCGTATCGGCCGACATCTCCTTGATCAAGCGCGTCAGGCGCTGGATGTTCGGTTCGTCGAGCGGGGCGTCCACTTCGTCCAGGATACAGAACGGGCTGGGCGTGTAGCGGAAGATCGCCATCAACAGCGCCATCGCCGTCAGCGATTTCTCACCGCCCGAGAGCAGCGCGACGTGCTGCAGCTTCTTGCCCGGGGGCGAAGCGAGGATATCGATGCCGCTTTCGGCGAGGTTCGCTTCGTCGGTCAGGCGCATCTCGCCCTGGCCGCCGCCGAAGAGCGTCTTGAACATGTGCTTGAAGTTTTCGTTAATCGCCTCGAAGGCGTCCTTGAACCGGCGGCGCGATTCGGTGTCGAGTTCCTGAATCGCCTTTTCCGTGTCGCGGATGGAATCGAGCAAGTCCTGGCGCTGCGTGTTCAGGAACTCATAGCGCTGCTGCGATTCCTGATACTCTTCAAGCGCCTGCGGATTCACCGGACCCAGCGCTTCGATGCGCGCGCGCACTTCCAGGTACCGCTGCTCGGTTTCTTCGAAGCTGACGGCAGCGGGAGCTTCCCCGCCCTCGGCGAGGGCTTGTTCAGCTGCCGCTTCCTGCTCGGCGGCAACTTCCGCAGCCGCGATGCCCAGTTCCTTATGGCTGGTTTCGTCCAGGTATTTCAGATCAGCCTGACGGCGGACCAGTTCCAGTTCAATCTGAGAACGCTGCTCCTGTAGCGACTGTACTTCGATGCGCAGCGAGCGGAGCGATTCGTCGAGCGCGGCCAGCGTTGCGCGGCCATTCGCTTCCTCGGAGGAAAGCTGTTCCACCAAGGCGACTGCCTGACCAGTTTCGACGGCCAGTTCCTGCGCGCGCTGATCGAGCGTGATGTTATCGGCGAGTAAGCGGGCGCGGTCGGTGCCCATGCGTTCCAGATCGCGCACCAGGTTTTCCTTGCGCGTGGCCAGCAGGCGGACCTGCATCTCCATGCGGGCGGCGGCGGTCTTTTCGGCGCGGACGCGCTCTTCCAGACCGGCGAGGGCGGCGCGCAATCCGGTGTACTCTTCGTTGACGGAGTGCGCCTGCACCTGCAGCGTTTCGAATTCGCTGCGAACCGCTTCGACGGCCTTGTCCTGATTGAAGCGGGCTTGCTCTTTTTCACTGAGCAACACGTGCTTCTGTTCCCGTTGCGCGCGGGATTCCTGGTCGCGTTTGGTGAGGCGCTCCAGTTCCATGCGCGCCGTGGAAAGGCGCGCGTTTGTGCGGGAGAACTCGTCGGAAAGTTTGCGCTGTTCGTGATCGAGAGCCAGCGCGTCTTTTTCCTGCGCCTGTTGTTGCGTGCGGACTTGTTCGAGTTCCTGGGTCAGTTCGGCGACGGAACGCTCCAGCGCTTCCAACTGGCCGGTCAGCTCGTCCATTTCACGCTCACGCTGCTCGACGACGTTGGTCAGTTCACGCAGTTCGCGCTTGAGAGCCAACGGGCCGCCGGAGCTCTTCTTGCCGCCGGTTACAGTGTGGCCGTGATAGCTGGCGCCGTCGGGCAGAAGGAAGTAGCAATCAGGATGCGATGCCGCGAGGCGTGAGGCTTCCGAACGTTCGGAAACCAGGAAGCAGCGGGCCAAGCGCGGAAGCAAGCCCTGCGGGGCGGCCGCAAAACCATTCGAGAGGCGAATGGCATCGCGCAGAGTTCCGGCAATTGCGGGTTCGTTGGCCAGATCCGGAGCCGCCGGCACCACGGCGTCTGCCTCGGGGTGAACCAGGAACGTCGCGCGGCCTTCGGATTCGGCGCGCATCACTTCCACGCCGCGTTCGGCGTCATTCCAGCCCTGGACGACGACGTATTCCAGTTCTTCGTGCAGGAACTCTTCCGACGCTTTTTCCCATTCGGGGCTGGTGACTTCGACGTAATCGGCCAAGAGTCCCATCGGACGGAAGCCTTCCACTTGGCCGCGTTCGACGTCAGTGAACAGACGCTTCACGGATTCGGTGGAATAGGCGCGATGCGAAAGGATGCCTTCGAGCGATTCCTTGCGGGCCTTGTGCTTTGAGAGGCCGTCGCGCATCGCGTTCAACTGCTGGCGGGCAGTCGCCGTTTGCTCGCGGCGTTCCTTCATATCGCTCTCCACGCGAGTGCGTTGAGCGCTAAGCGCTTCGAGTTCAGACTGTTTGTTGGCGAGGCGTCCGGCCAGCTCTACTTTCGCTTCCTCAATGCGCGTCAGATCAAACAGCGACGCTTCTTCTTCGCGGCGGGTGCGAACGGTATCGCGATCAATGGATGCCAGGAATTCGTCGGACTGCACCAACTGATGACGTAGCGAGGACGCTTCATTCATCAACCGGAGCACCTGATGGCGAGCGGTTTCGAGCGACTGCTCTTTTTCGCGCAAGCGGGCTTGCAGAACATCGCGATCGCGCGTCTTGCCGGTCAGCGTTTCCCGAGCGGCGGCAGCTTCCTGTTCCAACTGCGCGACGCCCGCGGCATAAGCGGCGAGCTCGGCCGCTTCCGACTGATGGCGAATCTCCAGTTCCTGTGTTTCGGCTTCTCCGGCGGCCAGACGTTCGTCGATGCCGCCGATTTGGCGGGCCTGGGCGTCGAGTTTGCCGCGAGTTCGCTCGGTTTCGACGTTCAGTTCGGCGACCTTGGCGCGTGCGGCGGTCAGGTTCGCTTCAATTTGATAACAGGATTCCTGGGTGCGGGCGTGCTCCTTTTCCTTCTCCTGCACGTCGGTGGTGAGGGTTTGGAAAGAGGTTTGCGCCTGGTTCAGATCGAGAGCGAGCTTTGCGGCTTCGCGTTCGAGAGTGCGGAACTTTCCGGCGACGGTCTGGCGCAGGTAGCCAACCATTTCCGTGCGCAGTTCTTCATAGCGCTTGGCCTTCGAAGCCTGGCGCTTGAGGGAGTTCACCTGACGGCCCACTTCTTCGAGAATGTCGAACACGCGGGAGAGGTTTTGCTTGGCGCTTTCGAGCTTCGCTTCGGCCAGGCGCTTGCGCGTTTTGTACTTGCCGATACCCGCGGCTTCTTCGATGATGGCGCGGCGATCTGCCGGTTTGTTCGAAAGAATCTGGCCGATGCGGCCCTGTTCGATGATGGCGTAGCTTTCCGGGCCAAGGCCCGTACCCATGAAAAGTTCCTGAATGTCGCGCAGGCGGGCGCTCTTGCCGTCGATCAGGTATTCGCTTTCGCCCGAGCGGTAGAGGCGGCGGGTAATGGTGACTTCACCGGGATGCCCGTGCGCGTGGTGTCCGACGCCGCTGGCGCCATTCGATTTGGCGTGCCCATTCGTGCCGTTGGATCCATTCGCATTGCCGTTGGCAGGAACG
This sequence comes from Bryobacteraceae bacterium, assembly GCA_040081455.1. Lineage (GTDB taxonomy): Bacteria > Acidobacteriota > Terriglobia > Bryobacterales > Bryobacteraceae > Palsa-187. The sequence goes on from JBEBGM010000018.1 coordinate 36,238, forward strand.
TCGGCAAGCGCGGTGTCCTGCACCTCGGCACCATTCGCCACGGCCAGTTCCTCCGGCTTTGCGGTTTGAACTTTGTGTTTCGCGATGTTGTGGGCTTCCGGGTCCACCATGGTGAGGGTGACCTGGGCCATGCCGAGCGGTTTGCGCTCGCGGGTGCCCGCGAAGATCACATCTTCCATGCGCGATCCGCGCAAGGACTTGGCGCTTTGTTCACCGAGTACCCAGGAGATGGCATCGCTGAGGTTGGACTTTCCGCAGCCGTTGGGACCGACCACGGCTGTGATGCCGGATCCATGAAACCGCATCTCCGTCCGGTCACAAAACGACTTAAATCCCTGGATGTCGACGCGTTTAAGTTTGAGCACAGCTAACCCTCCACACACTACGGACGTTCTCGGGGGGCTTCTACATCCTAATCCGAACCAAGCCGAAAGTAAAGCAGTTCACCACCGAATCTTGGGGCACTCACAAGATTACTACTAGATCTAGGGGCCGAAATCCTTGCACGGCCGTTTCAGTTCGGAACGTCCTGCTCTATTTTAATCCAAAGATGGCGGGGTAACCGGATTGGTTTGTGAGGGCACCCTGTCCACTGGTACGGTACCTCGGGGGAGGACTAAGGCTAGTAACCCTACCAGTAGGGGCGTTTCACGTGATTGCAGGAGCCGGGCGTACGGGGAATAATCAATCCATGCTTGAGCAGCGCTCAGAACCGAGGTATCAAGTCAGGGAAGGTGCTTTGGTTTGGGAACTCTCCCGCCCCAAAGCAGGCTATCAAAATACGACGATTGTGGACGTGTCGCGCAACGGGATGCGTCTGATCATCGATCGGAAGCTGTTGCGCGGCGGCCAGGTTGCCATCGATTTTCGGGGGATGGTGATTTGTGGAAAGGTACAGTATTGCGTTCCGGAGGAAGACCGTTTTGCGGTCGGAATCCGTATCGGAGACGTCATGGATCAGGTCGCCGAAGACGCGGCCTGATTCTTGATCGATCCTCAACCCTAAAACCCCGCCCGCAACGGCGGGGTTTCGCTTTTTCAAGCGGAACTTAGCCCTGCATACACTCGACGAGAGCGCCGACCAGTGTCGCGGCTTCCTCTTCGGTCGCCAGCGGACCCATCAGACCGATCCGGAAGATCTTGCCAGCGAGCGGACCGAAGCCACCGGCGATCTCGATGCCGTATTTGTCGATGAGGCGTTTTCGGGTGGCCGGATCGTTCACGCCTTCCGGAACCACAACCGTATTCAAATTCGGAACGCGCAGAGCGGCATCCTTCACAAACATCTGTAGGCCCTTCTGCTCAATCAGGCGAACAAACGCTTCGTGCGCCGTGCGGTGACGGGAAAAACGATTCGCCACGCCTTCTTCGACGATCGCGGCCAACGCTTCACGCAAGGCGTAGAAGGTCGAAATGGGTGCTGTGTGGTGATAGCGGTGCGCACCTTCGTAGTATTCGAGAATCAGTTTGAGATCCAGGTACCAGATGGGGCACGTGGATTGGCGCGCGCGGAGGCGATCGACCGCCAACGGCGACGCCGTGATGGGCGAGAGTCCGGGCGGACAGCTCAGACCTTTCTGTGTACAGCTAAAGGCCACGTCCACACCGTTGTCGTCCAGATTGATCGGCACGGCTCCCAAAGAGGTGACGCAATCCATGATTGAAATCGCTCCAACGTTGTGGGCTGGGCCTGTGATGAATTTGGGGTTCTGCAGGACACCGGTGGACGTTTCCGCATTCACAAAAGCAACGGCGTTGGGCTTTTCGCGATCGAGACACGCGGCCGCTTCCCCTGCGGTGAACGATTCTCCCCACGGCTTCTGGCAAAGTACGACGTTTGCGCCGTGGCGTTTCGCCATTTCCGTGATGCGTTCAGCAAAGTAGCCCGCGGAGAAAACCACCAGCTTCTGGCCGGGCTCAATGAAGTTGCTGACGGCGGCTTCCATGCCCGAACTGCCGGTGCCGGAGAGTACGTGGACGAACTCATTCTTCGTGCCCCTGACGGCGCGCAGGTCGGCGCGAATCAGCTCCAGTTGCTCAAAGAAGAAAGGATCGAGGTGGCCGACGATGGGCTCCCCCATCGCTTCATAAACACGGTCAGGGACTTGAGATGGGCCGGGTCCAAACAGCAGCCGGCGCGGCGGAGTGAAAACGGGCATAGATTAAAGTGTACTCCGGCCGAGGCAACTTCTATCCGGAATGGCCATGTTTTTCATTGGCGGAATTCCGCCGGCCATTCCAGGACACGTCCAGCCGCGAATGGTCGTGGCACGCCTTAACTTTGTGTGGAAAATGACAGAACTTCAACGGCTCCATCGAACGCGGAGCAACTTCGGCGGTGAATGCAATTCTTCCTAGAGGAAGCGCAGTGCGACCACGGCCAAGCCAGCGATCACAAATACGCCGCCGCCGACGCGCATGCAGTACCGGGACAACTCCGAGCCTGCCGTCGCTTTCTGTGTGAAGAACTGGAATCCGCAGGAACAATGCGCTGCCGTCGTACCAACAATCGCACGACACTTGGGACACTGCTTTGCCATACACACCCCCTCCAAGGTGCCACCGGTTTAGGGTGACTTACTTAGATACCGCGCTAAACCTTACGAACAAGGCTCATATTTCGCACGGTTCCTAAGTAATTAGCGTAGCCGAAAATAGGGGATTAGACAACTAGGTCATAAGATATATAGTATGATCCGGTTCTAGTACCACTCCCTAATGTGTTTTCAATCCCTCCCAGGCGCCTCCAGGACAAGTGGCCGCATGTTGCTCAAAGATCGTTAGTTAATCGAATGGAACGGACAAACGAACACCGAGGCAGGTGGCCTGGTCCTGGGCGTCCGAAAGACTCCTCGAGCAAATCACCGCAAAAAGTTTTCGTTCGCGGATCACCATGCTAAAATGTGAGAAGTTGAGCGGGAGCAGTCAGCCAGTTTCCCCTCCCAAGGGCCCTTAGCTCAGTTGGTTAGAGCGCTACCTTGACACGGTAGAGGTCAGAGATTCGAGTTCTCTAGGGCCCACCATCCCAACTCTCCATCTTCGTACCGCCAGTCGGACAACACCTGTTTCAAGTCTTCCGTTTTCTGACCGATAAGCTCTGCATGATCGATTCCGGAATACCTTTATCCGGGCTGGAGCGCGCCGAAAACAGCCTGCAGCAAACTGCTCGCAGAATGGCATCGATCGGGAATCCGGAAAGCGATACAGTGGACCTCAGCGCAGAAGCGGTCGCGATGATTGTGGCAAAGAACAGCTATCAGGCGAACCTTCAGGTGCTGCGTACCGGCGAGCAACTGAGCGGGATGTTGCTGGATATCACGGCCTGAATCCCGTCGTCAGATTTAGCCACCGACGACCACCCACCAAACGACCCCTCCTCACCCTCCGATCCGGGTTGTAACTTTTTTGTGAATTTCTTATGAAGAAGGGCGAATCTCGCCGGTAACGGCTGTATACTCAACCCATCTAACGTGCTTCGGGACCGTGGGGAGGACCCGAGTAATGTGTCAGGGGGCAGTAGGGGTTCAAATCCGTCCTGTATGGCAGGGTGACCTGGGGTGTCCGTGCGCGTTCTGTCGGACGAATGGTACCACTCCGGGTCAATTTCCTCGAACCGCAAAGTTCATCCACCACCCGCGCAACAGCCAACGTAAATTTTCACGATTACGAACAGCTCCGCTTACATCCACGAACGATCCCTGAGGATGTATCTGGACGGCACGGATCGTCCGGAAAACGTTCGCGTGGCGTTCTGACCAAACGGCACGAAAGAAACGTATAGCAGAGCATCGGGGCGAAGTACCCGCTCCTTGTGAAAAAAAGGCCCCGGCAAAAACCGGGGCCTCTTTTTTATTGTGAAGCTGCTGTTGCCGAGCGGCGAGACGAAGTTACTTGAGCGCGGCCTTATTAGCGAGATCCAACACCCAGCCCGGCATGATGCCGAGAACCAAGGTGCCGATGGCGCACACGTAGACAGCGATGCTCAGCGTAGCGCCGGCGGGCTGCAGGTCCGCTGTGCTTTCACCGGGCTCCTTGAAGTACATGACGACAAGAATGCGCAGGTAGTAGTAAGCAGCCACGGCGCTGTTGAGCAAACCGAGTACGGTCAACCAGTTCAGGTGCGAATCGAGCGCGGCTTTGAAGATATAGAACTTGCCGAAGAAGCCGCCGGTGAGCGGCACGCCGATCAGGCTCAACAGGAAGATGGTGAGCATGGCGGCGAGTCCGGGCATACGCTGACCGAGTCCGGCGAAGTCTTCAATCTCCACATACTTTTCGCCCTTGCGCGCGACATGCGCGACCACGGCGAAAGCGCCGATGTTGGTTACCGCATACGCGGCCATGTAGAACATGACGGCGGCGGAACCGATGCCGGAGTTGGCGGTGATGGCCACCAGCACGTAGCCGGCGTGCGCGATGGAGCTATACGCCAGCATCCGCTTGATGTTGGTCTGCTGAATCGCGGCGAAGTTGCCGATGATCATGGTCGCCAGAGCGCAGGCCCAGAAGACGGGCTCCCAACGAGCGGAGATGGGACCGAAGGCGGTCATAAAGACGCGAGCCAGAATCGCGAACGCGGCGGCTTTCGGACCGACCGAGAGGAAGGCCGAAACTGGAGCAGGAGCGCCCTGATAAACGTCGGGGGCCCAAACCTGGAACGGAGCGGCGGAGATCTTGAAGCCGAGACCCACGAACATCAACGCAGCGGCCGCGCCCGTCACAGCGACAGCAGGAGCGCCCGCGCCCTCAAGCGACTGACGGATCAACTGCAAATTGGTGGAGCCGGTGACGCCGTAGATCCAGGAAACTCCATAGAGCAGGAACGCCGTGGCGAAGGAGCCCAGTAGGAAGTATTTCAGCGCCGATTCGTTGTTGCGTTTGTCCTCTCGGAGATAACCCGCCAGGACATACGACGCGATGGAGGAAACCTCCAGGCCGATGAAAACCATGATGAGCTCATTGGCTGTCACCATGATGCACTGGCCGACGATGCTGAACAGGATCAACGCGTAGTATTCGCCGCCGTTGGCCCTTTCACGGGCCAGGTATTCCATGGAACTGAACACCGCGAGAATTCCGACCACCAGCACCAGGACGCGGAAGAACGAACCGAATCCATCGATGATCAGCATGTTGCTGAAAGCCGTGCCGGGGTCGCTGGATGCGGCGATCGCCGCGCCCATGGAGAGAGCCAAAGCCACCAGAGAGAACGGGCCGAAGATGCTCTTGCGGTCTTCATCGAGCACCGCTTCAAGGAACATGATCAAGACACCGGCGATGGTGAGAATGATCTCCGGCAGGAAGCGGAAGTATTCGGCGGAAGTGGGCAGACTAACGGGCATCGGCCACCTCCTTTACCGCTGGGGCTTGTGTGGGAGTTTTGGCGAGCGCCGTTCCTCCCTTGTTCACCTTTTCGAGAATGCGCGCGTTCTGTGCGCTGATCGGAGGCATGAAGCTTTGTGTGTAGGTTCCCATCCAGACCATCAGAATGAGCAGCGGCAGAGCGGCAATCCACTCGCGCTGGTTGAGGTCCGGCATGTGATGCGCAAGATCGTGCGAGGCCCTTCCATAGAAGGTGCGCTGGTACAGCCAGAGCATGTAGCAGGCCGAAAGGATCACGCCGATGGCCGCGAAGACCACCCATGAAAAGTTCGCCTGCGCGGCGCCCTGCAAAACGAGGAATTCGCCAACGAAGTTGTTGAGTGTCGGCAATCCGATGGAGGCAAGCGTCGTAATCAGGAAGATGATCGCAAGCTGGGGAGCAGGAGTTGCGACACCGCCGTATGCGGAAATCTCCAAAGAGTGCCGGCGCTCATACAAGAAGCCAACCAGCATGAAGAGCGCGCCGGTGGAGACGCCGTGATTGAGCATCTGGTAAACCGCGCCATCGAGGCCTGCCTGCGTAAACGAGAAGACGCCGAGAACCACAAAGCCCAAGTGGCTGACCGAGGAGTACGCCACCAGCTTTTTCATATTCGGCTGCACCAGAGCAACCAGGGCTCCGTAAACGATGCCGACCACCGCGAGACCCGCGATCCACGGCGCGTGCTTGTGCGCGGCCTCCGGGAATAGCGGCAGGCAGAAGCGGACCAGACCGTAGGTACCCATCTTCAGCATGACGCTGGCCAGCATGATGGATCCGGCGGTGGGCGCTTCGACGTGTGCATCCGGCAACCAGGTGTGCAACGGGAAGAGCGGAACCTTGATGGCGAACGAGAAGAAGAACGCCAGGAACAAGAGCGTCTGCGCCTGGGCGGTGAGCACCGCGCGGCCGGACTGCAACTGATCGAGGATGGTCGCGTAATCGAACGAACCGGTCAGGTTGTAGAGGTACACGATCGCGGCCAGCATCAGCACGGAACCGGCCATCGTAAAGAGGAAGAATTTGACCGCGGCATAGATGCGGCGCTCGTGACCCCAGATACCGATGAGGAAGTACATCGGCACCAACGACACTTCCCAGAACACGTAAAACAGGAACATGTCGAGCGAAGCGAAGACGCCGATGACGCCGAATTCCAAGAGCAGCAGGAAGGCGTAGTACATCTTGACGCGATGATCGATGTATTTCCAGGAAACCAGGATGGCGATCGGCGTCAGCAGTGTGCTCAGAATGACCAGCCACAGGCTGAGGCCGTCGATCCCGACGTGATAGTGGATGGGCGGATAGTCAATCCACGTGGCGTTGATAACGAAGCTGTATTCGCCGGGGTTCGCGGTCACGGGCCCGATGAGGCCCAGCGACAACAGGAAGACCACCAGCGAAATCGCCAGCGCCGCTTTGCGCGATACCGTATCCGGCAGCGCGAGCAGAGCGAAGAACCCAATTAACGGGAGGAAGAGAACCAGATCGAGCATTACCGCAAACCTCCCATGAGCGTCTCGACCAATCCGGAGTTCCGGACGCCGATGATCGCTATCACAATCAGCGAACCGGCCACCACCCAGGCCGCATAGCCTCGAATGGAACCGGATTGTAGACGTTTGAGCAAGCCGCCCAATGCGCTGGCGGTTTTCCCTGCTCCGTTGACCACACCGTCAATGCCGCGGGCATCCACCACGCGCCATAGGAAGATGCGGGAGCCGTCAATCATGGGTTCCACCACAACCGAGTCGTACAGTTCGTCCACAAAGTACTTGTTGTAAACCAACGTGTAGAGGCCGCGCAGGCTGTTGGCGATACCATCCGCCATGCCGGGGCTGACCACATACATCACGTAGGCAAGAGCGATGCCGCCCAGGCCGAACGCGACGGAAACATACGTGAGCCACGCTTCGGCTTCCCCTTCGTGCAGCGGGAAGATCGGCTCAAGAAACTTGGGAATATTGAAGGCCCAACCGCCGATCAAGCTGAGGATCGCGAGAACGGCGAGCGGAATCCACATCACAGCGGGCGATTCATGCGGCTCGCCGTGGTGGCCGTGGCCGTGATCATCGTTAGCGTGACCGTGGTCATCATGACCATGATCGTCATGCGCCTTCGCGGCGTGTCCGCCGTGGCCGTGCGCTTCGGCTTCCTGTTTGCCGCGGTATTCTCCCATGAACGTCATGAAGAACGCGCGGAATACGTAGAAGGCCGTCATCCCCGCGGTGATCACGCCCACCCAGTACATCCAGGGAGCATGCTCATAGGCGGCTTCGAGGATCATATCCTTCGAGTAGTAACCGGAGAGGAACGGGAAACCGGCGATCGCGAGACTGGCCGCCAGCAGCGTGTACATCGTGATCGGCGTGTACTTTCTTAGGCCGCCCATTTTCCGCATGTCCTGCTCACCGCCGCAAGCGTGAATCACGCTGCCAGCGCCAAGGAACAACAGCGCCTTGAAGAAGGCGTGCGTCATGACGTGGTAGATGCCGGCGGAGAAAGCTCCCGTGCCCAAGCCGATGAACATGTAGCCGAGCTGCGAAACGGTAGAGTAGGCGTAAACCTTCTTGATATCGAACTGCGTGAGGCCGATGGTTGCCGCGAAGCACGCGGTCAACACGCCGACGATGGCAACAATGTTCAGCGCTCCCGCCGAGTGCAGGAAGATCTGCGAGCTGCGGGCCACCATGTAGACGCCGGCCGTGACCATGGTGGCGGCGTGGATCAGGGCGCTGACGGGGGTCGGGCCGGCCATGGCATCGGGCAGCCAGACATACAACGGAATCTGCGCGGACTTACCGCAGGCGCCGACCAGAAGGAGCAGCGAGATCGCCGTCATCCAACCGGCCGTGGTTTCAATCGGCATGTCCTTCACCTTTTCGAACACCGTGGTGAAGTCGAGCGATCCGAAGTGGATCACGATCAGGAACACAGCCAGCGAGAAACCGAAGTCGCCGATGCGGTTCACGATGAACGCCTTGTTGGCAGCGTCGCTCGCGAATTTTTCAAGGAAGTAGAAGCCGATCAGCAGGTAGCTGCAGAGACCCACGCCTTCCCAGCCGACGAACAGCAGCAGGAAGTTCGCGCCCAGCACCAGAATCAGCATGAAGAACATGAACAGATTCAGGTAGGCGAAGAAGCGGTAATAGCCGCCTTCATGAGCCATGTACCCGGTGGCGTAGATGTGAATCAGCGATCCGATGCCGGTGACGATCAGCAGCATGACGGCGGTGAGCCGGTCGATCGCGAAATCGACGCCGATGTTCAGCATTCCGGATTGAATCCAGGTGAAGTACTGTTCCTTGTAGGTTTCTTCGAGCGCGTTTCCGCCCGAAAATACGCCAAGCGCGTTGAGCGTCTTGAGCACCCACAGAAACGACAGCAACACGGAGCCGCAAGCGATCCCGTTCACAGCGGGCTTCGACAATTTCTTGCCGAAGATCCCGTTCAGTGCGAAACCGAGCAGCGGGAATAGGGGTATGAGCCAGAGTTGCATTAGTTCTTAAGCGAGTCCAATTCGTCGATTTCGAGCGTCTGCCGGTTTTTGAAGACCGTCAGGATGATCGCGAGGCCCACCGCGGCTTCCGCTGCGGCGACAACCATCACGAAAAAGCTAAAGATGTGCCCGTCCACTTGCTTGAGCTTGTACGAGAACGTAATAAAGCTGAGATTGACCGCGTTCAGCATCAGTTCGATGGACATGAATACAGTGATAATGCTGCGGCGGAACAGAAAACCCGCGATGCCGAGCGAAAACAAAATGGCGCTCAGCGTGAGGTACCACGAAATGGGCACCGTGGGAGGAAGCGGCAGAGGAGGCATTAATCGATCTCCTTTCGCGCGAGCACGATGGCGCCCAGAATCGCGATAAGAATCAAAACGCTGGTGACTTCAAACGGCAGCAGGTAGGTGGTGAACAGCGCACGGCCAATTTCAAGCGGCCCTCCCTTGGTGAACCCGCCGAACGAAACCGATTCGGTAGAGGGGAACATCTGCTGCACCAGGCACGCCACGATCCCGAGGAACAGAAGCAGCATCGGAATGCCCGCATACTGCGACCACGGGTTCTTCTTCACCTTGTGCTCGGTTCCGGCGTTTAGGAGCATGATGACGAAGATGAACAGCACCATGACGGCGCCCGCATAAACCACCAACTGCGCGGCGGCGATGAATTCGCCACCAAGCAGCAAATAGAGAGCCGCCAGCGCGGCCATCACGCCGACCAGCGAAAGTGCGCTGGAAATCGGGTGCGTCTGGATCACTAAGTTGATCCCGCAGACCACGGCAATCGCCGCGAATAACATGAAGAGTAAAGCGTCCATTGAGTTAGCTGGCCTTCATTAAGTCAGAGCCACACATTAGGTTAGAGCCACAATCAGGCCCACGATAAACAAATTCACGATGGCCACCGGGAACAGGAACGTCCACGCAAAGCTCATCAATTGGTCATAACGGAAACGCGGCAGCGTGCCGCGGACCCAGATGTAAATGAACAGAATCGCCACCACCTTCGCGCAGAACCACACAATCGGCATCAGCGCGGCGGATAATTCGGCGGAGAGTTCCAGGAAATCATTGCCCTTCACCATGTCGGGCGCCATCGCGAACAGCGCGGCTCCGGCGAACAAACCGGCCAGGCCGAGCGAAACGATGCCGACCACCGGAAGCGTGTACTTATCGAAGGGGCGCGCGGGCGATGCCGCGTGCATGAAGCTGATGATTCCGAATCCACCGAAGACCGCGGCGGGAATCAATGCCGATCCATATTCCGCAGGGAAAATCGGATGCCATCCGCCCAGGAACAGCAGAGTGGCCACGCAGGAGATAGTCACCATGTTGCAGTATTCGCCCATGAAAAAGGCGGCGAACTTCATGCTTCCGTATTCAGTGTGGAAGCCGGCCACCAGTTCGTTTTCCGCTTCCGGAAGATCGAACGGGATGCGGTTGGTTTCGGCGAACGCGGAAATCATGAACAAGAGGAACGCCACAATCAGGAACGGCGCGTAGGGCATTTGGAAGATCGTCCACTTGGGAATGAATCCCAGGTAGAAACCCGACTGCGCGTTCACCAGTTGCCGGAAGCTGAGCGAGTTCAACACCAGCAGCGGTGTTGCAATCGCCAGCGCCATCGGCAATTCGTAGCTGATCATCTGCGCCGAACTGCGAAGGCCGCCGAGCAACGCGTACTTGTTATTCGACGCCCAACCGGCCAGCGCCACACCGTACACACCCAGACCGGAGATGCCCAGGATGAAGATCACGCCGATATTCAGATCGGTGAGCTCCATCGGCGTCTGGAATGCCGGAATATGGAAGCCGAAGATGTTGTGTTCGCTGATTTTCAGTTCACTGCCAAAAGGGATTACAGAGATTGGAATCAGCGCGAACATGACCGCGATGAACGGCGCCAATAAGTAGAAGCCTTTATTGACGTGCGAAGGAGTCATATCTTCCTTCGTGATGAGTTTCACGACGTCGGCGAGCGGCTGCAGCAATCCGTGTGGACCAACGCGGCGGGGTCCAACGCGTAGCTGAATATGGGCAAGAACTTTTCGTTCCAGCCACTGCAGATAGGCAAGCGCTGTCAGCAAAATAAACGCGACAAGTGCGGCCTTGATGATGGTGATAATAAAAAAGTTCATCGTGGTTGCTATTGCTGGCCCTTGCCGCTGCTATACAACTGCCCCGGCGATTCCATCACTTCATTCAAAATCTTTGAATACGGCGTCAACGAGCCCGAAGTAAAGAGCGTGTCGTTGGCCGACTTCACGGTCCCCGGCAGCGCGGCCACTCGACCGTTCAACGGCGCGGTTTGCGGCGCACCGCCCGTTGCCAGAACCGGCAGCGGGACGTTATAGCCGTGAACCGTATTGCGGATTTCCTCGAGCACCTTTTCCGGCAGCCAGATGCCCAGATTCAGGCCCATTTCCTTGGCGATCAGGCCGACGATCTCGAGGTCGGTCTTGGTGCCCATCACCTTCGCGGCGCTCTTCAACTTCTGCACTTCGCCACACACATTGGTAACAGTCCCGTTCTTTTCGTACGCCGAAGCGGCCGGGAAAACAATATCGGCCTGCTTCGCGGTCTCGGTCATGAATAGATCCTGCACGACTAAGAACGCATTCTTGGAACCGAGCGAAGCATTTTTCAGCGGATTCTCACCCACCACGTAAAGCACGTCGAGGTCAGTAGCCGCGAGCATTTGGCCGGCGGAGAGGCCGCCGTCGCGCGGAACCAGGCCCATATCGAACGCGCCCCGCGAGTTCGAATCATCCACCAGGCCAACGTACTTCACCGGAATTCCCAGCGAATCGCCGAACGCCACCAACTTGCGTAGCGTATCGCCCTGGATGGCGTCACCGAACACGATCACCAGATCGCCTTCGGCCTTCAGCTTATCGGCCAGCGATTGCACGCCCGCCAGTTCGCAGCCTTCCTGCACACGGAGGCTCGAAACCGCCTGATTGTCTTCACGCACCGGACCCGTGGTCACGGTATAGATGTGCGCCTGATGATGACGATAGTTGGCGCGGATCTGGAAGCTCAGGAACGGATGCTGCTGCGCGAGGTCGGCGCCAATCACCAGTACTGCTTTGGCATTGTAAAGATCGGTGGTCGTCGCCAGCGCGTCGTTCTTGCCCGAAAGTGCATCGAACAGCGTTGCCAGATCGCCGCTGCGGCGATGGTCGATATTCTTCGTGTTCAAACCCTGGCGAGCAAACTTGGCCAGGAAATAATTTTCTTCGTTCGTCGCGTGGTTCGAACCGATGACGCCGAACTTGCCGCTTTTGAGCGTCGTCTCGCTGAACTTATTGGCGACGATGTCCAGCGCCTTCGCCCAGGAGATCGGCTCGTGACCGTTCGCCGTCTTGATCATCGGCGATTGCAGGCGCTCTTCATGCTCCACGAAATCGAATGCGTAGCGGCCCTTCACGCACAGGAACTCGTTGTTGATGCCGCTGCGGTCGCGGTTGTTGCCGCGCAGGATCTTATCGTTGCGAACGCCCAGCGTCGTCTTGCAACCATCGGCGCAATGCGTACAGATCGTGCCGACGTGTTCCATTTCCCACGGCCGCGTTTGATACCGGTAGCTGCCGCTGGTAAGCGCGCCCACCGGGCAGATGTCGATGCAAGCGCCGCACTCATCGCATTCCAGGTGATCGTGATGATTGGGCACGATCTCCGCGATAACGCCGCGGTTGCCGATGCCCAGCGCGTTCACGCCCATGCCTTCATCGCACGCGCGCACGCAGCGGTAACAGAGAATACAGCGCGGCGCGTCAAAAAAGACGACGGGCGACCACTGCTTCTCTTCCGTATGAACCTTCCGCTCCACGTGACGGCTTTCACCGGCTCCGTAGCGGAAAACCATGTCCTGCAATTCGCACTCGCCGCCCTTATCGCAAACGGGGCAATCGAGAGGATGATTGGTCAGCAGAAATTCGAGCGTACCTTTGCGGGCGCGCTTCACGATATCGGAATCCGTATGGACCACCATGCCGTCGGCCACCGGAGTGGTGCAGCCCACCTGCAGTTTCGGGGTCTTTTCGATCTCGACCAGGCACATGCGGCAAGCCGCTTTCAGCGAGTAGCCTTCGTGATAACAGAAGGCCGGCACTTCAATGCCGTTCTGGCGCGCCACTTCAATGAGAAGTGCGCCCTTCTCTGCCTGGATTTCCTTGCCGTCGATGGTGAGTTTGATCTGTTCGGCCATGATTATCTACACCGCCACCGTAGTGCGCTCAAGATACCGTTCGAATTCGTCACGGAACTTCTCAATGATCGAGATCGTCGGCATGGCCGCTGCGTCGCCAAGAGCGCAGAAGGTGCGGCCCAGCATGTTCTTCGAAAGCTCGCCGATCATTGGAATGTCTTCCTTGCGGCCGTGGCCGTCGTAGAAGCGCTGCAAAATTTTACGGAGCCACGTCGTACCTTCACGGCACGGAATGCACCATCCGCAGCTTTCATGCTGATAGAACCGCATGACGCGCAGTGCGAAGCCCACCATGTCGGTGTCTTCGTCCAGCACCACCATGCCGCCCGCCCCCAGCATGCTGCCGGCCTTCGCCAGCGAATCGTAATCCATCGGGATGTCGCACTCGGGAGCCGTGAGAACCGGGCACGACGAACCGCCAGGGACCACCGCTTTCAACTTCTTGCCGCCGCGCATGCCGCCGCCAAGATCGTTGATCGCCTTCATCATCGGATAGCCCAGCGGAATCTCGTACACACCCGGCTTGTTCACATGACCCGAGAGGCACAGCAAGCGAGTGCCGCCGTTCTTCGGAGTGCCATGCGCCGCGTAGGCAGCACCGCCGTCGCGAATAATCGCGGGAACCGAGCTATAAGTCTCGACGTTATTGAGCAGCGTCGGCATGCCCCACGCACCGGCAACCGCTGGAAATGGAGGCTTCATGCGCGGAACGCCGCGCTTACCTTCCAGCGAATCGAGCAGGGCCGTTTCTTCGCCGCACTCATAAGCGCCTGCGCCCGTGTGCACCGTGAGGTCAAACTTCCAACCGGTGCCCGCAACGTTGTCACCCAGATAGCCGCGCTTGTAGGCTTCCTCGATCGCGCGCTCCATCTTGGTGATCAGGTAGCGGTATTCGCCGCGTACATAAATGTATCCGACATGCGAATCCACCGCGAGGCTCGCGATCAAAATGCCTTCGATCAACTGATGCGGATCGTACTCGATCAACAGGCGGTCTTTGCAGCAGCCGGGTTCGGATTCATCGGCGTTCACCACGATCACGCGCGGTTTCGGGTGATTGCGCGGAACGAAGCTCCACTTCATGCCGGTGGGGAATCCCGCGCCGCCGCGGCCGCGAAGACCAGAGGTCTTCACTTCCTCGATGATCGCTTCCGGCGTCATTTCCTTGGCCTTCAGAAATGCCTTGAACCCGTCGTTCGCCAGATAAACATCCAGCGTTTCCGAGCCTTCCAGAACGAAGCGCTGGCTGATGACCTTGGTTTCGAGCGGGCTGGGTTGATTGAAAAGTGCCTTTGCCATTACTGAGCCTTTCTCAGGCCGTCAAGCAGTTGATCCAGCTTCTCGGGCGTCACTTGATGATGGAAGTCGTAGTTGATTTCCACCGCGGGAGCCCAGCAGCAGGCGCCCATACATTCCACTTCTTCCAGCGAAAATTGACCGTCCGGAGTCACTTCCCTGTGCCCGATGCCAAGGGTCTTCTTCGCGTGGTTATACAACTGTTCGCCGCCCACCAACAGGCAGCTGATATTGGTGCACACCTGGACGTGGAACTTGCCCATCGGCTTGCGGTGCAGCATCGAGTAGTAGCCGACTACTTCATCCACCTGCAGCGGAGTCACCTTGCAGCGTTTGGCTACTTCGTCAATCAATTCCTTCGTGATGGAGCCCACCTCATCCTGTGCGTACATCAGCATTGGGATGACGGCAGACCGCTCGCGTCCTGCGGGATACCGCGTCAGAAGCTTCGCGAATCGTTCTTCAAGTTGCGGAGAAAAAGTCATGGAAGGTTACCCGTCGATCTAGCGATCGGTGTCTCCTAAGACGAAGTCCATGCTGCCCAGCGCGGCAATGGAATCGGCAATCAATGTTCCTTCAAGCATCACCGGCAAACCCTGCAGGTTGCCGAAGCTCGGCGTACGCATGTGCAGGCGGAACGGCTTCGAGGTGCCGTCGCTCACCGCGTAGTAGGCGATTTCGCCGCGCGGAGATTCCACGGCCTGATACGCTTCGCCCGCCGGCACGCGATAGCCTTCGGTGACGATCTTGAAGTGGTAGATGAGAGACTCCATCTGAGTCTTCATCTTCTCTCTGTCTGGGAGAGTTACATGCGGCACGTCCGCGATAAAGCGGCCACCCGGCATGCCTTCAATCGCTTGGTTGATGATCTTCGCGCTTTCGCGCATTTCTTCCAGTCGCACGCGGTACCGCGAGTAAACGTCGTTCTCGGTGCGGGTGGGAACGCGGAAATCGAACTTTTCGTAGCTCGAATAGGGTTCCGTTTTGCGCACATCCAGCGGAATGCCCGCCGCGCGAAGCATCGGACCAGTGATGCCCAGATCCAGCATGTCTTCGATGGAAACGAAGCCCACGCCCTGCGTACGGATCTTCCAAATCGGGTTCGAATCGAGCAGGTTCTCGTATTCGTCCACCCGGCTCGGGAATTGTTTGATGAACTTGCCGACGGCCTTGTCCCAGCCGCGCGGAGCTTCCAGCGCCAAGCCGCCGGGGCGGATGTAGCTGGTCATCATGCGCTGGCCGGAGAACATTTCCTTCAGCCGCAGGATCTCTTCACGCTCGCGGAAGCAGTAGAAGAACATGCTCATCGCGCCGATGTCGAGCGCGTGCGTGCCCAGCCACACCAGGTGGCTGTTCAAGCGGTCGATTTCGCACAGCATCACGCGCATCCACTGCGCGCGTTCGGGAACTTCAATCTGCAGAAGCTTCTCAACGGTCAGCGCGTAAACCAGGTTGTTCGCCAGGTTCGAGAGGTAATCCACGCGATCCGTCAGCGTGACCGTTTGCGCCCAGTTGGTGAACTCGCACTGCTTTTCAATGCCGGTGTGGAGGAAGCCGATATCGGGAATCGCTTTGACGATTACCTCGCCTTCCAACTCAATCACGATGCGGAGCACCCCGTGCGTCGACGGGTGCTGCGGACCCATGTTCAGCGTCATCCGGCGCGGAGCCGAAGGCGAACCCGGTCTTTCCTCTAATGCGGGGATTGTTGCTACGGGGTCATCGTACGGAATGTTGCTCATCGCTTATTCCCCTCCCTTGTAGCTGTACTTGTAACCATGCGTTGGGTAATCCTTGCGCAGCGGGTGGCCTTCCCAATCGAGAGGCAACAGGATGCGGATCAAATTCGGGTGATTGCGGAAGCCGATGCCGAACATGTCAAACGTTTCGCGCTCATACCAATCCGACGAACGCCACACGCTGGTCACCGAATCGACCTCGGGATTCGCGCCACTCACGCGGCAGCGGATGCGGATACGTTTCACTTGGATCGAAGAAGACGGCGAGGCGGGCTGAACGGAGTGCAGATGGTAGACCAGTTCAAACCGGGGTTCGGCGGGGTGATGATCGAGAGCGGTGATCGAATCCAGCCGATTGAAACCTTCGGAATTCTTCAGGTGCTGGCAAAGGCTGACGATCTGCGCCGCGTCGGCGATCAAAGTCGTCTCGCCCAGAGCGTAGATCGTTTCCGAAACCGCAGGGTGGTTGATGTTGATCTGGCTCACTTGCCCTCCTGCTTCGCACTGAGCGAGGCGGCTCGCTGATGCGACCAATCGAGCGCGCCCTTCTTGTACACGTAGAAGAAGCCCACCAGCACTAGCACCACGAACACCAGCATTTCGACAAAGGCGAACATCTTCAGCTCGCGGTAAACCACGGCCCACGGATAGAGGAAGACGGCTTCAATATCGAACAGGATGAAGATCATGCCCACCAGGTAAAACTTCACGCTGAAGCGTTCGCGGGCGGAACCGACCGGCGCCATACCGGATTCATAAGGCGTGTCTTTTTGAGGGCTGGAAGCTCGCTTGCCCAGCAGCGCCGAAGCGCCAATGAGCCCGGCGGCAACGGCAATCGCGATCACCACTTGGACGATGACCGGAAAGTAGAGTTCAGGATAGGTTGTCGGCATTTTGTAGAGTTCCCGGACGGACGGCTTGGAGGCTTGGAATCCGGAAGGCTCAGGCTTTCGTCTTAAACATTTAAATATAATGAGCGAAGGAGAGCAGTGTCAAACCCACCGATGGAAGTCTCTGAAACAAAAACGATTGAAGTTGTTCTGAACGGAGAGCGAAAACGCGTCCCCGAGGGCCTTACCATCCCCGGTCTGTTGGCCTGGATGCAAATCGACCCCTCCCGAGTCGCCATAGAATTGAACCGCGCCATCGTCAGAAAACCCGACTGGCAAGCCGCAAAAATCCGCGAGGGAGCTGAGGTGGAGGTGGTTTGGTTTGTGGGAGGAGGAAAGTCGTAGCTATGGACGAATCCCTGCAATCCGACCTTACCCGGGTGGTCCAGCGACTCACCGATTTTGCCGCAAAGTTCGCGCTCGAAGTCCCTAAAACACCGAACGAGTGGCGGCGCACCCATGGAAAGCTGGCGCCCCGAATCACGGACGCGCTCTTACCCGTCGTAGGGGAGTTCATTAAAACACTTCACAGTGCCACACCTGACGCGCGGGCCGCAGCAATCGCCAGTCTCACGCCAGAGTCGCGGGCACTTTTGCGACACTTTGCCGCACGTGCGGGCGTCCTTGCGGTTCAAAAACAAGACGGAATCCTAATTGAGCAAGGAATTTGGGCAGTGAGCGTGCTGGGCGAGTTTGATGACTATCGGGACCTACTCTTTTCCGTAGCAATCCTTTACAACTGCTCGCAAAGACTCGGCCTCAATCCCGATCCCGTTTTGAACGAAGCCGCCAATTCTGCCGCGAATGCTACGTTGCAACGCGAGATGCGAGATTTCCCCAAAAGACCACCCAAAACGGGGAGTCTCGAAGCTTTTTTCCTTCGCGAACAAATCACCGACGGCGAGTTCGACATTGTGCAGGATGTTGCCGAGATCGATAAGAAGTTTTACAGGTTTCTTCGGCGATCCGGTAATTGATCGAATACTAACCGCCAGAGGTGGTGGTGATTGGATTTCGGGCGAGGCAGTTAGAGATTTTTGTCGGCATTCTCGCACTATTTCCTCGGTGCCTACGAAAGTACGCGATGCGATCCGGAGGATCGAAATGGATGGCTGGCGGCTCGCCAGACAACGGGGTAGTCATCGCCAGTTCAAACATTCCAAAAAGCCCGGCACAGTGACCATTGCCGGGCATCCATCTGACGAGATGGCTCCCAAGACGCTACGTAGTATCCTGAATCAAGCGGGGTTACGACCATGAAATACGCCGTCATCTTCGAGAAAACAAGCACGGGATACAGCGCGTACGTGCCCGATTTGCCAGGCTGCGTGGCCACCGGCAAGTCTCACGACGAAGTTGCCGAATTGATCCGTGGCGCAATCGAAATGCACCTGGAAACCATGCGCGAGGACGGTCAAGCCATTCCGGAACCAACTACCTTGGCGGAGTACATCGGAGTGCCTGCTTAACCCACCGCTACTTGATCCAGTGGCATCGCCTCGCCAATTTTGATTTCATAGTCTGATAGCCGTGACGCTTGGGCGCCGGCTGGAAATGAGGCCTCATGCTACGGCTCCACAAAACTCGCACGCTCGCCTTCACGCTATTGACCACTATTGCCGCGTACGTTCCCTTACAGGCCGAACTGCTCGAGAAATCGAAAAAAGTCGGCAAAGCCACGGTCCACTACAAGGTGGTGTTACCCAACGGCTACGATGCTTCGAAAGAGTATCCCGCGATCCTCGCCTTCGGCGGCGGGCCGCAGACGATGAACACTGTGGATCGCGTTCTCACCGGCAATCTTCGCGCGGAGGCGGAAAAGCGCGGCTATATCGTCATCGCTCCAGCGGCTCCGAATGACGACCTCTTCTTCGAAGACGGCGACAAAATCTTTCCCGAGTTCCTCAAGCAGGTGCTCGCCGAATACAAAGTGGAAGGCGGCAAGTTCCATATCGCGGGCCCCTCCAATGGTGGCATCGCGGCCTTCCACGTCGCGGCGGCCAATCCCAGCTACTTCCGCTCGGTCACCGCATTCCCTGGCTACATGTGGGAGCCCTCCGATGCGAAGCTTTCCGCCATTTCAAAGATGTGCGTCTTCATGTACGTCGGCGAGTTCGATCCCTACATGTGGCACGGTGAAATGAAGAAGGAAGCCGAGATCCTGCGAGCCAGGGGCGCCGTCGCTCACTACACGGTAGAAAAAGGCCAGCCGCATCGCATGGAAACGCTCGCCGGAGCTGGCGCGGCCCGATTGTTTAACGATTTCGACGAAACCAAGAAGGGCTGCAGCCACTAGGCGTCATTGATTTCCAAGCCCTGAGTTCCAAACCTCAATTCGAGTCGCGACGCCGCTCACGGAAGGGGTGCACCGTGCACCTCAACGTAGTAGAGTATTGCTCATGCGCTTCGCCGTTTTGCTCCCCGCTTGCCTGCTTGCGTTCTCGGTTGTGGGCTTCGCTCAGAACAAGCCCGACACCTCCAAGATTGATCTGTCGAAAATCAATCTGCGCGGCGACCGCTTCGCGCCGCTCAAGTACGAAACCATGACCCTGGAGCAGCAGGCGATGATCCAGCACCTGCTTGCAGGCGACCGCGGCACCACCACCGGTCCTTTCAACGTGATGCTGCGCAATCCGCAGTGGGGCGACTTCGCGCAAGCCTTCGGCGGACAGCTCCGCTTCCACTCTTCCCTGCCTCCGCGCCTCAGCGAAATGGCGATTCTCCTGGTCGCCCGTCTGTGGACAGCGCAGTACGAGTGGTACGCCCATAAGCCAAATGCGCTCAAAGGGGGCTTAAGTCCGGCCATCATTGAGTCGATTAAAGAAGGCAAGCGGCCGGCGAACATGAAACCCGATGAAGAAGCCGTGTACGTATACACGATGGAGTTGTTGACCACCCACCAGGTGAGCGACGCAACCTTCGCCATGGCGAAAGACCGGCTGACGGAGAAAGGTGTCGTGGATCTGATGGGCCTCACCGGATACTATCAGTTGGTGTCGATGCTCCTGAACGCTGATCGTTACCCCTTGCCAGATGGTGCGCAACCCGAGTTGAAACCGCTGCCTGCGCGGTAGCCAAGTTTATAAAATAGCCCGCTAGAAAGGGCTTTGACACGTGAGCGAACTAAAGTAAACTTATTAGACGTCCTATGCCCCCGATGACCAAACCGAAAAAGAGCCGCCCGGAAGTTTCGGGGTCAGAGCGTACGTATTCATCCAGCGATGTTTCGAACGTTGCTGGTGTCAGTCTCCGTCAGTTGCAGTGGTGGGATGAGCGCAAGGTCGTTTCACCGCGCCACGAAGGTCATCGCCGCGTCTATCTCGCTGCGGAAGTAATCGAAATCACGGTCATCGCCGAACTTCGCCGCAAAGGTTTTTCGCTGCAGAAGATTCGCCGCGTGCTCCGCTTTCTGCAAAAGGAAATGGGGCGCCACGTCTCCGATGTGATGGCGCCAAACTCCGAGCTTCATCTGGTGACCGACGGCAAGTCGATCTACCTCGAAGAAAAGCACGATCGCATCATCGATCTCTTGAAGAACGCCCGCCAACCCATGTTCGTCGTCTGCGTTAGCGATCAGGCTCGCCGCCTCACGCTCGGTACCGAACGCAAGCCAATGCGTATGGAACCCGGCATGGCCGTCCGCCGCGCTGCCCGCGTCGGCTAAACGGTTCACTTAACGCTTGCTTTATCAATACGTAAGCTTCTCTTCGGCAATCACTTACTAGGATTCCGCAAGCGCTGGATTCGTGCGTAACAGCCTGGCTCCCTGTTGGCCCGTAGCCTCTTTTAGAGCGGTGAGATCGTTGCTCGAAGCCGATTCATGCAGCAACCGGCCGATCTCCGCCACTTCCTCGCGATCACGAATGTAGGCGCCGACGGCAGGTAGCTTTTGCACCAGCGTGCTCGCCTGTGCCCAGGCGTCCCGAGCCTCCGCCATCGAACCTTCAATCCAATGGAATGCGGCCTTCGCCTTCCAGTAATCGAGCTCTTTCCGGCTATTGCCACGCGACTCCAGCCGCTTCCACCATTCGGCCGCGGCCCTGGCATCCCGCCGCAGCAAAGCGTTGCCGAACACGAAATCCGCATGCAAATCGGCATGCAGCCGCGCAGCCACCGAGGGATACAGTTTCTCGGCTTCATCGAGCGCGCGCTGGGCCTGCTCGGGGCGTCCCGCGTCTTTGTGATGCATGTACAGGAACAACTGCAGCAGCAGCCCGCGTTCTCCATGTTTCAGGAAACGGGCAGCCCGGGTCAGCGTCCAGGTGTCGAACTGGCGGGGACGTAACGGCGTCACCAGACTCGAGGCCACCATCGAAAACGCGGTATGCACGTCGGCCCAGGGTCCATCGGACATCAACTGATAGATCTGCGCGCCATCGGAGTATTCGTTCTCCGGCTGCAAAGGAATCATGTTCACAATCGCGCTCGCCCAGGCAAACGTTGAAAGCAGAGCAAAGAATTGCCAGCCGATTCCCCACGGACGCCCTGGAGCCATGAAGACGACCGTCGTCGCCGCGATCGCTGTCACAAGCGATGCCACCGGCCCGGCCAGCATCGTGACGATGCGCTTTCTCCGGATATCCCGCAGTTCGGTGGCAACCAGACCCGCCGCGCCGCTTCCCCACAAACCGGCGGCCTGGAACTCCACGCGCCAAACGCCCTTGCGCTTACTGAAACGGACCGGCCCAAAAGCGAACGTGCGAACCTTCATCCCCGATGCCCAGCCGCCCAGCACGTGCCCGGATTCGTGCAGGATCGTGTTCAGCAACATCGCGCCTTCCACCTGGACCAGGTAAACCAGCCAGCCGCCGCTCTGGTCCAGTCCGTGCTTCCCTGCCCAGTTCCAGAACCATGTGGTGGCGCCCACCATCCAGACCAACTGCACCGTCTGCGTAATGGCGCCGCCATACTTAAACGTGCCGTCCCCGGGGAGGGATTGCGCGGCAGAAAGCTGTTGTGCCGTAATCTGCGCAATTCGGTCATACCGGCGGAACAATACCAGCCCGCTAACTCCAACCAACGTACCCAGTCCGAGCAGTGGAAGATTGAGGATGGAAGCCGCCAGCAGCCACCACTTTGCCGCCGCGCGTCCGGAACGGAGCGCCCACCAGGCCATCCCGGCCGTGAACGCAAGGCCGAGGAAGAGCAGTACCAGCCCCACCAGCATGAGCATGGACCAATGACCATTCCGGGCAATACGGGTAAACGGACCCCAAAACGCGGCAATCGTCACTAATGCGGTAATCGCTTCAATCCCAAAAGCTGCCCGAACAATTCTGAGAAGTGTGGCCATCCGGTTTAAATCATAGAATGAAGCTTTTGGAGGAAAACTGGGATCAGGCTAATGCCTGATTCAGTAGTAGACGAAACCTAGTTCCCGGGGGCGTTCCTCCTCGGCACCGGTTCCGGTTTACCCTAGTGGCCAAACGCTTGACAACCTGCTGATATACTGTAGGCGGAGGTTTGGATGCTGTCTCGCCGATCGTACCTTCTTGTCCCTATTCTCATCGCGATTTCTTCGATTACCGCCGGGTTGTTGGGTAGCCGGAATGTTTCCGCTGCCACTGCGCCCGAAGACCAGGTCAGCCAGACGATGAAGACTTTCACTTCGGTCTATGACCTTGTGGAACAAAACTTCGCCGACAAACTGGACGCGGACAAGAGCATCTACAAAGGCGCGATTCCGGGCATGCTCCGCACGCTCGATCCGCACTCCAACTTCTTCGATCCCAAGGATTACGCCGCGCTGCGTGAAGACCAGCGTGGACAATACTACGGCGTCGGCATGCAGGTGGGTCCGCGCAACGGCAAGACCATGGTGGTGTGGCCGTTTGAGAATTCCCCGGCCTACCGCGCGGGACTCCGGCCCGGCGACACCATCTCGCTGGTCAACGACAAGAAGACCGACGGCCTGACAACCACTGAGATCGCCGATCTCCTCAAGGGCCCGCGCGGAACCAAAGTGCAGGTCACCGCGGTTCGCGAAGGCCGCGAGAAGCCAATTGTATTTGAAATTACACGCGACGCCATCGCGCGCTTTAGCGTTCCCGAAGCATTCTGGTTGAAGCCCGGCATCGCATATATCAAGGTGGAACAGTTCGGCGAAACCACTAGCAAAGAATTTGAAGACAAGTTCAAACTGCTGGGCGAAAACAATATCAAAGGCCTGGTGCTGGACCTGCGTGGCAATCCCGGCGGATTGTTGAACGAAGGCGTCGAAGTGGCCGGACACTTCCTCAAGAAGAACGATCTTGTTGTCAGCCACCGTGGACGCGCCCAGCCAAACAAGAATTACTACGCGCACACCGACAACGCGGGCCGCAATTATCCGGTTGTCGTGGTGGTGAATCGCTCCTCGGCTTCAGCCGCGGAAATCGTCACCGGCGCCATGCAGGATCATGACCGCGCCTGGGTGCTCGGCGAAAATACGTTCGGCAAGGGCCTGGTGCAAACCGTGTTCCCGCTCAGCGAAAACACCGGACTCGCACTCACCACGGCGCACTACTACACGCCCAGCGGACGCCTGATTCAGCGCGATTACTCGCACATCAGCTTCCTCGATTACTACTACCACACCAACGGCGATCAGAAAGATCTCTCCGACGTGAAGATGACCGATTCCGGTCGCACTGTCTACGGCGGCGGCGGCATCACTCCGGACGAAAAATACGAAGCCGACAAGCTCAACAAGTTCCAGATTGAAGTGCTGCGCAAGTTCGGTTTCTCGAATTTCTCCGCGCACTACTTCGGCCCCATGCCTGAAATTCACCTGGCCAAGGGTTGGGCTCCGGACGAATCCGTCGTGAATCAGTTCCACGAGTACAGCCTGAAGAATGGAATCGAATTCACCGAGGCCGACTTCACCGCCAACCATCAGTGGATCAAAGAACAGTTGAAGCGCGAAATGTACATCACCGCGTTCAGCTACGAGCAGAGCCGCAAGGTAGCGATTGAGCAGGATCCGGAAGTCGCCCGCGCCGTCGAATCCATGCCGAAGGCTCAGGCCCTGATTGAGAATGCCAAGAAGCTCCTGGTGCAGCGCATCGAGCAACAACAGCGCGTTCGGTAACGGCATAACATAGGAATTCACGGGGGGGCCAAAGCGTCCCCTCTTCCCTTTTGTGCCTGCCAAAAGTTTGGATAGCCAGTGCGCCGGTTGTGCTGTCTCTGGCAAAATAGTCACTTGACCCCTCAAATCACCGTCCTCGATGCTGGAGGACAATATTGTCACCTGATTGCCCGTAAAGTGCGCGAACTCGGCGTGTATGCCGAAGTCGCGGCCAGTGAGACGCCGGCTTCGAAGCTCCAGGGTCGTCGCGGCATCATTATCTCCGGCGGCCCGTCCAGCGTTTACGACGCAGGCAGCCCCACCGTCGATCCCGGAATCTTTTCTCTGGGCGCGTCGGTCCTCGGCATCTGCTACGGCGAGCAGTTGATGGCGCACCTGCTCGGCGGCAACGTGCAAAAAGGCGAGCGCGGCGAATACGGCTTCGCGCAGCTTGAACTCAAAAATAACGGCAAGCTCTTCGCGGGCATCGATGGCAAACAGCAAGTCTGGATGAGCCATCGCGATCTGGTGACCGCCACGCCTGAGGGCTTCGACATCCTGGGCAAAACCGATACGTGCCCCATCGCGGCCATGGGTTCGGATGCCCGCAAGTTCTACGCCGTCCAGTTTCATCCCGAAGTGGCGCACACCCCCTGCGGGCAGACGATTCTCTCCAATTTCCTCTTCGCCATCAGTGGCTGCCAGAAGGATTGGGACCCCGCCGGCCAGGTTCTCGCCGTGGAGGACCACATCCGTAAAACCGTCGGCGACGGCAACGTCTTCTTCTTCGTCAGCGGCGGCGTTGATTCCACTGTCGCCTACACACTATGTTTGAAAGCGCTCGGCCCGGACCGTGTCCACGGCACCTACGTCGATAGCGGCCTAATGCGCGAAGGCGAGACGGAGTTCGTGAAGGCCAGTTTCGATAAGCTGGGCGCGAAGGCGTTCTTCGTCGAAGACGCGCGCAGGCGATTCCTTGATGCCCTGGAAGGCGCGGTGGAGCCCGAAAAGAAGCGCCACCTCATCGGCGAAAAGTTCGTCGACGTGCAGCAGCAGATTCTCGACGGCGAACATTACCTGGACGGCAAATGGATTCTCGGCCAGGGCACCATCTATCCCGACACCATCGAATCCGGCGGCACCGCGAAAGCCGATCTCATCAAGACGCACCACAACCGCGTCGCGGGCATTCAGAAGCTAATCGACGAAGGCCGCATCATTGAGCCGCTGGCCTCGTTCTATAAGGACGAAGTCCGCATGATCGGAAGGCAGCTCGGCATTCCGAACGACCTCTTGGAGCGCCACCCCTTCCCCGGACCCGGCCTCGCCATCCGCTGCCTCTGCACCGACGACGAAGGGGCTCCCACGAAAGTGGAAGAAGGCTGGATTTTGCCCGTGCGCTCGGTAGGCGTGCAAGGCGATTCGCGCACCTACCGGCCCGTACTCGCCATCGACCAATTCCCCGCCGCCGAGGAAGAAGCCGCGGGACACACAAACCGCCGCTCGGATATCAACCGCGTGGTGGTCACGGTAAGCACCGTCGCCCCGGTCGGCGAACTGCGTACCACGCGCGCCCATCTCACCGGAGACCGCCTGGAACGCCTGCGCCGCGCTGATGCCATCGTCCGCAAGCTCTCGCACGAATCCGGCTTCGATCAAACGGTGTGGCAATTCCCCGTCGTGCTGATCCCCTTTGGCACCGCGGAGAGGCCCGATTCCATTGTGCTCCGGCCGATCGATTCCGTGGATGGCATGACCGCTCGCGCGGTCCGCATGCCCGACGCTTTGCTGAAGAATCTGTCCAATGAACTACTGCAAGTGAGCGGAGTGGCCGGCATTTTCTACGACCTGACGAACAAGCCGCCCGGCACGATCGAGTGGGAATAAGTAAACCCCATTCACACCCAAAACAAAAAGGACGGGCGCCCGAAGGCCCCGTCCATTTTCCTTCCAAATGGTAAGAGGAAGCTATTCCTTCTTCTTGCCGCCGCCCATCGCCGGACGATCGGCCGTCGACGGAGGAACGATGTTCTTCAGGCGGTAGTACACCGCCATGCTGCCGTACACTTCGTTGTCGTGAATCACGTTCATGTTCAGAGCGCCGAACTTGGTGGCGTCACGGCCAAACATCTTCACGGTAGACGTCGCGTTGCCATCGGTCAAACCCGCGTACGCGGCGTCACAGAACGCGATGGATTCCTTGAGCGCGGCAACGATGTCGGCCTTGGTGGTCTTCGCGGCGGCATCCACTTTCTTCATCTCGCCCGAACCAGCTCCGCACATACCCATGTGGGCATCGGCAACGTGCGTGACGAGGTCGGCAAAGTTACGCGGCTCGCCTTCCGGCTTGAACTTGAAATCGGCATCCGGCATTCGCTCGGCTGCTTTCAGGACGTTGGCCTTGATGCCATCCCACTGGCCCTTGAGTTCGGCCGTCATGCTCTGGGCCTGCATCACGGAAGCGCTCAAAGCGGCTGCGATGAAAAACGTCGCGGTCTTCATAATTATCTTGCATCTCCTTGTTAAACTTGCTTTCCAATTGTAGCGGAACTGATTTGGAACTTACTGCTTCTTCTCCGCCGGACGGGGTTCGCTCGACGGCGGAACAATACCTTTGATGCGCAAATACGGCACCATCGTTCCATACGTTTCGTTATTGTGCATTACGTTGAACCACAGCACCGAGAGTTTCGTCATATCGCGACCGCCCATCGCCTTCACCGGCTTGAGGCCCTCCGCGTCGGTCAATGAGGCGTAAATTGGATCGCAATAATCGAACGCCTGCTTCAATGCGGCAATCAGATCCGCCTTCGACGTCTTCCCCGCCGCCGGATTCACCGGCGTTTCGCCCTTCGCCCACGCGCAGGCATTCACTGCCCATTCCGCGGCGTGCGCCACTTCGCCGCCAAAAGGACGCACGGTATCGGCTGGCTTAAAGCTGTAGTCGGCCTCCGGCATCTTCTCCGCCGAACGCGTGATATTTGTCTTATTCCCGTCGTAAAAGCGCTTCAATTCGGCGCTGAGCGGGTTGTTCTGGGCCTGCACGCCAGCGGCGCCCGCGAGGACCATCAGGGTAAGCACAAGTTGCTTCTTCATAACGCGTTCAAACTCCTCAATTGTTTGGATGGATTGCAGTACGAGCACCGGTGAAGCGCCCTTCGATCATGATGCCACAGAGAGCGCGCCAGTTGGAGGGAGGGCGATCCGATACAGCGAGCTATTTCGGCTTCGTCAATAGCGCGTCAATGTTTTTCATGTTCTGGCGCGCGAACTTCGCTTCTTCCAGATCGCCGTTGATATCCACCATGGCCTGAAAGTGTTTCCGCGCAGCCGCCAGCGTTTCCAAGCTCCCATTCGCCGCCGCCGTGCGGGCGTAACAAAGCGCCAGCGCGTAATGCGTGAACGGGTCGCCCGAATCATAAGCAAGCGACTTCTGGCAATACCCCACCGCCACATCAAAGTGGCTCTGTTTGCGCTCGGAATCGCACAGGCCGAAGTAAGCGAGGCTCCGCAAATCGCGCCACGTATCGGTCTGTGCCGCGCGTTTTTTCTTGCCAATACCCGCCAGGAAGCCGAGCACATAATAATTCATCTTCCCGGCAAGTTTGCTATCGAAATCGCTCAAGCGGAGATACTCGGCGTACTCAGTGGACGAATCCGGATACTTACCGCTCAAACGCAAACTTTCCGCCAGCCACAGGTGCGGCTCAGCGGCTTGCGGATTCAATTTGATGGACGCGCGCGCCGATTCGATCGATTGCGCATACAGCTCCTTCATTCGGTACGCCTGCGCCTGCATGTAGAACGCCATCGCGTTGTTCTTGTCGCGTTGCGTCACAAGGTTCAACTGGCGAATCGATTCGTCCACAGCGCCAGTGTCCAGCAGCATGCCCGCCAAACTGACGCGCGCTTCCAGGTAGTCCGGATCGATCTCGATCGCTTTGCGAAACGCGGCTTCGGATTTTTGTTCTTCGAACAGCGAGTTATACGTGCGTCCCAAAAACAAAGCCGCCTGGCTATAGGTGGGATCCAGTTGCAGCGCCTTCTCAAAGTGCTCTGCGGCCTTTTTGTAGTTATCCGCGAAGCCCTTGTTGTAGTATTCCAGCCCGTCATTCAGCTGATCCACGGCAGCCCTCGGGCGGCGCCGCTGGATTAGAATCTTGATGCTCACCGTCGCTTCCCTGCCCGGATACACCGTCTCTTCGCGAGGCCCATCCGGTTCGTAGCCCATCTTCACGCCCTGCACCGTGTGCGCGCCCGGACGCATGCCGGGCAACCGCAGCGGGGTGCCTTTGTTGATCACACCGCGCGAAGTGCCATCCACGAACACTTCCACGCCGTCCATATTCGTTTCAAACACCAGCGTGCCATCCACCGGCGGAGGAGCGTGTGCAGCGCGCATACTCGGCGGCAGGAAAGACAGCAGCATGTTCGGATCGAAACTGCCGCGATCGGCCGTCGGGTTCTGCTTGCCGTTGGTCACTTCGCGCACATTCCGGCGCACGTAGTTTCCTAATTCGTCGGCCGTTACGATCCCGTCGCCCTGTTCGTCGGCTTCCCCCTCCAGCCCTTTCACCACATAGTAGGTGAAGATGCCGTGTCCACCGCCCCAATCCTTGCTTTCAAACGATTGCTCGCGGTCACGGCTGGCCGTCATCGAGAACATCGAACTGGAAAGATCCAGCAGTCCCTTGTTCAGCGACGCCGTATCTTCCGGGCTGATGGCGCCCGAGTGGCAGGCGTCGGTCAACAGCACCTTCCACTTCGCTTTAATGCGCGAACCGGCCACCTGCCCCAATGTATCCATTGGATAGCCCGTGCCAGGGATGTTGTTTGGATCCAGATCGTGCGGAGCAAGATATCCGCGGCCGTTCGAGATAAATCCGTGGCCCGCAAAATAGATGATGACGCGATCCTGTTCCTGCGCCACGGAGGGCAGCCACGTTTCGAGTTCGCGTTTGATATTCGCGTACGTCGCCTGCGCGCCTGTCAACCGGTGCACATTCTCAGCGCGGAAATTGCCGCCTTCGGGCGAAATCAGAATGGAGTACAAAGCATCCGCATCGCGCTCGGAAAATTCCAGCTGCATGTTCGCGGGAAGATTCTTGTACGAGCCGATGCCCACGATCAGCGCATAGCCGCGCGGCACCGCCACCGGCTTGGGCGGCTCCACATTATTCTCTTCATAGCGGAGGTCGCGTGACTGTTGCGATGACGGTTGCTGCGGAGGCCGTTGCCCGTTCTGCTGGGCCGTAACCACTCCCAGAGCCGCCGTCAGCGTCAGAATCGCGAAGTTGCGAATGCGCATATTGAAATTTGTTCTAACGATGCGAGAGGCGCAGTTCATAGACCACCGGTCCAGTGAGCGGACTGGGCGAGGACAACGTGACGCTCTCCTTCGCCTGCCCGTTTTCCTGAATAAAGATTAGCTCACGGGGTGTCGCCCCTGCGACCGTCCCCAAATTCTCAGGCAGACTCTCCCCGGGCTTCACAGGCTTCACGCCTGCCGT
Source organism: Bryobacteraceae bacterium (assembly GCA_040081455.1). Lineage (GTDB taxonomy): Bacteria > Acidobacteriota > Terriglobia > Bryobacterales > Bryobacteraceae > Palsa-187. The sequence continues at coordinate 65,800 of JBEBGM010000018.1, forward strand.
CGTGTCAATACACTCGCCGCGCGCCTTAAAGAAAGAATCGTCACATCTTGGCTTCAGTTCCGGAGGCGTCGCCCCCGGCTTCGGCGGCGGCGGCAGCGGCATATACTGCCGACCCATATCCACCGGGCTCACCATCCAGTAGACGATGTCCTGCCCAGGAGGCCCCGCCACGCGGAAGTAACCTTGCTGCGTTGCCGGAACAACGTAATCCTTGTTGGCCTCAATCTTGTTGTTCATGCCCGTGTCCGAGCGCGGGAACATCAGATCGTAGCTCCGCGACGTACTGTAGTTCATCACATACAGAAAGCCGCCAAAGTTCGTTGTGATATGGAAGCGGACACGGTCGCCCTGATTAAAAACGGTGGCCGGATTCACAGGCACCCAGTCCTTGCCGTTCATCCGCTCCACTGAAACGCGAATGCGCTGCGGTTCGCCCGCAGGCTGCGCGTACGCTGCTGCTCCGAACACAAGCGCTGCCGTTACCGCCGTCATGGAACGGGTCCAAGTGCGCATAACAATCCCCCGACTGTTTTTGAAATTCGCTGTTTACTTATGAGTTAAAGATATATCGACCACGATCCGCGCATCCGGAGCCGTGCTCGGGTTCACTACATAGTTCGCCGTTGAAAACTTCACTTCTTCCGGCGCGCCCGTGGGTTTCAGGGTATCGTTCGCTGCCGGAGAATCGTTTTCCACCTTTTCGAAAATCAGATCGCGCGATTGCATCCCGCCGCGAATGCGCGAGATCACATCGTCGCCAATCTTCGCCGACGCCATCAGCATGCGCGGAGGCTCGGCCGCGGGAGCAGCCGCCGGTGCGGGTGCCGCAGCCGGTCCACCCTGCACGGAGTAGATCAGCTTTTCCAGGCTGTCTTCCGGTTGGCGCGTCAGCACCAGGAACAGCTTTTCGGTACCCGCCTGTTCGTCGAACACGAACTGGCCGCGATCGCCCGCCGGAATCTGCCGCACTTCGCCGCGATGAATCTCGTTGCTGCCGCCGGCCACCTCTTTTGAGGGGAACAGCACCTGCCACGCGCCGCTCGATCCCTGCGCGACCACGTAGAGATAACCACCCGAATTCGCCTGCATCTCCAGCCGGATCCGATCGCCCGAACGGAACGTGGACTCCGGATCAATCTCCACAAATTTGTTCGCCGCATTGCGTCGCAGCACGGCGTAGCGCATACCCAGCGGAATCGCTTCCTGCGGGGCGTTCGAGACAACTCGCGTGGGAACAGCCGTAGTAGGCGTGGGAACTGCGGCAACCACCGGGGCTTGTGTCCGCACCGGTTCCGCCGGTTTGGCCGGGGCCGCAGTCGCGGGCACCGCGGCCGTGACAGGGGTCTGCGCTGGAGCAGGGGTGGTCATCGGACCAGCCTTCTTTGTTGCGGTTTCTCTCGGCGCCACGGGCACGGGAGGCTTCACCGCCGCGGGTAACGCAGGTTTCGCTGCCGCCGGTGGAGGCGTATAGAAAAGCTCACGGGCTCGCAAAGAACCGCTCGACTGCGCCCACGCCGCCGACGCGGCCATCGTCATGACGAGTAACGATTTCATTGGCACCTCTTCCCTCCTCATTCTACCCTTCGCCAATAGGATACGCGCACCCCCGTTCGTTTTCGGCTCGGCGGATTTGCCCGGGGGCGGAAAAGCGGTTTTACGCCCTGGTCCGTGAGACGCTGCCACCGCCGCTCCGGTGTACTGCAGCCGGAATCTTTACTAGCACCACCCACGAACCCACCCGATGGCGACCTGGCGCGAAAACTTAGCCAAACGATTGACAACCAGCCCCCAACTTCCTTAACCTTTCGACAATGGTGCGCATTCCCCGATCCGTGGTCAGGGCATACATCGTCTTGGGTGGAATGCTGGCCGCGACCGCGCTCGCGCAGCAACCGTCCGCCGCGCCCACCGCCGATAAACTTACTGCCGATTGGTTCACGCTGGCCAGTGCGCTGGAAACGCGCGTGACCCGAATGCTTCCCTGCGATCCGCGCGTGCGCACGGCGATTGACGAGGTGAGCCGCGCAAACGCTTCCCGTCTCGCCGCCCGCAACGCGTATTGGCAATCACAGGCAGCCCAATCGCGTGCCCAGTTGGAAACGCTTCGCAATCTGCAAACGACCTTGGCGACCGAAGCCGCCGAAGCAAAGACCGACGCCGCCGACGTCCAGCAGGAACAAGCCGGACTCGCGGGCATGAACACGGATCTGACCGACAGCGCCAGCAAGAAACCAGCGCTGAATGCCGCCGTGAACGCTCTGTCTGACATCTCGCAACAATCGGCGGCCCTCCTGAAACTGCCGGCGGAACGCGAAACCACCATTGCTTCGCTCCAGCAGCAAATCACCGAAGCGATCACCGCGTCGGAAGCACGGCAAACCGCCATCGAAGCCGAACAAAGAGCCCTTGGGGCGGAGGGCGCCCGGTGGACCTCTTATTACGCGGCCCGCCTCACGCGCGCGCAAATGGAGTGCGCCATTACGGGTCAAGGTCCGAAGCCCGCGCCACCAAAGACACTGCCGCCCAAAGCCGAGTACACGCCAACGGTTCCGGCGGTCCAATCAACATCGCCAACCACGGTCGCTGCAAACGCGCCGGCCGCAACATCCACCCAGGTGGCTTCGGCAGCCGCTTCCACCACAACGATGCCGGTGGCCACCGCAACGTCGGCAACAACAACGTCGGCAACAACAGCATCGGCAACAAAGGCAGCTCCCGCACAAAAAACAACGAAGCGACGGAGGCGCCGGTGAAACGCATAGCAGCTTTCCTTCTGTTGAGCATCGCCGCCTTCGCACAAAATCGCGACGGCTACCGTTCCGCTTACCAGGACTGGCGCTCAGTGGAGCCGAATCTGGAGAAGGACGCCGCATCCTCCGACGGTACCCTGGGGGCCCGCGCCGACAAATCCGCCGCAGCGGCCGCCAAATACGCCGGAGCCAAGAAAGACTACGCGGAAGCACGCGCCGCGCTCTTCGATCAAGCGCTCAAGTCCATGTCCGAGATATCCCTGAAAACGGACAGCGCCGACCAGCGGAAGAACATCGATGCGTTTCTGAGCATACAGTCAGGTGCCGTGACCGCCAGTGTCGCGGCCTTTGGTAACGATCCCGACCGCGCCATCCAGCAGCTTCGCCAAACGATGATCACCGAGAACGCCGCGCTCGCCGCCTTGGCGGAGGCGGTGAAAGCCTCTGGCGCCGCCGCGGAGAAAGCCGTCGAAGCCACGGAGGCGTCCGACGCTCCTCGCGCCGCCGTCGCCCGGTCGCTGACATCGCTCTCCAATTCGCACAAGCAAGCAGCCGCGGCCGCCGCACAACAGGCAACGTCCTTGGCGGCCTACTATAGAACATTCGCCGAAATCGCCAGTGGCGCCACACCGCCCGCCCCGGTCAGTGTCATCCGCCCGGCTGCTCCATCGGTGGTCTCTCCGGCAGGCCCGGCGGCAGTACCCGCCAGCCCAGCCGCTGCTCCGGCCCGCACGGTCGTTCCCGTTCCTCTCTCGCGCTACACCGGCGCGTGGACCTTCATGCGTCCTGCATCGGTTTTCCTGGGCATGGAACCGGAGTTTGTCGATCTTGTGGTACACGAAGAGCAGGGCCAGATCACCGGCACTCTCTACGCACGTTTCAAAACCGCGGCGGGAACCGATCCGCTGATCCGCTTCGATTTCACCGGCTCTCTGCGCGCCACCCGCAACCAAACGTTTCCGCTCCTCACTAGCGACAGCGCCAACGGCACGATCGAATTGATCCCCGGCCCCGCATTCAATCTACTGGAAGTCAACTTCAAGGCCGACGCCGCCGCCGGGAAGATCCGCAACGGCAACTTTATCTTAGTGAAGAAGTAGTTTCGATAACGACGCCGTATTCGTGGAGAAGTCGGCTTAGTTCGCGGGCGCAAGCGAAACCAACTGCAGATCCACGGAACCATCCGCACGCGCCAATCCCTGCGGACGTTGATACACCAGCACCAGGCGCAACACGTCGGACGCCGCCGTCAACGTCATCGCCTGCGGCCTCCAGTCATTTGAAGTTTCGATCTTCGACGCTTCGATTCTTGACGTTTCGTTCGCGGCGCTCGCGCCCTGTACCTCCCAACGCAGCCCCGTCTGCGATGCCAGGTTCGACGTCCGCGAAGTCCACCGCAAGGTGTAGCGTTTTCCCTTCTCCGCCAGGACAAACTGGTGCAACACCGCGACGTATTCCTGCTGTTTGCCCGTGAACGCAATTCGATGCCCTGAACCGTCCAAGGGCAAATGTAGGACACCTTCGTTCGGCTCCCATCGCCAATCGAAGCCGTGGCCTTTAGCCGCTCCGGTCAACTCGTGAAATTCCCCGTTCGAGACGCCGCGCGCCTCAGGATTACCCAGCGACGTCCACAGCGTCTTTGCTCCCTGCCAACGCGCTCGATCCATCAGCAAATCGACAATCGCATACAAAACCTGCGGATCCTTTCTCGCGGCCACCTGCCCGGACATTGTGAAGTGCAGCGCCGCACGCTCCATCGCCTCTGCTCCGGCAGCATCGCTGTGGCGCTCCATCAGAAAATGAAGATACGCTGCAGCGACTTCGTCTTCACCGGGAAAATTCCTGGAAAAGACGCGCTCCAAAATCTCGCCCGGCTCGCCCGCCATTCGCCAACACAGCTCAAATGCGGGAGCGCGATCCCCATACGATACCTCCAGCGCCTGCCGCATCGCGGTCCAAAAATCCTCCGGGCGATTCTGCCTGTAGTAAAAATTCGCCAGCGTCCAGGAAGGCTCAAACTGGTGATCCACGCGAGCCGCGCTCAGCAGCCAATGCTCCGCCGTCACCGGATCGCCGCGCAGTTCCGCAGCCAACCCCAGGCGAATGCGCGGAGCCGAGGCCATCGGATTGAGCACGGCAATTCTTTCGAGCACCGTCGTGGAATCAGCGCCGTCATAATCCAGATGCAGCGCGCGCAGCATCAGGTAGCGCGTGTTCTCAGGCCGCATCTCCGCCGCTTTAGCAACGCCTTCCGGAGTTCCTTTACGGAACTCGGCGTCGGCATACGCCAGGTAGGCAGAGAATGTCATGCCGCCAGCCAACACCAGCAACGCCGTAACTCCAACAATCCGGTTCATTGTTTCGTGCCGTTCCTACTGTCCTCAGGCGCCGTCCGATACAGGATCTTTCCCCTTGCCCGCGCCTACTCGACAACCCTATACTGAATCCAATGCTTCTGAAAACGATCGTCGTTTCCGCAGCGTTTGCTACCGCAGCCATCGCGGCGCCGCCCGCTATCGGGTTGGTCACCGCAAGTGGCCATTTTACCTTGGACCATTCGCGCGTCTGGGGAAATGCCACGCTCTTTGAGGGCGGCAAGATCGATACGGCGGACGCATCGTCGGAAGCAGCATTGAACAACGGCGTGCGCGTGCAGCTTGGCTCGGCGTCCAGCGCCAGCCTTTCCGAGCATCGTTTGCAGCTTTGGAAAGGCGTCGGACAGGTCGCCGCATCGGAATCGTTTGAAGTGGATGCCGCGGGCTTCGCCATCCGCTCCACTGGAAATACGGGCCGCGTTCGCGTGAATCTGGTGGACGGCAAAGTGGATGTCACCACGTTGGCGGGCGTCACGAAGATCGTCAACGTCGGCACGGGCGAAATGCTTGCCTCGCTCGCGGCCGGGCAGCGCCGCACATTCGCGCTGCAGGTGGGTGGTGGAACCGTTACCCGCACCGGCTGCCTGGTGTTCAAGGATAATCGCTACCTGATTCAGGATCAGGACACCCAGGAAATAGACGAAGTCACTGGCAACAATCTGGCTGCAAATGTGGGCAACCGTATCGCGGCCACTGGGTCCCTTCTTACCAACGCGCGCCCGGGAGTTGCTCCGGCCACGGCAGTACTCAACGCCACGGCCATCGTTCTCCAGCAACAAGGCGGCTGCCTCAGCGTCGCCTCGGCACTGAACGCACAGACAAATGCCGGAACCCAGGCGGCTGCACCGCAGCAGGCCGCGGCCCGCCCCGCACAACCGGCTCCGACGGCAACGTCTTCGCCGGCGACAGCTCCTTCCAAACCTGCCGCGCCGGCCGCTACGGCATCAAAGGGCGGTATGTCCACCGGAGCGAAAGTCGGCATCGGCGTAGCGGTTGCCGGTGGTGGCGCCGGCGCGGCCATTGCGCTTTCGGGCGGCAAAAAGTCCACCAGTCCGTAGACTCCGGCACGCTATTCTTCGAACGTTCCGCAGATATTTTTTCCTTCCCTCCTCATTCGAGTCTTGCCGGTCTATTACGCCTAGCCTCGGCTCTATAATGAAGGCAGTGTCACAAGCCACCAATGCATTCGTGGAGCAGAACAAAGACCGTCTGCTCGAAGAACTGAAAGAATTTCTCCGCATTCCCAGCGTCAGCACTCTGCCCGAGCACCACGCCGACGTGCGCCGCGCCGCCGGATTTGTCGCGGGTAGCTTGAAGAAAGCGGGGCTCGAGAATGTCGAAATCATCAATACGGCAAAGCATCCGCTCGTTTATGCGGAGTGGCTCCATGCCCCCGGCAGACCCACGGTACTGTGCTACGGGCACTATGACGTGCAGCCGCCGGACCCGCTCGACGAATGGGTGACGCCGCCGTTTGAGCCGTCTATTCGCAACGGCAACCTGTACGCGCGCGGCTCGGCGGACGACAAAGGCCAGATGTATATGCACATCAAGGCCGTGGAAGCGCTACGCTCTGCCTCGGGAACATTGCCCGTCAACGTGAAATTTTTGATTGAAGGCGAAGAAGAGATGGGCGGCGAATCTGTCGCCAAGTACGTCTCTGAAAATCCAAAGAAGCTCGCGGCGGATGTCGCACTGGTCTCCGATACCGAACTGTTCGCGGAAGGATTGCCGACGCTGTGCATCGGCTTGCGTGGTTTGATCTACACGGAAGTCGAGGTCCGCGGTCCCGCGCGCGATCTGCACTCGGGCATGTACGGCGGCGCCGCGCCAAATGCAGTGTTTGGCCTGGTGGAACTGCTCTCCAAAATGAAGAACGCCGATGGCGTGATTCAGATCCCCGGCATGTACGATGACGTGGAACCTCCGGCTCCCGCCGAAGTGCAAAGCTGGCAGGAACTACCATTCAACGAAGCCGAGTTCCTCAAGAACGAAGTGGGCTCCTCGTGCCTCACCGGTGAACCGGGACGCTCCGTGATGGAGCGCACCTGGGCCCGTCCCACCCTGGAAGTGCATGGCATCGCCGGGGGATTCACCGCCGCCGGCGCGAAAACCGTTATCCCGGCCAAGGCCGTCGCCAAGGTCAGCATGCGCATGGTGCCGAAACAGGATCCGGAACGTGTCATCCAATCGTTCCGAAAGTTCGTTAAGGACAACGTGCCCAAAGGGATTGAAGCAGACGTGCGCGTGCTCAGTTGGGGACCAGCTATTTCGGTGAACCCCGATCACCCGGCTATCCATATTGCGGCCGAGGCCTTTTCGGACATTTTAGGGAAGAAGACAGTTTTTATTCGCAGCGGCGGATCGATTCCGATTGTCGGAGACTTTGCCAAACACTTGGGTATTCCCACGATTCTGATGGGCTTTGGCCTGCCGGATGACGGATTGCACTCCCCGAACGAAAAGTTCAAACTGGCGAACTATTACGCGGGAATTAAAACGATTGCTCACTTCTTCGAAAAATACGGCGCATAACCGCACAACGGGAAACAATTGCCGCGTTCGCACAGTGCGCACTGGCGCGGGTGCCTATGGCAGGTGACGCCCCCGATACGGTTCTGCAACCGGCCTCGGACACGACGGCAGTGGCCGTCAACGGCTCCTCCGTGGACGGAATTGCCACGCAGGTGGGCACCGGCAATCGCGCGCCGTCGGAGAGCGTCATGCGTTCCGCGGGGATCGTTTCCGTCGCCGTATTGATGAGCCGCGTCACGGGCCTGTTGCGGGAAAGCCTGATGGCCCGCTTGTTCGGCGCCGGCCTTGCCTATGATGCGTTCATGCTCGGGTTCCGCATCCCGAACCTGACGCGCGATCTGTTTGCCGAAGGCGCACTTTCCAGCGCGTTCGTGCCGGTCTTCACCGAATACCTGAACAAACGCAGCAAAGAAGAAGCGGCGCGGCTGGCGCAATTGGTGGCCACGGCGATCTTTCTTGTCGTGGGCGCGGTGTGTGCGGCGGGCGTCATCTTTGCTCCCGCACTCGTACATCTGCTCGCACCTGGATACGCCGCCGTGCCCGGAAAATTCGAGCTCGCCGTTTCAATGACGCGCATCATGTTCCCGTTCCTGCTGCTGGTCGCTTTGGCCGCGCAGGCGATGGGCGTGCTGAACGCGTCGAACCGATTCGGAGTGCCCGCCATGGCCTCCACGTTTTTCAACATTGGCTCGGTGGGCTTTGGCTTGCTGCTCGGTATTGTATTGGGACCAAGCCTGCATCTATCGCGAATCGAAGGCATGGCGATCGGCGTCGTGCTGGGCGGGGCGCTGCAATTGGTCTGGCAGTTGCCGAGCCTTTATCGTCTCGGCTTCCGCTTCCGCTTTGCCATCGACTGGGACCATGCCGGCCTGCGCCGCATCTTGCAGCTGATGGGACCCGCGATCCTCGGCAGCGCCGCCGTGCAGATCAACGTGATGGTGAACACAAACTTCGCCTCGTCGATTCAAGACCCCGTGCGCGGCTTGGACGGCCCGGTGAGTTGGCTGGGTTACGCCTTCCGCTTCATGCAGTTGCCCTTGGGATTGTTCGGCGTGGCGCTTGGCTCGGCAACACTCCCGTCGATTTCCAGAAGCGCGGCTGCCGGCAACATGGACGAATTCCGCCGGACGCTTTCAAAATCGCTCGGCATGGTGTTTCTGCTCACGGTGCCGTCCTCGGTTGGATTAGCGGTGCTCGGCAACTCCATCATCGGAGCGATCTATCAGGGTGGCCGGTTTCAAATATACGACACGCAGCAGACCGCGACGGCGCTTTCCTGTTACGCGATCGGCCTGGCGGGTTACGCCGCGCTGAAGGTGATTGGCCCGGCCTACTATGCCTTGGGCGATGCACGGACGCCGATGGTGATCAGCTTGGCGTCCATCGCGATCAACTTCGTGACGGCCATGGTCACCATCCGCTATACGAACCTGGGGCATGCCGGCCTGGCGCTTTCCACGTCGGCGGTTTCCTTGTTTAGCTTTTTCGTTTTATTTGATGTGTTAAGAAGAAGAATCGGGGGAGTTTACGGCCGCGAGCTCATGCGGGGAATCTGGAAGGTCCTTGGGGCCTCGCTGGTCATGGGCGTGGTCGTTTGGTTCTCCAGCCGGACGGTTGCCGGGTGGCTGGGGATTGGCCAGTTTGGCCGCTTTATTGATGTTCTTATCTCGATTCCTTTGGGTCTGGTCGCCTTTTATGCAGTGTGCCGGATGTTGGGAGTAGAAGAATTGGCGATGGCGCTCCGGGCGTTTCTGAATCCGATCCGGCGCCGTTTCGCCAGGGCTTCCAAAACGCAGTGATCTGAAACATTTGCGAACGTTCGAGAATCAATGAGGATGATATGTCTCGTCGCACTTCGTCATGGCCGGTACTATCGCCACTAAAGCTTCTCAGGTGTTTCACCGATTTAGAGGTGGTGAAACCGAAGCGCCTGATCTCGTCCCTCTGTCTCGCCGCTTCCGTGTGGCTTTTTTGGGCCTCCGGCGCAGCGGCGCAAACACCAGCCACATGGAAAAGCTTGCTGAACACCGGGCAGGAGCGCGCCCACACGGGCGACCTTCATGGCGCCATCGAATTTTTCTCGCAAGCCATTAAACTGCGGCTGGACGAGCCTGAGACGTGGCTCGCGCGCGGCCGTGCGTATGTTTCGCTTGGGCAGTACCGGGACGCCATCGACGATTTCGATCAAGTGGCGAAGCTGCAGCCGGATCGCATTGGCACCTATGTGGAACGCGGTTACGCCTACGGGCAGGCAGGCGACTTCCAGCGCGCCGCCGATGACATGACACGCGCGTTACGCCTGCAGCCGAGGAATCCCCGCGCGCTCACGCTGCGCGCCGCGGCCTATGCAAAGCTCGACATGCTAAACGAGGCGTTGGCCGATTTCACCGGAGCTATTTCCTACTCCAAACCGGACGCCGAACTTTATTTGGGCCGCGCCAGCGTGTATGCGCAACTGGGCGATCATGAACATGCTTTGGCCGATCGCGAGGAGGCGTTCCAGCTGTCTCCCAAATCGCCCGAAGTGCTTCTTGCTCGAGGAGGCAGTTATCACGCCCTCGGAAAACATGACCACGGCTTCGCGGACCGTACGCAAGCGATTCAACTCAATCCGCACTTCGCCGAGGCGTGGTGCGCGCGCGGCAGTGCATATTTTCTTTTGGGCGATTACGGCCACGCGATCCAGGATCTTCGCCGCGCCGTCGAATTGAAACCGGATTATAGTGAGGCGAAGTCCGTATTGGCAAAGGCGGAACAGGAACTCGCCAAGGTCAACACGAAGCCGGAGCCGGCCGTGGTTGCCGCAGCCGGCGGGAAGCCTCAATCGGGAAACATTTTGGTGGCGGACTCCGTCGCGAGCCTGATCACGTCAAAACTCGAAACCTCGCCAATTGCGGCAGAAAACATTCCGGAAACAGTTGCAGTGCCTGAACCGGAAGCAACTCCGGCGCCGCAGGTAATGGCGAAAGTATCCACACCGGCCGAGGTCTTCGCACCCGCTCCATTGCCGATGGAATCACCGGCAGGTCACAAGAGCCCCGCCATGGAATCGACACCGGCAAAGCCGGCGGATGCCAAGGCGGCGGCCGCCCATCATCAGCGCGGGCGCGAACTTTTGAATCAGGGGAAACCGAAGGAAGCGATCGAAGAACTGAATGCCGCGATTCAAGCCCAGCCGGCATTGGCGCTGGCGTGGAATGCGCGCGGATACGCGCACCTGTTACAGCGCGAGTATGCCACGGCGATGGCGGATTTCAATGAAGCGATCCGGCTGAATCCGAAATACGTGAACGCATACCAAAACCGCGCCATGGCCAAAAAAGCATCGGGCGACACCTCCGGCGCGACAACGGACCTGGCTATGGTGCGCGAACTGAGCGGCAAGAACTAGCCCGCTGCAATTCTCTCCTTTTCCAAAACAAAAGAGCGCTCTTTGTTGCCGCTGACATACACTCAGCGACGAAGAGACCGCTGAATACTTACTCAACGGCGAAGCAACCACTGAAAC
>JBEBGM010000176.1:0-1515 GCA_040081455.1 Bryobacteraceae bacterium
TGCGGCGAGACCTTTTTCAATGGCGAAGGCGAAATTGCCACGATCAAACGCGATCATCACCTTGAGCCAATTGTGCATTGGAACGAAGAAGGGGCCATAGGCGACGCGATATCTTTCCAGGCGCTGAACTGTGGCATCGGCGATATCGAGAAGGCCAGCTCGTCGTTCGCAAAAGCCGCGTATGACCACAAAAATCTTAAGCGCGTTTTCCAGCCCGGCCGCTGCGGCAATTGCTTCGCACTTGTCGAAGCAAAGCAGCGCCTCTTCGTAATGTCCGAACACGTAGGACGTATAGCCTTCGCAGGCCCAATAGAAAGCAGCGCGATACGGTGTCAATTGCGGGGAATCCAGCAACGGCCTTGCGATAGCCTTCGCCACGTGCACGACCGCGCGATCAACGGGAAGGTTCGAATATTCATGAAGCATTGACGCGGCGCCCACTCTGAGATTTGCGTCGAAGGGCTCCCGCAGCAGTTCCATCACCTGTGCCACCGCGTTGCGCAACCGGCGGTGTCCTGGAGCGCGATAAACCGCTGCCTGCATGAGCGTTGACTGCACCCATAGCTCTTCCTCGGGCTCACGTGCACGCACCTGGGAATCCATCAGCTCTGAGACACGCTCAAGCCAGGGATCCATGATGGAGAAGTCTTCGTACTCGAAAAAGAGCGCTTCCAGCACCCCTGTGGCTGCCAGTAACTGTCCGACTCCGTGACCCTGTTTGATAAAGGACTCGAAGGCGTTCGCGAGAATTGACCTCGCCTCTCGCGGCCGGACAGCCGCGAGACAACGTCCGAGCCAATATCGTATCCATGGGTTCGCGTCGAGGCGAGAGGCTGGCTATGCCTCGACCCATTGCGAAAGCGTCTGCCAACGACCCTGGGCAAGGAGTTGCGGAGCCAAAGCGATGACGATTTGCTCGGCGCCGTTCCAGTCTTCTGCTTCCACGAACAAAGCAAACGCGAGTTCCGGCTGACCTTGGGATTGAAGCTCGGCGGCCGCGCGCCTGGTAATCGAACGGCATTGCTCTGCCGAGTACGCAATGCTGGCTTTGCTTTTCAGGAATGCGCGGAATAGTGCGTGATACTGATAGGTGGTTTCGCCTCCGACGCTGCGATCGGTGAACAGGTGCCTGCGATGCAATTCCTCGATATGTTCGATGACATTCGTTTTTCCAGTGACGGCCTCCGCGAGTGCAGCGCTCACCCGAGGCAGGAAGGCCGTCTTCATCAGCACTTCGCGCAACTCGTCGGAGGCATGGTCAAAGATCAAGCCGGCGAAGTAATTGAACACCGTATCCATTGTCTCCGCGCGCTGCAGAGTCTCAAGATTGCCACCACGATGCAGGCGTTCGAGCATCAATGTCACGCCCGCCATCCAGCCGGTCGATTGTTCATGCAGGGTGCGCAGTACTGTGCGATCGGCAATGCCCCGGCTTTGCGCGATCACAGTCGTTTCCGCCTCAGTCAGACGAAGGTCTTCCCACGACACCACTGCAATCGTCTGATTGACCTGTGC
>JBEBGM010000177.1:0-1514 GCA_040081455.1 Bryobacteraceae bacterium
GGACGCTCGATCCAACACAGCGATCGGTTCCTCTGTAAACAGCGGCGCTCCTGCTCAGGATGCTTGAAGAAGTATTCGCACTTCCAATCCGTTTGGCTCGCGATTCCGGGCAGACACCGTTCCGCCACAGGCTTCCACACAGGTTTTGACAATTGCCAGGCCAAGACCAACACCGCCGGTGTCACGGCTGCGGGATTCTTCAACACGATAAAACGGATCGAATATCCTTTGCAGAGCTTCCTCCGGCACACCTGGGCCGTTATCACTGACGGTCAGGAACGTTTTACCATCTTCACTTCCGGCCACGATTCGCACTGGACCGGATTCTCCTGCGTAGCGAATGGAATTGCGCACTAGATTTGCGAGTGCACGTGCGAGCAATTCCGGTTCGGCCTGCGCACGGAGGTTTTCGTCCACGCTCACCTCGATCACCGCACCACTGCGGCCTTCGCGCTCCGCAACGCGGCGTGCTATTTCCACCAGGGCCACGGATTGAAGCGCAGTGGGTTGCTGACGCAATCCAGCCTTGGAAAAAGAAAGCAGTTCATTAACGAGATGAGAAATGTGCTGCAGTTCCTCGCGAACGTCGTTCACGTAAGACTGATGTTTTTCCTCGGCCCGCTCCTCGAGAATCCCGAGCGCAATCTGCATCCGGGCGATAGGCGCGCAGAGTTCATGCGCGGTATCGCCGAGAAACCGCTTCTGGCCGCTGACAAAACCGGAGAGCCGGACCGCCATGCGATTCACGGCGGCGGCGAGCACACCAAGTTCGTCAGAGCGTTTGTCGTTCACGAGCACGCCGAAGCGACCCTCGGCGATTTCCTCCGTGGCGCGTGTCGTTTGTGAAATTGCGTGTGTGATATCGCGAACCAATGGCAGCCAGAACAGGACGGAGATAACCAGCACCACCGCCGCCGCAATCAACCACGGGGTGTAATCAAACAACAACCCGCCACCCCGGAGCGAATCAGACACGGCGAGCAAAGTGAGGCGGGGCTGGGGTCGTTGTGGACCGTTTTGCGGCAACGGAATGCCCGCCCAGTATTTCACCGGGTTGGTCGTGCGAACCAAGAATCGAGGCCGTGGCTGCGGCGGTGGATTGTTGAATTGCCTGTCCATACGCGGCGGGATTTGACCTGGCGGCCCGAGGCGGTTGGGATCAAGTCGTTCCGCATCGCGCGGCTGGACGTTGTTGGGATCAAACCCTTCACGGCGGGAACGTTCGTTGAAGCGTTCCGGCTCGTCACCAGGGCCGCGCACATTGTCCCGCTGCGAACCGTTCAACTGTTGCGGCATGTTTGGCGACGGGCGTTCGCGCAAGCGATCGAGAACTGCGCGAGGCAACTCTGCCAATTCCCCGGCGACAATGGTTTCATCTGGGCGTGCGAGCACGAGTTGGACGCCGTAGCCGTCACCAAACCGTTTTAGAATCGCGTTCCATTCCGCACGAGGGCGCTCACCCAGTTCCGCGCTGATGACGTTGGCCAGACCTTGAAGCTTTTCACCACCAGGAC
>JBEBGM010000178.1:0-1514 GCA_040081455.1 Bryobacteraceae bacterium
TCGTGATCGAGACCGAGCAGATGCAGAATCGTCGCGTGCAGATCATAAACCGTGACGATGTTCTCGATGGACTTGTAGCCGAATTCGTCCGTTGCCCCGTAACTAAAACCCTTCTTAACTCCCGCCCCGGCCAGCCAGCAGGTGAAGCCGGCCGGATTGTGATCACGGCCCTGTGCCCCTTTCTGGAACGTAGGCATGCGTCCGAACTCCGTGCACCAGACGACGAGTGTATTATCGAGCAGGCCGCGTTGTTTGAGATCGATCAGCAACCCAGCAGTCGGCTTGTCTAGCACAGGCCCGTGCAGGCTGTATTGATTGAAGAGATCCTTGTGACCGTCCCAGTTGCTCACCCCTTCGCCACCGGTTTGATAGGCGCCGTTAAAGAGCTGCACGAAGCGCACGCCCTTCTCGACCAACCGCCGCGCGAGGATGCAATTCCGCGCATACGCAGCGCGCGCCTCGTTCACCTTTGAGCCACCTTCGTCGGCGCCGTAGAGCTTGAGTATGTGTGCCGGTTCGCTGGAAAGATCGGCGACCTCCGGAATCGTAAGCTGCATCCGCGCCGCCAGTTCGTAGCTCGCGATGCGTGCCGCGAGTTCAGTATCGCCAGGAAAATGTTCGGCATGATATTCGTTCAAGCGCTGGAGAAACTTGCGCGTGGCGGTGTCCGACTTCGCGGGGATCGATTCCGGGCGGGCGAGGGTGCGGATCGGATTTGTCGCGTTGAACTCCGTGCCTTGAAACGCCGCGGGCAAAAATCCGGGCGACCAGTTGTTGACACTGTTCTGCGGCTTCCCGCGCGGGTCGGGAATCGCAACGTAAGCCGGGAGGCTTTGATCCTCGGTGCCGAGGGCGTAAGTGGCCCACGCGCCGAGGCTCGGAAATCCATCCAGCGCATTGCACGTGGACATGAAGTTCTCGCCCGGTCCGTGCGTGTTTGTCTTTCCCTGCATCGAGTGGATGAAGCAAATGTCATCCGCCAGCGCACCAAGATGCGGCACGAGTTCCGAAATCATCTTGCCACTCTGCCCGCGGGGCTTGAATTCCCACGGGCTCTTCGTCAGCGCGCCCTGTTCGCCCTGGAAGGTGATCAACTTTTCGTTGCCCGGCATCGGCTGGCCATGGCGGCGAATCAACTCCGGCTTGTAATCGAACGTGTCGAGCTGACTGCACGCGCCGCTGCAAAAAATGACGAGTACGTTTTGCGCACGCGGCGGGAAGTGCGGCGACCGCGGCGCATAAGGATGACCGGGATCAATGACCGGGCGGATGGATTCCTTCCCGGAAACGCTCGCCGCGAGCAATCCCTGCCGGCTGAGCAGATGGGTGAGGGCGATCGCCCCAAGCCCGATGCCGGTGTCGGCGAGGAACCGGCGACGATTTAGCAACGGGCTGTTCAACGATGGGAAAGGGAATTTCATGGGATAAAAAGAAACTCGTTGGCGTTCAAAACGGCGCGGCAAAGTGCCGGCAATCCTTCGGCCTTCACAAATGCGACCGCCCCTTTCGCTTCC
>JBEBGM010000058.1:0-21590 GCA_040081455.1 Bryobacteraceae bacterium
GACCAGCACTACCTTCATCATAACGGACCCGTCCTAACATGTCTCTTCACGGCATGCCAGTGTCCATCACCTGTTTCTAGGATGTGAAGTTCTCGCCACCTGTGCCAAGCTAGTAGTTACGGGTCTTGAGAATGGAAACCTCTCTCGCAAAGAACAAAATGAAGATAGTGCTGCTGGAAGGCGTGCACCAGAGCGCCCTCGACGCGTTCCGGAACGACGGATATACCGACATCGATTACTATGAGAAATCGCTCCCTGAGCCGCAGTTGATCGAAGCAGTCCGGGATGCGTACCTTGTCGGCATCCGTTCAGCCACGAATTTGTCAGCGAGTGTGTTTGAGAGCGCTACGAAACTGATCGCCGCAGGCTGTTTCTGTATCGGCACGAATCAAGTGGATCTCGAAAGCGCGCAGAAGCGTGGCGTGGCTGTCTTTAACGCTCCGTTTTCGAACACGCGCAGCGTTGCGGAATTGGTTCTCGCGGAACTGGTGTTTCTTTTGCGCGGCATCACGCAACGAAACGCCGCGGCGCATCGCGGCGAATGGCAGAAAACGGCGACGGGTTCCCGCGAGGCCCGCGGCAAGACGCTCGGCATCATCGGCTACGGCCACATCGGAACACAAGTGGGCGTGCTGGCGGAAGCGCTCGGCATGCAGGTTGTCTTCTATGACATCGAAATGAAGCTGGCGCTGGGCAACGCCCGTCAGTTATCGACAATGGAAGAACTGCTACGCATCTCCGACATCGTCACTCTGCACGTCCCGCAAACGCCGGAAACCAAGAACATGATGAACGCCACAACCATCGCCCAAATGAAACAGGGCGCGGGTCTGATCAACGCCGCGCGCGGCACGGTGATTGACATCCAGGCACTGGTGGAGGCTCTCGATTCCAAACACCTCAGCGGAGCCGCTCTCGATGTGTTTCCGAAAGAGCCGAAGGGTAACGCCGAAGAATTTCTTTCGCCGTTGCGCGGACGCGACAACGTGATTCTGACGCCGCACGTTGGCGGCAGCACCCAAGAAGCCCAGCGTGATATTGGTATCGAAGTGTCCGGCAAGCTCATCAAGTACAGCAACAACGGCTCTACGCTGGGCGCGGTCAATTTCCCGGAAGTGTCGCTGCCCACGCATCCAGGCAAACACCGCCTGCTTCACATCCACCGCAATCAACCCGGTGTGCTCTCGGCCATCAATACGATTTTCTCGACCGAGAAGATCAATATCGCCGGCCAATACCTGCAAACGAATGCAGACATCGGCTATGTGGTGATCGACATTGAAGCGCCCGAACGAGCCGTGTCCCTCGCGCTCAAGAAGAAGCTCGATCAGGTGGACGGAACCATCCGCACACGTGTGTTGTATTAAAACTCTTTGCGCCTAGCTGCGGTTACGTCCCGCGCCGGCCTTGGGTGCGTCACTGAAGGATTTCGAGTCCACGGAAAAGCCGCAGACGGCGATGAAATCCTGAATCGTTTTCTCCGTGGTCACGTGCTCATCGAAGCCAATGGAAACGGCGTTGCCGGGATAACTGGCGCTTGCGCGCGTCACCCCGTTCAGCCCCTTCAGCATCACTTCAAGGCCCACGGCACAGGTGATGCACGTGAAGCCTTTGATCCTGTAGTTCAGGCTCTTTGTTTCCTTCGGCGCGCCGATCGCCGTGGCTCCGGAAGCTGCAACGGTGGTGGCCGCGGTCACGCCGCGAAGAAAGTTTCTGCGGTCCATCCGATTCTTGTCACTCATCGTGCGTCTCCTTATTCGGCCTTTGCGGAACCGATCTCATACTTCCACGCCGTTTGAATGGCGGCGCGATCCGCGAAACGCAGATCGGTGTATTCCTCAAACTCAATCTTCTTGTCGAGCACGCCCGTCTCCATCATCAGGTCGCGCACCATGTCGAAATCCGCTTTGCGCGGCGCGAGGTTGTTGTACATCACCCGCGTAATGGGTTTGGTCAGCGCCCACTGTAGCAGCGCGGGTTTCTGGTTGTAATAGAAGCGGCCAACGAAGTCCGCGGCGTTGTCGCGGTACTCTTTCCCTTTTTCAAGCCACAATCCCGAGCGTGCGATTCCATCTACGAGCACCTGCACATCCTGCGGACGCTTCTCGATCGTGTCCTCGCGAACCACCAACACGCAAGACATGTAATCAGGCCAATACTCGCGGGCGTGAAAGAGCACGCGCCCGGATCCGCCCATTTCGGCCTGCGATGGGAACGGCTCGCCCATGGAGAAAGCGTCGATAGCACGTGCCGCCAATGCGCCGGCGACGTCCGGCGGAGCCATTTCCACCATCTTGATCTCGCTCGGCTTGATGCCGAAGGCTTTCATGGCTTTAAATACGATCAACCGCTCATCGGAAAAGCGGCTCGGGATCGCGATCGTCTTCCCGCGCATGTCGCCAAATGTCTTAATGCCGCCGTCTTTATGCACCACAACGGCGCTGCCATACCGATGTCCCAAGTAGACGATGCGGATCGGCACGCCTTGCGCCTTGAGCGCGACAGCCAGTGGAGCCACGATGAACGCTGCCTGCATCTGATTTGAGATCAGCGCTTCCTTGATCTCCGGAAAGCCCTGAAACATGCGGGGCAGAAAGATCTCGCCGCCCTGCGAAAATTTAGAAATGTAGTCCGTCACAGGACATGCAAGATGGCATGTCACTGGAATAAAGGCGACGTTAAACTTGCGCTTCTCCTCCGGCAGGTATTCATTGAAAATCGACACCCAATTCACGTTCAAGTACGCGTGTGCCCCGGTGATCATCGCGACCCAAGCGGCCGCCACCCACAGGATCCGGTTCTTAGTCATTGCGGAACCCCCAACGTAACGATCGAATCGTTTCCAGCCGCCGGAACCCGAAATCAAGCCCCAGTCCGATCAGGCCAATCATCAACATTGCCGCGACCACCAGGTCATAGCGCTTCCCCGAATTACGCGCGTCAATCACCAGGTATCCCAGTCCCGAATCCACGGCAATCATCTCCGCCGCCACCACCACCAGCCACGCGATGCCGAGTGCAATGCGCAAACCTACAATGATCTGCGGCAGCGCTGCCGGAAACACGACCTTTGCAAGCAACTGTGCCGGCTTCAAACCAAAATTCCGCCCCGCGCGCCGGAACATCGACGGCACGTTACGCACCCCGTTCATTGCCGCCACGACGATCGGGAAAAACGCGCCCAGGAAAATCAGGTAAATCGCAGCCGCATCGCCAACGCCGAACCAAACAATCGCGAGCGGTATCCAGGCGATCGGACTGATCGGCCGTAGCATCTGAATTACCGGATTCACCACTTGCGCCGATGCCGGATACCATCCCAACACCAGCCCGATCGGGATGCCCAGCAAAGCAGCTGCCGAAAAACCGATACCAACTCGAATGAGCGAATCCGTGATATACGAACCGAGCAATCCCTTGCGCAGCAGTTCCGCCACGCCTTTCTCCACGTCGAGCGGAGAAGGGAAGATCGTTGACCCTGACCACCGCACTGAAAAGTGCCAAGTCGCCAAGAATAGCGCGCCGGCCGCCAGCGGCCAGAAGTATTGCTCCCACTTCGATGGATGCGTCAGCGTCATACTTTGTGAGCGAGTCCGATCTCTTCAAAGATGCCGTCGCGGAGTTCCAGATAGCGTTGAGAGCTAATATCGCGCGGATGCGGTATGTCGATCTCGACCACCTTCTGAATCTTCGCCGGCCTGGCGCTCATGACAACGACGCGGTCAGCCAACTGCACGGCTTCTTCGATATCGTGTGTGACGAAAATAATCGTCTTTCGTTCAGCCTCCCAGATACGCAAAAGTTCGCCGCGCATAATCAGGCGCGTGATGGAGTCGAGTGCGCCAAATGGCTCGTCCAGAAACATCATGTCCGGATTCACGGCCAACGCGCGCGCCACTTCCACGCGTTGCTTCATGCCGCCGGAAAGTTCCTGCGGGTACGTTTTCTCAAAACCCTGCAGTCCCACCAGCTTTACGTAATGCGCGATGCGCCGCTGTTGCTCATCTTTGGGTAGATTGTAAAGGCCGAAGCCAATATTCCCCTCCACGGTCAGCCAGGGGAAAACACCACGCTCTTGGAACACAAAAATGCGGCGTGGATCGGGGCCGCTGACGACTTCGCCGTCAATGCGCACTTCGCCGCTGGTTGGCGAGAGGAACCCGGCCACCGCATTCAAGAGTGTCGATTTGCCGCAGCCTGAGGGACCTAACAAACAGAGGAACTCACCCTCACCCACCTCAAGATCTATGCCTTCCAGAACATTTGTACGCTGGCCATCCCTCCGGAAAACCACGTTGATCCCCGAAGCCTTTAGCTTCGTCTTCAGCGCCTTGCTGGCGTGTGCGGTTACTGGTTGCGTCGCCATCAGTCCTCCGAATATCCCCAGCGCAGGGAGCGGATACTTTCAAACGATCGCATCCCGGTGTCTAACAACAATCCGATTAGTCCGATCAAAACCATGCCTGCCACGACCAAGTCATAACGATTCCCAGCATTACGTGCATCCACAATCAGGAAACCGAGTCCCGAGTTCACCGCAATCATCTCCGCCGCCACCACCACCAGCCACGCCACACCGAGTGTGATTCGCAGGCCAATGATCAACTGCGGAATTACAGCGGGGTAAAGCACCCGGTAGACAAGTTGCGCGTGGCTCAATCCAAAATTCCGGCCGGCATTGATATGCACCGGATTGATACTGCCCACTGCGTTCATCGCCGTGAGTGTCAACGGAAGCAGTGACGCAAGAAAGATCAGGAAGATCGCTGCCACATCACCCACGCCGAACCACAGGATCGAGATCGGAATCCAGGCGAGTGGTGAGATCGGACGAAAGATCTGGATTAGTGGATTCAGCGCCATCTCTGAGCGCCGGTACCAACCAATCGCCAGCCCCGCGGGTATCGCGATGATCGCCGCCGTTGCAAATCCCCAGGTGACACGGAACAGCGATGCAACCACGTATTTGAGCAGCAATCCGCGTTCCGCCAACTCCGCGATTCCGCGCGCCACCTCTAGCGGAGTCGGCAGCAGGCGAACGGATTGCCGCGTAATCGCGATGTGCCATGCAAGCAGCAGGGTCGCGATTAGCGCTAGAGGCCGCCATTGGCGCGCCAGCTTCATCGTCCTTCTCCCTCGCTACGAGACAATCGGAAACTGCGCCTGATGCGCACGATAGTGCGCGGCCATCGTGTCATTGGCCGCTAGCAGTGTTTTCGCCTGCTCCAATACGTCGTTCCATTTTGTCCCGGGGATGCAAAGATACATCTCGTCGTCGGAAAGCCCTGTGAAGATGCGATTGCCCCGGCATCCCAGCGATACGCTCGCAGTTCCGCTCGCCTGCGTCAGCGGCAGTACCGCGCACCCTGGCCGTCCAAGCAAATTGGTCAGCGCCGTGGCGGCCCCCGCGCGCAACGCGATTTCATACAACACCATCGCTGTGCCTGGCTTCGCCGCGATCACTACTACATCAGGTTGGAAGGGAGCTGAATCCGCCGGACCGTAAGCGATGTAATTCGGCGACTTCGACAACGTCGGGATGCCCGGAACCTCGGACATCTGCAAATAGCCGGACTCCACCATGAAGCCGACCGTCTCATTCAAGACACCTGCCCGATTCTCCGGTTGTGGAATCGCATGCGTATGCGCGCCCACCGCGCAATTCCAATGATCGGACGGCACTGTGTAAAAGGACTGACCGTTCATGGCCGCGCGCCAAAATGTGCATCCGGCCGGTACTGCACCCGATTGCCACGCCTGCACTCCGGCGGGAGGTGCGTCCAAGAATGCGATCGATACCGGGGAATTAGGCAGCCCCAGCGTGCTCTTCAAAGATGATGACATGTTGGCCTCCGGCCACCCAGAAAAAATCGTCGCGTGCTGCTTTCGTCTTAATACGCAGACAACGACGCCTAGCGGATCATACCCTGTCTTCGCTGATTATTCACTACTAGAAATCAACTAGATCCGAGGAAGAAGGTTACGCTCGCATTCTGCCGGAAAATCCTTCACACTAGAACGAATGCTCGTCGGAGACAAGCCCCAAACAATCACAGCACAAGTGCCTAGCGTATTCATGAAATATTGGCGTTTGTACGTGGCGTTCATTTTGATCGCGTGGTCGGTCGTTGTGTTCGGGTATGGTCATTGGTCAGGAGTCTTTGCTCATTGGCCTATGTCGCTCGTGATGATCCTTGGCTCTCTGGTTGCCGGATCCACGCCAATGGGTGGAGGAACGGTTGCATTTCCAATCCTTGTTCTTCTCTTTCATCAGCCCGCCGCTAACGCGCGCAATTTCGCACTCGTGATTCAAGCAGTGGGAATGACCTCTGCCTTGTTGTTCATCCTTGGCCGGAAAGTTCCGCTGCCCTTACGGGTTCTGGCCGGCAGCACCGCCGGCGCGGCCGTTGGCTTCATGGCCGGGACGTTTTTGATTTCGCCATACGTCTCCGGCAATCTGGTGAAGCTACTGTTTTCGTGCCTATGGATGAGCTTCGGTCTTCTCACCCTATCGAAGAACACGGAGATTTGCGGTCTCAAAGGCAGGGGTCCTGCCGATCGTTCCGTTGCTGGTTTAGTCGGCTTTGCGGCCGGCTTGATCGGTGGAACCATGGCGTCCATGATCGGCGTCGGCGTGGAGATGGCCGTCTACACATCGATGGTTCTCTTGTTTCGCACCGATTTGAAGATCGCGATTCCCACGGCCGTTTCTGCCGCGGCGCTCGCGTCGATTGAAGGCGCTCTCCTTCACGCCTACCTTGGCGATATCGAGGCGGATACCCTTTACAACTGGCTGGCGGCTTCCCCCATCGTGATCTTCGGCGCTCCCATCGGTACTTATCTGGTTAGCATTCTTCCCCGCACCAAGGTGCTGTATTTCGTGTCCTTTTTGTGCGTTCTGCAATTCGTGTGGACGCTCTACCAAACGGCGCACTCGGCACTCGAATGGTGGTTCGTCGCCGGCGCGATGATCGTCGCCGTCACGGTTCTGATCACCCTCTACCGGACCGGGAAAGCCAAGGCCAACGAACCGGTTTCGTAGCCACGCTCGATGAGACTCTCGGGAACAGGCAGGCTGGTTGGAGCGACCCTTTCCGCGGGAGTGCTCGCTGGTCTTGGCGCCGTCGGATTCCATTTCCTCGCGGATAGTTTCGGCGATGAACTCTTCTCATTTGCAAACGCACACAGCTTGGATGCGCGCCTGCCCGTAGTGCTTCTGGTTCCCACGATTGGACTCTTCTTCATCGGGCTCTTCCTCCAAAGATTTCCGGAGAGCCGGTATGGTGGCGTGCGCGAGGTGCTGGAATCGTTGCAACACAACATGGGTCGAGTGCCCATGGTTCGCATCCTCAACGTGATCATGAGCGGCTTGGTTCTTGCGGTCGGTGGCTCGGTTGGCCCCGAAGGTCCCATGGTCCAGTTGGGAGCGCTCGCCGGTAGCCAATGCGGGCAATTTTTTCGCGTGAGTAAGGGCCAGTTGCTGACGTTGACCCGCGCGGGCGCCTCGGCCGGTATCGCTGCCGCGTTTCGCTCTCCCGCCGGCGGAGTCTTGCTCACGCTAGAAGTCTTTGGCGCCCGATTCAACAGTGACCTCACCGCAATTGCCATCGCCTCCGGCATAGGTTACCTTGTTCGCACCAGTATCCTCGGGGACGCCTATCCTTTTCGCCCCGCGGTGGTTCCCGATCCGTTGCCTACCAGCACATTGCTATTGATCATTCCGCTTATGGGCGCTGTGGCCGCAGTTGCCGGGCACTTTTTCATCTGGCTCTTCGGACGATGGAAGAGCGTGTTCCCTGGTGCATGGCCTTTATGGCTGCGGGTCACCGTTGGCGGCGCTCTGGTTGGATTTATTGGAATCTGGTACCCGCAGGTCCTCTCCGCCGGATACCGGACCATCGACGCCGGTCTGACGGGTGGCATCACCCTGCAGCTTTTCGTGATTCTGTTGTTTTTGAAGATGCTGGCGACATCGATCACCTTCGGCTCGGGCGCTGTCGGCGGCCTATTCGCGCCGACGCTGGTTATCGGTTCTCTATTTGGCGGGGCCTTTGGATACGGTGTCCGAGCTGTGTTCCCCTCCGCCGTTCCGCAGCCGGAACTGTTTGTGTTGCTCGGGATGATCGTTATGTTCGGCTCTATCATCAAGGGCTATTGGAGCGGACTGCTCATGATCGCCGACCTTAGTGGCTGCTACCACCAACTGTTGCTGCCAGGGGTGATCGCTGGGGGGATCTCCTATTTGATCAGTTGGGAACTGCACGAAAAATCGATTTTCGGCCTCCCTATGGACCCCAATGCGAACCTCAAGCACGAGACCGGCGGTTAGTGCATAGTAGGTTCGGGTGATCCCGTTCCGGTATCTTTCCGCGCTATAAGTATATGTAGTCGGAGAGTTCCAACGGTCAAAGTTGCCGCCATCAGTGTGTGCGGTGGGTGACGAAATTTTCAAAACGGGTAAGGTACTGTGGAAATCGATAAACAAAAATTCGGAGAGCCGTTGCATGATTTCACCTTGCAGCAGGTTGGTGGCGGCGAAGTAAATTTGGCGGCCCAACTGCACGGAAAAAAGGGTGGAGTGGTCGTATTCTGGTCGGGCACATGCTCCCACTGCGTGCGCTATGACAAGTACCTCAACGCCTTTGCGCAATCGCATCCGGACTTCGCGTTCGTCGCCGTCGCTTCGCGGCATGGAGAAACGCCGGACGGAATCCGCAAGTCGATCACCGAAAGAAAGCTTGAGTTCCCTATCCTGCACGACCCCGGTTCAACCGTCGCCAAGCAGTGGTTCACGCAACAAACGCCTCGCGTGTTCTTGATGGATGCCGATCGCAAACTCCTCTACCGCGGCGCATTGGACAATTTCAAATATCCTGACGACCCCGAATTCCTGAATTACCTGGAACCAGCCATAAGTCAGTTCCAAAGCGGCCAAGCCATCGCAAAACCTGAAACGGCCAGCTTCGGCTGCGCCATCATGTCCGTCTATTACATTCTTCCGAAGGCCTTATGAACACCGTAGATGACATCTTGAAACTCCCGGCCCTGATGCTGGAGATGGGTCTAACCACGGCGCATAACGCCTTGGGCGAAGCGCAGCGCGTGGTGGAGAAAGTAGCGGGACAAAGCCGCCAGCATCTCACTGCCCCGCCGCTCAACGGCCCCAGTGATCTGGACACTGCCGTCTCTGAGTTCATGAACCATATCGCGCGGATTGCGCGGTACACTCCCAAAGACACCGCGCATCTGCCCGCGGCATCGAAAGAGATCCTCGACGCAGCCAAGAAGTCTTTCGGTTTCCTCGATCTCACTAGCCCGGCCGCCCTCACGCTCCCAGTTCAATTCACGCTCTCGTTCGCCACGCTGATGACGCAATCCGCGCTGCGCGGCCTGGTTACCTACGACGTCATGGGCTCCAGCCGCATTCAGCGCCTGATGACTGACTTTTACGATATGTTCACCGAGCTTCAGGTCTTCGTTGGCCTGGAGTACAAGGAGATCATCGAACGCTGCAAGGAACGACTGAAGGAAGCACCGGACGATCACGCCATTCGCCTGGAACTGGGCGAAAACTACGTCAAATGCGGCCTCTACGATGAAGCCACGGAAGTCTTGCTCCAGGTTCCTCGAGACGACTCTTACTATGCGCTCGCCCGTCATGAAGCTGCTGTTGCTTTCTATCGCTCTGGCCGATTCGAAAAAGCGGCGCAGGCCGATGTCGATGCCCTGCACGCCGATCCTGCCGATGAGCGCGCGCGCTGCATGCTGTGGCTCTCTGTACAAAAACTCGGAGGCTATCCCGCCTTCGTCCCCGAATCGCACCGAATGGAAATGAAAGTGGGATATGAAAAGCCCACGGTCGAATTTGAAGACATCGCCGCCAAAATCGGTTTGGACAAAACCAGCGCGGGCCGCGGCGTTGCTGTGTTCGATTACGACAACGACGGCTTTCTCGACATCGTCATCGCCTCCGCCCACGGCGGTTGCAATCTGTATCACAACAACGGCGACGGCACCTATACCGACGTTTCCATCAACTCCGGACTCGATTCGTGCGTCAACGGATTTGCCATCACCGTCGGCGATTTCAACAACGACGGCTACCCCGACCTCTTCATTACGCGCCTCGGCTTCTACGTTGGCGAAGGACAGTTATTCCGGAATAACGGCGACGGCACCTTCACGGATGTCACCAAACAGGCGGGAGTCAAAGTCTGGGGCCCGGCCTTCACGGCGTCCTGGGTAGACTACGACGGTGACGGTTTCCTGGATTTGTTCATCGCCAACAACCTCGGCGGTCTATTTGAACGCAAGACGCCAAACCGCCTGTTTCACAACAACGGCGACGGCACCTTTACCGAAGTGACCGATGAGGCCGGCCTCAAAACCATATGGCCCACCATCGGCGGAGCATGGGGTGATTACAACAACGACGGCCGTCCCGACCTATTCCTCAGCAACGGACTTGGCCGCTCGCAGCTCTACGAAAACAACGGCGACGGCACGTTCACCGACGTCAGCGAACGCGCCGGCGTCACCGCGCTCGGCTTCGGCAGCCCGGCCTTCTGGTGGGATTTCGACAACGACGGTTGGATGGATATCGCGCAATTCGTCTGGTCAGACCACGAAGACGTCATCCACACAATGAAGACCGGCCATGGCCCGGCCGACGGCAACCCCATGCGCGTCTATCGCAACAATCGCGATGGTACGTTTACCCAGGTAAACGCGGAAATCGGACTCACTGGCTGCTGGGGCACCATGAGCGGCAATGCGGGCGATTTCAACAACGACGGCTATCTCGACGTCGTCCTCGGCAACGGCAGTCCCAAGATGGACCGCATGGAGCCGATGATCCTGCTTGAAAACGACGGCAAGAAGTTCCACAACATCACGTTCGCAGCCGGCTTGCCCTTCACCGGCAAAAGCCACGGCGTGAATTTGGCGGACCTCTTCGGTGATGGCCGCATGTCCATTCTTGTCGCCGCTGGCGGAGCCTATCCGGGCGACCTGCTCACCACCGGTGTCTACTATCCAAAACGCCTCGCCGGCAATTACCTCAACGTGCGCCTGGTTGGTGTAAAGAGCAATCGTTCGGCGATCGGCGCAAAGGTGTCCATCTCCGCGGGAGGCCGCGCGCAGTATCGCGAACTCTCGGGCGGCAGCAACTTTGGTTGCCTGCCTTTGGAGCAGCACTTCGGCCTGGCCGATATCCAGACTGTCGATTCGTTGGATATCCGCTGGCCCAGTGGCCTGCAGCAGCACTTCGAGAATCTTCCTTTGAACAGCACCATCGAATTTACAGAAGGGCAGGAAGGTTGGAGGGACGTTTACGCGGAAGCGAAGAAGGCTTTGAAACGTCGTTCGAAGAAACCGGCGGCGCAGCCCGCCTAGTTCGAAAACCAGACAGGCCGCGCCACACGCTTAATCAATCGCACACGGGCGCGGCTTGAACTTCGAGCCGTCCGCAAGTTTCTTGAAGTGATACGTGGAAATCCACGGCTCGTTCAGATACGTGGGATCTTCCGACATCAGCGAGAAGTTCAGCCACTCATCGCCGTTCTCTTCCTTGATCACGCGGAAATGTTCGGTCAGCTTCGTCTTGTCGCTGTACGGCATGCCGTTCTTCCAGTAGTAGCCCGCCGTCATGTTGGAAGTCACTACCTGCAGATTCCCGCCGCGTGGCCACGCGGGCGTGCCGCCTTTGATGATCCATTCGCCCACCGCATCGCCCTGCGCGCTTGCTTGCGCCGAAGGCTCGGGCTTCGTCAGCGCACCACCTTGCGCCGCCGGACGGGCAAACTTCACCAGCCGCGTTTGCGTACCGTTGTCGATCTCAATCTTCAGCGTGTAATCATCCTGCCAAGTGATGTGCAGATGGCTCGGTTGGCGCATGATGCCGCCCGCGCCGAAGGATTTGCAGACGTTGCCCTCGGCCTTGTCCTTCGCCAGGTCCCAGGCTTTTCCCAGCTTCGTCCCCTCAGCGTTATAGGGAATGTTGCCGTCGCGGCCAAATGGCAAGCCTTCGGTGTTCGGACCCGAACCGAAATCGCCCTTCGATGCAGTGATCATGCGCACGTGCCAGTCTTCCGTGATAATCGATGTCCAATACCCCGTTACGTCGAATGGAGCGGCGGCCTTTGCTGTTGGCGGAGGCCCACCACGCCCTCCGCGTCCACCTTGCGCAAACACAGCGGAGGGCGATGCGAAGGCAATCAACGCCACCGCCAGGAAGAAGTTCTTGTTCATGAGAGTTCCTTTTGCATTCCGGCAAATCATGTTAGTTCCCCTTCTTCTCCGTTAAGCTCCGGTACACCGCTTCCACGAACTTCGCCGTTGAGCCCGGCGTGCGGCCGTACAGCGGATCGTAATCCATTGTCGGCTTTGCGGCTTTCACCTGCGCCAACGTCATCTTCTTGCCCACCATGTCCTGAATGCGGTCGCGCACCACAATCACCATGTCGCGGTAGTAACCGATATCCGCCGCATCCGAAATCCAGCCGTGTCCCGGCACGATCATCGTTCCGCCCTGTCCCATGTACTCGGGGTAGCTGAGATCGGTGATCTTTTCGAGCGCGCTGATTAATCCCTGCACGCTGCCGCCGCGCTCCAGATCGATCTGCGGGTATGCATCCGAGTTAAAGATATCGCCCGTCGCAATCACATCCGACCCGCGGAACCACACCACGCTATCGCCATCAGTGATCGCGCTCGGCATGTGGACCACTTCCACCCCCTCGCCATTAAAGAATCGATGCAAGCGGTAGCGTTCCGAGAAGTACGTATTCGTCGGCTGCGCGCGCACCCCCACGTTCGCTGCAATCATTCTCTGCTGAACACTTTCATGCGACAAAATCACTTCGCTCGCCGCCTGATCCGCGCCCTCCACGCCGATCGGCTTGAAGATCTTTGACGACGCGATGTTGGCATTGCCACCGGCATGATCCGCGGAATCGTTTGTGTCAATAATCATGCGGATCGCCGGAGGAGCCTGCGAATGCGTGCTCTGCCAAACACTCGCGAACGTCGAAGCGATACTGCCGCGCGGCGCCGGCTTTGGCATGCGTGTCACCTGCGTGATCGCCTCCAAAATTTTCGGGCTCGCCGCTGCGGCACCCGCATCCACCATCAGCACCCCATCGCCGCCCGAGGAAACCGCGACATTGCCGCCGCCACCCGCGACCAGGAAGATATTGCCCTGCACGTGCAGCGCTTCTACCTTGTCATACGAAGGTGCTGTCGGGCGCTGCGCTTCCAACCGCTCCGCCAGCTTCGTCGAATCGTCGGTGTACGACGGCTTTAGCGTGAACTGAGCGGTAGGCGCCTTGAACTGTTTCATCGCATCCGAGTACTCCGGATACATCGTTGCCGCACCGCCGCGCACACCTTCCAGTGGCACACGATACTTCACCGCCACTTCCGTCAGATAAGGATTCGTTGCCGTCAGATAGTGCGGCACGCGATACGAGCCCGCATCCTCCGGGCGATATTCTTCCTGCTGCGGAGCGCAGGGATACACCGGAATCTGTGCATTCGGCGCGCGTTGGAACGTCACGCTGCGGATCAGCGGCTCCGTCAGATAATCCGGATCTTCCACAATCAGCACCCACGTCAGATACGGCTCATCCAGCGACACATGCTCCGTCACCGTGCGGCGGAAGCTGCCCTGCACACCATTGCGGCGGATGAACGATTCCTTGAGGTGCGTGGCCTTGATGGTCAGCGTGTCGCCTGACCACGACCCCAGCGAAAATCCTTCCCAGCTGTGCGCGGCGTATTGCGACGGACGATCGCGGCCATCCAGCCAAATCATGCGCTCGCCCGGCGTACGTTGGAACAGCACACTGTAGGCGACCAACTGGCGATTGATCGGATCAATCACTTTCTCAATGCGCATCTGATCCGGGCCCAACTGCTGATAGCCCGTCGGATGCGGACGGCACTGCAGCAGCAAGCTTGTCGAAAGCCACTCGCCGTTGTAGCTGTCGGCGCGCATGCGCTCAGCATCGTTGAGCGGAAGCCCCCAGTATTCGCCTGGGTCCGGCCCAGGCCCGCGCTCGTGTGCATCTTCGTGGTTTGTCAGACGCCGCCATTCACCGGATAGATCCGTTGGAAAACCGGGTCCGCCCTGCGAGAACGCGGCAGGAGAGAGGATCGCGGCAAGCAGTGCCGCGCAGAGAGAACGTGTGGACAACGTACGCATGAATACGACTCCTTCTTATGTGCTGGAGTTGAAACCTCGGCGCAGGTACGGCCCTGCGCCATTAGGCTAGTGTATACGAATACATGCGTACAGGCATCGGGGAGTGGCGGAGTCCTGGGACGGGGCCCCGCTCCTCGTGCCAATGGCGGCAATTCAGGCCATCTTGCCGGCCTGTGCCTCAATAATCGCGGTGGCCTTCGAGCCGATCGCACTCTTCCAGCGCGCGTAGTAAGGGCTGAGATTCGCGCGGAACGATGCAATATCGCTCTCCACAAACACCATGCCCTTCTTCACCAGTTCCTTGCGGAGTCTGCGCTGTGATCTTGCCGCGTCGGCGCGCTGCAGTCGGACGTATTTCGCGGCGTTGCGTTCGATGATCGTCTGCACATCTGCTGGCATCGATTGCCACCGCTTCAGATTCGCCAAAAGGTTGAAGCCCGACCACGAGTGTTCCGTCACGTTCATGTATTTCTGCACTTCGTAAAGCTTGAACAACTCGGCGACATCGTAAGGATCGTCTTGTGCCTCGGCCTTTCCGGATTTCAGCGCATCGTAAAGCATGTTGATGTTAGTGGTCATCGTCGTCACACCGTAAGCACGGAAGAAATCGTGATAAAGCTGCGAACCCGGTACGCGCATTTTCATGCCCTGCAGATCGGCCGCTGTTCTTACCGGCTTATTGGTCGTTGTGATCTGATGGATCCCGTTGTCGAAGCAGGCTTTTGGCAGCGCGTACAGCCCCTTGGCTTTCAGTTCCTCACGCAGATAGTCGCCCAACTCGCCGTCGCAAACGCGCAACGCATGTGCCGAATCGCGGAACACATAAGGAGTCGCCTGGGCTTCATACGCCGGAACCTGGCCGGCCAGATTGTTGCCCGCAACCGTGAAGAAATCGATCTCGCCGCGGAGCATCATCGGCAGAGGATCGGGATCGCCGTCCTTCATGTTGTTGTTCAACGGAGTGATGACCGCCGTTACCCGGCCACGAGTCTCTTTCTCCACGGCCGCCCACATCTGGGTCAGACGCTTATGCAGCGGAGCTTCCACCGGCTGGTTGTGATACTGCTTGATCGTGAAATCTGCAGCGCGCGCCTGGCGGCAGATCAGCACCAATCCACCTAAAGCGGCCTTCTGAAATCCTCTGCGGGTAAGGGAAGAAGAGCCTGTCGAGTGGCTGGAAATAGCGTTGTCAAGAATGCCGTCGTTATTTTGCATGGCCAAAATAAATGATACCTGACTCGCCCCGCCGGAAGCCTCGTTCCTCACGCTCCGCGAAAACGATCCCTTGACAAGTTCTATACTTCAATTATTATTGAATTATAGAAGCACGCAATGGCAAAAATAACCGATATCGAACAAACCACCCGTTTTGCCGACATGTTTGCGGCTATGGGGACCGAGTCTCGGCTGCGTATCATGCAGCTTCTGCTTTCGGCGCATCCGGAGGGCCTGTTCGTCGGGGAAATCCAGTCGGAACTCGGTATCTCCGCATCGAACCTTTCGCATCACCTCGAAAAATTGAAAAATGAGGATCTCATCAACGTCACGCGGGAAGGAACCTTTCTTCGTTGCACCGCGAATACCGACGTCCTGCAGGAGGTTCTCTCTTTCCTCTATTCCGAATGCTGCACCCGGAACAATGCCATCCGCCCGGACGCCATCGTGCAAATCTGCAAGCCTCCCGCAAAACGATAAGGCGGCGCGGCATCGCTCCAGCCAACAAGAGAAAGAGACAAACATGGACACCAATCAAAACATCAAAGAAATCGTCAAAGAAAAGTACGGCCAGGCAGCTCTACGTGTTGTGAGCGGCGGCGCCAATTCCTGCTGCGGAGCCTCGGCCGCATTCGACGGCGGCTGCGACCCCATCACCAGCAATCTTTACGATGAAACACAGGCAGGCGAACTGCCGGAAGCGGCCGTGCTCGCTTCGTTAGGTTGCGGAAACCCAACCGCGCTCGCCGAACTCAAGCCCGGCGAAGTGGTACTCGACCTCGGCTCCGGCGGCGGCATCGATGTTCTTCTTTCCGCCAAACGCGTCAGCCCCGGCGGCAAAGCCTATGGCCTCGACATGACCGACGAAATGCTCGCCCTCGCCAACGAAAACAAGCGCAAAGCCGGCGCGCAAAATGTCGAGTTCCTCAAGGGCGAAATCGAAAACATCCCGCTTCCCGACAACTCCGTCGATGTCATCATCTCCAACTGCGTCATCAACCTGAGCGCCAATAAGGATCGCGTCCTCCGCGAAGCCTTCCGCGTTCTGAAACCCGGCGGCCGCTTCGCCGTCTCCGACGTCGTCACCAAAGGCGAGATGCTTCCCGAAATCCGCCAAAGCATCCTGGCCTGGGTCGGCTGCGTCGCCGGAGCGCTCGAAGAAGAGGAATACCGCGCCAAGTTGAAGGCCTCCGGCTTCGAGCAAATTGATCTCGAACCCACGCGCATCTATCGAGCGGAAGACGCCCGCGCCTTCCTCGCCGGACAGAACATCGACGTCGATACCATCGCCTCTCAAGTGGACGGCAAGTTCTACAGCGCCTTCATCCGCGCAAGCAAGCCCGCCGCGAAATCCTGCTGCGGACCCACTTGTTGTTCCTAGGACCCACGATGAGCGAACAGAACGCAGCTCCACCGCGCCTTGCCTTCTTTGAGCGTTACCTCTCCCTGTGGGTCGCGCTCTGCATGATCGCCGGCATAGCGCTCGGCAAACTTCTCCCCGCCGCGGTGCAAGCCATCCGCGGCATTGAATTCGGGCAGGGAAGCCAAATCAACGTCCCCATCGCCGTTCTCATCTGGCTGATGATCACACCGATGATGATGAAAGTCGATTTAGGCGCCATCCGCAACGTCGGCAAGCGCCCCGCCGGACTCCTCGTCACCCTCTTCGTCAATTGGCTCGTGAAGCCTTTTTCGATGGCGCTGCTCGCCTGGCTATTCTTCCGCCTGATCTTTTCCGGATTTGTCTCTGCGTCGGAGGCGGATCAATACATCGCAGGCTGCATCATCCTCGCGGCTGCCCCTTGCACTGCCATGGTCTTCGTCTGGAGCCACCTCACCGATGGCGATCCCGCTTACACGCTCGTGCAAGTCTCGGTAAACGACCTCATCATGCTGGTCGCCTTCGTCCCCATCGTGCAGTTCCTGGTGACCGGGGCGTCTTCCCTGACCGTGCCGTTCCTCGTTCTGCTCTACTCTGTCATCGTTTTCATCGTCATCCCGCTCGCGGCCGGAACCATCCTGCGCCACGTGCTTATCGCGAAACACGGCGTAGAGTGGTTCGAGAAAACGCTGCTGCCGCGTTTCGCCCCCGTGACTATCACCGCCCTGCTCGCCACGCTCGTCTGCATCTTTGCTTTTCAGGCCGATAACATCACTTCAAGTTTCTTCCACGTCGCCCTGATCGCCATCCCCATTACGCTGCAGGTTTATCTCAACTCGTCGCTCGCCTATGGATTAATGCGGCTCTTCAAAGTCGAATACTCCGTCGCTGCCCCCGGCGCGCTCATCGGCGCCAGCAATTTCTTTGAACTCGCTGTAGCCACCGCCATCGCTCTCTTCGGGCCCGATTCCGGCGCCGCGCTCGCCACCGTCGTCGGCGTCCTGGTTGAAGTCCCCGTCATGCTTTCCGTCTGCTCCGCCTGCAACCGCACGCGCCACTGGTTTCCCGCGGCACAAGCCTCAGGGAGCCGCGCATGAAGATGACCGTCCTTATCCTCTGCACCGGCAACTCCGCGCGCAGTCAGATGGCCGAAGGTTTGCTCCGCCACGAAGGCGGCAGCCGCTATACGGTCCACTCCGCGGGAACCAAGCCGAGCATCGTGCGCCCCGAGGCCACCGCCGTCATGGCGGAACTCGGCATCGACCTCTCCGGGCACCGCTCGAAATCGGTCGACGAATTCACCGGCCAA
The DNA here is from genome assembly GCA_040081455.1 of Bryobacteraceae bacterium. GTDB lineage: Bacteria > Acidobacteriota > Terriglobia > Bryobacterales > Bryobacteraceae > Palsa-187. The sequence continues at coordinate 18,109 of JBEBGM010000058.1, forward strand.
CCGCTCGATCTCATCATCACCGTCTGCGATAACGCCAACGAGTCCTGTCCCGTTTTCCCCGGCGCCACGCAGCGCCTCCATTGGCCCTTCGAAGACCCCGCCGCCGTCGAAGGTTCCGAGGAAATCCGCCACGCCGCCTTCCGCAAAGTGCGCGACCAAATCCGCGCAAAGATCCGCGACTTCCTTTCCGCCACCCACCACTGACAAACACAGCACCGCAAAAAGCAAAAGGCCCGCGGCGCGAACCAAACTGCAGCGCCACGGGCCTTTTGTTTTACGAAACCGCGAACTACTTCGCCGGAGCCGCCGGCGGCGGGGGCGGAGTCGGTTTCTGGAACTTCGCGTCGTCGATCGCGATGTTCTCTTCGATCTTCTCCACCGTCACCGTCGAGTGCGTCGGCAGTTCCGTGCGCATACCAGCCGGGCTGCGCTCGATCTTGTACGCGTATTTCACGCCGCTCGCAGCTGCGCGGTAGTCGCTGTAGTCTTCTTGGAACGGACTCGCACCCGCTTCGGTCGGCGTCACGCTGTATTTGCGCAGCAGCAACCCGTTCTCACTATCGAAATAGAACCGCGTCGCCACTTCATCGGCGCCCGTGCCCACCACCACATAAGCATCGCGGCCATTCACCTTCTCGGTGCCCGCCACGCGCAGCTCTTGGTAGTTGTCCTTAATGTGCAGCGCCTCCGTTAGATCGGCGCTCCGCTTCGCGCGGATCTGATCCAGAGCCACCGGAGCCGAAACGCGCCCCCGCGCATCCTGCGCCCAAGCCTGCTTGCCGTCGAAACCCGAAGACAGTGTTATTTCCTTACCCTTGTCTGTCGCCTTTGCCACCGTCAGCACCAAACCCGGAGCCTTGCGATACTCTTCCACCGTGCCGCGCAGCGGAATCACACCGCCCGGACCCGTCGGAAGATCCTGCGTGCTGCGGATCAAAACCGACTTCACGCTCTGAATCGCCTTCTCGCCGCCCAGCGCCGCCGCATACTTTGCCAGAACATCTTCCACCGAAGGCAGCGACGGATTCGCCTTTGCCACAGCAACCGGTCCGGCCACTGGCAGCAGCGGAGCCGCCTGTGGAACCGCATTGCCGTGGTGGCAGGTATAGCACGTCACCGTATGCCCGCCGAACGTCTGATTAATTCGGTTGGTCAGCGTCACCATCGCGCGCGCGATCTTCTTCTTCGCAATCGAGTCGTCCGCGAACTGGCCCTCAATGTGGCAGTATTCGCACGTCACGCCCAGCGCTGCCGTCATCAGATGCATGCTCTGGCCGAAACTATCGGCCGGCGTGCCCTTCATTGCCTGAATATTCTTGTAAACCTCTTCCGCATTGCGGCTCGGAGGAGCCTGCTGTCCAAACGCGGTCCCCAGCGAAAGCGCCATGGCCGCTGCGCCGATCTTCCATCCCTTGTTCAAGTTCCACTCCTATGCGTCAGTTCTGACGCTTGGTTTCCATCAGCCCGCCGGTTCAAGCCGAGCAAACGTGGTAAGCCTCTGCCGAACGCTCGTAGGGATCGCGGCGTGTAGCACGCCAGGAAAGAGTGCGTGTTGAAAATAAGAGGCTTACGGCTTGGCTCAATAGTAAACAAGCTACTAACCGCTGGATAGTATCACCATGTGATATTTCTCCACAACGGACGAAAGGCTAACTTTCCGCTGATACTTTCGCAGGGTTCGCCCACCTGTCAGCAGATCGCGGAAAGCTCAAGCTACCGTGGCACCAGGGAGTGGTAACCCGCTTTTGGCAGCGCCTCTTAGCGGCGCCGCAGCACAACCGTGGTCTGGCCCACCAACACGGGAAGTACGGCGCAGAGCAGGAAGTATAAGGATGGCAGGTAGCGCGAAAGTGCCCGCCCCAGCGGAGGCAGCAACGCTCCCTTGGTTTGGCATACGAATTCCGTCTGCTCGCCCACCGCGAACAATTCCGCAATCCGCCGCCGGGAAAGGCCCCGGTATTTCGAGCGCGGGAAGCCGTAACGCCAATCGGAAAGCACAATGTAGCCGCCCGGCCGGATCACGCGTACCATTTCCCGGGCAATCGCCCGAGCCGTCGATTCGTCCAAAATTTGAACGAACACCGTGGATTCCATCGCTAGATCGAAGCTCGCCGTCTGATAGTGCATCGCCGCCGCGTCGCCGTGCACCAGATTCAGGCTCGGAATCCGCCGCTGCCCGCGTGTCACCCGCGTCTCCACAATATCGATTCCGTGCAACCGCTCCGGCTCAATCCCATAGGAAAGCAAGCGGAGCAAACTGAATCCTGCGCCGCACCCGACGTCCAGGAACTTCCAGTGCTCTTTATCTATCTGTATCTTTCTCAATGCCTCGACAATCGATTTTTCGAACGCCAGGTTCTGAAACAGTACCCCCGGATTGCGCAGCGGATCGTTGCGGTCGTCGCCCTTGTTCGCATAGTAGTCCTCGAAACACGCTGCCGCACGCTGCTGCCTGACCGCCGCCTGGCTCATAGGAAGTCCCCTCAATATAGATATAAGTGGGACACCCCGCGCCAACTTCTCTACCGGATTAAACAGAGACAGCCCTTGTCGCCCCTCCTCACGCATCGGAACCCTCTTATCCCAGTCCGACCAAGGAAGGCGAAGCCCGCAAATTCCCCCGATACTCTTCCGCCCTAATGAAATGAAATCGTTTTATGCCGGACGCCGCGGTGCGCCTGGGGCGAACGGCGGATACGTGCGCGGATGGAGCACGTGCCGCTCCAGAAAAAAGTCCGTCAGCGCAGCGCACGAATCGGCAAACTCCGCATGCTCATCGAACTCGTGCGGCACTCCGTCAAAGGTGTGCAGCTCCGAAGGCACCTTGGCGTCGCGGAGCACCTGCAGCAGCCGCTGGCTGTTCTCCGGCGGAATCGTCACATCGGAAAGCCCGTGGAATAGGATCGTCGGCGGATATCCGGCCGCGATATGCGCCACGGGACTCGCATTCCGGATAGCGGCCTCATCGCTCCCCGCCGGCATCAGCGCCGCCGCAATCGGCTTCACGTCGGTCTGCGGATAGAAAGCGATGCATGCCGCCAGCGCCGTCTCCGGTTGGCTGGCTGTGTACAGCGCAATGTGCCCCCCGGCGGAGTACCCCACAATGCCGATGCGGTTTGGATCCACACCCAGCCGGCTTGCGTTCGCCCGTACCCATCGAATCTGCGTCTTCGCGTCATCAATTTGCGCGGGCCACTTCGCCGCGCCGCTCAAACGATACTGCGCCGCAACGGAAACATACCCGCGAGCCGTAATTGCAGCCACCTTGTCCGGCAGCATCTCCTTGCTGCCGCGCGCAAACCCGCCGCCATGAAAATGCACCAGCGCCATCCTTTTCTCGGTGCCCGCCGGAGGATGGTAAATATCGCAATGCAGCTCCGTTTCGCCGCCCTTGCCGGTGACGACATCTTTATCCACCTTGAGCTTCGTGGCGGAAGAAGTCTGCGCCTGCAACGGCGCCAGCCCAGCAACCCCCGCAAGCG
>JBEBGM010000179.1:0-1503 GCA_040081455.1 Bryobacteraceae bacterium
CTCCGCGGCGGCGGCGTCTATGTATCCGTCGCCGGGTTCGCGTTTTGCTGTGCGCCGCGCCTCTATTCCAGAAACAACTTCGCACTGGAATTACAGGCTTGCGCTCATGGACGCACAAGCCTGGCGGCGGCCGCTCCGCAAGTTCTGCTGGTTGGAAGCGCTCATTCATGCCCGAGTGGGCTACAACGCGGACCGGGCGCAAGCGCGGTTTCAGTTGCACGCGAATCGGGAGGAGGCCCCGATGGCATGCAACTGGAATGGGTCTTTAGGCGAAACATCCTCCTTAAACGCAACGCGCGACGAATGATAGCAGCACTAGCGCAATAAACCTTTTCATTATTAAGCAGCACTCTGAGGCAAATACAAGTGAATTATAAGTCTGTGTTGGAGGGCAGGTTCCGCCGGAACAGTTTGGTCCGGCTCTGTCTCGAAACGCACGCCAACCGGGGTGGAGAACGTTACCGCCGCGTGGGATTGTCGGGGTCAGCCGCGTTGGTATCCCAAGCTCTTTTCATTTTAACTGGCCTAATATCGATCCCACTAACCGCGTCTTATCTGGGCGCGGAACGATACGGAGTTTGGCTCACCATCAGCAGCCTCATCGCGTGGCTCACCATGGTGGATTTTGGCCTGGGCGGCAACGCGCTGGTTAATGCACTTGCGGAGGCTGACGGAAACGGCGACCGGCAGTGGGCCCAATCGCTGGTATCCACCGCGTTCTGGACGCTATCGGGTCTGGCCGCCGTCATCGGCGCCGCGGTCTTCGCCTTGGGCTACTTGATCCCCGTGGAGAAGATATTCCGGCTCTCCGATCCCGCGCTTTCGGGTGAAGTACGATTGGCATGCATCGCAGCACTGGTGAGTTTCCTGCTGACATTTCCCACCGGCACTGTCTTCGCGGTTTACCGAGGGTATCAACGCGGCTACACCGGTCACGTGTGGAACATCGCCGGAAATCTGGTGTCGTTGTTCGCACTCATCGTGGTCACCAGGTTTCGGGGAGGGCTTCCGCAACTGGTCGGAGCCATCTGTCTGGCGCGAACGCTGGCGTCGGCTATGAACGCGGTTTACCTGTTTCGCTATGAGGCGCCCTGGCTGCGACCCGTGCCATCCGCCTTCAGTCGCGTGGCTCTTCGACGGCTGATGAACCTGGGCGGAAGCTATGCGGTGATTCAACTTGCCAGCATCGGAATCTATCAAAGTCAGCCCTTTATGATCACGCAGGCGTTCGGACCGTCCTCGGTCTTCGTATTTGCAGTTGCGCAACGGCTGATGACACTACCGATCAATCTCACATACCTTCTGACCGCGCCTCTGATTCCCGCTTATGGGGAAGCCAAAGCCAGAAACGATTGGCCGTGGATCTGGCAAACCTTACGCGGATCCATCGTGTTCTGCACGCTGGCATCCTCGGTCCTGGTCTTGATCCTTGGCTTGATCGCGAGACCCCTTATGAAGATGTTGGTGGGCCCGGAGGCGGTCCCATCCACGACATTGCTGTTG
>JBEBGM010000080.1:0-6126 GCA_040081455.1 Bryobacteraceae bacterium
AGAACCGCCTGGCCGAAAAGGCCGCGGCGGATCTGAAGGCGCAGGGTTTGCTGAACGATTTGAAGGGCATGTGCTCCATTGCCTACACGTCAGGCGACCCGGTGGCGCTGGCGAAGGCGCTGACGGTATACGCGAAGGCGAATCCGGCGTTCACGTTCAAAGCTGGCCTGGTGGAAGGCCGAGTGGTGGACGTCACCGGCATCAATGCTTTGGCGACGATGCCGCCGAAGGAAGAGATTTATGCAAAGCTGCTGTTCCTGATCAATTCTCCGGCGCAGCGGTTAGTGACGGCTATGAACGGCGTGGGCCGCAATCTTGCGGTTGTCATCGATCAGGGCGTCAAGGAAAACAAGTTCAACGGGTAGCGGGCCTCCCGTTGCCGAATTTAGAGGACCAGAAGGAAGAACAAGACCATGGCAGACATCAACGCAATTGCGGATCAGATTCAGGGCCTGACGCTGCTCGAAGCGTCGGAGCTCGTGAAGTTGCTCGAAGAAAAATTGGGCGTTTCGGCGGCGGCAGCGGCAGTAGCGGCGGCTCCGGCTGCGGGCGCGGCTGCGGCTGCGGCTCCGGCGGAAGAGAAGACCGAGTTCACCGTGGTGCTCACGGGTGCCGGCGCCAACAAGATCAACGTCATTAAGGTTGTCCGCGAAGTCACCAGCTTGGGCCTGAAGGAAGCGAAGGACCTGGTGGATGGCGCCCCGAAGACTGTCAAAGAGGGCGTGAACAAGGACGAAGCGGAATCCATCAAGAAGAAATTCACCGAAGCCGGCGCCACTGTCGAAGTGAAGTAACACTTCGGCAAGGCGTTGACGTCGTAGTAGGTCAGGCTTGTGTTGTCATATTGACGCCGGCTTGGCCCAGTAGGGCTAGATAGGGTCCGGAATTGCTCGGGCGGCCTCGCGTTCATATTGAATGCGGAGGCCGCTTGGGGCGTTTTTGGTCCAGCGGACGCCGTTTGCGGTTGCGAAGGGCGTTTGTTATTATTTAGTTACCGAAATGCGCGCAGAGGCTGGCTGCGTGCAAATTCAGTTTTGGGAAGCCCGGCTGCTGAATAAGCAAAGGCTAAGGTGAATTTGGCGTCCCGCGTTCTGCTCGGCAGTTCGTCAGAACTACTGCTAGGCTCAGACCTTGCTAAAGATTGCTCCGCCCGAAGTGTGTTTCACGCTTCGGGCTTTCGTTGTCTGCTCAAAAGCTGTCTGGCTTTTGCCGAATCGTTGGTCTCCGAATCGAGGATTGGATAAATGGAAACTTCCATTGTTGCGCAAATTCGCGAGAGAGTTGATTTCTCCAAAATCAAAACGTCGATCCCGATCCCGAATCTCATTGAGATTCAGAAGAAGTCGTATGAGCGCTTTCTGCAGATGGATCTTCTGCCGAGCGAGCGCGACGACACGGGTCTGGAAAGCGTTTTCAAGAGCGTTTTTCCGATTTCCGATTTCCGTGGCCTGAGCCAATTGGAATTTGTCGATTACGCGATCGGCAACTGGGAGTGTAAGTGCGGCAACCTCAAGGGGCTGCATCACCTACGTTCCACCTGCCGTAACCCCGCTTGCGGCGCGACCATTCAGACCGATCCGTTCCACTTGGGCGACGTGCTTTGCCACCGTTGCGGCACGTTCAACAAGAACATCGTGACGTTCTGTAACCGTTGCGGCGACCCTGTGGGTCTGCAACTGAAATACGACGTTCCGGAGTGCGAAGAGCGCGGCATCACCTACGCGGCCCCGTTGAAGGTGACCATTCGCCTCACGGTATACGACAAAGATCCGGAAACTGGCAACAAGACCATTCGCGACATCAAAGAGCAGGAAGTGTTCTTTGGCGAAATTCCGCTGATGACGGACAACGGTACGTTCATCATCAACGGCACCGAGCGCGTGATTGTTTCGCAGTTGCACCGTTCGCCGGGCGTATTCTTTGAACGCCAGCAGGCGACCGGTTACTTCCTCGGCAAAATCATTCCTTACCGCGGGAGCTGGGTGGAATTTGAATACGACAACAAGAACCTGCTGTACGTTCGCATCGACCGTAAGCGCAAGTTCTATGGCAGTGTCTTCCTGCGCGCGTTGGGTCTGAAGAGCGACGCGGAGATTCTGCGAGCGTTCTACTCTTGCAACGATATTGTCATTAAAGACAAGAAGATCTATTGGAAGGTCTCGCAGGGCATGGTTGGCCACAAGTTGTCGCATGCGATCACCTATCGCGGCGAGACGGTGGTGCCGCAAGGCCGCAAGATCACCAACAGCGTCTTCAAGGAACTGCAGAAGTCCAAGGTGGAGATGGCCGAGGTTGCTCCGAACGATCTCGAAGGCGCCTACGTTGCCGCCGACGTGATTGACATGGAGACGGGCGAAGTCCTGATTGAGGCCAACCACGAGTTGACGCCCGCGATCATGGGCAAGCTGATCGACGCCGGCATCAAGACATTCGACATCTTCTTCCCTGAGCTGGACGACGTGGGTAACGTCATTTCGATGACGTTGAAAAAAGATCCGGTGAAGGCGCAGAACGACGCGCTGCTCGAAATCTACCGCAAGCTGCGTCCGGGCGATCCGCCGACCGTGGATACCGCCACGCAGTTGTTCCAGGGCATGTTCTTCGATGCGCGCAAGTACGATTTTTCGCGCGTTGGCCGCATGAAGTTCAACATCAAGTTGCACGATCAGGCGGATGCCACCGGGCTGGATAAGCGCACGCTCGATCACAAGGACTTCATCGACACCATTCAGTACCTGTTGAAGCTCCGCAGAGGCTTGGGCTCGGTCGATGACATCGATCACTTGGGCAACCGCCGCGTTCGCGCGGTGGGCGAGCTTCTCGAAAACCAGTTCCGTATCGGCCTGGTCCGCATGGAACGCGCGATCAAGGAAAAGATGAGCGTGTACCAGGAAATGTCGACGGCGATGCCGCACGACCTGGTAAACGCCAAGCCGGTCATGGCCGCGATCCGCGAGTTCTTCGGTTCTTCGCAGCTTTCGCAGTTCATGGATCAGACGAACCCGCTTTCCGAAATTACGCACAAGCGGCGTCTTTCGGCCCTTGGACCGGGTGGTCTCTCTCGCGAACGCGCCGGATTCGAAGTCCGCGACGTGCACCCGACGCACTATGGCCGTATCTGCCCGATTGAAACTCCCGAAGGACCGAACATCGGTCTGATCAGCTCGCTTTCTTGTTTTGCGCGCATCAACGATTACGGCTTTATCGAAAGCCCGTATCGCCGCGTGAAGGAAGGCGTGGTGGTGGATGAAGTCCGCATTCTGAATCCGGGTGACACCGAATTCAAAGTGGGCCAGGTGATGACGCTTGGCGAAATGGACAAGGCCAATAAAGCAACAGGCAAGGGCCAGCACGCCGAATACGAGGCGCACTGCGATTACCTCTCGGCCTGGGAAGAAGACAAGTACATCATTGCGCAGGCGAATGTGGGCCTGGACGAAAAGGGCCGCATCGTTTCCGAACTGGTGAACGCCCGTCAGGCCGGCAACTTCGTTCTGGAGCACGTGGATAAAGTCCAGTACATGGACGTTTCGCCGAAGCAGCTAGTCTCGGTGGCCGCCAGCTTGATTCCGTTCCTTGAAAACGACGACGCGAACCGCGCGTTGATGGGATCGAACATGCAACGCCAGGCGGTTCCGCTGCTGCGCGCCGATTCTCCGTACGTCGGCACTGGTATGGAACGCGTGACGGCGCGCGATTCGGGCGCGGTCATTATCTGTAAGCGTTCGGGCATTGTGGATTCGGTGGATAGCGAACGCATCATTGTTCGCGTGGAAGGCAATGTCCATGAAGGGCAGCTTTCGCGCGAAGTGGGCGCCGACATCTACACGATGACGAAGTTCAAGCGCTCCAACCAAAACACCTGCATCAATCAAAAGCCGATTGTGCAGCAGGGCCAGCGGGTGAAGAAGGGCGACGTGCTCGCCGACGGTCCTTGCACCGATCTCGGTGAACTCGCGCTCGGCCGCAACGTTCTTGTGGCATTCATGCCGTGGCGCGGCTACAACTTCGAAGACGCGATTGTTGTGTCCGAGAAGCTGGTGAAGGAAGACTACTACACTTCGATCCATATTGAAGAGTTCGAAGTGGATGCCCGCGATACGAAGCTTGGTCCGGAGGAAATCACGCGCGATATTCCGAATATCGCCGAAGGCTTCCTGCGCAACCTGGACGAAAGCGGCATCATTCGCATTGGCGCCACGGTGAAGCCGGGCGACATTCTGGTGGGCAAAGTGACGCCGAAAGGCGAAACGCAGCTGACGCCGGAAGAAAAACTACTCCGCGCGATCTTCGGCGAAAAGGCCGGCGACGTGAAGGACGCTTCGCTCTACTGCCCGCCGGGCATCGAAGGCACGGTGGTGGATTGCAAGGTGTTCTCGCGCAAGGGCGCCGAACTCGATGAGCGTTCGAAGCTGATCCTCGAGGGCAGCGAAGAGCGCATGCGCCGCAACCTTGAAGACGAAAAGCGCATTTTGAACGACGAGCGCACCAAGCGTCTGGCGGGCATTCTGGCAGGCAAGGAAATCCTGGCCGACCTGCACGACGAAAAGACGAACAAGAAACTGCTCGCCAAGGGCACGGATCTCACCGCGGATATGATCGAAAAACTCCGCGCGCGCGATCTAAAGCGCCTGCGCCTGAAGGACAAAGATCCCCGGGTGAACGAGCAGATCGATGAAATCGAAGAGATGACGTCGCGTCAGATCGCGGTGCTCGAAAAGATCACCGAAGAAAAGATCGCGAAGCTCCGCAAGGGCGATGAACTGCCCCCGGGCGTCATTAAGCAGGTAAAAGTTTACATCGCGATGAAGCGCAAGCTGTCGGTGGGCGACAAAATGGCCGGCCGCCACGGTAACAAGGGTGTGATCGCGCGCATCGTTCCCGAGGAAGACATGCCGTATCTGCCGGACGGCACTCCGGTGGAAATCGTCCTGAATCCTCTGGGCGTTCCCAGCCGTATGAATGTGGGACAGATTCTCGAAACCCACTTGGGCTGGGCCGCGAAGGCTCTGGGTGTCCGTTTCGCCACGCCGGTGTTTGACGGCGCGACAGAAAAAGACATCAAGACGCAGTTGCATGCGGCGAATCTTCCCAGCTCGGGCAAGATTCAGTTGCATGACGGCATCAGCGGTGTACCGTTCGAGCAACCGGTAACGGTTGGCTACATCTACATGCTGAAGCTGTCGCACTTGGTGGACGACAAGATCCACGCGCGCTCCATTGGGCCGTATTCGCTGATTACGCAGCAGCCGCTCGGGGGCAAGGCTCAGTTCGGCGGCCAGCGCTTCGGCGAAATGGAAGTCTGGGCGCTTGAAGCTTACGGTGCGGCTTATGTGCTGCAGGAACTGCTGACGGCGAAATCCGACGACGTTTACGGACGCGCCAAGATTTACGAAGCGATCGTGAAGGGCGAAGCGGCAGCCGAGCCTGGAGTTCCGGAAAGCTTCAACGTCCTGATCCGCGAATTGCAGTCGCTGTGTCTGGACGTGGAACTGATGAAGAAGCAGACGGAAACGATTGAGACGGCACTGGCCGCCGACTAAGAACCGCAAATAGGAGCTAAAAACATGTATCGTTCCTCACCTTACGATCGTTCGAACCTGATTGCGGATTTCGACTCCATACGTATTTCGTTGGCGTCGCCGGAGAAGATCCGGAGTTGGTCGCACGGCGAAGTGACGAAGCCGGAAACCATCAACTACCGCACCTTCAAGCCGGAGCGCGACGGTTTGTTCTGCGCGCGCATCTTCGGCCCGATCGCCGATTGGGAATGTTTGTGCGGTAAGTACAAGCGCATGAAGCACCGCGGCGTCATTTGCGACAAGTGCGGTGTGGAAGTGACGCTTTCGCGCGTGCGCCGTGAGCGCCTGGGACACATTGAGCTGGCCAGCCCCTGCTCGCATGTGTGGTTCTTTAAGGGCCTACCCTCGCGCATCGGTTACTTGCTCGACATTACTTTGCGTGAACTCGAGCGCGTGCTCTACTTCGAAGCGTTCGTCATCGTCGATAACGGCGAAGTGACGGATTTGAAGAAGGGCGAAGTGATCAGCGACGAACGCAAGCGTCAGCTGGATCAGGAATTCCCCGGCAAGTTCGCCGCGATGATGGGCGCCGAGGGCATCAAGG
>JBEBGM010000081.1:0-5958 GCA_040081455.1 Bryobacteraceae bacterium
AGCCAGTACCCGCCCAACGACGCGGCCAGCACGGCAAAGGGAATCGAAAACAAGAGAATTCGGCCGAGCCGGAGAAGAATCTCATCTACGGCTTCCAGCGACACAGCCATCTTGATGTGATATTTGTGGCCTCCGGCCTGAATAACTTCGTCTCTCTCCACAGCCCGGCCCTTTTGGGCAGCCTTGGTTCGAAAGAGAGACGACCCACTTGAATCCGACAGGTGAATCGAGAAGTCTGAGGGAAGGGCAGAGCTGAACTCGTTTAGCTCTTCTCGCAATGTTTCATTTGAAACGCCTGACTCACCGCTCTGCTCCGCCAGCACCATTTGGAGGCTTCTAATCCTTTCTTCAAGTTCTGCATGCTTGGAGGAGGTGAGGCTTTCACGCAAGCTGAACCACAGCATGACGGCAAATGCAACTAGACATAGCGCCAGCACCGTGGAATACCACAATGTCAAGCGCGCCCGGATTGGTAGCTGGCCTGTCATTCCGGCTCCTCTCGAAGCACGTACCCGACGCCCCGTATCGTGTGAATCAGTCGCGGTTCGCCGGCGCCGTCAATTTTGTTCCGCAACAAGCGAACGAAGGCGTCAATTGTGTTGCTCTCGACGCCGCGATCAAATCCCCACACGCTGTCTTGAATCCGTTCGCGCGTCATCACTTGGCCCGGGCGGCGCATCAGAAGTTCGAGCAAGATGAATTCCGTCCTGGTCAAGCCAATACTACGGCCGCCTCGCGAGACTTCATGTGTGGCCGGATTGAGCTGGAGCGAACCCGCTTGCAAGATTGGTGAGCTCGTGTCCTTGCCGCGGCGCGACAGCGCGCGGAGACGGGCGAGGAGCACTTCAAAGGAGAACGGCTTGGCGAGGTAGTCGTCTGCCCCGGTATCTAGGCCACGAACCATATCCGGAACAGCGTCCTTCGCAGTCAGCATGAGTATGGGCGTGGTGATCCGCGCCGCCCGCAACCGTTTGGCGATTGCGAAACCGTCGAGGCCAGGCAGCATCACATCTAGAACGATCATATCGAATTGATATTGCAAGGCAATTGAGAGCGCCTCCTGACCCTCGGCCGAAACGACAACGGTGTGGCCTTCTTCCTGCAAACCTAGCTGCAGAATCTTCCCCATCTCCGATTCATCCTCGACCACTAGGATCCGCATGCTCTTAGTCTCCCATCGTGGCCTTGCTTTCTGAAAACGTGGTGAAAGCGAATTGCGGTGGTGCCTTCAGATGCTCTTCATAATCACGTGTTGGAATCGGAGCAGGAGAATTCCCACGAATATGACTCTCACGGTACTTGGCGGCACGGTCCTGACCATGGCGCTCGCCGCTTCGGCCTTCGGGCAGGAGCAGAAGGTTAAGTCGAGAGATGTTCCCGTTCCGGTTCTGGCGGCGGCACCCAATCCTTTCCGAAGGCCCAATTGAAGGGGTGGGAAAAAGAGATCAAAGACGGCAAGACGCTCTATGAGGTGGCCTTCGTAGAAGGCGCGGCCAAGCGGCAGGCGGTGTCTGGCAACGGACGGAACTTGGTCGAAAGCGAAGAGGTGATTGCGGTAACCAGGGCTCCAGCCGCTGCGGCCGTCCGCGATGCTGTGAAGAAGAAGTATCCTAAGACTGTGGTCCACGCCACAGAAACAATCACTCGCGGAACTGAGATTGCGTACGAGGTAGACCTGAAGAATACGCCGAAGAGAGAGATGGTCTTCACGCCAGAGGGCAAGATCCTAAAGGAGGAATAGGCGGGCCACTCAGGCCTCTTCGGACAGGCGCGAGCCAATGAATGGCACGCTCATGTCGCTGTTTGGGTCCTATCGTCCTACACTCATTACGGTGATCGACCGCTTTGGGCCGCAATGCAAATCACTGCAGCTGCTATTGGTTTAGTCCCACTTCCAGAGAAGCAAAAGACGCCATGACTCCTCAAATCTCGCGGCGTCGCCGACGATGGATCATTCCGGCCATGCGGCTATTGTCTCGCCGCAGTTCTTCTGCCATGGCGTCGGTCGGACTCAGGGAGAAGGAGCTGTTGAAGAACATGCGGGCGTGAGCCGCACAGTCTGCGGCAAGTTCACGATCTCCCACCGCTTTCATTTCTGAAGCCCGACTGCAACCATGCAATGGATATCATAAGTACTGTCGCGAGACGCGGTGCCCCTGGTGTCGCAGGACGCCTCGATTCTCAACCATTTCCGCACGCCACGGAGGATGATGATCTTGTCCCAGAATGTGCGCTCCGCGACAACCGTCGTTACGTTCTCGACGCTGAGCGATAGTTGGGCAGTTCGTCTGAGACGTATGGATGGATCGTCAGGTGCGCGGATCGAGCGCCGACTTACCACCGGATTCGATCTTCACGGCGGCGCGAACATAGTCGTCCCGCGCGGAACAGCAATGCTCGGATAACAAAACAGCAAGGTCTAGCCGTCTGGATCGTCAGGATCCGATGAGGACGCTAGGGTTCGGTTTCGATTCCGGACGCCGTCATGGCAGAGCGGACGACGCTTTCGAACTTGTCTAAAAGCGTTCCCTTGATGTAATCGCGGCACGCATATTTGATGGCGTCAAGCTTCGCATGGCGCTTCTTTCCGCTCAGAGCTTCAAGTCCCCTCGAAATCAGTCGTTAGGCTTTCGAAAGTGAGGTTTCGGCTCTAAAGAGAAGCCGGGGAAATAGAGAGCGATCATCACTTTACGGGGGAAGCGCGAGAAGTCGCGGTGGTTTGGCCAATCGTGCCCGACGGCAGCAATGGTGCGAACCCGCAAGCCGCCACCCTTTACCACGCGTTGACGGATTGAATTACATGAGTAACCTCGACATCAGACAAATAGGGGTGAATCGGAAGACTAACCTCGCTAGCGCAAAAGCGGCGCGCCATCAACCCATCGTCGGCGCTCTCGAATGGGACGTGCGCCAGCGCGGGCTGATCCGGGATCGCAGCCGGATAATGTATGCTGGCGGTTACTCCTGACGCTTTCATGTGCTCCAGGAAGGCACGTTGACCCTCGCCCGCGACGCATACCGGAAACAGATACCAGCACGGCTCGGAACCTTCCGGCGCCGAAGCGACGCAAACCTCCGCGTGCCTGACTCCTTCCGCGTACGCCTTGGCAATCTCCCGGCGCCGCTGCGTCCATTGATCGAGCCGTGGCAGACAGGCTTGGCGAAGGAACGCCGCGTGCAGTTCATCCAATCGGCTGTTGTAGCCGACAAACTCGTGAAGGTACTTGGCGCTTTGGCCGTAGTCGCGGAGCGCGCGAACACGCACTCCCAAGTCTGGATCACGCGTCAGAATCGCACCGCCTTCGCCCATCGCACCCAGGTTCTTGGTTGGATAGAAACTGGTCGCGCCAAGCTGGCCCGCAGTGCCGGCAGGTTCACCGCGAAAGCTCGCCCCAATCGATTGCGCGCAGTCTTCCACCATCTTCAATCCGAATTCCTCCCGCAGACCACGCAACTTGCCGCCATCGAGCGCGTGCCCGAACAGGTGTACCGGAACGAAAAAGCGAATATCAGACCGTCGGCGCAACAAATCGCGGCAACGCTCCAGATCGATCAGACCCCGTTCATCTGTGTCCACGAACACCGGCACAGCGCCAAGCTTCACGATCGCCAGCGTGGTAGCGAAGGCCGATACCGGAGTGGTCAGCACACGATCTCCCGCCCCGCACCCCAGCGCTCGGAGGGAGATTTCGATGGCGTCCAGACCGCTGCCTACGCCGATGGCATGCTCCAAGCCCCAGCGCGCAGCCAGGGCTTGCTCGAAAGCGCACACCTCCTGCCCAGCACATACCAGCCGCTCGCACCGACCCTCTGAAACGCCTCCAGCGCGTCCTGGCGGATGTCTTGCCACTGGCGTTGGAAGTCGTTGGCCAGAATCATCGTGCTCCTCCATCTACGGCAGTCAATTCTCCGTCAAACAGAATAGAGCATGGTACTACTATTTTGTTTTTCATAACTTGCCCCTTGAAACAGCGCCCGTATGTGTGACATACTTTCGCAAATACCTTCGCCATAGTGCGATGTAACGGGTTGATAGGGTGAGCCATATACGCGCGGACTGGCCTTCAGTCCCGTCAGCGGGCGCGGAGTCCCGCTTTCCATACGGGCTAAGTGTGTTCTGCCCGGCCTACAATGACGCGCGCTCCTTGCCGCGCCTGGTGGCCCGGATCATCACAACTCTGCGCCGTGTCGTGGACGACTTTGAAGTGATTGTCGTCAATGACGGCAGCACCGATGATACCGCCGAAGTTCTGGAAACGCTCCGCCGTGAGTATGGGTCGGTGCTGCGGGTGGTCCCGCATGATCGCAACCTCGGTTACGGCGCCGCCCTGCGGAGCGGATTCGCCGCAGCCCAAAAAGAGTTCGTCTTCTACACCGATGGCGACGGGCAATACGATCCCGCCGAACTCGAAAGTCTCTTGCGCGCCGTCACACCGCAGACAGGGCTGGTGAATGGATACAAGATCGAGCGGAACGATCCCTGGCATCGCGTCGCTATCGGCTGGCTCTACAACCGGCTGGCCCGTTGGCTCTTCCGTATCCGCCTGCGCGATATCGACTGTGATTTCCGCCTGATTCGCAGAAGCGTCCTTGATCCGCAACGGCTACGCTCCAGCGGCGGCGCCATCTGCGTGGAACTGGTGCGCAGCCTGGAACTCAGCGGTTCTGGAGTGATCGAGCTGCCCGTTCATCACTATCCCCGGCGATATGGCAGATCCCAGTTTTTCCGGATGCGATCGTTGGTGAACACATTCTTTCAGCTCGGCGCGATTTTCGTACGGCTGGTAGTGGCTCCGGTGCTCGCCGGCGTCCCAAGGCCGAACGATCGCTTCGGGCTTTCGCCGCGGACCGCCGCCGGCATGTTGGTAGGCCTGACGGCCCTCACTTTGCTCGCCTATGGTCGGGCGCTGCAACTGCCCTTCATTGCCGACGATTACGTCCAGGTCCAGTTGGCCCGCGATTACGGACCCGTCTCGGGCTGGCCCGCTCTGGCGCAAGATGCGCTATATCGCTGCCGCGCGACGTCCCTGGTTCTGACATATTGGACCGAACGCGCATTCGGACTCGACCCGCTGGCGTTCCGGCTATCTGGTCTGGTTCTTCACATCCTCGGGTCTTTTCTCGTGTTCGGCCTGGGTTCCTGGCGGCCGATTGGCTGGAAGGTAGCGGCGCTGGCTACCTGCTTCTTCGCCGTCAGCCAACGGCATAGTGAAGCCGTCATTTGGTATGCGGCATTGCCGGAACTATTGGTTTTCGTTTTCTCCTTGGCCAGCTTTCTGTGCTGGGTCCATTGGCTCCAATCGCGCTCCCATCGGGGGGCTGCCTACGCGGGAGCCTTCGTCTGCTACTTGCTGGCGTTGCTATCGAAGGAATCCGCCGTGGCCGTGGTGCCGTTACTGGTCCTGGCGGTAGTGACCCAGCGGGAATGGAACCTCCGGAGCCTATGGGGTACTGCGCCATTTGCGCTAACGGCGGGCGCCTACTTCCTGCTGGCGTTTGCAGCTCGCAAGACTCACCTCCACTTTAACGATGGCACCTTTTCACTCGACGCTCCGTTTGTCGAAGTTCTGATTCGCAGCGCCGGAGGCTTGTCTCGGGTCTGGGGCCTTACGGCCATCGCTCTGCTTTTGATTCTGAAAGCGCGGAGGTGGCTGGTGTTGGGCACGATTGCAGGAATCTGGGTGGTTCTCACGCTTCTTCCGTATAGTTTCCTGACCTACATGCCGCGCGTGCCCAGCCGCCACACGTATTTCGCCAGCGTCGGCATTGCCCTGATTGTGGCCGCGGCCGCGCTGACCCTGCGGGAATGGGCGGCGATCCACAACAAGCGGTGGGTTGTCCCGCTCCTGGCAGCGGTGCTGATCGTTCACCAATCCGGATACCTTTGGTTTTACAAGCAGCCTCAGTACGCCCTTCGCGCCGAGCCCACGGAGGCGTTGGTTCGGGCCGGGCGTCAGT
>JBEBGM010000019.1:0-72800 GCA_040081455.1 Bryobacteraceae bacterium
CGCTGCGAACGTCCAGGTCAGGATTCTCTTTGTAAGGAGCGCGGCCTTTGGGCAGCGCCGTGACGATGGTTTCCATATTGTGCAGCGTCTCGCGCACGCGTCGTTTGGCGAACACCAGCACGATGCCCGCGATCAGACCGGCAGCGGAAGTCATCACCAGGATCCCCAACCAATTCGCCCAGCCCACTGCCGCGCCGATGGCGGCCATCAGCTTCACATCGCCCGCGCCCATCCCCCGTAGAAGGTAAAGAACGAAGTAGATTCCGAAGGCGAGTCCCAGCCCCTTAAGCGAAAAAAGAAGCCCTTCGGCGGAGAAGATGCCGTCGACGGCATACAGGAACGAATTCAACAAAATCGCAAGCAAGACGCCGGCCAAAGACAACCAATTCGGCACTTTGCGTGTGCGCACGTCAATCATCGCCGCGGTCACGGCGACAAGAATAAGCAGGACCTGAATGGCGAGCGGCGGAAGCGTCATGAAGTGGCGGCCTGCCCCACATCCGGTTGACCCGAGGGGCCAGACTCCCGATTCGTGGTGCGCGTTGCACCCGTTTCGGCGGCTTTCAGCAAACGGTACATCATCTTGTTTTGCGGAAGCTTCTGTTCCACAAAATCCACACCGGTTCCAGTGATGACATAATCACTTCTCTCGTCGATGCGGACAAAGTCGTGTTCCTTCAGGTACCACATGGTGAACAGGAGATGCTCGCGCGCAAATGACATAATCGTCTCAAACTCGAGCAACGACAGCCCAGGATCTTCCGGATTGCTACGCCGTCGGTTATAAAGCAAACACAGGATGCCCATGCGTCGGTTCGCTTCCCCGTCCACGCCGATTTCGAACTCCTTAGTTTCGAAAACCTCAATCGGCCGCATCTTATGTTCGGCGTAGTGAGTGTCGTAGTTGGCTCGGCGACCCCCGTCGGCTAGCACTTCATATGCTTGGTTCAAAAGGAGAAACCGGTCCACTTCGCCCGTTTCCGGATTATCGGGGTGATAGCGAGTAGCAAGCATCTTGAAGACGCGGTGGATCGTCTCCAACTCAGCGTTTGGGCTGATCTGCAGCAATTCGTAGTAATCGATGAAATCGTTTTCCGCCATGCGTCGAACCTCCGACTCCTTTGCTAACTCGATCATAGGTGCAAGTCACCCGCGCGGGCAACCGTATGCGGAAAGATCCGCCACAATCGAAGAAAGGAGTACCCCATCGGCTTCGGGAGTCCATCTCAAGTCTTACAAGGAACCTGACGTTCTCTTGCTGAGTAGCTGACGAATGAATGTGATCTTCAGATTGGGTTCCCCTGACTGGATAACCCGCGCGGCGGCGCTCACCGCTCTCGTTCTGCTGGCGGAATTTGCTTCCGCGCAAACGCCACGCCGTATCCGCGGCCCCATTAACGAGCGGCAAATAACCCGGATGCGCAATTCCGTTCCTTCCCGTGTTCGTACCGCCCGGGACTTGGGCCGAGTTCCCGCAAACCTGCCGATGGATCGGGCAATGCTGGTGCTGGAAGGCACTCCGGAGCAACAGGCCGCGCTCGAAAAACTTCTTCGCGATCAGCAGGATCCGTCGTCGCCGGCTTATCATCGTTGGCTGGCGCCGCGAGAGTTCGGTGAGCGGTTCGGCCCCGCACAGGCGGATGTGAACGCCGTCTCCGCCTGGCTCACCCGCCATGGCCTTATGGTGGGGCGCGTTGCCAACAGCCGCCGCTCCATCGAGTTCAGTGGGACTGCCCGGCAGATGGAAGAGCTATTTCAAACGGAAATACATTCCTTCGATTCTCAAGGCGAGCGGCACGTCGCCAACGCCACCGACGTCGCCCTGCCAAGCGTCATCGCCGCGATATCCCGTGGAGTTGTTTCCCTGCACGATTTCCGTTTGCGTCCAAAGCACCATAGCGTCCGGGCGCGGGAATCCCGCTCTTCGGACACACTCGGAGCTCTGACCACCCCGGCTTACAACAGTGCCAGTGGCTCGCATTATCTTTCACCCTCCGACTTCGCCACGGTCTACAACGTACTACCCCTTTGGAACTCGCTGAACGTGGATGGCTCCGGACAAGCGATCGCCGTCATCGGCCGGTCGAATATCGACGTGTCCGATGTGACCAGATTCCGGACCAGGTTCGGCCTGCCCGGCAACAATACGGAGATCATCGTCAATGGACCAGACCCGGGCATCATCCCCGGCGACGACTTGGAAGCGGATCTGGACACCGAATGGTCCGGCGCCGTCGCCAAGGGCGCTGCGATCCGGCTGATCATCAGCAGGAGTACGAACTCCGCCGACGGTATCGATCTCTCGAGCCAGTACGCTGTCGATAACAACGTCGCGCCGATCATCTCCCTCAGCTACGGAGATTGCGAGAATCGCCTCGCGAGTTTCAATAGCTTCTACGGTGCCCTCTGGCAGCAAGCGGCCGCGCAGGGAATCTCCGTGATCGTTGCAGCCGGCGACACCGGTTCGGCGAATTGCGATCCGCCTTCCTCCATTAATCCGGCACAGCGCGGGTTGAACGTGGACGGTTTGGCGTCCAGCCCTTACAACGTTGCCGTGGGCGGCACACAGTTCAACGACATCGCATCGCCTTCGACCTATTGGGCGGTGGCAAACGACACAACGACATCGGCCTCCGCGTTCGGCTATATTCCTGAGGTGGCGTGGAATGAAAGTGTGTATCACTCGCCCGGCAGTTCCCTCAACAAACTCTATGCGGGCGGTGGAGGCGTGAGTTCCATTTATGCGGCGCCCTCCTGGCAGGCTGGCCCCGGCGTGCCCAACGCGGATCCCGGAACCACCAATCAGCATCACCGTTACCTTCCCGACGTCGCTCTTTCGGCGGCCGAGCATGGCGGCTACTTGATCATCAACAACGGAGTGCAACGGATCGTCAGCGGCACCTCGGCGGGAGCACCGGCGTTCGCGGGAATCATAGCGATTCTCAATCAGTATCTCGGCACGCTTCAAGGCAATCCGAACCCCCGGCTGTATGCGATGGCGACTGAGGCGCCGCAGGCGTTCCACGACATCACAACAGGCACGAACGCCGTGCCATGTTCGCTCGGAACAACCGGATGCACTGGACCCACTCTTGAGGCTGGAGTAGCTTTGATGGGCGGCTACGAGGCAGGCCCGGGTTATGACCTCGCCACTGGACTCGGCTCGGTGGACGCCTTCAACCTGGTGATCCACTGGCAGTCGTCTTCGGCCCCATTCCAGAGCAGCCAGATAGCGTCACACGTCACCTCGGGCGGCGGGTGGGAGACGATCATCAATCTGGTGAATCCTTCCCCCTCGCCCTCGCAAGCGCACATGCGAATCTTTGGCGACGGCGGCTCGCTATTGACTCTGCCGTTAGTCTCCACAGATGGTTCCATCCAAACGACTGCCTCCGCACTCGACCCCTCTCTCCCTGCGCGATCCGAACTTGTGCTGCATAGCACGGGCCTCGCGAGTATCGCTCCGCGAAATGGTTCGGCGCAGTTTTCCTCCGAGGGCAGCGTGAACGGCTTCATCATTTTCCGGTGGACACTGACCGGGCAGGAGGTGTTGGTACCACTGCAGTCTGCCAATGCGCGGTTCTACACACTGGCGTTCGATAACACCGTTGGACTCGCCACGGGCCTTGCGATTTCAAATAGCGCACAGGAAAGCGTCAACGTGACCATCACGGTGTTCGATCAAAACGGGTCACAGATCACTTCGGGCGCGGTGACGCTGCCGGCGCGGGGGCACAGGTCTTTCGTGGTCACCGATGAACTTCCGGCGGCCGCGAACCGGTACGGATCCATCACTCTTTCGGCTCCGCACGGTTCGCAGATTGGCGCCACGGCCATCCGCGCCAATGCGAGCGGAGCGTTCACCGGCATCCCCATGCTGGCCAATCTTTCCACCGGGAGCGGAACCGCCGCGCATGTAACCTCGGGCGGTGGCTGGGAGACGCTGGTGCAACTGGTGAACCTCTCACAAACCACGGCAACGGCTCATGTGCAGGTGTATGGCGATGGCGGTGGCCCGCTGCCTCTGCCCTGGACGGCGAAGGACGGCAGCATCAGCACAACAGCATCCTCCCTTGACCCGGTCTTGGGGCCCGGCGCTTCCACCATCCTTCGCAGTGCGGGCGATCCCAATTCCACCGCGCTCACCGGATCAGCAGAGTTAACGTCGAATGGAGCCATCACTGGATCGTTGATATTCCGCTTCGCGCCAACCGGCCAGGAAGTGCTGGTGCCGCTTGAATCGAGCCAGGCGCAGGTACGCCTACTTTCTTTCGATAACACCAACGGCTTTGCCACGGGGATCGCAATCACGAACCGCTCGAATCAAGCCGCGATCATTCCCGTCATCGTTCGCGACCAAACCGGAGCACAGATCGGCAGTGACTCGATCGAGCTTTCACGGCAGGGGCATATATCCTTTGTCGCCACGGATCGGTTCGCCTCCACGGTGAACCGGTACGGAACTATCGAATTCGACACGCCCCCCGGAGGACAGATCAGCGTGGTGGGCATTCGCGGCGGGCCTACGGGAGCCTTCACCGGCATCCCGGTTATCGCCCCCTGAGAAGGCTTAGCGGCGATTCCCCAGCAACATGTAGGTGACCAACGCCATGCCGACGGTGCGGTGAGCGGAATCGGTGAGATCGACGCTTGCGACGCAGATACTCGATCCCACGCGCACAATACGGGCGCGGGCGAATAGCGTTCCTTCCATCACCGGGAGAAAATAATTGATCTTGAACTCCACAGTCGTCATCGGCTGGTTACCGCCAAAGTGGCGCTGCAGCGCAATGCCCGCCGCGGTGTCGGCCATGGACGCGGGTACTCCTCCGTGCAGGCTGCCAAATACGTTATGGACTCCCGCATGCACAGGACACGAAAGCGTTACGCCGTCTTTGTGGACACGCGCTAAGCGCCCGCCCAGCAACTGCACAAAGGAGGACGTCGCCAACAGCGTTCGCGTATGCGGGGCCGTCAGCTTACGGAACGTTAGTTTACGAGTCGACAGCTTGCGCTTCTTGGACGTCATGATTTCGCGGCACTCTCCACGGGGCTCGCGGTTTCGTCCTTCGGTCCCGCGTCGCTCGCCGTAAAGTAGCTGCAATCGGGATGATGAAAGACCATCGCGCTCACGCTCGCCTCGGGGTCCATCATGAATCCTTCGGTCAAATGAACACCGATCTCCTCGGGCTTTAGTAGTGCAAACAAGCCCTGCTGATCCTCCAGATTTGGGCATGCCGGATAACCGAAACTGTAACGCTTCCCGCGATAGCGCGACGTGAAGCGATCCTGCATCGTCATGGTGGGGGCATCCGGAAAGCCCCAATCTTCACGAATGCGTCGATGGAGCCATTCCGCCGCGCCTTCCGCTGTCTCAATGGCCAACGCTTGCAGCGCATGGGCGAGGAAGAATTCACCTCTCTGCTTCGCCTCTTCGGAGTGCTGGCGCACGCCTTCGCCCGCGGTCACTACGAAAAACGCCAAATGATCGCGACGGCCGTCCTGCGAACCAAGAATGAAATCGCTCAGGCAGAGTCCATCGGCCTTGGGCTGGCGTCCGAACTGGAACGTGTGGAGCGGCTTCGCTTCCCCAGGAACAAACAGATTCACGGCGTTGCCGGCGCGCTCGGCTTCAAAATATTGCCACACCGCGCGCACCTTCAGCCACGGCAGCGCGTAAGCCTTCACTTTTTCGACATCATGGAAGAGATCAAGCGCCTTCGAATCACGCTCGGCGAGCAGCTTTTCGAAATTCCCCTTAAAGCCCAGATGCCGTCCATACAGCATGTACGGATTCATGTAGCTCCAGACTTCGGAAAGGTGCGGCATCTCACGAACGCGGCGTTCGAGATACGGAGCCGCGGGAATGTCGATACCGGCGCGAACTTTCGAACTGCGCTCGGTTCCCGTATTCGCTTCCGGCTTGGTCTCCACCGGAAGCGCGCCCGTCGACGTAAAGATATGGGCGCTGAGGGCGGTTTCGCGCGTTGCGGGGTCCATCAATTCATTCATGATGCGCAGCCCTGTCATGGCGTCCCTTGCATAGAACGTCGGCGCTTCATACGCCGGACCAATGCGCGTGGTCGTAAACTTTTCCGAAAGCGCTGCCCCGCCCACCAGCAGCGGCACCTGCACGCCCTTCTCGCGGAAATCCGACGCCGTGGTCACCATCTGGTGCGCGCTTTTCACCAGCAGGCCTGACAGACCGATCGCGTCCGGTTTGTGTTCGCGCCAAGCCTCAATCAACGCATCCGGTGCCACCTTGATGCCAAGGTTCACCACATGATAGCCGTTGTTCGAAAGAATGATCTCCACCAGATTCTTGCCGATGTCATGTACGTCGCCCTTCACCGTGGCAAGCACAATCTTGCCGCGCGTGGTGGATTCCGACTTCTCCATGAACTGCTCTAAATGCCCGACGGCGGCCTTCATCGCCTCCGCCGATTGCAGCACTTCGGCGACAATCAGTTCGTTGTTATTGAAAAGGCGGCCAACCTCCGTCATACCAGCCATCAGCGGCCCATTTATGATATCGAGAGGCGCCGCGCCTTCGGCGCGCTTCAGCTCCAGATCGGGAATCAGGCCGTCCTTGGTGCCCTCGATGATGTACGTTGCCAGACGTTCGTCCAGCGGCAACTCGGCGGCCTTCTTCTTTTCTTTCTTGCCGGCTTTGCGGAAAAATTCGGTGATGGCAGCGATGTGAAACTGATTGATGCCGGTCTTCTGTTCGCGCGTCTGTTGGCGCCAATCTTCGGGCGCGGTGCGAAGATTCTCGTCGGGAGAATCCACCGGCGGCGTGTTGAACAGAAGGTTCTCGGCCAGCCGCCGCTCTTCCTCGGGAATCGACGCAAAGCGCTCCAGTTTTTCAGCGTTCACAATTGCCAGATCCAAACCGGCCTTGGTCGTGTAGTAGAGGAACACGGAGTTCACCACTTCACGTGCGGCGGCAGGCAGACCGAAGGAGATGTTCGAAACGCCCAGAATCGTCTTCACATAAGGAATCGATTCCTTCACCATGCGAATCGCTTCAATCGTCTCCACCGCGCCGCCGATGTAGTTTTCATCGCCCGTCGCGCAGGGGAACACCAGAGGATCGATGATGATGTCCTCCGGTGGAATACCGTACTTTTCCGTCAGCAACTGAACGGAGCGTTCGGCCACCGCAAGCTTGCGCTCACGGGTAAACGCCTGCGCCTGCACTTTGTCTTCGTCGATGGTACCCACCACCAACGCGGCACCGAAAGCCTTCGCAACGGGACAGATACGCTCGAACTTTTCTTCGCCGTCTTCCAGATTGATCGAATTGATGATGCTCTTGCCTTGGCACCAGGTGAGGGCATACTCTATGGCTGCCGGATCGGTGGTGTCGATCATGACCGGCACTTTGATCTTCGGCATCAGTTTGCCGTAGAAGGGGTCGATGTCCTTGAACTCCTCGCGCTCGGAGGATTGCAGACAGACGTCGACAATGTGCGCGCCATTGCGCACCTGCCAGCGCGCAATCTCGCTCGCTTCCTCCCATTTTTCGTCGGCGATCATCTGTTTGAACAGGCGGGAACCAATGACATTAGTGCGCTCGCCGACAATCAACGGTCGGTTGCTTTCTTCGGCCTCCACCAGTTCGATGCCCGAATAATACGCGCGGTGCGAAGGCGGATTGATCTTGTGCGGCGCCCGGCCCTCGGCCATCGCAGCGATGGCTCGAATGTGCTCGGGCGTCGTCCCGCAGCAGCCGCCCACAATGTTCAGCCAGCCGCGTTCCACAAATCGTTCCAGTTGCTTCGCCAGAGACTCAGGTGTCTCTAGATATTTGTCTTCTTCGTTCGGCAGGCCCGCGTTTGGATAACAAGAAATGCGGGTGGTGGCCATTTCCGCCAGCGTACGGATGTGGTCCGTCATCAGATCGGGACCCGTCGCGCAGTTGAGTCCGATGGACAGCAGATTCGCGTGCGCGAGCGAGGCATAGAGCGCGTCAATGGGCTGTCCGGCGAGCATCGCTCCCCAGCGCTCCACGGTGCCTGAAATCATTAGCGGAATCGGCATGCCGATCTCGCGCTCCAGTTTCTTGATCGCAAATACGGCGGCCTTAATGTTGCGCGTATCGAACGCGGTTTCCACCAGCAGAATGTCCGCGCCGCCTTCCATCAGGCCCTTGGCCTGCACATAGTAGCTGTCGCTCATGTGTGCAAAGGTAACGTCGCCGCGCAGAGTGATGGATTTCGTCGTCGGCCCGATGGATCCGGCAACAAAGCGCGGCTTCGCGGGGGTGGAGAACTCATCGGCGGCCTGACGGGCAAGCTTTGAGGCCAACACGTTCAGCTCATGCGACTGGGCCTCCAGTCCGAACTCCGCCAGGACAATGGGCGAGCCCTGAAAGCTATTGGTTTCGACAATATCCGAACCGGCTTCCAGATAACGGCGATGAACATTCACCACCCATTCGGGTCGCGTGCGGCACAGGTTCTCGTTGCAATTTTCGAGATGCACGCCGCCGTAGTCATCCGTGGTCGGGTGATTCTCCTGCAGCATCGTCCCCATCGCGCCATCCAAAATCAGGATGCGGGAGTCAAGGGCGTCGTAGAGCTGCTGCTGGCGTAGTTTGTTCATGGAGGAAAAGGCGCGGCCTCGTTTGTTGATGCCGGAGGCGGGCCTGTTTCTATCGTAACGTGTTCAGGCCAAAGGACTGAAATTAGCCGGAGAACTAGTCTCCGTGTTTCTGGTCAGAAACAAAGGTATTGAGGGCAACAGAGACGATGCTGACGATGAGCGCACCCAGGAACGCAGGGATAAAACCGTCCACATGAAAGCCGACGCCGAACCAATTGGTGGCGATTCCGGAAGCGATCCACAGCGTTAAACCGTTGATAACAAGAACAAATATGCCCAGTGTCAGGACAATGAGCGGACAAGAGAGAAACTTCAAAAGCGGTCGAACGACGGCGTTCACAAGACCCAGTACCAAGGCCATCAGAGCGAAAACCTTCCAGCCGCCTTCGTCCACACGGATGCCCGGAACAAGCCAAGCGGCCAGGAATAGCGAAAAACTGGTGATCGCCCAACGGATCAGAAGCTTCATGCGCTGATGTCCTTCCAAGCAATCATGTGCGACCAGCATACACCGAAATCAACCACATGCGCCGATGAAGTCCGCCATGAAAGGGGTTGTATACTGGGAAACGCATTTTTCGCCGGTATCGTCCCATTCTTAGGAGCCGTTTTTACTCGATGTCTCGCATCCCCGGACTTTTCCCGGCCCTTGTCCTAACCGCAGCCCTTTTCGTGTCTGCCTTGCCTGGCCTCGCCCGGCCTGATTACACCCGCCGCACAAAACAGGAGTGCGCCTACTGCCATCCTCCCGGCGGCTGGTATCTGAACGACGCCGGCAAGTACTTCCGGGATCACCGCAACCTGACCGGCTTCGTTCCGCCGCCCGATCCGAAGAAGGCTCCGGCCCAGGGTAGCCGGAACCAAGACCCAAACAACCAGAAATCGACCGCGCAGAACGGCAAGTCGAAATCGCAGGGCAAATAACCTCTACCAGGCCGATTCGGGATCTCCGCTCCCCGACTTCCAATAGGGGGCCCAGACCAATCCAACCAGTTTCACGTTGATATTCGATTTCTTGGGAGCGATCTCAATGCTCTCCAGTTCCTCATTCTCCGGGCTCAGCTTGGCCTGCACCGCTTCCAACTCGGCTTGAAATTGCGAGTTCAAGTCATTGAGCGCCTGCTGCAACACTTCCACTGTCTCCCCGGCCTGCGCGATGTCCTGATTCTCTTTCATCATTCGCCCCGCGGTGCGGACAGCCGTGGAAGCCTTGGAGATCGTGGTAGCACTCATCGCTTTGCGGCCCAGAAACGCGCCCAGCAGAGTAGTGCCAATCGAAACCATGGTGCCGATTTTTTGTTGCGCTGCTTCGGCCCGCTGGCGTTCTTCCATCTGCTGCGCCCGCCGCAAACGCTCCTGCAGCGTCGCGAGTTTCGGGGCATACTTCTGCCGGAGCTTCTCGGCCACCGCATCGCGTTGCTCCCGTGCGGTCTGTTGCAGACGGGTGCGGAAGTCCCGCTCGCTTTCACTGGCATTAGAGGTCACCTCCGTCGTCGGGCTGCGCATCACGGAAAGCTTCTGCGTCTGGTACAGCCAGGTGGCGAAATCCTTCTCCCAAGCTGTGTAATTCTTGGCCTTGGCTGCAGCTGGAGGCAGTTCAGCATAGAGCGCGCCGTCCGCGGGCCCTTTCTCGAGATCCGCCGGACCCACTTCCACCTCTTCCGCCGATGCCCAATCGACCGCAATGGCGCCGGTGCCAATCGGCGTGATGAAAGAAAATTCGCGCATTTCGTCCACCTTGGACGCCTTGTCGGTAAAACGGACCTGAGCCGCGCCGTAGATCATCGGCCCGCAGAAAAGCTCCGCCCCCCGCGATTGGGCCGCGCGCAAAGGCAGGTAATGTTCGGCAATGTCGGGCGGAAGAACGGGCCGCGCACCACCGGCCGCAGCAGACGCCGCGGCCTTTGCCGACGACTTGACCGGCGCCTCATCGGGCCGCGCAGTTCGGGCGGACATCTCGGTAGCCGTTTCCTGTGCCGGCGCCCCCGTCAGCAGACGGATCTGGTCTCGCGTCAACGGCCCGCGCAGGTACGAAAGCGTCCATCGAGTCTGGAACACTTCCGGGGCGTCGTCGTGAACGTTATTGAGCACGAACACGCGGCTGCCGAGGCTTGAGATCAAATCGTCCATCGCCTGGCGGTCGAACTTGCCGCCAGCTTCGCCTGCAGCACCCGCAAGGCCATCGAGCAGGCGATCCTTGTCGCGCTGCGTCTGCAAGCGACCGATAAACCACGTGCCCGCATTGGAGAGTCCTTTGTAATCGAGATCCACCGGGTTCTGAGTCGCCAGAACCACGCCCAAGCCAAACGCGCGCGCCTGCTTCAGCAACGTCAACAGCGGCTGCTTCGACGGTGGATTCGCCACCGGCGGAAAGTAGCCGAAGATCTCGTCCATGTAGAGCAGAGCCCGCAAACTTGTGGTACCCGATTGTGTCCGCATCCAGGAGAGCGTCTGGTTCAAGAGCAGCGACACGAAGAACATACGCTCGCTGTCGCTCAGGTGGGCGATGGAAAAAATCGCCACGCGTGGTTTTCCCGATGCTGTGTACAGCATCTTCCTCAAGTCCAGCGCTTCGCCTTCCAGCCAAGCTTCGAAGCCCGGGGACGCCAGGAGATTATTCAACGCCATCGCCAGTTGGAAGCGGTCTTTCGCGGGGAAAAACGAATCCAAATCCATCACGCCAATCTTCGTAACGGGCGGCGATTGAATCTGTTGAATGATGCCTGCAAGATCCAAGTCCTGTCCTGTGCGCCAGGCCTTGTCGAGGATGGTCGACATCAAAATATGCTCGCGGCTCTGCGTGTTTTCCGAATCGATGCCCGCGAGGGAAAGCAGACTGGACGCCGTGCCGGTGACGCGCTCCCGCATCGCTTCGCGGTTATCGATCAACGCGGCATCCGGCGCGCCAAACGAGCGAAGGATAGAGACAGGCCGACCCGCCGAGCTTGCAGGCGTGTACACGGCAAACTCCGCGGCCGATTTCAGGCGGGCGACGCGATCGGGCTGCTGATCCCAGTCCGCTAGACCTTTTCTCCAAAGATCCGCTTGCTGCGCGGCGTACTCCTCGGGCGCGACGCCTTTCGTGCGGGCGTCTTCTTCGTTGACGAACGGGCGGAAGTCCTCCGGACGAAGTTCCGGAAACGTGAGCAGAAGGTTCGTCAGATCGCCTTTGGGGTCGATCACAATCGCAGGGATGCCATCAATCGCGGCTTCCTCGATCAGCCCAATACACAGGCCGGTTTTGCCGCTGCCGGTCATACCGACGCACACCGCGTGGGTCACCAGGTCTTTCGAATCGTAGAGCAGCGCTCCGTCCGCTTTCTTCGCCATCGCGTCATACTGCCGTCCCAGGTAAAAAACACCTAGCTTTTCGTAGTCGCCCATATCCATACGTTAGATTTACCGCCGCCCGCAGTGCAAATCACCCCGGGGAAATCCAGCCTAGAAATTCGGGCAAATGGTAAACTTAGCCGCAATAGCGGCAATGCGATCCTTGGAGGAACGTGCGGAGGCGGTATACCAGGCGGCGAAACTGCGGCCGCTCGGGGATCAATCCGCATTTGTCGAACGTTCCTGCCGCGGCGACGAAGAGTTGCTTGCAGCGGTCCATCGCTTTTTCACGATTGACCACAAAACCAAGCGGATCGATAGCAGCAGCGACACGCGCACGGCGGTGGAACAAACCACGCCTGGCTACCGGAAACTCGAGCACAATTCGCTTGCTCCCGGAGATAGCATCGGCCCGTATCATGTTGTGGAATTGCTGGGCACAGGTGGCATGGGTGAAGTTTACAAGGCGCTCGACCCGCGGCTTGGCCGCCACGTCGCGGTGAAGGTCCTCGCCAGTCAAGGTCCTTCCGCCGGCTTCCGCTCACGTTTTTTGCAGGAAGCGCGAGCGGCCGCATCACTGAATCATCCGAACATCGCGCATGTCTACGAAATCGCCGACGCGGGTGGCACGTGTTACATCGCCATGGAGTTCGTCGATGGCGAAACTTTGCGCCAAAAGATGAACGCCGGTGCGCCGCTCGCCGAGATGCTCCGCTATCTGCGCGACGCCGCAAATGCTCTGGAGCGTGCGCATGTCAAAGGCATCGTTCACTGCGACCTCAAGCCCGACAACATCATGGTCTCGTCGGACGGCGTCGTGAAAGTACTGGATTTCGGACTCGCCAAGCTTGTCCTCCGCTATCGGTCCGAGGATGCCGATACGCTGGATTCGTCCGCGGAGACGGCGGACGATTACAGATCCGTTGCTGGTTTTGTGGAAGGCACGCTGGGCTATATGTCGCCGGAGCAAGTCGCTGGGGAGCGCATGGTGGATCAACGCTCCGATATCTTCTCCTTTGGCTGCTTGTTGTTTGAGGTAGCGACCCGCAGACTCCCGTTTGCTTCGGACACTCCAGCGAAAACCATGCACCGCATTGCGTCGGAACCAGCACCGCGCCTCAGCGGTCTTTGTAAAGGCGTATCGCCCGCGTTGCAAGAGATCATCGATGGTTGCCTCGAAAAGGATCCGGACCATCGAGTCACAAACATGAATGACGTGGCTCGAGCGCTGGACGCTCAATTGAGTGATGGGGGCCAATCGGAGACATTGCGTCTCCCGGCGCGGACATCGGGCCTCCCTACTCCAAACGGCGCGGCCACGCATAAGAAAAAGTGGGTCGGTCTCGCAACGGCGGTCGCCCTTACGTTGGGAGCAGTATCCGCCTACCGGTACTGGTTCGCTCCCGCACCCGTTTCTTCGGTCGCCGTGCTTCCGTTTTCCTTCGCCTCCGGTGCACAGGGCACCGAGTATCTGGCCGACGGTATGAGCGAAGATCTGATCCGTGATCTCTCACAGCTTCCCGGGCTGAAAGTGATCTCGCGCGGCTCCAGTTTCCGGTTCAAAGGAAAGGACGAGGACGTCCGCACGATCGCAAAGTCGTTGGACGCGACTCTGGTGGTGAACGGCCGGATCACGCAGGCAGGCGACCGTTTTCATATCGCCGTGGAACTAGTGAACGCAGACGACGGCACCCAAACCTGGGGCGCGCAGTACGACCCATCCCGCGCCGACCTGCCGAAGATCGAAGGGCAGATAGCACACGACCTGGGGGAACGCATCCGGTTGCGCCTGACGCAATCCGAACAATCGCGACTGAGGAAGAGTTCCGGTCGAAGTGCCGAGGCCTACGAACTGCTGCTGCGTGGCCGCTATCAACTGCGGCTGTATACAGCCGAAAGCCGCAAGAAAGCAGTCGAGTATTACTTGGAAGCATTGCAGGTGGACCCCAACTACGCACTCGCCAACGCAGAGCTCGCGCACGCCTACCGCCTGTTGAGCGGTGGCGCCATCCTCAGTCCGGGCGACACGATGCCCAAGGCCGAAGCGGCGGCGCGGCGCGCATTGGCATCCGATCCTCAGCTTGCCGAAGGACACGTAGCGCTGGCCGATATTCTCAAGGACCAGTGGAAATGGGAGGAAGCGGGCCGAGAATACCGGCGTGCGATGGAACTGAGCCCAAACCTCACAATGGCGCATATCGGCTATGCGATTCACTTGAGCATGATGGGTCAATCCGACGAAGCCGTGTCTCAGATCGCACGTGCGCGCGGACTCGATCCGCTTGGTTTGCCCACCGCGATTGACGCGGCAGCGGTGTACTACAACACGCGACGCTACGATCAAGCCCGCGAGCTGCTGCGCGGCGCCACCACATTGGACCCGGCAGCACCATCGCTGTGGCTTTGGACAGGTATCGTCAACGGTGGCAGCGGAAGGATCAAGGAAGCCGTCACTGCATACGAGAAAGCGATTGGCTGGGGCGATAACACTTCCGCAACGATGTGCTTCTACGCAAGCGCTTTGGCGCGCGCCGGCCAGCGGGATGAGGCGCGGCGTATTCTGCGGGAAGTCGAAAAATCGAAGGAATTCGTTCCACCCTCAGCCATCGCTGTCGCCTATCTGGGCCTTGGCGACAAAGAGCGGGCGATACAGCTGCTGCAGAAGGCGTACGACGTCCGCGATCCTATCATTCAGTACATCAGTGTGGAGTCGCACTACGATCCACTGAAAAGCGATCCTAGATTTCAAGAATTTGTCCAGAAACTGGGTCTGCCGCGGTAACATCAACGTATCGGAGACTTGCATGCCCACGACAACTGCGCCCGGCCCCATCTGGATTCGCGACATCTCAACAAACGATCCGCCCTTTTGGGTGAACTCGGTCGCCGTTTCCAACAATGGCAAACGAGTCCTGTGCGGGACGTTTATCCACGATTACTCCGATAATTCCAGCCGCTTCGGCCCCAACGAGGCCGGCACGTTCTGCACGTCGTGCTATGACGCCAAGGGCAAGCAGCTTTGGACGGATGCTTACGAGGGCATGGACGGCGTCTTTTCTGTCGCGGTATCCGGCAACGGAAAAATCGCGGCTCAAGGCGGGTGGCTCGATGCAAAGCACGGATTGCTGCGCGCCTACGACGCGGCCACTGGAAAGATTTTGCTTGATTACTCCGAGATGCCGCAGCGCGTCAGCACAGTAGCGCTATCGAACGACGGAAGCATCCTCGCCGCGGCATCGGATCATATCTACATCTTTGCAAAGTCCGGCAACAAGTTCCCCGCGGCGCCCACGTGCTTGCCGTTCGGGCCGAATGAATTCCTGACATCGGTCGCGGTTCACCCCACCGGCAAATGGATCGCGGCGTGCAGCAAGAAAGGCGTGATCCGCGTGGCTGAGCTCTCAAAGGGAGTTGTGACCAAGACCTACATTTGGACCGCCCCGGAAGGTAAGCTCTTTCCCGACAAGTCAGATTCGAAAACCGCCCCCATGCCGTTCCTTGCCGTGGCCATCTCGCGCAAAAGCGATGCGTTCGTTGTCGGTGGCGGCGACATGGTTTATCGGTCGACGCTCAGGAACATGCAGAAGGGGAAAGATCCGACGGGCTTCGATACGCGTGATGCGAATGCACCGTTCGGACCCACTCGCGCGGGCAGATATCCGGAAAACGTTCGCTGGGTAGGCATTTCCGGCAATGGCAAACTGATAAGTGCTGCCGTCAATCGCACCGTAAAGAAAAAATTTACCGGGGCGTTGTACACACTCGGCGTCTCTGGCGGCAAGTTGAAGCAATCCTGGAAAGTCCTTCGTGACAGTAACCCCAACAGCACCAGCCTCGACGATAAAGGGAAATTCGTCACCGTCTGCGACGGCTTCCCGGTGACCGACCCTGGCAATTTTGCCGTGTATGACGCAAAAACCGGTGCCCTGCGCTGGGACTATGAAGTTTCCTATATGAACTGGCCCATGTTCATCAGCGCCAATGGAAACGCCATTGCCGCAGGCGGTGACGACGGCAAGCTTTACTATTTCAAGCCATGATTGGTCCATCGGTGGCCGTGCGGCTCTAACACCGCGGTATCGCTCCGCCGATTAGAAATTAGGCAGAATAAGAGGAGCCGCAGGCACACCATTCATGTCCACTCCCGAAACAAGCGCCGCCGTGGAATCGCAGGCAGCGTCGACATCCGCAAATCGGTCCGCCGCAAAAGTGGCCGTTGCGATTGTGGCCCTGGGGCTAGCCGCCGTCCTTCTCTATTATTCGTTGCAGGGCATCAGTTGGAGCGAGGTGTGGACGCTCATTTCGGGCGTTAAGAAAGAGTATCTCGGGCTGGTCTGTTTACTGAACACCGCAGCCCTGTTCCTCCGTTCGTATCGTTGGAGAGTGTTGCTGAGTTCAGCTGGCCGGGTGAGCGTGGGTACCGCGTTCTGGGCCACATCGATTGGGTACTTCGGCAACAATTTTCTGCCCGCCCGCGCCGGGGAACTCGCTCGCACCATGATGATCAGCACGCGCGCCGGATTGGCCAACGCCTACGTGCTGACCACAGCATTGCTCGAACGGATGGTGGACGCGCTGGCGCTGGTCGTCATCAGCGCACTGGTTCTGTTGACGCTGCCTTCGCAGCCCGATTGGCTCAGTAAAGCAACCAAACCCTTCGCGATCATCGGCACGATGGGCGTGATCTGCATCGCCCTGCTACCACGGCTCGAAAGACTGGGAGTCTCGATTCTGCGCCGCATGCCGATCCCCGATGGCATTCGTTACAAGCTCATCGGCTGGCTGGAGCACATATTGGATGGCTTCCGCGCCTTCCATGACGCTCGCCGTGCATCCGCGTTTCTCGGCTTGACGATTGTGATTTGGTGCTTGGACGCCGTGAGCGCCGTCATGTGCGCGAAAGGCCTGGGATTGGATTTACCATTTCCGGTGGCGTTTTTGCTGATCACCGGGCTTGGACTCGGCAGCGCTCTGCCCTCGACGCCCGGCTACGTTGGCATCTATCAGTTTGTCGCCGTGAGTATCCTCACGCCGTTCGGCTTCCGCAAAGCAGACGCCATCGGCTACATTCTGATGATTCAGGCGGTCTCTTACGTCCTGGTCGGCCTGTGGGGCTCGCTCGGATTCTGGCAATTCCGCCGGAAACCGGACGAGGGACCCACAGCCGCATTGAATCAGGTCATTTAGCTTTCGGGTTACGCAGACTTGCGACCGTCAGTGCTTTAACGCCAAGCCTCCATCGCTTTCTTCTGCGAAGACGCGGCCGGATACTCGAGAATCTCCAGACGCACACCATTGGGGTCCGTAACGTTCGTCAACGGCGCACCGCTATTCCCCGTACGGGCGTCATTCACCTGAATCCCGCGGCGGCGAAGATTGGCAACAGTCGCGGCAATGTCGTCCACCCAAATGCCGACGTGGTTCAGCCCAGGCGAGCGATCCGCAGGCGTACGAGCGATCTCAAAGAAGTTTTCCTTATTCATCTGCAGATATGCCGTCGTCACCTTGCCGTCTTTGTCTTTGAAAGTGAAGGCTTCCTTGAACCCGAGAGTCTTCGTGTAATAGTTGATGGTCTCGTCGAAGTCTTTCGCCCAGATCCCTACGTGATTGACGCGAATCCCCGTCAACCGGTCATCCTGTGCCTGACTGGGCTGCATCAAAAAAAGAGCGACAATCATTCCGGCCCCGAACAGAGCCACACCGTGAACGTACTTACGCATGGAAGCCTCCTTGGCTAATTGAGAAAGATAGCAGAAACGGCAACCCTTCGCGACACTATCGGGTTTCGTCTGCCTAAACCTGGGAAGGTGTTATGCCGAACAAATACAATAAGACTTCGGCCTCAGGTGGGCAGCCTCTGATTCCGATCAAATATGATTTCTCCCATCGGGAATCTGTTTACCGAGCTCATCTGAGCGAGTCACGATATGGAACTCAACTACAGCGCACGAGGTTGTCCGATCTGCAGTAGCACACACTCGCAGGTGCTGTTCGAGCAACGGTTTGAGCAATTGTCCGGGGCTCATCTTCTGTATGGCTACGACGTTTCCATCTGCGACGAATGCGGTGCCGGATACGCCGACAAGATTCCGCCGCAATCCGAGTTTGATCGCTACTATCGTGAGCTCTCAAAATACGATTATTCCGATCGCCCCACAGAAGCCCGGCCGGCCGAGGATCAGCGTTACCTGGATATGGCGGACGGGGTTGCCCCGCACATTCCGACGGCAGAGGCGCGGATCTTTGAAATTGGCAGCGGCGCGGGCCAGTTGCTGGCCGCACTGAAGGCACGTGGATTCACGAATGTCTGCTGCTCGGATCCGTCGCCGGGCTGCGTGAAAGCGGCAGCGGCATTTGGAGTCCCTGGAATTGTCTGTACCATCTTCGACGCTCCCACCCCCAGTGTCCCTTATGAGTTCCTCATCCTCACTGGAGTCATGGAGCACATTCGCGATCTCCATCGGGCTGTCGCGCAGTTCCATCGTCTGCTGCGGCCCGGCGGGCGGGTCTATTTGGAAGTACCGGACGGCAGCCGCTACATGGCTCGCTTGGACGCTCCTTTCCAGGAATTTAGCGTCGAGCATATCAACTTCTTTTCCGCCCAATCATTGACCAATTTGATGCAGACCAACGGATTCCGAGCTGT
The DNA here is from genome assembly GCA_040081455.1 of Bryobacteraceae bacterium. Lineage (GTDB taxonomy): Bacteria > Acidobacteriota > Terriglobia > Bryobacterales > Bryobacteraceae > Palsa-187. The sequence goes on from JBEBGM010000019.1 coordinate 18,584, forward strand.
GGCAACCGGTGAGGCGACCCGAAGTTTACATGAATCCTCGTGCCCAACAGTTTACGGAGTCTACGAACGAACGAACGGGAATCTCAGCCTCCGTAAAGATGAAGAAACCGAGAAAGGACTTCGCAACTATATAGCAGGGTGCAGCGAGGAAGACATACGGATTCGACGCCGGATTAGCGATGCCGTATCTAATCAAGGACAAATGATTGTTTGGGGAACCGGAGCACACACGCTTCGCCTGCTCGCCAACGGCGGCTTGCATCCGTCACAAATCGCGCTTTTTGTGGATTCCAACCCGAATTATCAAAACCGGAGCCTTCGCGGTGTTCCGGTGGTGGCTCCCGCACAACTGAATTGCACGAGACAACCAATCCTTATTTCATCAAAGGGCTTCCAGAACGAAATTCAGCAGCAGATCCGGAAGCAGTTGCATCTGACAAACCCGTTGATTCTGCTTTACGACGCACCGGACACGTAAAGGGCATCACCGGCAGGGAACGGACGCCCCCAACGCAGCTTCAGCCCCGCACGGAAAGCTGCTGCGCTTCGCCGTGTGGGATCTCTAATTTCGGTAACCCCGGTTCGTATTCGAAATTCATTCTTTCTTTTTCGATGACGTAAGGACGCTTCTGCACCTGGGTGTGGATCGATGCTACGTACTCTCCGAGGATCCCCATCGACAACAGTTGTACCGATCCCAAAAAGAAGAGGCCAATCACCAAAGGTGCGACACCTACCGAGAAGTTGTTCCAGAAGAGAAGCTTGTAAATAAAGTATCCGACGCCCACGCACAACGACAGCAGTGAACTCGCGAAGCCCAGAAATGTGACGAAGCGAAGTGGGACCTTGGAAAGATTTGTTATTCCCAACATCGCCAAGTCGTAAAGCGCGTAGAAGTTGTTTTTTGTGATGCCCCGCTTTCGAGCAGGTTGGTCGTAAGGCAATTCACAATGCGGCAGACCGATCTCCGCGATCATGCCTCGGAAGTACGGATACGGATCGTCGAATTTTCGGACAGCTTCGAGGACCTGACGGTCAAACAGGCCAAAGCCGGTGAAATTCTCGAAAGTCTGGATCGTCGATAGCCGCTGCACCCACGCGTAGTACTTTTTTCGAATCCAGTACATGAGGGCCGCTTCTTCACTGCTGCGTTTGACGCAGAGCACCATGGAGAAGCCAGCTTCCCATTTTTCGATCATCTGTGGAATCATGTCGGGCGGATCTTGTAGATCCGCCACAATCCCAATGACGGCGTCGCCGCGCGCTTGCATCAGTCCGTGCATTGGGGAACGGAGTTGGCCAAAATTCCGCGCATTGACAATGATTTTGACGTTGTTGTCTGCCGACGCAATCTTCTTCAAGATCGCGACAGTGTTGTCGTTGGACGAATTGTCAATAAAGATATGTTCGTAGCGATACCGGGAGAGCTTCACGATTTGCTCCCGGACGCGCAGGTAAAGCTCTTCGACGTTAGCTTCTTCGTTATAGCAAGGAGTCAGGATGCTGATTGTCTTCATCGCACTCCCTCCATCGGAAGTCTCGAAGGCGGCACCGCGTAACATACGAGATCCCATCCCTCCAGGTCATGCGGCCGCAGATAAAACCGGTACTCCGGATTCAAAGAATGAATCAAGAGTGGAATCGACCACAAATGATCCTGCCGATGGTAACAGGATATCGCCAGTAGCGGCGAGCAGTCACGAATGGCGGAAGCCGCGCCCCGGATTGCGTCAGGTTCGGCACCTTCAATATCCATCTTGATGAAAGTGGGCGGATCTGTCGCGGACGAGTTCGGATCAAAATAGCGATCGAGACTCACGCACTCCACTTCGAAGTCGCCAACACCAACAGCTGACGATGCAGAACCTTCGGCAGAGAACTGGACGGTGCCGTTCTCTCGGCTAACGGCGGCACACTTCCAATTCACTCGCTCTCGAACGTCATCAGGAAATGAGGCAATCGTTTTCGAGAGCTTTCCGAAATTAGCGGGATCAGGCTCAAAGCAATGTGCCCGGCGGAAGGATGGCCCCGCATGCTGGACAAACAGGGACAGCGTATCTCCTGTATAGGCCCCGCAATCCACAAAGACTTCCGTGGAACTGAGTTGAACGATATCCGGTGGAAAGTAGACCGAATCACGCGCAGGAGCGCCCATCGCTCCAAAATCAAAGGAGAGCCTCCATTCCAACTGTGCGGCAAACTCATTGCGCGATTCTTCATCGGCCCAAAGATCGAAACAGCGCAGTATGTTCTGCTTTTGCTCCAAAACCAGATGTGGAAGATCCGCCGCATAATGAGGCAATAGCCGCTCGGGATATCGCCAAAACAGCGGGCCGAACGGAATCACAGCGTCACAGCCCAATCCACGAAGGCTCTGTAGATGATGCTGCATCCGGTCTTTGCCGAACGCGCCCCAAATGGTCACGACAAAGACGGCGGATTGCCCGAACCGGTTGGCGGCATCCCGAGGCGCCAGGACGTCCACCCCCTCGATTTGTTTCCCCCAAAGGTTTTCGTTGTTGTCCGCAAACGCAACAGGCTCCACTCCGGAATGCCGCAAACCAGCGAGGCACTTCCGTCCCAAGCCACCCGCGCCGAACAACACGATCTTTGAGTGCCGGACACCCGACAGGCGCTCGAAATACTGCTGTTCGCGGTCGCGCGCCACGCGAATGTCTTCGGCGAGCAGGCGCTCCATCTTCAACCTGGCCGGGGATTTCATGGCGATCGTCTGTTGTTCCAGCATGTGCGCTCTGTCCGTTCAGAGAAACGACGTCATTCGTTCTCGATTGGCGGAATCACCATATTCGCCCGGAACTCATCCCGGTCTAAAAACGGCCAGAGATCCTCCATGGGCCGGGAAACAATTATGCCATCCGCCCGGACAAACGATGTCGCTCGGGGCGCGGTCGGCTGATTGATGTCCGTGGCAACTGCGCAGACCACTGGGCCTGGACTTTCCAAGACTTCACGAACCCTTTCGCGTAGTTGATCATGGCCCTCAATCTTGCACGCGGGAATGCCAAAAGCGGAGGCAACGGCAACCAGATCCGGCAGCGTCACCCCGCTTGCGGGATCGCTGCCAACGTGGAAGCCGCCGAAGTGGTTATTCTGCATCGCGACAATCGACGCGTATCCACCATTGCAGAGCACGAAGAACTTGATGGGAAGTTGCAGCCGTCGCACGGTCTCCAGCTCTTGAATATTCAACTGGAATCCACCATCACCATTGACGCAAATAGTACGGCGGCGGCCGCTTGCCAGACACGCCCCAATGCTCCCTGGTAAACCTGTCCCCATAGCGCCCAGACCCGGCGCATTCAGCACGCGCTGCCCGGATTTGACTCGATGTACTTGCATCACGATATCGCTTGCCGGACCTGAACTGCCGGGGTAAATAACATCGTCGGAACGCAGACTCTCTGAGATCGCATCCACTAACGCGTAGCTATTCACGGACTCGCCAGTCTGCTTCCGGTACTCGGGCAGAACCACCGGATAGCGCTTTCGCCAATCTTGAACACGCCGGATCCATTCGCCGCGGTCAACGGGTACAATGCCTTCTGCTTGCCGGAGCAACTCCGCGACAAACTCTGCGGCATCGGCGGCGATGGTCACATCAATATTCGTGTCCATCTTGGAAATCTCCGCCGGATCAACATCCACCATGATCTTCTTCGCGGCCCGTGCAAAATTCCGGTGATTGAATGCGGTCTGCGGCAAATCGAGGCGCGCCCCCAGAATCAGCATGCAATCGCTATTCTGTTGCGTGAAATTGGCGCCCCGCTGACCGATGGCTCCCGGTCGGCCTGCGTACAGCGGGTGTTCCTCCGGAACCATGTCCAGAGCCTTCCATGTAACCAAGATCGGAATCTGGAGCACCTCGAACAGACGGTTCACCAGTCCGGCATTCGCGGCGCCGCGCGCGCCATTACCCAGAAAGAGCACGGGCCGCTCCGCGCGATTCAGCAACTCAATCGTTTCGGCCACCCGGCGGCGAAGGTTGGACTCCGGGACTGGTTCTGGTGTGTAGCCAGGCAGAGCGGTTTCGTCAACCTGTGCGGATTGCACGTCCAGCGGTAAATCCAGCCACACTGGACCTCGACGGCCATGGGTGGCAAGATGGAGGGCCTTTTCCAATTCGTAGCGAATCGATTCGGGCTCCAGAACCGTGTGGGCATACTTCGTAATGGGCTTAACGACGGACACAATGTCCAGTTCCTGTTGGCCCATCGATCGAAGGCCTCGCGAACCAATGAGATCCGCCCGCTTCGCCTGACCCGACAAAAACAGGCAACTCACCGACTCAAGCCAGGCGGCCGCCACGCCCGTCACAGCATTGGTGCCACCCGGACCACTAGTGACTAGCGCGACACCCAAACCGTTATGGAAATCTCCGTAAGCTTCGGCCGCAAATCCACACCCTTGTTCGTGCAAGCAGCAGACACACTCAATGTCCGGATTCCGTCCAAACGAATCGACCAAATGCATGCATCCACCGCCCGTCAACATGAAGACGTGGCGGACTCCCCGTTTAGAAAGGAACTGCGATACGTAGTCTGAAAGCTTCATCATTCTTTCGGTTCCATGCGAATTTCGTGGAGCGTTTGAAGAACATCGCCCGGTTTTTTCCCACGGCCTTCGTTCCACGGCCTGGGGTAAACAATACCCTGCAAACCAAGCCGCCGGGCTTCACGAACATTGGTCTCGCTGTCGTCCACAAGCACATCGCCCAGATGCAACCACTCCAAAAACTCCGCCTTGTTATGGTCGTAAACTGGCTCTGGCTTCAGGGACCGGCCCGGCACAAATCCAAACAACCGGATATGCGCCCCGAAGTGCCGGAAAACCCATTGCGCGATATTTGGGATTGTGTGCGTGGGCCGGGCCGTCAATGCAATGTGGCGGAACATATGACCGTTCGCGCGAAACCAATCCACAACATCCGCATTTGGGATCATCTCCGCCGCCCGAGCCGATAGACGGAACTCATCCAGCGATTCCAAGTACTCGCTCTCAGCGATGCCAAGAATACGATGCGGCGGATTTTCAAACAGATCTTCGTAGCGCACCCTGATATCCGGGTGGCTCGGAAGCCAGCTCCACTGCCACCAGGAACGCATCAGATCGTTAAGCACATCGTCGACATCCCAGACGATTGTGAGCATCCTAATCCATCCAGTACGTCACAAACGTCTTGCGGTCTTCATTCGCCTGAATCGTCGGGTCGCTGTAAAACGAATCCGCGCCCTCATGGGTGGACGAAACTTCCTCGATCACCGTTCCTGTTTGCGTACTGAACTTGTGGCGAACGCCGCGCGGAATAATCACCACATCGTTCTTTTTGTGAACCGACTCTTTTCCATCCAGGACTAGAAGAATCTCTCCATGCAAAACGTGGTAGGTCTCGTCTTTACGCTTGTGATGTTGCTCTGGATGAGCCTGTCCCGGCAGTAACACGATGACCTTCTTGCAGTACTCCCGGTTGACGACCGTGATCATGACCGATCCGAATTGCGGAAAGTTTCCGAGTCCGTAGTGATGCGATACTTCCAGTTCCAACTGCCCGGGAACCACTACCTTGCTGCGCTTGAGAAGCTTCTTTACTTCGGAGATGATTTTATAGAGTCGTTCGCGCTTCTCACCGCTTCGCACAGCCGAAAGCATCACAGGCTGATTCGCCCCGAGTGCCTCCGTCAGGAAGAAATCGGTGTACTTCGAGATATCGTTGGCGACCAACTGCCCATCTACATTCGGCATCGCAAAGAAGATATCGTCCGGCTGTAGTTTGGCTCCCGCCGGCAGGTCGCGCCGGACAAAGACGCCGCGTTGCAGGGACCGGAGATCCTTCGATTCCCGCTCCGCGTCCGCATCGTTCGCGCGAGACTGGCACATGCAGTAAGCACGAGCGGCCGACTCCAGCCACTTCTTCACTTGCTGAGGATTCGCGGAGTATGCATTCAACGAGATGGATTCCGCCGCAACACCAACATGTTTTTCAAATATGCTCGCGCCCATCCCGATCGCCAACTGCACGGCTTCGCAATTGTTCGGGTCCTCATGCGTCGAGTAACCGATATCGAGATCCGGGTAACGTTGCTTCAACGCGAAGATCCGCGCCAGGGAAAGATTATCGTCCTTGGTTGGATACTCACCTACACAGTGCATCAAAGAGATATCGCGATTCCGGTGGCGGAAAAAACTCACCACTTTGTCAATTTCGGGAAGTGGAACACCCGCGGTGGAGGCGATAACGGGTTTATCGCATTTGACAATGCGCTCCAGCAGAGGCCAATCCGTGCAGGAACAGCTTGCAACCTTGATAATGTCGTAGCCATGTTCTTCCACTCGATCGACCGAAACTTCGTCGAACGGCGTACACATGGAAAGAAACCCGCTATCCTGGATCGCATCTTTCAAACGCTTGAAATCCTCCCAACTGAGACGCGTTTCCATGAAGCGCTTTACAAACTTCAAGTCGAAACGGCTCTGGAAGTCGGGGTGAATGAACGTGTCTAGATCCCGATACTGCAACTTAACCGCAAAAGAAAAGGGGAAGTCGCCAGATACCTCTCGAAGTGCCTTTACGATTCTCAATCCGTGCGCGAGGCTGCCAGAATGATTATTGGCCATTTCAAAGACAAACAGAGGCCGATTTGAGCGAGTAGGCATAGGTTTAAAAGTTTCCAGTTTTATCCATTCCGATCCAAGCATCTGCCGGACCGGCGGCAGGTTGTGGGCACTCCCGGCGGCTACCTTCCGCAGCCCGGGGATTTCCGGGGGCAGCCGCGTACATCCGCCGCAAACCCTCCAGCAAGTCAATGCGCGGCGTTAGCCCCAACTCCCTCGCGCTTCGTTCAACACATGGCACATACCGCTCTGCCGGTTTACCGGGCGTATACGAGTGAGCCGTGACCACTTCCACGCCAGTTCCCGCTGCTTTTGCCACGGATCGGGCCAATTCACCGATGGTGACCGCGTCGGCTGAGCCAACGTTGTACGGACGGCCCGATTCGCCGCGAGTCAGAATCGTCCAGAGCCATACAGCCAGATCCGCCGCGTATAAATAAGATCGGTAGGCCGTGCCATCGCCTTTAACCTGGATTGGGCCGCCGGAAGCGGCATCTCGGACAAAGTTTCCGACCGCGAAGTTTTGATCCAACGGTAGATAGGGACCAGAGAAAGCAAACAATCGCGCGATCAAAACATCGAAGCCAAACTGCCGGGCATACATCGCGGACAGGAACTCGGAAACACGCTTCGCCTGCCCGTATGCGGTTGCTGGGTCGTGAGGATCGGGCGCGCCACGGTACTCCTCCGGTATATGTGTCATTTCGGAGGGCTGACGGCCATAAACCGCGCCGGAACTGGTCAAAAGAAAACGTCTCGCGCCGCGCTGACGCGCAAACTCAAGCACTCTTCGCGTGCCCGCGACGTTGGCATCAAAGTTCGATGTGGGTGCGGCCGAACTGGCCGGCCACGACGGTTCCGTGGCGGCATGCACGACAAACGGATACTCCTCATGAGGGAAGGGAAACGTGGCGGCATCTCCAGCAAGCAACTCCACTGCGGAATGCAGCGCCAGATGCGGAAAACCAACCCGAAATCGCGCGGGGTCCCGGGTGAGCGCGGTGATTCTGACGCTGAGGTTCAGGCGGTCGCTGGCAAATAGCAGACTTTCCAGCAACCACTTGCCGACGAAGCCCGTCGCTCCGGTGACAAAAATCCGCGCACCCGCGAGCTCGCGCCAACAGGTACGCGCATGTTCGAAAACGTGCTGCAGATCTTCTTCGGTGAGTCCCGCCATTCTTTCAACTCTCTTCGCAAATCATCTCCGGACTGGAGCCGGAATAGTGGCGAGGACCTCCACTACCCAACAATCCGCGCTAACGGAACGGCCGCCGCCAGATTCCGAAAGGTGTCCAACATGTACTCCAGCATCTCCGCCGACAGCCCGGGATACAGACCGACCCAGAAAACGTTGTTCATCACAAAATCGGTGTTCGTCAGATCGCCGACAACACGAAATCGCGTATCCTTATACGCAGGCTGGCGGACCAGATTACCGGCAAACAGCAAACGTGTTGCGATCTTCTTGCTCTCCAAATGATTGATCACCTGATTCCGGGTGAATGGGGCCTCTTTGCGAACCGCCAGAGGGAATCCGAACCAACTGGGATCCGATCCAGGCGTCGCTTCCGGCAGGACGAAGACGTCCTCCAACTCGCGCAAGCCTTCTCGTAACCTCCGAAAATTCGCTTTCCGCTGTTCAATGAAACGCGGCAATTTTTCTAACTGCGCCACGCCCACGGCAGCCTGCATATCCGTCGCCTTCAAGTTATAGCCGATATGCGTGTACGTGTATTTGTGGTCATACCCGCAAGGAAGCTCGCCAAGTTGCCAGTCGAAACGCTTCCCGCACGTATCCGCTTTGCCCGGCTCACACCAACAATCGCGGCCCCAATCGCGGAAGGACTCCACCAGCGTCTTCAACAGCGGCTTTTCGGTCAACACGCAACCGCCTTCGCCCATGGTGATGTGGTGCGCAGGGTAAAAGCTCACCGTGGCCAAATCTCCAAACGTTCCCACGCTCTTCCCTTGATACGTGGAGCCAACCGCGTCACAACAATCCTCGATCAACCACAGGTTGTGACGGTCGACGAAGCGCTTGACTGCGGCAAGGTCGAACGGATTGCCCAGCGTATGCGCGATCATCACCGCTCTGGTGCGACCCGATAGCGCTTCTTCCAGCTGGGTCACGTCGATATCGTAGGTCGGCACGTTCACATCGACAAACACCGGCACCAAGCCGTTCTGGATGATCGGATTGACCGTCGTGGGAAATCCTGCGGCAACGGTGATCACCTCATCGCCCGGCTTCAATTGGCGTTCCCCTAAGCGCCGTGACGTGAGCGCCGTCAACGCCAGCAAATTCGCCGACGAACCAGAGTTCACCAATGTCGCCGAACGCACACCCATGAACCGCGCAAAGGCTTTCTCAAACTGCGCCGCGAATTTTCCGGTGGTCAACCAAAAGTCCAAACCAGAGTCCACCAGCGACTGCATATCGCTCGCATCGAACACGCGGCCGGAAACAGGAACCGGCGTTTTCCCAGGCACGAACGGCGCCGAGGGGAAGGCGGTTTCGCAGTATTCAGCAACTAGCGTCAGAATTTGTTCCCGGAGCTGCGCGGCGCGGTCGCTCATCGAAGAAAATCCTTGTACCATCCAACCGTCCGGTCCAATCCTTCCTCCAGTGTGAACAACGGACTCCACCCTAACTCTTTGCGCGCACGTTCGGCACTCAGCCATTGATGGCGAATCTCGTTGGATGCCTCGTTGCGGATATCCGGCTCGAAGTCCGCTCCGATACGTTCCAGGATTTTACGCACCAGATGCAGCACGCTCACCTGCAGTTCGTTGGAAAAGTTGAATCCGGCGCCACGAAGGTCTGGATTCAGGCGCAACTGTTCGGCCAGGAGCATGTATGCCGCCGCTCCGTCTTCCACATAAAAATAGTCCCGAATGAATTCGCCGTCAGAGCGAATAATGGGCCTCTCGCCCCGGAGCGCGGAACGAATCGTGCCCGGTACAATGCGATTCCAATTGAGATCGCCGCCGCCGTAGAAATTTCCGCAGCGTGTTACTGCGACCGGTAACCGATAGGTCTTTCCGTAGGCTTGGGCAATCAAATCCGCACAAGACTTACTGACATCGTAGGGATGCCGGCCCTCCAAAGGAGTTTGTTCCGAATACGGCAGTGTTTCCTGATCTCCGTAGGCCTTGTCGGAGGAGGCAACTACGATGGACTGGACGGAAGGCGATCTGCGGCACGCCTCCAGCACGTTCCAGGTGCCTTGAATATTGCTCTCAAATGTCGAAAGCGGGTTGCGGTTTGCGATGCCGACGATCGTTTGCGCAGCCAGATGGATCAGCGTGTCAATCTCGTACTCACCCAGCGCGCGTTCGATGACATCGCGGTCCCGAATGTCGCCGCGCACAACCTTCACGGATTCAATCGTTCGGCTGCGAACCAGTTCACTCTGCGGCACCCAGTCCCGGACCAGGCAAACGACATCGGCACCCGCGTCCACAAGCCGCCGGACCAGCCAACCGCCCACCAAGCCGGTTCCGCCGGTGACCAGGACTGGCCGATCGCGCCAAAACTCTGAATTTATTCCCATACTTTCCAGGGTGCGGCGCCCCGGCTCCATAGATCGTTCAAGTGTTGATATTCGCGGAATGTGTCCATGGCGTAAAAGAATCCGTCGTGGTTATATGCAACCAGTTGCCGCTCCGCAGCTAGACGCTCCAGCGGTTCCTTTTCGAGCACACACTGATCACCGTCCAAGTACTCAAAGACTTCTGGCTCAAAGACAAAGTAGCCCGCGCTCGCCCAGGCGTCGGAGCGGGGCTTCTCAATGAAGTTCATTACCTGCCCGGTGGAATCGATGTCCAAAATCCCGAAGCGGGATACCGGCCGAAACGTCGTTACCGTGGCCAGCTTGCCGTGACTGCGATGGAAAGCCAGTAGCTTGTTGATATCCACGTTGCTCACGCCATCTCCGTAGGTCACCATAAACGGCTTGCTATTCAGATACTTACGGGCCCTGTTCAGGCGCCCGCCGGTCATGGTATCCAGTCCGGTGTCCGCCAGGGTGATCCGAAAATCCTGTTCCCGATGATTGCCTAGTACTTCAAGCTTCGATTCCCGGCCCAGCGAGATCGCGAAATCGTTGTTCATCGCCTCGTAGTTGAGGAAGTATTCTTTGATCGTACTGCCCCGGTATCCAAGGCAGAGCACGAAATCGCGAAACCCGTAGTGGGCGTACAACTTCATGATATGCCAGAGGATAGGGCGCCCACCCACCTCAACCATCGGCTTCGGCCGGAACTCGGTTTCTTCACGAAGCCTTGTACCCAGGCCCCCGCATAGTATGGCGACGTTCATTAGTTTTCCTCCCCGATTATACGGCAGGCTTTGGATCTTAGATCATACTGCTAGTACCTTAGTACCAACTAAGGTATTCCCTGATTTATCAATGCGTGCCGGGGGGAGGATCACTGCATAGGTGGGGGCGCGAGCTACCGGACCTGGTTCTGAAGCGATCCGCATGCAATCGCCCGCACTCGCTCGGCTGAAGCGACGGGCGTCCGGGTCCAGACCCAGGAGCTTCGGTTCGCAAAAACCGGATCGTCATCTTTGCTCACAAGATAATCGATCTTCCATCGTTCACAAACCAAATCGACTTCGGTTCCTTTTGCGGTTGCGGGATCATTGAAGAGCGCGGCCAGTTGATCGTGCATGAGCCGGCAGTCCCCCTCCCCGCCAAAAGCCGCTCCGCAACTACTGTCCGCGGCAGCGGACCGTTGCGCACCATAGAGACCTTGAAACATTGATATTGCCGTGGTCGGATTGGACTGAACGATCGATGTTGGCTCGGCAATTCTGTCCAATTGCTGGTAAACAAACCGTGCATCGTAGATGCGCCGGCCAGGTTCACCATCCTGGCCAAACCACTCGAATTGCCTGACTGCGCCCAGCGCGGAGAGAGGCACGTAGAACCGGAGAATCAGGACTTCATAAGCCGTGGACAAGGCACCCAATACCACTAACACGGTTGCAAACCTACGAAATGCTGCCGCGCGATGGTGAGAACGCGCACGCAACCGCCACCACGCGCGCAAAGGAGTCACCGACCATATCGCCAAAATCAATTGGGCGAACAACATGCTCCGCCATCCCAAGTCGTTGTTGGCGATGACGCCGGACCGGAGAAATGTTCCAACAAAAACGCTGATACCGAACATGCTGATCGCGGCGAGTTCGGCTTCCGACACTCGATTACGCCGCCGGTACACGCGCGCTCCCCAAATCAACGCAAGAGTGAACCATATCCCGGTTTCGAGGAAATAGTTCAACGGCAACATCAGAAGATCGCCCAACTGAATCTGGGCCGGACTATAGCCGAGCGAGTCCAGCAAAAGATGAAACAGCAGCAAACGCCGGACGCCGAAGGTAGCGAATGTTCCGCCCGCTCCACCGGCCGCCTGAAGAATCCGAAGGTAGGGGAGCACCGCGATCGCCGCGACAATACCTGTGACCGGCCACATCATGCGTTGTACTCCCCCGCCTCGAATGAGGATTCGGCCGCCCCAGATGACCAGGAAGATCGCAAAGGTGAATACCATGTAGATGGCCAGCCCCGCCGCGGAGGCGAGACACAGGCCGGCACAAAGCGCATGGAGAATGGCTTGCGCCGTTTTCTCGCGCGCACCAATCCACAACAACAGAAATGCCGTGAAACAGGCGATGAGCCCCAAGACATAGTGCGCCACCCACAGCACCGCATGAACAAGGCCGGTGACAGGCTCGTTCCACCACTCCGACGAAGGATAGACAATCCCCGTGTGGGCGATGATCTGACTGGCATTGAAGATCGTGTTGGGGAGAATGTCCAAACCTGCAATCGCGAGTATCGCAATCGCCCATTTCGCGCTCTGACGGTAGCTCCGCCCCGCAAAGGGATGGAAGTATCGGCAGTACAAAACAACAGTCGACATGAGCGCCCAACCGCACCACACATTACCGGCGATGAGAGCTTGGCGCGCGGATACCCATCCTTGTCCGAGCAAATCGATTAGAGAGCAGAGAATCAGCCAAAAATAGTGATAACGCAGCAGAACAGCGTGTCCGGGATAAAAGAATGGATTCTGGGCAGGTAGCCCGTCGCGCGAAATCTCGGCGATCATCGCCGTCCGGACGCTGAAGTCGTATGTGAGGATAGAAGGAAACAGGCGGCTCCCCCACTGAAGATCGATCCCCGAGAGAACAGCGACAAGTAGCCAGACGCCACAGGCCCCCAGCAAGAACCCCGGCACTTCAAACTGAATCCGGCGCGAGAAAAGATAGACAAACGAGATGCCGCAGACCGCGTAAAAGGCCCAGACCGCAGTAATCGAGATCGTCGTCCACAAGTGGAAAATGAGAATCGGCGTAATCGCAACCGATAGGGTAAGCCCCGCGCCCAGCTGTTCCAGCCAATGAAGGCGCCGGAAGTTCAACAGATCAAGCAGCCACCCGAGCAGGTAGCCAGGCGACAACAGGACCAAAGCAAATAGCAGCGTGCCAAGCGTGACACCCAATAAATCTTCACGCATGAAGTGTTGGGGCGGCATTGTCATCTATTGGTAGGATACGAAACGGACATGCTGATCTATCGGCCGATTCGCCTTGAAAGTGCACCGGTTATGGCTGGCCGGAGGTGGAGATGGAATCGAGTTTCCGTGGATCGCCCCCATCACCGTGCAACACCACGCGCCATACGCTCCGCTTCGGGTAGTACCGCAGCAAATCGGCGTTCTTTTCCTCCCCCATATCCCTCGCCCACACGATCTTCGCTCGATCAATGTCCGGTTCGTTGTAAACCCACTCAAGTGTGCTGTACACCTTGACGTCGTATTTCACGAAGACAAGGTGTTCGCCTGGCATCGCATTGAGGCGGTCGATGACCGGTTGACGGTCATTGCGCCGTGCATCCGTGCAGCACCAGGAAAAAAAGTTCATTGCGTCGCTTGGCTGGCTTGCCGGAGATAGCGCACCGGCGCGTGTCACCAACAGCACAAAGGCCAGAGGCAAAACCGCCCGAACAATCACGGGTCCAGAGCTCGCTCCTCGAATCTGCGCAACGTAGCGAAGACCCTGCACGATGAACAAAAAGATCGCGGGCGCCACCGGGGATAAATAGTGCGGATAGCCACTCTGCTCCATCGCAACGGCAAGCAGCGTGATCCCCGACGCGACCCACACCGGCCGCATTCGCGGATTTCGCAATATTCTTGACGTGAACAGGAACGCCACCGTGAGCACGAAGCCGAAATAGAAACGCCAACTGAAGGCGTACTTCACCAGCACACCAAATGGGATCTGGGTGGGCACTGTGATCATCTTGTGTTCACCTAGCTCGTACTCGCGATAAAGCACAAACTCCGGATGCCGGTATTGCACGTGGGGAATCTTCACCCACGGCAAGGTCATCGGCCACCCGTACGTCTGCTGGTTCACCATGTACGGCATGGCGAGTGGTTTGCCGGTAACTGCCTGCCAATGCCGCGTCATTCCCCACGCTGCGCACCCAAGAACCGCGACGATTGCCGCCACGCACGCGACGGCACGGCTCCACTCCACCTCGCGCGGTCGAAGAACGTCATAAGCCAGGCGCGCGCAGAGAGCGGCACCCAATACCGCTCCCTCGTAAGGCCGCGTATTCGCCAGCAGTACAAGAGCAAGACCGAACACCAGCGCATTCCCGACGCTCCGCCGCCTGCGCAGCCTTGCGTAGGCCCCAAATAGAAGGGCGCCGCCCAGCGCGCCCGCGCTGCCGCCCCAATAGCTGTTGTTCCAGTAACTCGCGCCACCAATGCGGACCGCCGCCAGCAGGCCGCCAAACAGCGCCCACCCTGGGGGGACGAAGGCACGCAAAAACCACGTGAGTGCGGCACAGAACAGGGCCGTTGAGATCACCACTCCCCAGAACAAATCGCCGAACAAAACTTTGCCGAGCGCAAGGAAGCAGGCCTGTCCGGCCATATACATCGAACTGAACGTTGGCTGCGAAAGTATGTGGAGCGTTTCGAAGTGCTCCCACAAGGGGTGCGCCGGGTTCGCCAGTCGCCCAAGTAGGAAGGTCTTCGCTAGAAACATGTGGCTGTACTCATCCGGCACCACCGGATGCGGGATCGGCACCCATGGCAATAGCGCCATGCGCAATGCGATTGACGAAAGCGCGGGGATCGCGCAGACAAATAGAGGACGTCGGCTCCATTGCCGCGGCAGATGCAAAATCCCTGGCGGCTTCGAGTTCCATCCAAAGCGTTTTCCGAGCACTCCCCCAACGGCCAAAACGACGGCGAACAGTAGCGCTTCCAGCCATAGGAAGTCGGATCCCCAGGCCACGGAGAAAGAAATCGCCGCAGGGAGAAGCAGGAGGACGTTGCCTAAAGAGATGCGAGGCGCTTTCGCGCTCATTTTGCCAGCGTAGACCACTTTCCACGGCGTTGTCTGCAATTGCGATGGCCGCCAAGTCTCATGCCCACAAACAACATGCCCACAAACACGTACCTATGAACACTATGCCCGTAAGCAATAAAGCCGCCACGGAGTGCGCTTACGCGCATCACAGGCGGCCTTAATTGTAGATTCGGCGCGAATCCAGACGAACTTTAGCGCCCCAACGTGCTACTTCTTCGGTGCTCCCGGCTCGGCGTGGCGCTTGTTGTAGGCGTTCACCTCGGACGGCGCGCAGATCATGTCCTGCAGATCGGTATTCGGCGGCACGCGCTTGAACTGGATCTTATCGAGTGCCAGCCAAGGCTTCGTGTAATATTCCGGATCATCGATGGTCATCGTCAGTTCCATCGTGTCGCGGTCCACCATGTGGAACTCTTCGGTGGTCTTGATCGCCTCGCTGTGCGGACGACCGGCGTTGTCGATCCACGTGCGGTCGTCCATTCCGTTCGTCTCAACAACAAACGTGTAGTCGTCCTTCCACTTGCCCGCCGAATAGCCGAACCAGCGAGGATCGGGGTCTTTCTGCAGCGCCCGCCCGTCGGTCCAAATGCCACGCCAAACGCGGTCGTAGGTGTACAGTATCGTCGTTTGAATCGGCTGCTGCACAATTTGGATCATGCGTAGCTCAAACAGATTCTGGCGCGGGAAACCCTGCGGCTCGCAATAGTGCGCCGGGTCGTTCTCGTCGGCGGCTGAAACCTGATTGGGGCCGTTCGACGTTTTATTTTTCGCCATCGCCGCCAGTCCCTTCGGCGTAAACGGCAGATCGTGTTTGCCATCCGATGGATTCGCCCGCGCTCCATTCGCCCCGATGCCCTGGCGGCCGGGATCCCAAATGCCGGTGAGATCGCGCTTCGGAGCCGGAGCTTGCGCGAAGGCAACGAGCGCATTGATGGCCAAGGCCGCGATGAGCGCGGCGGATTTCCAAAAATAGGTATAAGTCATGGTGTCTATTTCTTATCTGCAGCCGGATTGGCGTGCTTCTTGTTGTACTCTTCCGCTTCCGACGGCGAGCACATCATCTCCAGCAGTTCCGTGCTCGGCGGCAACAGCCGGAAACGGAGCTTATTGAGGCCGGGCCACGGCTTCGTGTACATCTGCGGATCATCGATTGTCAGCGTCAGTTCCATCGTGTCGCGGTCGATGCGGTGATACACCTCTTGGACCTTGAGGTCCTCACTATGAGGACGTCCCGCGTTATCGAGCCAGGTACGGTCATCGGTGCCGTTGGTATCCACCACAAACGTATAATCATCAGTCCACTTGCCCACCGAATGTCCGAACCATGCCGGCTCAGGGTTCTTCGGAAGCTCGCGGCCATCGCTCCATATCGTGCGCCACGTCTTGTCATAGGTGTAGAGCATGATCAGTTGCTGCGGCGTTTGAATGAATTGCGTCGCGCGAAATTCAAACAGGTGCGAGCGCGGAAAGCCCAGTGGATCGCAAATGTGGCCGGGATCGTTCTCCTCCGCGGCCGGCACCGGCGTTGTGCCGTTCGATGTCTTGTGGCTCCTGTAAACCTCCAACCCCTTCGGCGTGAACGGCAGTTGGTGCTCTGGTCTCCCGTCGGCCGGCATACCGGCGGCCCCCTGTCCTTGCGCCCCAACGGCAGGCAGCCACGTCCCAGTCAGGTCACGCTTCGGTGCGGGTGCCGATGCCGCTGGCGTAGGTGCCGAAGCCCTGGGACCACCCTGTCCCACAGGTTCGAAAGGTAATGTTCCGCTTTGCGCGCATGCAAAGCTGGGCAAAATAAGGAGGGCAAGTGTGGCGGCGAACGGGCGCGCGTGGTTGGTCATAAAAGTGGACCTGTCTACTGTACCTCGGCAATAGGACGGCGTGTAGCGCTATTTGGCCGATCCGGACTTTGTGGACCCCGGCCCGGCGTGCCGGTTCAAATACTTGGCCATTTCCGAGGGCGAGCACACCATTTCGGGCAAATCGGTCGTGGGCGGGAGGAGCTTAAACGGCATTTTGTTGATGGCGACCCACGGCTTCGAATAGACCTTGGGGTCTTCAATCGTCATGGAAAGCTCCATGTTGTCGCGGTCGATTCTGTGGAAGATTTCCTGGGTGCGGAGGTCTTCGGTATGCGGCCGGCCAGCGTTGTCAATCCATGTACGATCGTCCATGCCGTTGGTATCGATCACAAACGTGTAGTCGTCCGTCCATTTGCCCACCGAGTAACCGTACCAGCGTGGATCGGGGTCTTTCGGCAGAGCGCGGCCATCGGTCCAAATGGAGCGCCAGATCTTGTCAAATGTATAGAGCATCACCATCTGCGTTGGTGTTTGCAGGAACTGCGTCGCCCGCAATTCAAACAGGTTTTCACGGGGAAATCCCTGCGGATCACAGGTATGTGAGGGGTCGTTATCCTGCGCCGTCAGAACCTCATACACGCCGCGGGTCGCATGGTGCGTTTTGAGGAGTTCCAATCCGTCGGGAGTGTAGGGTGGCTCATGGCCTGGCTTGCCGTCACCCGGCATGGCTTGCGCGCCCATGCCTTGCGTGCCGCCGGTTGGCTGCCATATACCTGTTAGACTGCGTTTCGGAGCCGGTGCCGAGGCTGTTTGCGCAATGGCGTTCAGGACACCAGTGCCGAAGAGCACCACAAGGAAAAGGCCGCGGCTGGATAGCATGGGGTAAATGCTATCAAACTTCGCCCCCGGGAACAGCCGTTACTGAAGGGTGCTTGGGAGTCGTTGTGCTACTTCTTGCCTCCGAGGTTGGCGTGGCGCTTGTTATAGGCTTCCAACTCGGAAGGCGAACACATCATCTCCACCTGCTCAAACGTTGGGGGCTTTAGGCGCAGCGGCAGTTTATTGAGTGCCACCCAAGGCTTGCTATAAACCTTCGGATCAGTCAGCGTCATGGTGAGTTCCATGTTGTCGCGATCAATGCGATGATAGACCTCTTCGATGGTCATCTCTTCGCTATGCGGGCGGCCGGCATTATCCACCCACGTGCGCTCATCCACACCGTTCGTATTGACGACAAAGGTGGAATCGTCCACCCATTTACCAACCGACTTCCCGTACCAGCTCGGATCGGGGTCCTTCGGGAGCGCGCGGCCGTCGGTCCAAATCACGCGCCACGTCTTATCGAACGTATAAAGCATGACCAACTGCAGCGGGTTCTGGATATATTGTGTTGCGCGCAGTTCGAACAAATTGGCACGCGGAAAGCCAAGTGGATCGCACATATGGCCCGGGTCGTTTTCCTCGGACGACGGAACTTGGTTTGGGCCGTTCGATGTCTTGTTCTTCGCCGCCATCTCCCGCCCGTATGCGGTATAGGGGAGTTCGTGCTCCGGTTTGCCATCCGCCGGCATATCGCGGGCACCGCTCGGCTGGATCCCGTCAAGCGCTCGAACGGGTTCCCATGTGCCGGTGAGATCCCTTTTCGGGGCTGGAACAGATTTGGTTTGGGCCTGCATGGCGACGGGCGTCGCCAGAAGCGCTAGGGCAAGAAGGGCTGAGTTCCAATATTGCAACATCGGTGGCGTCCTCGGAATCGGCCTGGGCCTATTTGAGGATTCCCTCGCCCAGTTCGCGATTCTGATTATATGCTGTCCGTTCCGCGGACGCACACCCCTGCCGCAGTCTTAGGACAGCACCCCACCACCGTTCGTGCCGGTTTGGGCGCGTCCCGCGCGGATCTACTTCTTTCCGGTGATCCCGTTACCGAGATTCGCGTGCTTCACGTTATAGGCGTTCAGTTCCGATGGTACGCACATCATTTCGATCGAATCCGTGTTGGTCGGTTGCAACTTCATCTCAATCTTGTCGATCCCGGGCCACGGTTTCGAATAGTACTTCGGATCGTCGATAATCACCGAGAGCTCCATCAGATCCGGCGCCGTGCGGTGGAAGATTTCGGTCACCTTCAGCTCATCGCTATGAGGACGTCCCGCGTTATCGAGCCACGTGCGGTCGTCCATATTCACCGTGGTAACAACAAAGGTGTAGTCGTCAGTCCACTTTCCCGTCGAGTAGCCGAACCAGCGGGGATCAGCGTCGGCGGAAATCTGGCGGCCATCCGTCCAGATCGAACGCCACAAGCGGTCGTACTGATAGAGGATCACCACTTGATCTTTGTTCTGCATGATCTGCTCTGTACGCAGCTCAAACAAGTCGGCACGAGGGAAGCCAAGTGGATCACAGGAATGTCCAGGGTCGTTCTCTTCGCCCGGCCCAACCTCCGTGGTCCCATTCGAGGGATGATTCTTCTTGAACGCCGCCATGCCCGCTTCCGTGTAGGGGGGCTCATGTTTACCATCGGCGCGGGCGCTCAGCGGACCATTGCCGCCGATCCCTTCATTGGTGCGGAGTGGTGCCCAAATGCCCGTCAGGTCTCGTTTTGGCGTATTGGCCATCTGAGCGGAACCAGGGGCGCTCAAGGCTGCGGCGCAAATGCAGGCCGCGGCGGCATGCAGAATTCGATTCGTTGTCTTCGTCATCGTGAATGGCTCCTAAAATACAAAAAGCCTCCCCCGCATAAGCGAGGGAGGCCTGTTCAAAAAAAAACTACTTCTTACCCGTGATGCCGTTGCCGAGGTTGGCGTGGCGCACGTTGTATGCAGCCAGCTCAGACGGCACGCACATCATTTCGATCATGTCGTGGTCTTCTGGCAACAACTTCATTTTTAGCTTGTTGATAGCAACCCACGGCGCGCTGTAGAACTTCGGATCCGTAACGGTGACCGTCAGCTCCAGGTTGTCGTGGTCGATGCGGTGCCACTGCTCTTCCACCGACATCTGGTCGCTCTGCGGACGGCCGGCGTTGTCCAGCCACGCGCGGTCTTCGATGTTCGACGTCGTCACCACGAAGGTATAGTCATCGGCCCACTTCGCGATCGAGTAGCCATACCAGCGCGGTTCCGCATTCATGTCAATGGTGCGGCCGTCGGTAAACGCCGAACGCCACATTCTGTCGTACTGGGTGAGAATGAGGGTCTTCTTCGCCTGGTGAACGAAGGTGACATCACGCTGCTCAAACGTCAGCGCGCGCGGCATACCCAACGGATCACAGGTATGACCGGGATCGTTTTCTTCACCCGGACCAACTTCAGTGATGCCGTTCGAAGGCTTGTGGGTCATGAAGGCCGCCTTACCTGCGGCGGTATAAGGCGGTTCGTGCTTGCCGTCGGACGTGTGGTTCGAAGCACCATTCGCGCCGATGCCTCCGCCTCTTCGTTCCGGGGTCCAGGTACCGCTGATGTCACGCTTCGGCGCGGGGGCCTGGGCTGCCAGGGTGGCCGCAAATAGGGTCCCGGCAAACACTAGACAAACTGATTTTGCGGTCATCCGCAACATAAGATGCACTCCTTGGGAATATAAACTGACGCTGACGTTGGTTCGGGCGCCAAGAGTTTCTCGGCGCCCGGTAAGTAAGAATAAAGGATTGTTTACTTCTTGGGCACTGCTATTTTGCAGGGGCTTCGCCTGGCACGCGTCCCATACCTCCGAAGGTCTTACCGCCGACCTCCACTTGAGCGATGCGGCCAATCGGTTCGCCGTTCTTCGCGGCAATAACCCACAGCTTTACTTCGTCGCCAGCCTTGAACATCTTGCGGCTCCAGCCGCGAGCGATCATGTCGGGCGGATTGCTGACTTCTGCCGTCCAATGCACCGTAGTGCCCTTGTCGTCCTTCACATCGAACTCCAAGAGGCAGTGCGGGTTTGCCCACAGCCATTCTGTGACCTTGGCGTTGGTGAAAACCACAGCCTTGGTTTCGTCGTAAATCGCGCTACCGTGGTGCGCAAGCGCCGCGATCGGGGCCAACATACCCACTGCGAGAATCGACGAGATAATGCCAAATCGAACTTTCATTCCGTTTTTACCTCCGCTTCCGTTCCCGGAAGCACTCTACATTTCCACTGATAAAGGATTCGCCCGTTGTTGTCAACGGGCGAATCTATTACTACTGACGTAACTGAACGGCTTACCGGTACGCTCTAGAACACGTACTTCAGAGCGAACTGGACAACGCGGCCGCCCGAACCGGACAGAGCGCTCGAACCGGTCGTCGAGGCGGCACGGTTCAGGGTGCCAAACGCCGGGTTCTGGAACGCGGTGGTCGGATCGCCGCCCGAACCACCAACGTTCGGAGCGACGTAGAAGCGGGTGCTGTTCGTCAGGTTGAAGGCTTCGGCGCGGAACTGCAGCGTCTGGCCTTCGCGCGGGCGGAACTCGCGGACCAGGGCCTGATCCCACTCCCAGAAGTTCGGAGCGCGAAGGATGCCCATGCCGATGTTGCCCAGCGTGCCTGCCGCCGGAATGGCGAAGGCAGCCTTGTTGAAGTAGCCCGGAACGCAACGAGCGCCAGCAGCGCAGGTTGCGGTCGTGCCAGCCGGAATCGACGTATCCGCCAGGATCTGGTTGGGACGCTGCGGGATCTGGTATCCACCGCCCGGCGAGATCATGCCGCTGAGGGCAGCGTCATTGGTGATCGTCGGAGTGATGGCATAGCCAGTGCGGAACTGGTAGATGGTCGAGATGCTCCAGTCCTTCGTCAGCGCCTTCGCGATGCCGCCACCCATACCGGAACCGGTAGCGATGACGCTCGTGATGTTGGCGTTGTGGCGCATGTCAAGAGCACCGATGATGCAATCGCCCATATCCATCTTGCGGTCCACCGGACCGTTGTTCTGGTAAGGGCCGTGCTGCATCGTCGCGCCACCGACCGCAACGCTGGTCCACGGGAGACCAATGCAATGCGACCAGGTGTAGTTGCCGGAGACGTTGATGTTGCCCTTGCGATAGGTAGCATTCAAGAGCAGGCCGTTGTAGCTCTGCGTACCGCTGGAGTCGTTCTGCACCATGCTGCCCAGAACGCCCTTCGCGATGTTGGGATACTGCGCCTGCAGCCGACGGCGGCTGTCGAGGTTCGCGGCCGACGCGCCCGGGCCATACAGCGCCGGGTTCAGTTCGATCGCCGTCCACAGGTGGACCAGGTGCGAACCGATGTAGGTGCCCGAGACAAACAGCGACTGGTTGACCTGACGCTGGATGCCGAGGTTCCACTGGTAGGCTTGCGGAGTCTTCATGTCCGGAGGCATCAGGTAAAACACCTGGAAGCCCGGAGTGTAGGCGAACTGCGGGTTCGCTTTGTTGAAGAGATACGGGAACGGGTTGCCGCCCGCAAACGTGCTGTACGGATTGTCAAACGTTCCAACGCCCGGGGTGAACTGCACCGTGGTACGGAACGGGTTCACCGTCGAGGTGTTCATGTGGACGCCCTGGTGCACGAAGTCGTAAGCGAGACCGACGCCGGCGCGGATAACGGTCTTGCCGTCACCGAACGGATCGTACGCGAGACCGATGCGAGGCGCGAACTGGCCCCAGCGGCTCTGCAGACCGGAACGGCCATTGAAGCCCGGATCGCCAGGATACAGGAAGCCAGGGATCGCGTTCTTGATCACCGTGCTGGTCTGACCCGCAAGGAAACGCGCTTCACTGAAGTTCGTCGTGTCCGACTGCGTGAACTGCATCGGCAGGAACGGGTTCCAGCGAACGCCGAGGTTCAGGGTCAACTTCTGGTTCACCTTCCAAACGTCGGCCAAGTAGGCACCGACGAAATTCTGGCGAGTCCAGTTCGGGTTCGGGTTCGCCTGACGGAGGCTGGCCGGGCTACCGGTCAGGAAGTCCACCAGACCCGCACCCGTTCCACGCGAACCATTGAAGTTGAAGAAACCTTCGGACCAGGCAAAGTTGTTTCCAACCAGCACCGCGCGGAAGAAGTTGCCACCAAAGGAAATCTGATGGGCGCCCTTCACGAGGTTAAAGTCTTGGTTAGCACCAAAGTTGGTGTAGCCCGTATTGGTCGTACCGGTGTTGGTCGGCGTACCGAAGTTAAAACCACCGCCAGCGCCGTTTACGCCAAACGTCATCAGGCCCGGAAGCTCGGTGTAGAAGTTCTTCAGACCAGCGACCGCGGGGTCAATGTTCGGGGAGTAGGCATGGAGAGAACCCATGCGGGAAATAAAGAGACGCGTGGAGCTAACGAGCGTCGGGCTGATCACATAAGTGTCGCCGATCGCGAAGTTCTGCGCCATATCGTCGAAACCAATACCGTTGGTGTTGAGGATGTTGCTCGGCTCAACTTCGAACGGGGGCTTCTTGTCCTGACGGCTGACCAGGTAACGAGCGAACAGCATCTGCTTTTCGTTCAACTGGTAGTCGACACGAATCGGCACCTGCATGTCGTTCTGGCTGATCGGCTGCGATCCATCCTGCGTGATGCCGCAAGGATTGGAAGTCTTCGGTAGCAGACCGGCGATTTTCACAGCGGCCGGACTCAGCGGCAGCAGAAGCCGGTTGTTGGCGTCGAGGACGCCAGCGCCCAGCGTGGCGCAGCGAGCATTGACGTAAGCCGAGAAATCACCGGTGGCCATCGCGGCCGTCGGCACGTTCACCTGGCCGGGGGACGGCGACTGACGCGTCAGCGTACCCTGGTAGCCCATGAAGTAGAACAACTTGTCCTTCTTCAGGGCGCCGCCCAGAGTGCCACCAAACTGGTTGCGCTTCAAGCCGTCAGCGGTAAGGGCGAAGTAATCGCGGCCATTCAACTTGTAGTTACGTACGAAGTAGAACAGCGAACCGTGCAGGTTGTTGGTGCCCGACTTCGTCACACCGTCCACCGTCGCGCCCGCGTGACCGCCGCTAGAGGCGTCCTGGGTGCTGGTGGAGAGCTTGAATTCCTGGAGAGCTTCCGGGAACGGCATCGGCATACCCGAACCGCTATAGGTTTCGAGGTGCGTCGCACCGTCCAGGTTGTACTGGACCGAATAGTCAGCGCCACCGGCAACCGACACGCGAACGCCAGTGCGCATCGCAACGCCGCCGCCCTGTGCAGTGACAACTGCGGCGCCGTTCAACGCGATCAAATCGGTCGCGTTGCGGCCGTTGAGCGGCAGTTCGAGAATACGCTTGGTTTCCATAACGCTACCAACCGAGACGCTGCGCGTTTCGATCTGGGCCGCGTTGGCTTCCACCTGAACGGATTCGCTCACCTGGCCGACGCCCATCGTGATCTGAACTTCGGGGGCCGTACCAACCTGCAGAACGAGACCGGTCTGAACGTACGTACGGAAGCCTTCTTTGGTCGCTTCCAAACGGTACGGACCGAGCGGAAGGCTGGTCAGAATGTAGTTTCCTTCAGCGTCCGTCTGAACGGAACGCTTGACACCGGTTTCCGTTTGCGTTGCTGTAACTTCAACTCCCGGCACCACCGCGCCGGTTTGATCTTTCGCGCTTCCACTAATCTGTGATACAGCCTGACCAAAAGCAGTACCGCAGAGAAGTATGAACGCAACAATAGCAAATGTTATTTTGTTCAAATTCCTCATTTTTCCTCCCCGAGACTGGTGTCTCGGATTCGTAGGCTTCCCCATCGATCCCTGAAAAGGGGTAGCCCGGACAGGATATCGCTTGTCAATTGGACCCGTCAAGCCTTCCGCCAATAGAATGAACATTTGGCGACGATTTATTTCGGCTAAGTTACAGGTAATACAATAAGTTATGCCGAATGGCGACGGCTGGGGAGTGCCATTCTCAAGGTGGGTAGCGGACCCTGGGATTTAGGAGTCCGCTACCTGATCTGAGGGATACCTGGCAAGTTGCCTAAAAGACGTACTTTAGTGCAAACTGCAACACTCGCCCGCCGGAGCCGGAGAGCGAAGTGGAGCCTGTGGTGGACGCCGCCTGGAAAATTGTGCCGAATTGAGCCGTCCCAAACCGCGTACTGTTGTCTCCGTTCGGTGCCGGAGACATATAGAAGCGCGGACTGTTGGTCACATTAAAGGCTTCTGCCCGGAATTCCACGTTCTGCCCTTCTCGGACGCGGAAGCCGCGGATCAGAGCCTGATCCCATTCGAAGAATCCGGGTGCCCGGACGCTGCCGGTACCCATATTTCCGTAAGCGCCGAGATCCGGAAGTGCGAATGCAGACGGGTTCAGCCAGCTGACACAAGGCGCAGGACTGCAACCTTGGCCGCGCGTGGGCGATGCCGTATCCACCAGCACCTGATTGGGGCGTTGGGCGATCTGGTAGCCACCGGCGTTCGCGAAGATGCCGTTGACGGCGCGATCCGTGGCCAAGTAGGGGGTGACCGCCCAACCGGAGCGTGCCGTATAAATAGTGGAGACGCTCCAATTGGAGGTGAGCCACTTCGCAATGCTGTTGCCCACACCCTTGCCCGTGTTGATGACCGCCGTGATGTTGGCGATGTGACGTTGATCCAGATTGCCGACGACACAGTCGCCGTAGTCAATGGCGCGGTCCACCGGGCCGTTGTTCTGATACTGTTCATGCGTATACGCGGCGCCGATATTGGCAACGGTGGTGTACGGCAGCCCGTAGCAATGCGACCAGGTATAGTTCGCTGATAGATTCAGGTTCGGCTTCCGGTAGGTCGCCGTCAGCAGCAATGCGTTGTAGCGTTGCGTGCCGCCGTCATCCATATTGGTCATCGTACCGATCACCGTGCCTGCCGCCGCCGGGTTGTTCAGATTGAGCAACCGGCGCTGATTGATGTTGGCGAGTTGGCTGCACGGGCCCGCCGCCGCCAATCCATACTGCCCCGCCGAACAGGTGCCCGGAATGAACTGTCCCGGGTTCAGATCGATTGCCGTCCAGGTGTGAATCAACTGGGAGCCGATGTAGGTGGCCGAAGCAAACAGCGATTGAGTGAACTGGCGCTGAATGCCGATGTTCCACTGATACTGCTGCGTTGTGCGCAAGTCTTTCGGCATCAGGTAGAAGCCCTGATAATCCGGCAGGTATCGGAACTGCAGGTTGCTCTTGTCGTAGGTGTAGGGAAACGGGTTGCCGCCGGGCACGTTGGCGTACGGATTATCCAACAGTACGTTGTTCTGCAGCACGGTGATGCGGTACGGATTTACGCTCGACGTGTTCTGATGCACTCCCTGGAAAATGAAGTCGTAGGCAGTGCCAACTCCGGCGCGAATCGCGGTCTTGCCGTCGCCGAAGGGATCGAAGGCGATGCCGACGCGCGGCTCAAAGTGATTGAGTGCGCTGTTCATGCCGGAGCGGCCGGCAAACCCTTCATCGCCCGGAAAGCTGAAGCCTGGAGGCGCGTTCGGCACCACCTTGCTCCGGATACCGCCGTAGAAGTTCGTCAGGCTGAAGTTGGTTGTATCCGACTGCATAAACTGCAGCGGTATGAACGGATTCCAGCGAATGCCATAGTTCACCGTCAATCTGGAATTCACCTTCCAAACATCCGCCGCATACAGGCCGAGGAAATTCTGCGTGCTGTAGTTCGGATTCGGATTCGCTTGGTGCAACTGCGCCGCACGCCCGGTAAGGAAGTCCGCCAGGCCTTGCCCCGTCACACCACCGGTGAAGGCAAAGAAACCGGGTGCCCATGCATATGAGTTTCCAACCAGTACCGCCCGCATCGCGTTTACGCCAAAGGAAAACTGATGCGCGCCGCGAATCCAGTTCACGTCGTCATTGAAACCGAAGTTGGTGTAGCCTGTCGTCGAGGTGCTGAAGTTGGAAGGGGTTCCTATACTAAACCCGCCTGTCACCGCAAACGACATGAAGTTGGGAATGTAGGTGTAATAGTTCTGCACCCCGACGTCCGAAGGACCGAACGTATCCGCATGAGGCTTGAAAGAGCCGACCCGGTTTCCGAAGATGCGGAAGGAATTTACCAGCGTCGGACCAAAAACGTAGGTGTCCCCAAGTGCGAGCGACTGCGACATATCGTCGGCTCCGACGCCCGTGGACGTGATCACGTCGGCAGGGTTGATGTCGTAGGGGAGCTTCGTGTCAATGCGCGTCACCAGATAGCGCGCGAAGAAGGATTGTTTCTCGCTCATTTGGTAATCGAGCCGGACCGGAACCTGGAGTTGATTTTCACTCAGCGGATTTCCCGTGACGATAAGGCCGCAGGCGTTGGTGGCAGCCGGTAGTTTCGCTGCAATGTTTCGCGCCGCGGCGCTCATCGGCAATGTGAAACGGCTGTTCGCGTCCAGAACACCGGCATTGAGGTTCCCGCAGCGGCTTGTGACGTAATCGCTAAAGTCGCCTTGCAGCATCTTTGCCGTCGGGACGAAATTGATCGTGCCGCTGGGCGTTTGCCGTACCAAGGTGCCCTGATAGCCCACAAAGTAGAACAACTTGTCTTTCTTGATTGCGCCACCCATGACGCCGCCGAATTGGTTGCGCTTTAATTTGTCGTCGGTCCTTGCGAAAAAGTCGCGCCCATTGAGCGCTGCGTTACGGATGAAGTAGAACACGTCGCCATGGAAATTGTTAGTTCCAGACTTAGTCACGCCGTTAACGGAGGCGCTCGAATGGCCGCTTCCGGAGGCATCCTGCGTGCTGGTCACCAGCTTGAACTCTTGCAATGCTTCCGGAAATGGCAAGGGCATGCCGGTGCCGCCATAGGTTTCCAGATGCGAGGCGCCATCCAGATTGTACTGAACGCTATACTCGTGCCCCCCGGCAACCGCAACACGTACACCCGTGCGCATCGTATAGCCGGGCGAAAACGCGGTTTGCACAGCCGCGCCGCTCAACGGAATCAGGTCCGTCGGCTGACGGCCATTGAGCGGCAGCTCCAGAATGCGCTGCGATTCAATAACGTTACCGACGCCAACGTTGCGCGTTTCCACTTGCGCCGCATTGGCCTCCACTTGCACGGATTCCGACACCTGGCCAACGCCCATCGCAATGTTGATTTCCGGGCTGGTGCCTACCTGCAGGACAATACCGGTCTGCACATAGCTACGGAAGCCCATTTTCGTCGCTTCCAATTTGTAAGGACCAAGCGGGAGATTCGGAAAAATAAAGGCTCCCGACTCATCGGTCGTCGTGGCGCGCTTCAAACCTGTATCGGTTTGCGTAGCGCTAATCTCCACTCCCGGCACAACCGCGCCGGATGGATCTTTTGCTGTTCCGGAAATCTGCGAGACGGCCTGCGCGAACGCACTGCCGCTAAGACACACGAGTACTACGGCCGCGAGCAATCTGCTCGTTGCAATTTTCATGGGACCCTCCCTAGGGAAAAGAACAGTCCGAGGTGCCGGACGCTCGCGGACAGTAGGCCGACTCGCAGTCAGCACTGTGCACGGAACGTCTTAATAAATAAGCGGTTACTAAGAAAGACCCTCTCTCAAACCAGAAGTCGCCCCTGACTTCGTCTAACAGTTTTCAGTGGCAATTTATAACAGTTATTAGTAATGATCAATCCCTGCTTTTTGGGAGGCGGGAACGGCGGCGGGTAGGGGTGCGGGCAGATCCACAAGAAAAAACGCCGCCCAAGCTGCAACTTCGCAGCGGGCGGCGTTCGTTTAACGCGTTTGGATTGAGCTACTTAACTTTCTTGCCCATCCAGTCGACGATGAACTTGGCCACGTCGTCGCTATTCCGGTCCAGGAACATTTCGTGCATGTTCCCCTTCAGGCCGACGTCTTCCATGCGGTAGAAGTCGTCCTTTGCGCCGGCCTGATTCAGCCACTTCGGAATACAGACGTCGAACACCCGGTGATAGGTGCCTTCGGCCGAGAGCTGCAGGATCGGCATATCCTTATAACCCACCAGTTTGTGCACCGGCTCATCCTGCATGTAGCAGCCGACTTCATCGCCAGGGCGTTCGGACGGCTCCAGGTGAACCTTGATGTCCTCGCGCTTGGCGAATGGCGGATCGTACTTCATCGGCTCCGGCGTCAGTCCCCAGGAATTCGGGTTCATGCGGGTGTATTCCACCTTCGCCGTGTTGACGTTGGCCATCTGCGGACCGCCCGGCTCAATCGCCACCATACCGGCGATCAGGTTCGGACGCTCATCGGCCACATTAAAGCCCATACCGCCGCCCTGCGAGTGCGTCAGCAGAATTACCTTGGTGCCGATCTTGTCGAGCAACGCAACGCCCGCGGGAATCGTCAATTCGTTCTGATTCGACACGTAAGCAATCTGGCCTTTGGTAAAGTAATCGAACACCGGATCGCCCATGGTGCCCTTCTTCGGGTGATCGCTCGGCCATTGGGTGTACTTGTGCATGCGCGGGAAGTTGCCGCCGGAAAGCACCGGACCTGTCCAGATTTGGGAGAGATCGAGCGCCGTGCGCATCCCCAGCTTGCCGTCGATCCCGGGCAGCCAGTTCGAACGGCCGCGAGCCGGGTAATCCACCATGTAAACCGTGTAGCCCTGTTCGACGAAATAGTACGCCCATCCCTTGCGGTGATCCGGCGTCTGACGCCAGACCGCACCGGTTTGTCCGGCGCCGTGGAACAGCACCATCGGATAAGGATGCTTTTGCACCTTCGGCACCCACACTTCCGTGTACATGGCGCCGCCCATGATTTCCTTGCCCTTTTCGCCCTTATAAGAACCACCGGCATAGAGCCAGCCCTGACGGGCGATGTTTTCGGTCGGGAAGGTCGGAATGGTCGAAGGAGGCATCGCCATCTTCGCGGCGTCCTTCTGCGGAACGTTCTTGCCAATCCATTGGTCGATCCACTTGGCGATGTCGTCGGAGTTCTTCTCCTGCATCATCTGGTGGCCGTTGCCCTTCAAGCCCACATCCTCCATGCGGACGAACTGCGTCTTGACACCCGCCTGATTCAGCCACTTGGCGAGGCACGGATCGTAGATACGGTGGTAGCCGCCTTCTGACGACAGATACACCACCGGGATCTTCATCAGGTTGACCAGCTTGTGCGCCGGTTCCTTCTGCACATAGCAGGCAACCACGTCACCGGGGATGTCGCTCTTTTCTTCGAGCACCGGATTTAGCTGGGCAGGATCGGTCACCGGCGGATCATAGGTGATCTTCGCGTTCGAAACACCCCATGCCAGGCCGCCGCCATTGTTGTACTGGAGCGTCGCCTGATTCACGCTCTTGATCGGCGGAGCCGCCGGTTCCAAGGTCACAATTGCCTTCACTTGATTGGGACGCGCGTCGGCAACCAACCAGCCAGGAGTGCCTCCCTGCGAGTGTGTCACCAAAATCACCGGGCTCTTGATCGCGTCAAGCAAAGCGATGAACGCATCGCGGCTCAACTCGTCCTGCGACGCCGGACCACCGCCGCCCAGGAACTGCACCTGGCCGCGGGCGAAGTCGTCGAAAATCGGATCGCCCATCAGGCCCGTGCCCGGGAATTGCGTGTGCTTCTTGGCGCGCGGGAAATTACCCTTCTTCGCCGCCGCGGTGAACGTCTCTTCGAGGTTCGCCGCCGTGCGGATGTTCATGTTGCCGTCATAATCCGGCACGTAGGGCGAACGGCCGCGAGCCGGGGAATCCACCAAATACTGCACGTAGCCCTGCTTGGCGAAATAATAGGCCCAGCCCGGACGCCCGTCCGGCGTCTGCGACCAATCGGTTGCCGTCTGGCCCGCGCCGTGGATGTAGACCAAGGGGTAAGGATGCTTAATCTGCTTCGGAACCCAAACCTCGGTATACGCCGCGCCACCCATGGTGGCCTTGTCGCCTTCTTTCACGTACTTGCCGCCGGCGTAGTAAATGCCCATGCGGGAAAGATCCGCCGTTGAAAACGTGGGGATCTTGGAAGAAGGTGCGCCAGCCGCGGCTTTCACCGCTTTGGCCGATTGGGCTTCCAGCGAAGCCGTACCGAGAAAACCTGCAAGGCCGATCACACATCCAGCCGTCCAAAGTTTGGTCCTGCTCCAGATCATAAACTTTTACTCCTGTTAGTTTTAAAGCCAAAAGGACTACCGAACACAATGCGCGGACCGGGTCCGACCCGATCCAGGCGGGCATAGTGCGTCTCCGATTCTACAATAAGGAGTCCTCCGAGGAAACTGTGTGGAGGCTGTCATTTGGGAGTATTTCTCCTTTGAGACCTGGATTGCAGGCGCCCCGCGTATCCGTTATACTAGAAGGGCAACCGTTTTTAAGAGTCGGCGCAGATAATCTGGGACTCCTCTTCCAACCGGGTGTAGAAAACTTAGTGTTAGAAATGCGCGGCTTCGTTTCCCGCCACACCGTCTCAGCCAACTCTTCCGGGCTTGGAAAAAGTTCGACAATTTGCTTGCTGGTCCGGCCGCTCCGGTTTCCGGGGTGGGGCGTTGCGGAGCCACTGTTCGGCTCGTCCGCATCCGTGCTGCGTGCTGATTTAAAGGACTACCACAACCGCTTTCGAGCGAGAAAGAATCAGAAGCAATGACCAATATTTTCGTGGGTAATCTCAGTTACCAGACGTCGCAGGATGAGTTGCACGCAGCGTTCGCACAATACGGCAACGTGGAGCGCGTCAACATTATTACGGACCGCGCCACGGGCCAGCCCCGCGGCTTTGCGTTCGTCGAAATGTCCGACTCCCAGGAAGCGCAAAATGCAATCGCTCAGTTGAACGGAGCCCAGCTCAATGGCCGCGCCATCAACGTGAACGAAGCGCGTCCCAAGCCCGCCGGTGGCGGCGGCTTTGGCGGCGGCGGTGGACGCGGTGGGTTCGGCGGCGGTGGCGGCGGTCGCGGTGGCCGTGGCGGTGACCGCGGTCGTGAGCCGCGCTGGTAGTTTTAAGCGCGCCAACGGTATTTCATGGGGAGTAAGGCGCCTTGCATTCGCTGCTTGGCGCCTCGACTCTCCGCAACGCAATTGACTCGAACACTCCCCCGGAGGAAGTGGAAATGACGTATTTCGTTCGTACGATGGAAATGCATAAGGACAGCACTAAGGTATATAGCGCCGAAGTCCCCTGCCCGGCCCTCGAAACGGCTAAAAACGAAGCCAAGCGCATCGTATTGGCCGCGCCGCGTTCCTTGATGCTCCAAGCCGATGCCTGTTTTCGCAACCGTGACCAGGTACGTACGAAGTATCGCTGCTGGATTAACGAGCGTGGGGAATTCCAGGAACGCGCTCTGATCTAAGCTTCCGCCGAGGGCGAGAGATGGAACCTTCCTCTCTCTCAAGACGCAGACGTCCGCCTGCGCTCTTCTTCAGCCAAGTTCTTCCAACCGCTGTCTGCCTGGAATTCCCTTACTTAGCCGAACAAGGCATCGGAGTCCACCCTGAGTTGTCGGCCTGCTTTTTGAAGTTCACCGCCATCTCATAAGGCGTGTTCAAATACGTTGGATCGACAAGCGTGGACGACACCACAAGATACGTATCTCCGTTCGGCTCCTTGATCACATCGAAGAATTCCGTGAGATTCGCGTTGGCGCTGTATGGAACGCCGTTCTTCCGGATGTAGCCCATCTTGAACTTCGTGGTCACTACCTTAAGCGCCCCGCTTTGCATGGGAATGCGCCCACCCAGGTTCGCACCGCCGGCAATAATGTCCCACGATGCCTGCGACACACCCTGCCAGTCGCCACCCTGGGATTGCGGAGCACCGAAGTACAGCGTCCTCGTTTGCTGCCCGTTGTCGGCTTCGAGTTTCAGCGTCTGATCGTCCACCCAACTGATACGGATGCGCCCCGGCACGCGCAACATATTCGGCGCGCCATACGCCCGGCACTGCTCGCCCGCGGCTTCGTCCTTCGCCGGATCCCACGCATCGGCTATCTTGCGCGCCTCTGCGTTTATCGGCACACCGTTGTAATCGCCCTTCGGCGGTGTGGTCATGCGCCAGCGCCAATCCGTCGTCACCACCGCGGCCCACGTGCCCGTTAAGTCGACGGGCGCCGCCGCCTTCGGCACCGCCGGAGGTTGTGGTGGGCCGCCTCGCCCACCCCCGCGGCCCTGCGCGGAAGCAATCAGAGCAGATGAAGCGACCAAGGCCGAAATAAGGACAACGTGACGAAAAATGCGCATAGGATTCCGATTCGCCAAACGAATCTTGAACAGTGTACCAGAAGTGGGCAAAAAAAATACGCTATTTTGCGAACATAGCCGTTGTACCGCAAACCGGTCATCTGTATTATCGATAGACGGTTATGCGCAAACAGTCTATCTCCGCACTTTTGCTGGCAAGCTTGCTTTCGGTTCCGGCTGGGTTCAGCCAGGGGCCACCACCTCCGCCGCCCGCCCCCGGCACCGATCTTTCCGGTATGTACGCGCCCGCGCGCGAACTCGATCCCGGCCTCGGCACCGCGGCCGGCATGCTGGTCGATTACGGCGGCATCCCCATGAACGAAGCCGCCCGCATGTACGCACTCGCCTGGGACGCTTCACGCATCACAGTGAAACAGCAGCAGTGCGCGGGCTATGTACCGCCCTACATGTTCATCGCCCCCGGCAACTATCGCATCTATGAAGAGCGCGATGCTTACACGCAGCAGCTCAAATCCATCAACGTGTACGCGCAGATTGCCGAGGGCCTTTACCAGGTCTGGATGGACGGCCGCCCGCATCCGCCCGAGTGGGCCGTACACACGTTCGTCGGGTTTTCCACCGGCAAGTACGAAGGCAACATCCTCACCGTGGACACCTCACACATCAAGCGCGGATGGATTCGCGCCCCTGGCGTTGCGCAGAGCGATGAGGCAACGATTCGCACGCACTTCATCCGCCACGGCGACCGCGTCACGATTTTCTCGGTGACCACCGATCCCGTCTATCTCACCGAGCCTTTCGCAAAGGTGCAGATCCTCAGCCGATTCACTCGCGATCCCAATGGCTGGCTCTACGCTTGTGACGACGGCGAACAGATTCTCGATAAGGCTCCGGATCGCGTGCCATCGCATCTCTTTGGACAAAACCCGTTCTTGCGCG
Source organism: Bryobacteraceae bacterium (assembly GCA_040081455.1). GTDB lineage: Bacteria > Acidobacteriota > Terriglobia > Bryobacterales > Bryobacteraceae > Palsa-187. Next base: position 52,301 of record JBEBGM010000019.1, read on the forward strand.
AATATTCGCAAGCGCGCGGCGTACCGCTGCTCGGCGCGCTGGGCGGACCCGAAACCACTCGCCCCGAATTCTTCGCCAAGCTCAAAACGGCAACCGACGCCGAAGCGATGGCGAAGGTGATGCCTTCGAACAGTCCTCGCGAATCGAGCAAGGCGAAGGACCCGAATCCGAATGACGGCGAAATCCATGTGCATCAGGTGCAGGGCAACGTCTACATGCTGATCGGCGACGGCGCGAACATGGCCGTGCAGATCGGTGATCAAGGCGCATTCGTGGTCGACACCGGAGCGGGCAAGCTTTCCGACAAAGCTCTGGCGGCAATCGCGAAATTGACGCCGCGCCCCGTGCAGTTCGTCGTCAACACCAGCGCACACGCCGATCACGTCGGCGGCAACCTGAAGTTCCGCCTCGCAGGCCAGGACCCGAGCCTGTTCGGTTCCTTCTTCTCCGCAGGCCGTCCCGATGCTGGACAAGGCGCGACGATGATCGCGCATCAGAACGTGCAGAATTCGATGATCGCCGACACCAGCGCGAACAAGATTCCTGCCGAAGCCTGGCCCACCGATACGATTCTTGAAGACCGCCGGCGCAAGACGCACAACGGCGAAGGCATCGAAATGTTCTGGCAACCGAACGCCATCACCGATGGCGACACCATCGTGCACTTCCGCAAATCGGATGTGCTTGTCACCGGCGACATCTTCGACATGACGCGCTATCCGTTTATCGACACCAAGAACGGCGGCAGCATCCAAGGCGAAATCCGCGCCTTGAATTTCATCCTCGATCGCACGCTTTACGAGCACGACGAAGACAACGGCACCCTCATCATCCCCGGCCACGGCCGCGTGACGAATGAATTCGAGCTTTCCGAATACCGCGACATGCTCGCCATCATCCGCGACCGCATCCAGGCGATGCTCAAAACCAACGCAACGCTCGATCAGGTAAAGGCCGCGCGCCCCACCATCGACTACGACACCCGCTTCGGCGCAACGACAGGCCCCTGGACGACGGACATGTTCATCGAAGCCGTCTACAACAGCCTGAAGAATCCGCCCGCAGCCAAGAAGTAACGCAACTCCAACCGGTCTCGACGTGGCGCACGCTCTCCAGCGTGCCGCGTCGAGACTCCTCTCGACGCCTGTTGCAGGCCCCACCCAATCTATCGGAGCAACGACCCCCGCAAAAGGAACAGGGGGGCGGAGCTTTGCCTCTGCGCGCCGGGCTTAGTCCCGGCGCGATAGCTCCATCACGACTCGGCGAAAGCGAAAAACTGCCGCAGCACCCACAACATCCCAAAAAACTTCACGACCCTACGCAAAACCGCCATGTAACTTGTAGGCAAGAAGCCGGGTGTTGGTCTTGCACAGGACCGGCCACCAAAGCTCAGGTGTTCCGGACACCGCCTGCAGCAGGGTGAACACCTCCCGCAAAGAGGACTGTACGTCAAGTCGCGAGCTATTGCGAAAAATAGCCGGACACCGTTGACCGAAATACGCGGCAGGAACGCGTTCCTAGAAACCAGCCCCGACCGTGAGGGAGGGGATAAATGAAGGAGTTAGGAGTGAGGAGTGAGGAGTTAGGAGCTAGGAGCTAGAAGCTAAGAAACAGAATCGCGAGCGCGGCAGCACTTCATAGCCCCGCTCGTCAGAGCGGGGTCCCATGGTGCGGCCCAACCCTGCGGATCTATTGAACCTATTTCGTCAGCGAGGGGAACATCCGCTCCCATCCACATGCCGAGGCCCAAGCTGCGCCCGCACCCCGCCACGAGACCCAAACCCAGCCCGATCCTATCATCAAGGCCGTTGTGCCGGCACCGCCTTGCAGGACGGCGAAGGAAGTTCAATAGTGAGATCGATCCGGTCCTCATCCATCGTGATAGCAGTGGCCGGTGCTTCGATAAACCGCATCATCCCCTGCTCCCGTGGCCCAACTTTCCATTCGGGACAGTTGCGTAGCATCGGCAAGAACACAGGAAGCTCTACCTTGAGTTGGCCTTGAACGCCCGCAAGCGCGGTGAGCGCAAACGACCCATCGGCGTTGGATGTGGTGTTCTCCGCGTATCCGGGTTCAGCAGAAGCGAATTCAATAGTGGCACCTTTGACGGCAAACCCATCCGAGAAGAGCACTGTGCCTGCGATCCGGTAACGTTTTTCGTCTTGAGGCAGCCGAATCTCAAGGTCGCGTACGTAGTTCCCCGCAGCCACAGTAATCACCTTCGCGCGATTCCTGTCCCGAACGCCTGGATAGTAGAAAGTTGATTTCGATTTCGCACCCGCAATCGTGACGTCATCTCTCCCCGTGAGAATGTATTTGCCGGGCGCCATCATCTCCATTTCAAATTTACCGGACCCTTCTGAACATCCGAAAATCGGAGAGCTCGTTTCGGCATCCCTTCGCCGAGAGGAAGGCGGTTCCCTGGGCAGGTGAAAAAGAAAAGCGGGAGGCATTTCTGCCTCCCGCTTTCAAGGAACATTCGTTCCGGTTTGCTTAGAACGTCAACTTCAAGCCGAACTGGAAGGCGCGCGGACCGCCGCTTCCCAGAGACGGGTTGTTGTTGGCAACGTCCGGCGTCGACGGAGCGGAACCGAAGATGTTCGACGAGAACGGATCATTGTATCCGTTGCCGTTGAACTGCGGGTTGCCGTACATCAACGAGTTCAGCAGGTTGAAGGCTTCCACACGGAACTGGGCGCCAACGCGCTCGCCGAACCTGATGTCCTTCGAGAGCGAAGCCGTCCACAAGCGGATGCCCGTGCCACGGAACATGTTGCGAACCGTGTTGCCCTGCGTGCCAAAGGCTGCCGGTACCATCACGGAACTGCCCGTCGCGTAGCAGCCAAAGCGCTGCATGGCGGTGTAACCGAGCGATCCAGCTCCGCCCGCAGCGCTCACGCAGGCCGCGTTGTTCACGGCCGCCGCGGGAGCAAGGAACGGAACCGATCCACTCTTCATGTTGCTGAAGTCAGACGGTTTGCCGGTGAAGTTCCAGCCTTCCTGGAATTCGCCGATGCCGGCGATATCCGCAGCGCGGCTAGCGGACGCGCTGGAGCCCCACGGAAGTGCCGTGTAAGCGCTGACGATGGAGGTGACCTTCCATCCTTCGAGCATCTGCGCGTAGCCCTTTTTGCCGGGAAGCGCGTAGGTGATCGTCGCCGTGAAACGGTGGCGTTGATCATAATCGCCGTTCGAATAGTCGCGGCGGAGGTTGAACGGCGTACCGTTCGGACCACCGCGCTCGCCGGAGTTCTGATCGAGCGTGTGCGCCCAGGTGTAACCAGTGGTGAAGCTCAGTCCGTGCACTGGACGCTGGGTGATGGCAACCTGCAAGCCGTTGTAGTTCGAGTGATACAGGTTCTGCACCGTGTAGATGTAGGAGAGGTACGGATACAGGGCGTTCAGAGGACGAAGCGCCTGAATGGCCGCACCGTTCGGGTTGGTCGAAGTGGTGATCGACGAGGGGCAGCTTCCGCCCGCGCCCGTCACCGTGGAGATTTGGGCGGCGGAGAGGCCGAGGCAATAACCGGCGCCGAGCGGCGGGGTGTTGGTGAAGCCCACGCCCCACAACTTGGTCGCATGGTTACCAACATAGTTGATATCCACCGTGGTGGTGCTGGTTACCTGGCGCTGGATACCGAGAGACCAGCTGAACACGTAAGCATTGCGGAGGTTGGTGTCCACGGCCTGCGCGGTGCAGAAGCGGTTGGTGCCGCACTTCAGCACGCTGGTATCGCTGGCATTCGGGTAAATGTTGCCGCCATAAAGGCCGCTGCCCGCATTCCAGTTGGTTTGCGCCGGGGTCAAAGGCACACCGGCGGAGCTGATGGAACCGATCGTCGGATCCGTTCCGACGCCAGCCGCGCAGCCAGGGCCGTTCGCATTGATCTGGCCTCTGCAAAGCGTGAAGCCGGTCGGGTTCGTGTTGATACCCGTGGTCGGATTCAAAGCGTTCTGCTGGGACAGGAAGATCCACCAGCTTGGCGTCACGAACATGACCGTCGATCCGCCGCGAACAACCGTCTTGCCGTTGCCGTTGACATCCCAGGCAAAGCCGACGCGCGGAGCAAAGTTATTCTTGTCCGGCGCCCACAGAGCATTGTTGCCGTTTACGCCCAGCTGGGTAAAGCCGGTGCCGGGAACGAAGTTGCCCAAGCGGTTCTTGTCTTCTTTCATCGCCGTCAGGTATTCCCAGCGCACACCGTAGTTCAACGTGAACCGCGGAGCGATCTTCCAATCGTCTTGACCGTAAAGCGCAAACGCCGTCTGGGCGATGGCGCGGAGCGGGTCGCCGATGAAGATCTGACCATTGGCGGTCGGGGTGCCTGACATGAAGTTTTGCAACTGGCTGACTGAGGCCCCGTTTACTGTCGTATTACCGAAGGTCGTCTGACCACGGCCGCGGTTGAATGTGCCGCCCGCGGCGATCTTCGACCAGCGGAGTTCGCCGCCGAACTTCATGTTGTGCTTGCCCTTCAGGTAGGAGACGCCATCGATGAATTCGACGATGTGGTCCGGACCGTAATACTTCGGGAAGCTGGCGCAGCAACCGATCGCACCGAAACCACCGCCCGTGAGGCTGATGTTGGTGAAACCGCAAATCGGTTTGGTGTCGCCGTAGCCGAACGGAAGGCCGTACGTCGGAGCACCGTTGGCACCCGCGCAATCGCTGGTTTCAAACTTCTGGTAGAAGTGGTTGTAGCCGAAACGGAAGCTATTGAACAGGGCCGATGTCGCGATGTAGTTCCACTGCGCGCCGAAGAAGTGAATATCGGCCACGTCCGTGGGACGCCAGTAGGGCTGGGTGATGTTCTGCGAATTCACCACCGTTCCATCGTGGTTGCCGTAGAAGTACTTTGGCATTCAGGATGTTCTTTTCGTTGATGTTGTAGTCGGTCTTGCCGAGCATACCCTTGACTTTGTAGGTCGTCGGAAGGTTGGCGCTAACAGCGTTACCGGTGCCACGCACAAACGAAGTTGGATCGAGATCAAAGATCGAATAGCCGCTAGTACGCGCGCAATTCGCATCCAGACCCGCCATTTTCAAGCTGGTCGGGCTGAGAGATCCCGCGTTCTTGGCCGCGTTGCAAGCGCTCTGCAGGTTGCCGAGCGACGGAACGTTCGTCTGGTAAGCGTTACCCAACTGGTAATCCTGTTGTTCGTAGGATCCGTAGAAGAAGAGTTTGTCCTTCTTGATCGGGCCACCCAGGCTGCCACCCCAATTCTTCAAGGTCACTTCCTGCTTCTGGCCGTCGCCGAGCAAGAAACCATTGCGGGCGTCGGTGGCATCCGAGCGGCCGTAGGCCGATGCGGTGCCGTGGAAGTCGTTCGTGCCCGATTTCAGAGCGATGCTCGTGATCGAACCCGGCTTCCAACCGAATTCCGCTTTCGGATTCTGCTGCGTGGCGAATTCCTGAATCGAATCGATAGGCAGCAAGCTGGCAGCGTCACCGGCCAAGCTGACCGAGTTGATGGTGCTCTGTCCGCCCAGCGGTTCCATCGCAGTGATGCCATCGAGGATGTAGACGTTGTGCTCGGGACGAAGACCATTCGTGGTCTGGGTCCAGGCGCCACCGCCAGGAACAATCGTCACACCAGGGCGCAGTTCCAGGAGGTTCATGAAGTTGCGGCCATTGAGCGGCAATTCCTGAATCGTACCGGGCTGCAGCGTACCGCCGAGAACGGCGCTGGTTGTGTTGATCGGAGGCGGCTCACCAGTAACGGTGATGGTTTCGCTCTGTTGGCCAGGCTGAAGGCTCGCATTGATGGTGAGTTCCTGTCCCACAGAAAGAGCAATGTCCTTACGTTCAAAGGTCCGGAAGCCCATGAACTCGACTTTGATGCTGTAATTACTGGGCGTCAGGTTCGGTGCGTTGTAGCCGCCGGCACCGTCCGTGTTAAGCTGGCGCGCGGTACCGCGCTGGACGTCGGTGACGGTGACATTTGCGTTTGGAATGGCAGCGCCGGATTGGTCAGTGACGGTGCCGGTGATGCGGCCTTCACTGCCCTGACCAAACAGTGTTGCGGTTATGCCAAGAAACAAAAGACATGTACCAAGCAGCAAAGACGCTTTCTTGGCACGAAGACCCGATGTACTGCTGTGTTTAGACAACAAGGTACCTCCCTCAACTAATTTGTCGTTTTTTTGCAAAAAAGTTAAACCAGACCCACAGAGCCCCACGTCTGCAAGCCTGATCTCAAAGACCACTAGGATATTAGTACAAATCTACACAAGAAGCAAGAACTGATATGTATCCATTCTCGAGTCTCGAAAAGCAACTAAGTCCATGGAGTTCCGCCCCTTGCAGATAACTTATGGGTGAGCCTTGAAGCCGATGGGTCCGCCGTCGATGGGATTGCCTGCCCAGATAACATACACTACTGAACGGCATATGAAATAGATCGAGGGCGGCCTGGGAAGGCCGCCCTCGACGTTGTGCCAACTTGGTATCGCTAATCTTACTTCCATGCCGCGTAAACTGGCTTGCCGACCAGAAAGGCCGGGTTTACGCCCGCGCGGGGCTTGAACTTCTGGGCGCGGCCGCTATCCACTTCGGCGACGTAGAAGTTGCCTTCCTGATCGACGCTGAAGCCGTGGACGCCCCAGAAGCCGCCGGGAAAATCACCCCAGATGCCCCACGAATAGAGCAGGTGGCCCTGGAGGTCGTACTTCACCATGCGCGAGGTGCCGCGGTCGAAAGCCCACAGCATGCGGTCGGCACCGATGTAGATCAAGTGGACGTCGGAGGGCTCATCGCCCATGCTCCACTCATAGAGGTACTTGCCGTTTTCGGTGAAGACTTGGATGCGGTGGTTGCCGCGGTCGTTGACGAACACGTTGTGCGTCATGGGATCGACAGCCATGCCGTGCACGTTGTTGAAGTAGGCGGGACGCTTGTCGTGGTTGTTGGAACCCTTCATGCCCCAATCCATGAGGAATTTACCGTTCTTATCGAACTTGGCGACGCGCGTGCCGTTGTAGCCATCGGCGACGAACATGGTGCCATCGGGCAGCCAGTTGAGGAACGTCGGACGATTGAAGTGCGTGCCGTCGGCCCCCTTCACGCCAGGCGTGCCAATAGTTTGGATCAACTGCTTGCCATCGTGACTAAACTTGTAGATCGCATGCATATGATCGTCGAGGATCCAGACATATTTGTCGGGATCGTACGGATTGATCGCGACAAAGTGCGGGCGCTTCATGATGCTGTCCCACTGCGTCCAGCGTTCGATCAGGTTGCCATTGGCGTCAGCAACCACGATGCAGTTTTCCCACTTCGCGTCGACACCAACGGTGCCCTTCCAGAGCTTGGGACCGTCTTCAGGTTCCTGGCCGGTGCCGCCGGCGCCAGGAAGCGCGGAGACTGTCGCATCACGCCACGGAAGCCGTCCGATGGGGAACTGAATGCTGGGGCCAAATTCGGGACCCAGGAGTTTCGTCTGCGGACGAGGAATCGCCGGCAATTCGCCGCGGAATAGCATGAACACGCGGTTCGGGTTTTCGGCATAGACACTCTGGCCGGCGCCGTAGGTCCATTTCTCATTGCCAGGAACGGTGCTGATGTCTTTGGGCCAACCCTTCACGATGTCATAGGGGCCAAACATATCCTGGCCGCCGACGACGCCCGGAGTGGCCGCGAATCCCGTGCCCGGCCTGGCCTGGGCTTCCACGGTATTCGGGCGATTGACCAGAACATAGGTGGCAGCAGCGGCGAGCAGCGCCACCAGAGCCACATTACGTTTACGCATAAGGAACCTCCACTATGGATGCACTACAAGTTTTCGGCTTGTTGGGGAAAGTTGACGGCAAGCGGACCCCTTTTCCAGTCCGCAGCCGTATAGAAAGCCGCGAGGCGTATAATAGCACCTAGCCGAATTTCCGGGCAAGCCGCGATTCAGCGCATGCAGCGCATCCGCGCCGGGCAAGGCGAAGCTTCGATATCAGAAAAGGGTAAATACGGAGACGAATTCATGGATTCCTTGTTGAATGTGAACCGGAGAAAACTCATGCAGTTGGGATTGGCCTCGGCGGCGATTCCGGCCATCTCGACGCTGACAGCGACGTCGGCGCTGGCGCAGGATGCGGGTCCCGATGGCGGACGCGTCGGCGCGGTGGGCGGACGCAACGAGAAGGAACTTTTCCCTGGCGAACACTTACCTGGCGGCGGACAACTGGAGATCCGCCTGACGGTTTCGCAATACACCAATGACGCCGACCAGATTGAAGTGGCGCAGCGCATGAAGCCGTTCAACCTGGATTCGTGGCTCGAAGAGTGGACGCGCGTCGCTGAGAAAAACGAGCAGATGGCCGACCAGTTCGCCAAAGATGGCCGCAAGGTGACGGCGAACGATTACTACCTGCGGGCGTCCAATTTTTACCGCGAAGCCGCATGGCCGACGCCGGTGAGCGATCCGCGCATGATGAAGTCGTACAAGAAAATGCGCGAGACGTTCGACAAGGCGTGGACCATGACGCGCGCTCCGTTTGAAAAAGTGAAGATGCAGTGGGAAGGAAAGACGCTCGAAGGCTATTTCCGCAAGCCGGGCGGCCCGGCGGACAAAAAGTTCCCGGTGGTGTGCTCCTTCCAGGGCGCGGATACTATGGCCGAGGCGACGATCCTGAACGCCGGCGCGTATGTCGCGCGCGGCATGGCGTATCTGGCGATGGATTTCCCCGGACAAGGCGGTGCGCTGCGGCTGCTCGATTTGCATTTGCCGCCGGACACGGAGCGCCTTGCGAAAATGGTGCTCGATTATCTGGCAACGCGCCCCGACGTGGACATGAAGAACGTCGCGATGCAAGGCATCAGCATGGGCGGCTACGGTTGCCCGCGCGCGGCGAGCGGCGAGAGCCGCCTGAAAGCCGTGATGATGAGCAGCGGATCGTACGATCTGGGCAACGACCTGTTCGACTACTATCCTCCGATTCAAGAGCGTGTGCGCTGGATCATCGGCGCGAAGGATTTGCAGGACGCGCGCAAGAAGCTGAAGGATTACACCCTCGACGGCCGCGCCAATAAGATCGAGGCCGCGATGCTGATCGGCTACAGCCAGGACGATCGTATTATGGACCCCAACGGCGCGCTGCGATTGTACAAAGCGGCAACGAATTCCAAACGCGACATGATTGAAGGCACCGGCCACACGCAAGCCATGAACGCAGGCGGCCCCAGAGAACGCCGCGTGCCCACGTTGCAGGATTGGGCGATGAAGCATTTGGTGGAGGGGGCGTAAGTACCAACACCTCAATGGAGGCCGCATGAGGCAGCGTGATCTCGTGGTTTTGAGTGTCGAGTCGACGATGCTCAGGACAGCGTCAGATGCCCGGACCGAATTGCGACGCGGCCTACGCTCGCTCGCGACCATCGCCACGGCAGCGCCTATTTTCGGCGCCGCTTGGATGTTCGTATTTACAATCGACGCATTTCGCGGATGCAGTGGAGACCGGTGGCATTGCTTCCTAGGCACACTTCTCGGTCTTATGTACGCTCTGCCTTATGCAGCTGCCGGAATCGCGGTGGGAGTGCCTGCATTGTGTGCATATCGCTATTTCAGCGAACGCGCGGAGGACCTTGAAGTTGAAATGCGAAATGCATCCAGTGAGTTGCTGACGTGGGTGGACGGGCAACTCGCGGTGAGAGCGGCCTTGCGCAACTGAATGGACCGTATACCGGTACGCGGTATACTATGTCTTGATCAAGTCCTTCCGATCCAAGGCAGCCGAAAGGTTATTTCGGGATGAAACCGTGCCTGCCTTTCAGGGGCTTGCCGCTCGCGGCAAGCGGAAGTTGGAGTTACTGCATGCCGCGTCGTGCTTGGAGGACCTACGTGTTCCGCCTTCCAACAGGCTCGAAAAACTAAAGGGCGACCTGAACGGATTCCATTCCGTTCGTGTCAATGATCAATGGCGTTTGATTTTCCGATGGACGGGAAGCGACGCCTACGACGTGGATATCGTCGATTACCACTAAGGAGGACACCATGGCCAAGAACGAATTCGCTCCCATCACGCCGGGAGAAATCCTCAAAGAAGAATTTCTGGTGGAATACGGTTTGTCCCAGAATCAACTCGCGAAAGCGGTTGGCATCTCTCCCAACCGGATCGCGGAGATCGTCCACAACCGGCGGCGCATCACCGCGGATACCGCATTGCGTCTCGGTTTGTATTTCGGCAATACCCCGCAGTTCTGGCTCAACCTGCAATCGAATTACGATCTGAAGATTGCGTCGAGGCAGTTGACCGCCGAGGAGCGCCGGCGAATCGGGTCGAACAAGGCCGCATAGAACGTCTCGGATTGTCGGATGCGCGAGGAAGTTTCCCGTATGTTCTTGAGGCAACTTCCGCGAAAACCGACTTTCTTGCGCAGAAAGTGCGTCTGTTCATTCATCGGCTTCGCTTGCAGGCGGCGAATCATGTCGGCCGGCCTTCCGCCGCGCCTGACGCGTGCAGCAAGTGAGTACTAGGGTGAAGTGGACTACTGTTCCCCTATAGCGATTTTGCAACCCGCCGAAATGGTAGACGTGTTCAAGATACAGAAATCGACGATCGCGCAGGCCGATTGGTCCTCCAGTATCCAGTTGTTCTTCTACTTGCAGGTTCTGGACACACTCACCACGTGGCTTGGGTTTAAGGCCGGCCTCGGTGAAGCAAGTCCTTTCGTCCAGTTCCTGATGCAAATGGGGCCCATGGCGGGCGTGCTGGCTTCCAAGGCAGTGGCGCTGTTGCTGGGCGCCTATTGCGTTTGGCGCGGGCGGTTCCAAGTGATCCATTGGATCAACTATTGGTACGCCGCTCTGGTCATCTGGAATTTGGCGCTGATCCTGTCCCGAGTCGCTGGTTGAGCTGGACTCGTTGTCCGCAAAAGCATTAGAAGATCTGGGACGTGATATCCAGCGCAAAGTGACACGTCCATTCGCCGGCGGACAGTTTCCTCAACTGAAAGCGCGCCGCACCGTTTTCTGCTGGGCAGATGGAGTAGAGCGGCGCTTCGGATTCCGTCACCAGGTGCGGGCGGTCTTCGATGTCGGTGACCACCGTTATATCGCCAGGAAGCGCCGGGTTCGGGCCACCGGCGCGGAGGCGGAACATGCCGCTCAATGCTTCGTAGTTTGCGTAGTCGTAGCAATGCCCCATACACGCGGCGGAGGCAACATGGGTGAGCGGCTGATAGCGGGATTGGCGATCCCGCACCGCTGCGACAACGCGGGAATTCGGCGGCACGGCTGAAACCAACGCAGTGATCTCAGCTTCCACGCGCATCCATGCGGATGCGTCGAGGTAAAGGCAAGTGAAATAAGCTGCGGCCACCGCGGCCGCAGCGACATTCAGCCCCTTCACGTCCCCAGCCGGGCAAAACGCCGCGCATCCGGCCAAAACGACAAATAACGACAGGCGCACGGGAATGAATTCGAGCGGCAGGGTGAAGCCGGTCACGGCGATATTGCCCGGCAGGAACGCGACTGCGGCTATGGACAACATCCATAAGTGCACCATAGGGTCACGCAAGGCCTGTCCGTGATCGAACCGCCGCAGGAAATAGACAAACCCGAGAATGACCGAGGCAATCGCTGGGATTGCGTATTTGCTTCCATACGGCCAAAATTGTCCTGCACCGAGCGCGGAGAGCAGGCCATCTTCGAACAAGACGTGATCCCAACTCCAGTGCGTTCGGAAGAACAGCGGGAGGGTTCCAGCGATGAACGCGATCGAAGCGAAGCCAGAGCCGAAGATCACGAAGTTCCACCGCGCTGCGAAGCGCCGGTGCAGGTGGAGGTAGGCGATCGCAAATATCACGGCCAGAAGTGGCATCACGTGTGCGACGAGCGCGAGCGCCGCGAGTAGAAACGCAATCATCATTCGCGGGCGCGTGACGTCCCACAGCGCCGTGAGCATCCACAAACAGAATCCGGTGGAGAGATAGAAGTTAAGAAACCCTAATTGGAAAACGGTGCCGTAAGCGAGCATCGCAAGAACGGGCGCAAACGGCCACGCACGCCGGCCGCCCGTGGTCGACAGGAAGCAAAACGCGCCCCAGAAGAATAGCTGCACGGCAAAGACCGCGATGCCGCGCTCGGCAAAGGTTCGCCCGCCCCAGCGGAGGAGCACAGGAAAGATCCAATCGGCGAGCGTGTTCGTCCATTGATACCGGACTTCGATACCCGGGAGGGAACCGTCGCGCACCTGATTTGCGAGCCAGGCGTTATAGATGTGGCTCGACAAGTCTCCTGCCTGGATATGCGCATGCCAGAAACACGGAACGAGCAAGATCAGCGCCAGACCCACAATTCCAATTCTTTCGAGGAGGGTCATGATTGCGCCGGACCCGTTCAGCCTGGAAGGCGCAAGCTTTCCAGTTCAGGCAAGACAGCAAAGCGCGTAGCGACGCTTTGGATGGACTCGGCGATCTGCGGGATCAGGTCGGCGCGCACGCTTCCCCTCCCCGCGGCTAACTCCAGATAACCGATACGATCCGGGTTGAGCCCCATGATACGGCAGCAGGTGGCATCCACGGCAGGAAGGCTTGCTCCAGCCACCACAATGCCGGCTTTTTTGGGAGTGCCTTGGATGGGGCCATTGCCCTCCATGCCGGTGATGCCATCGACGATCGCAAAGGTACGAGGAAAGAGTGCATGGAGATCGGCGATGCACTCATGAATGCCGGCCCAGTGTAGGACATTCTTAGGCCAGCCGTAGACGCCGCCGGGGACCACGCCGAAAAAGTTCTTCATGCTGAGCGTGGCTCCCGCCCAGTGATGCGTCTTGAGTTTGGGCATGGAGACCAGAAGGTCGCATCCAAGAATCGTGTTGGGCAGATAGAGCGAGGTTAAGCGCGACTTTGGATTTTTCAGATCGACGCGTGTGACTTCGTCGAGATTCAGGTCGATAAAGGACTTCTCGAAACCGGCAACGGTGGAGAAATAACCGGCGGCGTCGGCAAGATCGAGCGTAATCCGGCGGTGGCCCGGGCCCTCGGCGATACGGACATCGGCCGCGCCCGCGGAACGAAAGGCTTCCAAGGCCGCGTGCACGAGTTTGGGATGCGTATTGATAGCGGTGTGTTCGTCAAACTCCACCAGATTCGGCTTGAGAACCACGCGCTTCCCGCGCACGTCGAGCTTGTGCTCGGGGATGAGGCGGCGGACAAGATCGTAGAGTCCTTCCGAGTATTCGGCGGCTTTGTGGATGGAAACCGCGCTCCACGGTTCCGTGCGCTTTTCGCAGGAAGAGAGCGCAAGTGAGGCTCCGGCAAGGCTCGTAGCCGTGACCCAGTTGCGGCGGGTGATGGGATCTTTTTCTATTCCGTGGCGCTTCATGTGAGAAATACGTTACGCCCTTCCGCTGCGGCGCTGGCGATCATATCGAGCGCGATGGCCATGGTGCCTCCGTGGGAGGCAATATTCGGCCGTATGGGTTTGCGTCCATGGGCAAGCAGACCGAGCGCCAGCCAACTGGCAGCTTCGCTCGATTTGCAGGTGGCCAGGTGTTCTTCGGCACGCTGCAGAGCGCGGTCCACTTCGGAATTGGAGATGCCCTGAAGGGCGAGCAACGCCGTACCGGTGGTCTCGGGATACGATTCGGAATCGTAGCCCAGGGCGCGCGTGGAACCGTGATTCCAACCGCCATCCTGGCACCGGCGCGCGAGCAGAAACGATCTTCCCTGTTGCAGACGCGTTTGGATCGACGCGGCAGAATCGGCCGGCACACCGGCTCCCTTTGCGATTTTTTCCAAGGCGAGAACCGAGAGCGATGTCGGCGTCACCCAAGCGGCAGCGCCAGGAAACCACGGCCACCCATCGTAGCTGACGGAGACCTCCTGCTTTGTGCCTGCCAACAGAAGCCGCAGACGATGGAGCAAGCCGGACTCCTTGCCCGTTTGCGCAAGCAGCCATGCTTCCGCCGCGGAATGGTCAATGCTGGAAAATCCGGCGGGTACGAGAAGGGAAAGCGCGGTTTGCCACGTGCTTTCGGTAACGGACTCTCGGGGAGAAAATCCGCCATCGGGGCGTTGGACCCGCTTCAGCCATTCCACAGCACGGCGGAGGCTGGGTGAGGACGGTTGTTCTGCGGTGGCAAGAGCAAGCAAAGCGTAGCAGGTGGGTTCCGTCCATGATCCCGCCGTTTCTGGACGATACCCCCACCCGCCATCCGGTTTCTGTAGAGCCAGCAACTCTTCGATGGAAAGCATAGCTTGACGGGGAAGGTTGCAGGCCGAATCTTAGCGGCGCTTTTTGCGGCTGCCCCGGCGCATCAAGTACAACACCAACACAATGCCGGCGGCCACCCAAAGAATCGCGGCCAGTGTATTATTGTCCATTTTCGTTCTCCCTCACGATCTGCAAAACCCGTATCCGGCGGTTTAGACCTTGAATCCGCGCATGACCGGGAAAAGATACTTAAATACTTGTAACAAACCTGGACCCGCGACGACTACAAGCATCGAGGGCAGGATCAAAAAAAAGATTGGGAACACAAGCTTCACGCCAACCTTACCGGCGCGCTCTTCGGCGTCCTGACGTCGGCGGACTCGCATGAAATCGGCATGCGTTCTCAGAGACTCCGCCACGCTAGTACCGAACCGGTCGGTTTGAATCAGAACGGCAACCAGCTTGCGCAGTTCGGACTCTCCGTTGCGTTCCACCATGTGATGCAGGGCGTCCGAGCGGCGTTTTCCACCGCGGATTTCAAGGTTCACCAGATTCAGCTCTTCCGCAATATCGGGATGGACGTCGCGGAGTTCCTGCGACACATGACGCATCGCCTGATCCAGACCAATGCCGGCCTCGACGCAAACCACCATCAAATCCAGGGCATCCGGCAATCCGAATCGCAAGCGCTCCTGACGGGCTTCCACCAACAGATCCAGAATGAAACTGGGGCCGAACCAGCCAGCAAATCCGCACGCGATCGGGATAACGATCTGGAGCACTGGGTTGCTGGTAATATACCCGCGGAAAACAATGCCCGCGATGAGGACGAGCGCGGCAAAAACGATTCGCAAGCCCAGATAGACGGGTACGGCATTCGCGGTGCGGTAACCTGCGGCGATCAGATCCAACCGTATTGTGGAGGCTTCGTCCGGATCCACCGGAATCGCCGTGCCGAGTTGCTCGAGGATCGTGACGATGACGTCGGGTTTTGCATCGACGTTGTCGATGGGCGTAAATACGGCTGCCGGACCGCCCAGCTGTTCATAAACACGCCCGGGTCGAGTGTAATACCGGTAACCGAAGAACGAGATGATGGTGGCGAGAACAACGAACGCGCTAGCGGCGATAAAGAGAGCCATAAAGCGTTAAACCTTTATATCCACAATCTTGCGCATGGCAAAGTAGCCAAGCACCTGAGCTACAACAGCACCGGCCACAAGCCAGCGCCCGTCGGGATCGTTCACCATCGAGGGAAGGTACCCCGGCGCAACCCACTGGAGCGCGAAGATCATCACGATGGGCAGCGCCGTCAGAATTACGCTGGTCATCCGGCCGTGGGCACTGGCGGCGCGAACCTGCCCCTTCAAGCGGAACCGTTCGCGAATCAAATACGCGAGGCGCGTCAGGACTTCGGCCAGATTGCCGCCAGTTTGGCGCTGCAAAAGAACCGACGAAATAAACAATCGCACATCGAGGAGAGGTACGCGCTTCGCAAAATTTCCCAGAGCCACTTCAAGCGGCGCACCCAAGTTCTGTTCCGCAAATAGAGCCCTGAACTCCTGTCCAAGTGGATCGGGCGATTCGGCGCCCAACATCTCAAGACTGATGGAGAAGGCATGGCCTGCACGCATGGAGCGAGCGAGGAAGTCGAGCGCTTCGGGAAGCTGTTCCTCCAACTCCCGCAATCGGGCGCCACGCTGATAGTTCGCGTAGAAGTACGGTAGGCCGCCCAACACGAACATGCCAATGATGACCGACGCTACGGTAAAACCTAAAGGACGCAGGAACCAGCCAAGCAACCCTCCCACGAAGCCGCCAATCAACATCGCGGAAAGGAAACTGGATGCCGACCAGGTCAGACCACCTTGCTGTAACAACGCCTGAACACGATTGTTGACGTTCGAAGCTTCCAGAAACGTTTCAATCGGGTCCCGATCGCGGGTGTCCGTAAGAATCGACGTTTCGACCGCCAAACCTTCGTCTTGCCCTGTATCGGGATTGATCATGGTTTGGACGTTCTTCCGCTCGCGCACTTCGAGGAAGCGCGTGCCAAAGCTCACCGCCACCATGATGATGGCGAACAGAAGCAGAAAGAGAATACCGCCGATAACGGGAGTCATTATTGCGCTCCTACAATCTCAACCACGGTTTGGAACATGGAGGCCGGGAACTGAGCACCGGTCACACGCAGCCGCTCATAGAACTTCGGGCGGATACCGGTGGCGCGGAAGCGGCCCGTGACGCGTCCTTTATCGGTGAGGCCGGTCTTCTCAAAGACGAAAATATCCTGCATGGTGACGAGTTCGCCTTCCATGCCGACACATTCCGTGATACCCACCACGCGGCGCGAACCATCGCTCATACGGGCGATCTGGACCACCACATCAAGCGCGGAACTGATCTGCTGGCGAATCGCACGGACACCCATGTTCGCGTTCGCCATGCCCACCATCACTTCCAGACGGCCCAGAGCATCGCGCGCGGAGTTGGCGTGAACGGTGGTCAGCGAGCCATCGTGACCGGTGTTCATGGCCTGCAACATGTCGATCGCTTCTTCGCCACGGACTTCGCCCACAATGATGCGGTCGGGGCGCATACGGAGTGCGTTGATGACGAGTTCGCGGATACGAACGGCGCCGGTGCCTTCGATGTTCGGCGGCCGGGTTTCCATGCGCGCTACATGTTCCTGGCGCAGACGCAACTCGGCGGCATCCTCGATGGTCACAATTCGTTCGTCTTCGGAAATGTAGCCGGAAAGTACGTTCAATAACGTGGTTTTGCCCGCGCCGGTGCCGCCCGAAATCAAAACATTCAACCGGGACTGAACGCACGCTTTGAGCAACTGCATCATGCCTTCGGTAAGCGAAAGCGTGTTGATGAGATCGCTCGACGTCAGCGGATCGCGGCCAAACCGGCGAATGGAAAGCAGCGGGCCATCCACGGCAACAGGTGGAATCGCCGCATTCACACGGGATCCATCAGGCAAGCGGGCGTCCACAAGCGGCGACGATTCATCGACGCGGCGGCCAACTCGGGCCACCACCTTTTCGATGATGCGCATCAGGTGCGCGTTGTCCTTGAACTGAACGGGCGTCTTATGCAGCTTGCCGGCGCGTTCAATGTAGACCAGCCGCGGAGTGGTGACGAGAATATCGGAAATCGTGGGATCGGCCAGCAGCGGTTCGAGCGGGCCAAGGCCAAAAACTTCGTCCAGAACCTCGCCGATAATGCGGTCTTTCTCCACCAGGCTCAGCGGAGTCTTTTCTTCTTCCACAAGCTTGGCAACCGCGGAGCGGACTTCGGCGCGCACGCGCTCGACACCCACGCTCGAAAGGATCTCAAGGTTGATGCGGTCCAGCAGCTTCCGGTGCAGGGTAAACTTCAGGTCCTGATACTCCGGACTGAATCCCTGATTGCTAAAGAGCCGGTCGACCCATCCGGATTCTCTGGGGATAAGCGCAGTGTTGGCAGCCATTTAGATCCTTTCTAGCCGAAAAGCGAAAACTTCCTCTTCTTCGGCGGTGGTTCCACCACTCCACCCAACTTATTGGCTAATCTGGCCATGTCTTCGCCGACTTCGCTGGAACTATCCAGCAACTTCCCTTCGCTAATCGCCTCATGCAAAGCATGATAGTTGTTCGCGATGGTTGCGTACACGGGCACGCCAAGCATTTTTTCCAACTCTTCGATTGTGACGTCGAACCGGCGCGTGGAACGATTCAGCACCAGACGCAGGCTGTCGCGCGCATATCCGGCTTCGAGCAGTACCTGAATCATTGATTTCGCGTGATGCAAAGCAGGCACTTCCTGCGTGGTGATGATGAACGTTTCGTCAATCAGGTCCAGCAGCGCAAGCGTCGTCGGATTCAGATTGCGGCCAAGATCGAGCGTGATGAAATCGTACTGCGTGCGCGCGAACGCCAGCACCTGCTTCAAGTGCGTGGCCGGAAGCTGCTTGGCGGCCGGTGATGTGGGCGCCGTAATGATCTCTAGGTTCGGAGTCCCGTTTGAAACCAATCCCTGCCAATAACTGTAATCGAGACGCTGCAGATTGTTCACGGCGTCAGCGACCGAATATTGCGACTTCGCCTTGGTCAGGAAGCCGACCATGCCCGCTTGCAGGTCGAAATCGGCAAGCAGGACTTTGCGTGAGGTTGCACGCGCCAACTCCGCCGAGACATGACAGGCAATCGTCGTGGCGCCACACCCGCCCTTGGCGGAGAGGAAACCAAACGTTTTGCCGCCCCTCGAAGACGATTGCCGGGACTGGCTGCGTTCGTCGGAGAGCCGCTGGAATGCCGCACACAAAGGCTCTTCGATCGGTGGATACAGGTACTCCCTGGCTCCAGCGCGAAGCGCCGACAGAATCGCGTCGGGATGCGCGGTGGAGTGCATCGCAAATATCGTCGGCTGCGCGGCCGTGGAGCGGAACCGCTTGACGATATCCTCCAACCGGCTGCCAACGTTGGTTACTTCCAGGAGAACAACGTCCGGGCGGATACGGTCCAGACGTTCCAGGAAAGGAGGCCATTCCGAAGGAAGTTGGGAAAGCTCGAAGACAACGCGTATCGGCAAGCCGGCAATGGCTTGCTGAAGCTCGTCCCAGAGCTCCTTGGTTTCAACGATAAGGCCTACTGTGAGCGGATACATGAACCTCTAGCTACCTTTACAGCAACTACCTTTGCACTGGTGCGGCCGGCTGCGCCTGCGGTTGAGCCTGCGGCTGTGCCGCCGGTTGCGCCGCCCCCGCTGGAGCCGGAGCAATCATCGGAACAAACTGCAACATCGGCGCGTTGCCCTGCTGTTGCTGCTGCGCGGCCGGCTGCATGCTCCGCAGCAACTCCTCGATGGGCATGGAAGCGCGCGGCGGTGTTGTCGGAACCGGGCCGGTACTCTCCATTCCAGGAGTCCGCGGAGCGGTAGACGAGGTGTTCGGCTCAAGGAATGTACCCGGGAACTTCAGCTCCGGCGTGGGCTGGCCTTTCGGAATCGGCCGGACCAGTTCGGGCGTCACCATCACCAATAGTTCGGAATTGTTCTTGGTAATTTGACGCGAGCGGAACAACTTGCCAAAGAACGGGATATCACCCAAGGCCGGGATCTTATTGAACGTCTCCGTATCGCGGTTGTCGAGCAACCCGCCGATGGCAAACGTCTGGCCTTCCTCGAGTTCAATCTCCGTCGACACACGGCGCGTAGTGAGCGCTGGAATCGTAAAGCCGTTGAAGATGAGGCCGTTGGCGAAATCAAGCGAGCTCACTTCCGGCGTGACGTTCAGGCGAATGGTTCCGCGGGGCGTAATCGTCGGGGTGAAGTTGATGCGCACACCGAATTCGCGGAACTGAATAGTGACCGCGCCCAAACCGGCGCCGCCGCCCTGCAGGTTCGGGAACGGGAACTCACCGCCGGCCAGGAAGCTGGCGTTGCGGCCATTGATGGCAAGTACATTCGGCTCCGCCAAAATTTGGAGCATGTTCTTGCTCTGCAGCGCCGCGATGGTCGCGCCAAGATTCAAGTCTGGACGGAACAAGAAGACTTGTAAGGCGTTCGTCAAGGTCAAGGTTGTGTTTCTCGCCCCATTTTGGATATCCGGGGTCACCGTCGGCGGAGAGAACTGTCCCGTGGAAGTGCGGCCGATGCTGCCGGTCGCGCCCGTCGAGAAAATGTTCACACCGAGCTGTTGGGTTGCCGAACGGTCAACATCGGCGAACTTCACTTTCAGGAGAATCTGCGCATCGGTACCCGGGATGTTGACGCGCAGCAAATTCACAGGGCGTCCGAGGATCGAGGCGATTTCAACCGCACGGTTCGCGGAAGTCAGATCGGCAACCGTTCCCCGCAGAAACACGGCGTCGCCTTCCATTTCCAGATTCACGTCCTGGCCACCCA
This sequence comes from Bryobacteraceae bacterium, assembly GCA_040081455.1. Taxonomy (GTDB): domain Bacteria; phylum Acidobacteriota; class Terriglobia; order Bryobacterales; family Bryobacteraceae; genus Palsa-187. The sequence continues at coordinate 72,338 of JBEBGM010000019.1, forward strand.
ACTCCTGCGCCAGTTCGCGGCGAATGCCGTCGACACGGGTATCGCTACGGCGCACCGTCAGGTCGAAAAACAAGCGATTGCCGCCCTGCTGCCACACGATCATACTGGTCTCACCCGGCGCTTTGCCGTTGACCAGGATTTCGCGCGGCGTGATGGCGACAGCTTCCGCTAGATCGCCATTGGCAATTGAGATTCGCTCAATCTGCTGCGGTGAATCCACCAGGACGGACTTGCCGACGGTCACCGCCAGCTCTCTGGATGCGGTTGTTTGATTCAAGTCCGCATTCTGCGCAAACAGCGCGATTGCGGACATCATGAGCATGCCAATACGCAAACTCATCGATTTCCCTCCTGATTCTGGCCAGCGGCAAACTTCGATTCGGTCTTACGTGTTCCATGAAACACTTCCACCGTAACCGGAGGCGGAGGGGGCGGTTTCGGCGGCTCCACCTGTTGCACAGGC
>JBEBGM010000082.1:0-5950 GCA_040081455.1 Bryobacteraceae bacterium
AAGCGACCCGGGTAGTCCTTGAAGTTGTCGACGCGATGCCGACGATGCAAGAGCAACCTGAGCCATCCCCTTGGATTCAGCCCGTTGGGCCGATGGTGCAGCTTTCGCTGTTTTGAAATCTGGGAGGTAAATCATGTCAGCACTTGCGGTGATGCCCACGGCATCTGAACCGGTGTCCTGCCTATCCCGTCGATTGGCCGATTTGCTCGCGCAGGGCGAGGCGGATGGCATTCAGCTTCCCGATGCCGCGCGCGAGCAAGCGACAGTATTGGTTGAGGTCCTTCGGCGGCGGATCTTGCGTAAGCCAGACCGCGACCATCGTTCGCTGTTCGATCTCGATGATCGCCTGATCGAACTAATGGGCTTGGTCGAGGAGGCTGCGGACACTGGCGCCGAAATTTCGGCCGAACTTGCCCAAGAAATCGACACCTACCTGGAGGCCTACCGGTTGAAGGTGGATCAGATTGTCGGATTCTGGCGATGGCAACAGTCGATTGCCGACATCAGCGCGAAGGAAGCTGAACGGCTCGCGGCCCGTAGGAAGGCGGCCGAGAATCGCGTGGCGCGGCTGAAGGGATTCCTATTCGCATTCATGATGTCTCGCGGTATCAAAAAGTTGGAGGGGGAGAAAAGCGACATCGGAATGCAACGCAACAGCAGCGCCTCCCTCGTTGTCGATGACTCTCTGCAAATCTCGGAACAATTCTTCGAACGGGCCGTCCGGTTCACCAAGACCGAGTTCCAGGAACTCGTTTACCAACTTCCCGAAGGCGACGCGAGGCTGCGCCTTGAGGCCGCGCTCAAGGACGGCTGGGAAATGAACGGAGAAGCCGTCCGGGCAACGCTCGTCAACAACGAACTCGTTCCCGGCGCGCGGCTTGTGACCGGTAGTCACCTTCGCATCCGCTGACGGGGCAAGTCCGTTGGCCTTCGAGCGACTGACAGCTATGATTCCTATGTAGGCAGGCTCGATCAATGTTTCGCGTTTCGATTCATCCCCTCGAACTCGCTGGCGTCGGGTTCACCGTGGCGCTTCTTGTCCTCGCCTGGGCGGGGCGTGATAGGTTGAATACATTCGGGTTTGAGTTCCTAGCGTGGCGCAGGACGAGCACGCGCCAGAGCGTTGAGGCGCTAACTTTCGGAGCGGTCTGCGGTCTTGCCGTCGCGCTGCTATTCCAGGCCCTGTATAAAGGCGAGCCGTTCAAATGGCAGGATGCCTGGATCGGAATCACCCTCGGCCCGCTCATGGAGGAGGCCGTATTTCGCGGGTACCTCTTCGGCTTGGCCGAGTGGGGACTTCGAAAACGAGTTCCCCACCCAGGCTGGATTGCGGGTATTGCGATAGCCGCCGTATTCGCGCTCTGTCACCTTCCGAAGGCCGGCATCACGGCTCTCCAGATCGGCATGATCTTCGTGATGGGCGTTGTCTACGCCTGGCTGAGGATCAAGTCGAATTCGACGACCTCGCCATTCCTGGCGCACTCGGCGTACAACGCCATCATTTTTGCGGCAGCCGCGCTCATCGCGTGAAATAGATCCCAACACAATTTCAGAACCTCGGGAGCCTTCGGGCTCCCTTTTGTTTTTCAGGAGAGAGATTCAATGATTCGATCCACCGAAGATTTCCGCAGCCTGCTCAAGGCGGCTCGCCGGGCCGGTACTCCGCTGCTTGCCGTCAGGACGGCCGATCCGGCCAGCGCGATGGCTCAAGTGTCGGCAAGCCTCTGCGGCAAAACCGAAGTTCCTGTGTTCGCCTGGGACATCATGGGCGGCATCGCCGCACGCAACAAGGCGGCCAAAGAGGCTACTGCTCACGTGTTCGGCGAGAAGGCTGCTGTCGCTGGTCCGGCGGATGTGCTGTTGGCCCTTCACAAGGGCGCTGCGGTGAAACAGTTTGCGGACGCCATTGTGTTCTTCAACAACCCGCAGCGCATTTGGGAACAGGTCGACATCGTGCAGGGCGTCTGGAATCTCCGCGACGCATTCAAGGTTGGCGGCCAGATGCTCGTGTTGGTAACGACTCCCGGCTCCGTGCTACCGGTTGAATTGCAGAACGACGTAATGGTTATTGACGAGCCGCTTCCATCGGCGGACGACCTGCGCGAGATCATTCCAGGCCTGTTCGAGTCAGCCGAACTGGCTCCACCCGACGAGACCGTCGTGGATCAAGCTATCGATGCCCTTGTGGGACTCGCGGCTTTTCCGGCGGAGCAGGCGCTGGCAATGTCGCTGTCGAAAAAAGGGCTGGATGTCGAGCGTCTATGGGAGCGAAAGCGCCAAGCCGTGGAACAGGCACCGGGCTTGACCATTTGGCGCGGCGGAGAAACATTCGCGGACATCGGCGGTTGCGACAACATCAAGCGGTTTCTCAACGCTGTGCTCACGGGCCAGGAATCTCCACGCGTCATCGTGTTTGTCGACGAGATCGAGAAGGCGTTCGCCGGCACTGGCACCGACACGTCCGGCGTGAAGACCGAGATGACCGGGACGATGCTCGGGTGGATGCAGGATCGTGGAGCAGACGGCATCATCGCCATAGGCCCTCCGGGCGCGGCGAAGTCGATGATCGCTAAAGCCGCGGGCAATACGGCGGGGATTCCCACCGTCGCGTTCGATCTTTCGGCAATGCAGAGTTCGCTGGTGGGAGGCTCAGGTGAGCGGCTGCGCGCCGCGCTTCAAGTCGTCGATGCGATTTCTCAAGGCAAGAGCCTGTGGATCGCAACATGTAATTCGATCACGAGCCTGCCGCCGGAGTTGCGACGCCGGTTCACGCTGGGGACGTTCTTCTTCGATCTGCCGTCAGCCGACGAGCGTGAGGCGATCTGGAAGATCTATCTGGCGAAATGGAACCTCGATGGGGAGCGGCCCAACGACGAGGGCTGGACCGGTGCCGAGATCAGGGAATGTTGCCGCAAGGCGTGGCGGTTGAATCTTTCACTGAAGGAATCGGCTGAGTACATCGTGCCGGTTTCGAGATCGGCGGCGGACCAAATCGAAGCGCTACGTCGGCAGGCATCCGGGCGATTCCTGAGCGCGGCGCGACCGGGAGTATTTTCGACCGAATTTGACAGCCCGGCTGCAGCATCCGGGAGACGGGCATTTCGAGAAACGGAATAGGGAGGCACCATGAGCCAATACGAGGAACTCACCACAACCATGACCGACCTGCAATACCTGGTCGAGGCGTTGACTGAGATGGGCTACAGGCCAGAAGTACAAACGGAGGGAACGGCCTTACGAGGGTACGGGGGAGTCAGTTGGAATAGGCCGGTACAGGTCACAATCCCGAAGGACCAGCTTCGTGGCGCGTTGGCACCTGTCGGCTTCGGTCGGGATGAAACCGGAGTCTTCCAGGCCATCATTGATGACCTGGACCGGAAGTACACCGACTTGAATGAAAGCTGGCTCGGCCGAGTCGCGCAGGGTTACAAAGAACGGCAGACCATGGCCGTGGCCAAGACCAAAGGCTACGTGTTGCGGGGCCGCGAAGTAGTTCAAACGCCGCAAGGACCAAAGGTACAGTTGCGTTTTGCTGTTCGCTAGCGAACGGACGAGGAGAACCATCATGCAGGAGAAACTCATCACCGTCGAGATAGACGAAAACGGAAATAGCTCCATTGACCTCGAAGGCTTTCACGGCCAGGGGTGCGGCGATGTCGCAAAGGATTTCCGTGGCGGCGATTCTGTCACCCAGTCCAGCAAGAAGCGTGAATTCTATGCGCAGACGGCTGTCGTGAAGCAGTCACAGCGGCAAACGTAGTATGCAGCTCAGCCGAAGGAGAACCTGTCATGGGAGATCGCGCGTACGTGGAGATCGTGTGCCGTGAAGAAGACGAGCCGCTGTTTGAGGCTCTCGGATTCATGCAAGAGTTCCATCATGCGTTGCCCGCCAACGTGGTGACGATGGTGGATGCAGAAGCATCCGAAGGGGCCACGACCGAGCTTCAGGCTCTCGTCGAAAAAGGTATCGTATTCCGTGGTTGGCACGATGCCGGTGGAAGCTACGACGGAGCGTGCTTCGCCAGCGCCGACGGAAAGTACCACGAGGTGCCGCGGCTCAATCATAGCGACCTCCCTTGCATCGAAGTTCATGTGGACGGAACGGTCGATGCCGACCAATTGTTGGCTGCCTCCGAATACCTGAAGGCATCCGACCATGTCGGTGAGATCTTGGGCTTGCCTTCGGGAGTCGAACAGGAGGACGAAGCGCCATGAAAACGGTTTTGCAGATCATGGAAGAGGCCGGCGGGCTTGCCACTTTCACCTGGACGCGGATCGAGAATCCTCCGTTCATGCCTCTTGTGATCGAGTCGCTTGGTGAGCCAGGTCCAAACGGCCACCGCGCAGTTTCGATTGCTCACTACGGAGAGCAGAACGGCGACGCCATGAGGGATCCAGAAATCTGCGCCGAGGTTGTTCTGGAGAACGGAGCAGCAAAGCTCTGGCCGTACTACTTCAGAAATGACTACGCGGGCGTGGAGCGATGGAACCGCCGGCGAGAGGCCGACGGGTCGATGACCTGCCTGCCCCGAGAGACTCGCGACCTCGAAAGCTTCATGGAGATGTGGGACGCGAACATCCGCGACCAGGGGTTCCTGGAAGCATTTCAGCGGACTGCGGGGCAGCGATGCTGATTCACGGGTTTGTCGCTCACAGCCGGGTGAACGGACCCGGCGCGCGGGCCGTCGTCTATTTCCAAGGCTGCAATCTGGGTTGTGCCGGTTGCTGGAACCCGGCAACGCACAGCTTTGTGGGTACGTCGCGCGGAGTGCAAGACGTTGCCGAGCAAGTGGCAACCGCACACCAAACCCAATTCATCGAGGGTGTCACCTTTTCAGGTGGCGAGCCCATGCAGCAGGCGCCGGATCTACTGGCTTTGATACGGCTGCTGAAGCGCACGCGTCCAGAAATCAGCATCGGCATGTATTCCGGCTACACAGAACGCGAACTGGACGGCGGTCGCTTCTGGACTCATGACGGCATCGCGCAAGAAACAAGGCGCCGGATCTGGGCGGATTTCAAACAACACCTCGACTTTGCCGTGCTCGGGCGATTCGTCGCAGCGAGGCCGAGTAAGCTTCCAATGCGAACCAGCGCCAATCAGGTCTTACGGCTCTTCAGCGACCGCTACCGCGAAGAGCATTTCAATCCCCTGGAATTTGAAGTCAACATCGAATCCGCGGGGCTAGTCCAGATCACGGGTTTCCCCCTCGCAGGTTTGCCCGTCTAACGAAGTCTCTTCTCAACAGTTCCTTGCCGCACGCTCTGGCGGCGATCCCTTTGCGCAATCCAATTCAAATCACAGGAGGTGGCCGTGATGGCTACACAAGCAAGTCTATTTCTGCGCAACGGCGCATCTGTTACTGACCTGCCCGCGTCCTTCATGGCCGACACGGCATCGGACAACGGCGACAATGGACGCCCACCAGCGCGAGCTATTGTCCAGGACCCCGGCGTAGATCTCGCCAAGAAAACCGTCTGCATCAAGATGCGCCTGTCCACAATGGGCAACACGCGTAAGGTCTCGACTTCGCAGATCGAGGCGGATGCCGACAAGGACCTGTTGCGAGTATCGAAGCATCTGCTGGATTCAGCGGAACTGAAGGCGATCGGGCGGTTCGACGGTGAGATCCGTCGTTTTCTCTACAACATCTGCCTGCCCTTTGAAATCGGCATTCACCTGCTGCCCATCGCGGCGTTAGAAATCGTCGAGGAGCGCATGCGGAAGTTTGCCGAGGTTCGTGAGGTGTTGGTGACCGCTTTCCTCTCGGTGTATCCAAGCCTATGCCAGGACGCGGCCAAACGTCTGCGCGGTTTGTACAACCCCGCCGACTACCCTCCCATCGACGAAGTCACGCGCGAGTTCGGGTTGTCTTGGCAATACGTGAGTTTCGGCGTGCCGGACCAACTCAAGGGCATCTCCCAGGAAGTGTGGGAGCAGGAGCGTGAC
>JBEBGM010000059.1:0-20755 GCA_040081455.1 Bryobacteraceae bacterium
CGCCTGCCGTACTCGTTTGCAGGAACGCACTTCGCCATCGCCGCCGGCGACACCACTGGCGACGGGGTTCCCGATCTCGTCGTCGTCACCGCCACCTCCGACATGCCCGCGCCGCTCCGCATCCGTGCCGGCTTTGTCGCGCTCGCCATCGCCGAATATTTTCGCGACCTCGGCAAAAGCGTCCTGCTCGTCATGGATTCCGTGACGCGTCTCGCCATGGCGCAGCGCGAAATCGGACTCGCCGCCGGTGAGCCGCCCAGCCAGAAAGGCTACACCCCGAGCGTCTTTAACCTGCTCCCCAAAATCTTCGAACGCGCCGGAAACTTCCCCAACGGCTCGATCACTGGATTTTTCACCGTGCTTGTCGAAGGTGACGATTTCAACGAGCCCATCGCCGACGCCGTCCGTGCCATTCTTGACGGGCATATCGTTCTCTCGCGCCAACTTGGAGCCATGGGCCACTACCCCGCTATCGATATCCTCAACTCCGTCAGCCGCCTCGCCGGCCGCATCGCCACACCCGAACAAAAAGAGGCCAGTCGCAAAGTACGCGAGTTACTCGCGTCCTATCACCAATCGGAAGATCTGATCAACCTCGGTGCCTACGCCGCCGGATCGAACGCCTCGCTCGATTCCGCCATCCGCGTCCGACCCGCGCTGCTCAACTTCCTCCGGCAGCCGCCCGATATGGCGGAGGCAATGCCTAAGACATTGGAGCAATTGTATGCATTGGCATCACAGATGTAGCGGAACTCCCGGTGCCCCCTTTTTGGGGACCGGTTGGCGGCCCACGGCGGAGAGCTACTCCCCGGCATCGAAAACATCGGAAGACATGAAAGCGAACCCCGCCGTGAAAACCGGGAGGACTTCCAAATGAAACGCTTCACGTTTCCCCTGGAACGCGTCCTGGAATGGCGCCGAACACAGCAGCGATTGGAAGAAATCAAACTCGAGGGAATCCACTCGGAATTGCGCTTGATCGACACCGAGATCACCGCGATTAAAAGCCAGTGGGGCGCCTTGCACGTGTTGCCAACCACCGGCGGCTTCACTTCGCTCGAACTCGCGGCCCGCGATCAGTTCCGGCGCCACCTTGTTCTGGAACAAAAGCGCCTCAGCCAGGCGCGCCGGACGGTGGAAACGCGGCTCGCTTCCCAAATGAACACCCTCGCCAAGAAACGCCGCGATGTTCTGTTGCTCGAAAAAATCCGCGGCCGCCGCTGGGAAGAGTGGAGCCGTGCGCTCGCCAACGAAATCGATATGCAGGCGGCTGAGGCCGCACTGCGGAAATGGACACGGTTACAATAGTGTATGGCCACTCGAAGAATCGGCATCCTCACTGGCGGCGGAGACGTTCCGGGGCTCAACTCGGTCATCAAGAGCGTTACCTACCGCTGCGCTGCACAAAATATTGAAGTCCTTGGTATCCGTCGAGGCTGGGAAGGTTTGACGCACGTCAACCTGGAAGACTCCGCCAGCAAAACGCGCTACGTGTTGCGCTTGACCACGGAAAACACTCGCGACATCGAACACGTGGGCGGCACCATGCTGCATTCCAGCCGCACCAATCCTTCCAAGATGAAGTCAGTTCCCGATTTCCTCAACAGTGCAAATTTCCCAACCGACGGCAAAACGTGGGACATGAGCGCCCAGGTGCTGAAGAATCTGGAAGCCCTCGGCATCGACGAACTCATCGCTATCGGCGGTGACGACACGCTTAGCTTCGCGGCGAAGTTAGACAAGCTCGGCATGAAAGTCGTCGGCGTGCCGAAGACCATGGACAACGATGTCCGCAATACCGAATATTGCATCGGCTTTTCCACCGCCATCACGCGCGCCATTGACGCCATCGAGCGCCAGCGCACTACCGTCGAATCCCACGAACGCATCGGAGTCTTCCGCGTCTTCGGCCGCGATGCCGGCTACACCGCGCTCTATACCGCTTTCGTCACATCCATCCGTTGCGTGATTCCCGAATATAAGGTGGATCTCGATAAACTGATCGACTTGGTGATGCACGATAAACGCCTCGACCCCAACAACTACGCCCTCGTCGTTCTTTCCGAAGGCGCCCAGTGGGAAGGCTACCAAGTGCAGCAATACGGCGAGCCCGACGCTTACGGCCACCGCAAGAAAGCCAGCGTCGCCGAAGCCCTCGCCAGCGAAATTACGCGCCGAACCAGAGAAGAGACTATCGCAAGCGATCTCACCTACGACCTCCGCAGCGGCTCGCCCGATTTCATCGACAAAATGGTCGCCAACGTCATGGGCACCATGGCATTTGAAGCCATCGTCAGCGGCAAAAGCGGCTTGATGGCCGCGGTCGTCGAGGGACGCTACGCCATGGTCCCCATCCCCGACCCGAAACTGGGCCCGCGCAAAGTGGACATCGATACGATGTACAACAAAGACCGCTACCGCCCCGACTATACCCAGAAACTTGGCCTGCCCGTCTTCTTGACCAAAGCCTAGGCGCGGCAGCCAGCAGACAGTAGTCTTCCTCGGACCCCGCTCGTCAGATGAGAGCGGGGATCCCGGTTTAAAAAATACGCACGTGCGCTGAGCCCACGCACTCCTCGAGTGACCCCTGGAGCGACCCCCGAAGTGGCCAGCAAGAATAACGCCGTCTCACGAAAAATTTGCCGGGCTATCTTCTTCCGTCTGTCTGTGAAAGCTCCACGGCGCGGCGCAGGCCGATCAAGGGTAGTTCCGGCAAGAACGCATCGAACAACGTTTCCTCCTCGAACAACCGCCCAAATCCTCCGGTGCCAATGACCAGGGGCCTTTCGGTAGGGAAATATTCTTTGGTCACCGAATCGGCCAACGTCCGAACCGTGGCCAGCGTCCCATGATACAGGCCGGACTGAATGCTCTCCACAATCGAACGCCCCAACAACTCTTCCGGCTTCATAATCTCGACCGAAGGCAAACGCGCCGTCTTTGAATCAAGCGCGGCCATCGACGTTTGAATGCCCAAAGTAATAATGCCGCCCAGGTATTCCTTCTCTCTCGTCACCGCGCACAAAGTTGTGGCTGTACCGAAATCGACAATCAACAAATTTTTACCTGGAAACCGTTCCAGCGCGCCAATCGCGTTGGCGATTTTATCCGCGCCTACTTCGAGCGGGTTGCGGTAGCGAATCTTCAATCCCGTTTTCACCCCGGGCTGTAGCACAAACGGGTCGAAGCGAAAGTACTTGCGGAAGCAGTTGCGCAGCGAGTGGACCGCGTCGGGAACCACCGAGCACATCGCGGCCATGTGAATCGCTTCCGGGTCCACTCCGTTCTCGCGAAGGGTCACGCGGAAGAAGGTGCCGAATTCGTCAGACGACGCGCGGATGCTGGAGGTGCGGCGGAACGTGGCTTTGAGTTGGGCGCCATCGTAGACGCCGCCGAAAATCTGGCTATTGCCGATATCGAGCGCGAGCAGCATATTCCCTCCCCAATGTTGCGATTTTATCGACCAATGATCGCGACGTTATCGATCAATCGAATCCCTTCGAGAAATGCGGCGGCGAAACGGCGGCCCCAATGCTCCTCGACGTAATCCACACGAAAACCTTCCGCTTCGAGCGCGGCACGCGCGGCGTCCACATTGGGAGCGGTAGTGAGCGCGCGATAGATGGCGTTCGCTTTTACGCGGCCCTCGGCGGATAGCAGAGCGTTTCGCGAGCTAAGCGCAAGTCCGGACTCCTCGCGCACGGTTTCGCACGGAACGATTTGCGTGGGAAGGAAAAATTCTTCCACCATTTCCGTGACTGCACGTAGCTGCTGGTAGTCCTTCTCACCAAAGTACGCCCGGTCGGCTTGCGCAATGCTCAACAACTTCAGCACCACAGTGAGCACTCCCTGGAGGAAGCCGGGTCGATGAAGGTGCTCCATGACCGGCGTGTGGCCGACGGGATCAAGCTTGATGCGGTAGCCATGCGGATAGAGTTGCTTCGTATCAGGAACGATCACGTCATCAACGCCGAGCGAGCGGAGCAGATCGAGATCGGCTTCAAGGGTGCGCGGATATTTTTCAAGATCCTTGGGATCATTGAACTGCGAAGGATTGACGAACAGCGTCACCACGGCGACATCGTTTTCGCGGCGGCAGCGTTCCACAAGCGCCGCGTGGCCGCGATGCAGCGCGCCCATTGTCGGAACCACGCCGACGCTTTTTCCAGTCAGTGTTTTTCGGTGCGCCAACCAATCGGAAACCTGATGCCAAACGCGCATTACGAGTAGCTCTCCTGCGTTGCCGGAAACGTCCCGTTCTTCACCGCGTCGTCGTAGCGTCCCAGCGCTTCCTGCACGCAGTGGCCGACGTCGGCGAATTGGCGAACGAATTTCGGACGGAAATCCTGATTCATGCCCAGCAGGTCTTGCAGCACCAGAATCTGGCCGTCGCACTCGGGGCCTGCGCCGATGCCGATGGTGGGGATGTGCAGCGCCTCGGTGATTTCGCCCGCGAGCTTCGAGGGCACGCATTCAAGGACCACCGAAAACGCGCCGAGTTCTTCGAGCGCGGCGGCCTGGCGCATGATTTCGTGCGCGGAATCCTCGTTGCGGCCCTGCACGCGAAAGCCGCCGTAAACGTTCACCGATTGCGGCTGCATGCCGATGTGGCCCATCACGGGGATGCCGCTTTGGACGAACCGCTCGATCACATCTTCGTGGCCGTCGACGCCTTCGAGTTTTACGGCGTGCGCACCCGCGGTCATCAATAGTTGGGCGGTGTCCATCGCGGGGCCGATGCCCTTGCGATAGGAGAGAAACGGCATGTCGGCAACGATGAATTTATCGCCCGCGCCGCGCGCGACGGCCTCGGTGTGCATGCGCGTCAACTCGATGTTCATGGTCAACGTGGACGGATGCCCGTGCATGACCATGGCGGCGCTATCGCCGACGAGAATGGCGTCGATGGGAGTTTTGGCGATGAGGCGGGCGAACGTGTAGTCGTAACACGTCACCATGGCGATCTTGCGTTGCTGCGCTTTGGCGCGGAGGAAATCGGGGCTGGACATGCTTCACCTCGCTTGGGTGGCAGGCACGAATGACGCGATGGGTCCCGATTGCGCGCGGGAACGCGGGAAAAGAGAAAAAGAAACAGCAGTTCGCATCGCCTTGGTACCTGTCGAAATCGATCAAGTCCTGGACTTACATGCAGCCGGGTGGCCACGAGTAGTCAGTCGCTGCATCAGTCAGCGCTACTGAGATTGTAGCAGGAGGACGGGTGTTCGACGTTCATAATAAAGGAGGTAGCCGAACCAGTCTCAGCAAAACCCGCCCCTTTGAGGAAATCCTCCACCCGCTTGTGTTACTATCTAAAAAGCCGCCGCTCGCGTCGGCAGATCCAGGAAATATCTTTTATGCCTAAGTTGAAGACCCATAAGGGTGCGTCTAAACGGTTCAAAAAGACGGGTACCGGCAAGATCAAACGCCATCATGCGATGGCCCGTCATATTTTGACGTCCAAGTCGCGCAGCCGGAAGCGCCGGTTGGGACAGGGTGTGATTGCGGATGACGCAAACTCGCCTGAAGTCCACCGCATGCTTCCCTACTAAGCGGATCGTAAATCCGGGCGTAAAGCCCAGGTAATTCGCTGCAGTGGACAGAGCGCCGCACGTGCCTGATCCGCTGTTTAGATGATGTAACTACGAAGGAGAGAAAACGTGCCAAGAGTTAAACGTGGTACAAAGCGGCGCAATAGCCGCAAAAAGACACTCGCCCTGGCAAAGGGCTTTTTCCTCACAAAGAGCAAACTGTATCGTTCCGCGCAGGAAGCGGTCGAAAAGTCGCTCATTTACGGCTACAAGGGCCGCCGCCTCAAGAAGCGTGACTTCCGCTCGCTGTGGATTGTCCGCATCGGCGCTGCCTGCCGCGCTGCTGACATTTCTTATAGCCGTTTCATGGATGGCCTGAAGAAAGCTGGCGTGGAGCTGAACCGCAAAGTTCTGGCCGATATCGCTCTGAAAGATCAGGTCGCCTTTGGCGCGCTGGTGAATCAGGCGAAGGGTGCGCTCGAAAAAGCCGCTGCTTAATTAAAATATGGAGACGCCCGAGCTCGAAGGCCTGGAACCGGATTCGCTCGCGAGTCTGGAAGAGCGCATCCGCAAGACCGTGGAGCATGTAGCGAAGCTGCGTGCCGAGCGGGACGAAGCGGTTGCGCAAAGGGAAGCAGCGCTTGCGGAAAAAGACGAAGCGCTGTCGAAACTCGACCAGGCTCTGACGGAACGCGATCAAGCGGTTGCCGATCGCAACGTCGCACGCAAGGCGGCGGGCTCGGTTGCCGACGAATTGCCCAAGATGCGCGCGGAATTGGAATCGCTCCGCTCTGAGCGCAAGCAGGTCCGCACGCGGATCGAAAAGCTGTTGGGCCAGATGGATCTGCTCGCGGGGCAGTAGCGAAGCGTTTTTGTAACGCCCGCGGGGCTTTGAACATCCTTACCGGGAGGCCGCGATGGATTCGGAACGCAAGCCGGTGCGCGTCACCATATTTAACCAGACTCTTTCCCTTGCCGCGACGGGTGAACCGGGCGAGATTGAGTCATTGGCGCAGAACGTCGACGAAATCATGACGTCCATTGCCAAGCGGGCCGGTAACATGGATAGTAACCGCGTGGCCGTACTTGCCTGCATGCATATGGCCGATCGCATGCGCTCCATGGAAAAGGAACTTGCCGCGCTAAAGGACCGCGTGGACTCCAAGGCCCGCGAGTTTTCCCTGCTGCTGGACCAAGTCACGGAATAGTAGTCGGCGTGATTCTCCGCTCTCATCTCCTCCAACAACTCCCCTGGCTCGATCACGGCTTCGGCACGCGCCGCGCGGACCTGACCCAGAACGCGATGGCAAGCCTCAAGCAGATTCATTCCTCCATCACACTGCACGCAGCCGCTGCCGGATGTATTGGCGAAGGCGATGCGCTGGTGTCCAGTGAATCCGGAGTCACCGTCTCCGTGCGCACCGCGGATTGCTACCCGATTCTCCTCGTCGATACACGAAGCCGAGTTGTCGCGGCGGTTCACTCCGGCTGGCGTGGTACGGCGGCGCGAATCGTGCATGCGGCCCTGGAAAAGATGAACGCATCGCCGGAGCATACCTTCGCCGCCATTGGACCCGGCATCGGCGCGTGCTGTTATGAAGTGGGCGAAGAGGTGGGCCGGCAGTTCGGTTTGAACGGCGCGGGGCGCGTGGATCTGGCGGAGGCGAACAAGCGATTACTGCGCGCCGCTGGAGTCCCCGAGGCGAACATCGAAATTCTCGGCGGATGCACCTTCTGTGACGAAGATCGTTACTACTCGTTCCGCCGCGAAAAGGAAGAGGCCGGAAGAATGATTTCCTTCATCGGCCTCCGGTAAAAAACGCCCCCGTTTGTCGCAAGCGGTTCGCCCCGTCCTTCGCTACAGATTTCTCAAGATACTCGCAAACGAAGCCGACTTCACTTGCTCCAACGTCAACCCCGTCAGCGCCGGAATCTCGCTTTCGAGGATCGCGCCGCAGCTCATGGCTTTTAGGAAGTAGTTCAGAAGGCCCTGTCCCGTTGCGAGATCGTCGAACACTTCGCCGACCCGCGTCGCTTGCGCGGCGGATTGCATGAAATTGCGCAGTCGTTCGGAGGCGACGCTTTCTCCTTCCAGGAAAAATGCGTAGAGCGCCACGTAACGCGCCGGGAGTTGCGCGGGGTGCAGATCCCAGCCGCGATAGATTCCGTTGCTCAACGCGTGGCGGACGTGCGTATAGTGCAGCCTCCATGCACGATGCACCACCTCGCGATTCGCCGCTTTCTGGTCATCGGTGAGCGGCCCGCCGCGGTGCGGAGGAATCGGCAGCACATTGGTTGGGCCATCGGAGATCGAGATGCCGCGGCCTGCAAGCGCGTTTTGCATATACCACCGAGCAAGGTTCAGCGCGGGGTGCATCAGGTGCTGGCTCGATGACGTGATACCAAGGGAACTCGTGTAATCGTAAGGCCCCATGTGCGCCGCAACGCAATGTCCCTTGGCCGCCTCCACCAGTGCGTCGATGTTCATCAACGCTTGCGGTGTTTCCACCATCAGTTCCACGTTGATTTTGGGATAGTGCGAAAGTGCGTCGATCAGCGCAGCCACCTGCTCCACGATGGTGATTTTCGGCAGGGTCACCACGAAGTTCGGCGGCAGCGTACCGCCCGTCCTTTCGAGCAGACCTCCAAGGAAATGATGCAGAGTGCGAACCGCCCGCAACTTCAACTCTTCGCTTAGAGTCTTAATGCGGATGCCGGTGAACGGAGCGATCGTGCCCTCGGCCATGCCCCGGGCCATTTGCTCGATAGCGGCGTCCACGGAAGCGTCCTCTTCTTCATCCGGCCGGATGCCGTAGCCATCTTCGAAATCGACGCGGAAATCTTCAATCGGTTCGCGGCGGAGTTTATCGAGCACGCGCGCGTGAATGGTATCGGCAATCTCCGGCTTCAGTCCAAAGACCTGCGCAAGCGCCGCGCCATCGGGCGCATATTCCAGCAGCGATTTTTCCGCCAGTCCGCCCAGCTTGCGGCAGGTGTCCGCCTTAAAGAGGTGAGCACCGCCATAAACGGAATGCACCGGCTGGCGCGCGCCGGAATCGCCCGGATACTTCCTCGCAAATTCATGGTTCGCTCTGGTCAGCCAGTCGGGAAGTTTGGTATGCATGGTCGGTTTAATCTCTAATAGTCTACGCGATCTTCCTTTGCGCGCCACGCATCGAAGCAGGCAAGCGTTGCTTCGCGCATCATGGGGACGAACGGGATCTGGCGCTTTTCGTATTCGACGTTAATTTGTTCGTAGATGAATTCGTCGCTGAACCCGGCGGCTGCGGCGTCGGCGGCTGTGGCTCCAAAGAAAATGCGAGCCGGACGCGCCCAATAGATCGCGCCCATGCACATGGGACAAGGCTCACAGGTGGTGTAGAGGTCGCATCCGTCCAATTGAAAAGCCCCCAGAGCAGCACAGGCGGCTCGAATCGCCACCACTTCGGCGTGAGCCGTAGGGTCGTTGGTGGAAGTGACTCGGTTCGTACCCTCACCCACAATCTTGCCACTCTTCACGATGACAGAGGCGAAAGGCCCGCCTTTGCCTGAGTTTACGTTCTCCACGGCCAACTCAATGGCTCTGTTCATGAATACCGGATTCATTCGATTTTAAGTGTAACGATTCCTGCGTTAGTAGCAAGCTTTCGGATTGTACGGTACAATCTTGTTTGGGTCCCTTACCCCCGGACGTCACCCCAACTGTGCCCTTACACAGCTACATTGAACTGACCAAGCCGCGCATCACTTGTTTCATTTTAATGAGCACGGCCATCGGTTTTCTATGCGCAGTGAATGGCGGCATGGTTTGGAGCTGGTTGGCGCTGCTCCACGCGCTTGTTGGCACCGGACTCCTGGCCAGCGGCACGGCGGCTCTTAATCAATGGTATGAGCGTGATGCCGATGCTCTGATGCCGCGCACCCAACGCCGTCCGCTTCCCGCCGGCCGCATCACTCCCAAGAGCGCGTTCATCTTCGGTGTGGCGCTTTCCATCGTCGGATTTGTCGAACTCTGGATGGGCGCGAACCTGCTCACCGCTCTGCTCGGCCTGTTCACCGAAGTCAGCTACCTGTTCTGGTACACACCGATGAAGCGCCGCTCGCCGCATTCAACGACCATTGGCGCGATCCCCGGGGCGATGCCTCCGCTGATCGGCTACGCCGCGGCGTGCGGTTCGCTGAGCTGGGGAGCTTGGGTTCTTTACGCGATTTTGTTCCTTTGGCAGTTCCCGCACTTCTATGCGATCGCCTGGATGTATCGTGACGATTACGCCAGCGCGGGCATCCGCATGCTGCCTGTGGTGGAGCCTTCAAACGAATCCACCGCGCGCCGCATCTTGTGGTTTAGCGTGGTGCTGATTCCCATCAGCTTGCTGCCGAAGTTCTTGGCGATGGCCGGTAACGTGTACCTGATTGGTGCTCTTGCCGCTGGCGCCTATTTCCTCTACGCCGGGCTGCGGGTCTCCATGGAGCGCACGGTTCCGCGCGCACGCCAAGTTCTGCTCGCAAGCGTCGTTTACCTTCCGGTGCTCTATGGCCTCTTGGTGCTGGACCGCACGTTCTAGCGCGGCCTGCTCTTACTTCGCGATTACTTTGCTCGTGTTCTCGCTGGCGGGATGCGCGAAGAAACCGCCGATGCCCAGCTACGGAGCGATCCCTGACTTTCAATTGACCGATCAAGCCGGTGCCGTGTTTGCCAGCTCTGCGTCCCTCAAGGGCAAAGTCTGGGTCGCGGATTTCATCTTCACCAACTGTCCAGGCCCGTGCCCCATGATGAGCTCGAAGATGAACAAGATTCAAAAGGATCTGGCATCGCACACCGATGCGCGGCTGGTTTCTTTCACCATTGATCCGGCGCGTGATACGCCGCCGGTGCTGGCCGAGTACGCAAATCATTTTGAGGCCCGGCCAGGCCGCTGGTTTTTCCTTACTGGTCCGGTTGACGCGTTGAACAGTTTGTCGAAGGATGGGTTTCATTTGAGCGAAATAGACGGTAAGAATCTGGAGCATTCCGTGCGGCTGGCCTTGGTGGACCGGTCTTCTCAGATCCGGGGCTTTTACGTGTCCACAGATAAAGACGTTGTTTCCAACTTGGTCGCCGACGCGAAGCGTCTACTGGAGGATCGTCCGTGAGTTTTCAGGATTTACCCGCGTTAAACGCGACGTTGAACGGCACCGCCGCCGTGCTTTTGGTCTGGGCCTACCTGCTCATCAAGAAGGGCCACCGCGAGCAGCACAAGAAGGTGATGCTCGCGGCGTTCTTTGTTTCCATCTGCTTCCTGATTTCCTATCTTGTTTACCACTGGCAAGTCGGTTCGGTGCGTTATCCGCACACCGGGTTTATCCGCAAGGTGTATTTGACGATCCTCGCCACACACACGATTTTGGCAGTATCGGTTCCCGTCCTGGCAATTATCGCGCTGCGGCGCGGCCTGCGGGGAGAGTTTGTCAAACACAAAGCGGTCGCTCGTTGGGCCTTCCCCATCTGGCTCTACGTCAGCGTCACGGGCGTCGTGGTGTACCTGATGCTCTACCAGTTCTAGACCCAGACCAAAAACACGCTGACGCTCTAGGGTGGAAAGACGGCTTCCACTCGCCACGATTGGGTCTATAATTTGGCTAGGAGGCGATGGATATGCGCAGGGCTACATTCGCATTCTTGGTGCTGGGTGCCACGGCGGCCCTTGCGCAGCGGAGCCTCAACCCGATTGGCACCAACGGCAACATTGTGAATCCAGGGCTTCCGCTGCGGGGTCCCTCGCCAGTTGTACGCGGCCCTGCCTTTGGGTCCATGCCTGCCATGGGCGGCGGCCTTCCCACGCTCGGTGGCGGACTGCCAACATTGAACGGAGGGCTTCCGGCGTTAGGGATGCAGCAGCCTCCAATCGGATCGAACTTCGGTGCACAATCCCCCGTGCGAGGCTTCGGCATGGGCGGAGGCCGGACGTTTGGCGGCGGGAGCCTTGTTTACGTGCCGATGCCTGTATACGGAGGTGCCGTGAATGGGGTTGTGCACAATCCCCCTCCCGGGCAATATGATCCGATCTTCGGCGGCTACAATCCCGGGGTCTATTCGCAACCAAATTCCGGCTACGTTGCGGTTTATCCGGATGGGCAACCGCTGACGCCCACCTCGCCCACGGTCATCATTAACCAGAACTTCCAGCCGGAAACCGTGCGGCCCGTGCTGCACGACTACACCAATGTGCAATTGCCCGAGCCGGGGCGCGGATCGGCTCCACAGAACGAGGCGCGTCCGGCACAGCCCCCGCAACCCGCCGGTGGGAACGTTGAGGCGACCATCTATCTGATCGCCATGAAGGATCACACCATCTATCCGGCGCTCGCGTATTGGGTGGAGAACGACACGCTCCATTACGTGACCATGAATGGATCGCCGAATCGGGTGTCTTTGAGCCTGGTGGATCGCGACCTCTCCATTCGTCTGAATGACGAGCGCGGTTTGCCGTTCCGCGTGCCGCAGCAATAGTCCCTTGCCCGCGCCATGGCTCTTCCATCAAGTGGCGATTTACGCTTCCCCCTTGGCGAATTCGTCCCGCCTCACGTCATCACCCCACGCGATGTTCGCGCCTGGATTCACGATATCGCGGAATGCCCTTCCCGCATGCGCGCGGCGATCGCCGGTCTAAGTGAAGAACAACTCGACACGCCGTATCGCAACGGCGGATGGACTGTTCGCCAAGTCGTGCACCACCTCCCCGACAGCCACATGAACGGTTACATTCGCACCCGGATGGCGTTGACGGAAGAAAATCCGGTGATCAAGCCATACACCGAAGCCGCTTGGGCTGAGCTGGAAGACGCGCGGACCATGACGGTGGACGTGTCGCTGGCCCTGCTCGAAGCCCTCCACCACCGCTGGGTGCGGCTGCTTGATTGTCTCCCCGACCCCGCGTTTGAACGCACCTACGTGCATCCGGAGATGGGGCGCGTGCCAATCGGCCTACAGATGGCGCTCTATTCGTGGCATTCGCGGCATCACGTGGCCCACATTACTTTGCTCCGCGGCCGGCGCGGTTGGTAGCGGGATCTCGGAGAAACACAGGATTGCGCTTTCCAATCGCCTTGCCGCATAATCCGGGCATGACGCACGATTTCACCACGACCACGTTCACTCTGGATGGCTACAAAATTACGCGCAACCTCGGCATGGTGCGCGGCATTATCGTCCGCTCGCGTTCCATTTTCGGCACCATCGGCGCAAGCCTGCAAACGCTGGTGGGCGGCAACATCACTCTACTTACCGATCTGTGCGAGAAAACCCGCAATGATGCGTTCGACAAGATGGTGAATCACGCCATGATGATGGGCGCAAATGCGATCGTCGGCGTGCGTTATGACGCCACCGAGATCATGCAAGGCGTGACGGAAGTGCTCTGCTACGGCACTGCCGTGATCGTCGAAAAAGAGTAGCCGCGCCTCAGGCCTGCTCGCCGCGGATCGCTTTTTGCACCCGGCTGTGCTTCACGCTATACGTGAAATAAACGATCAGGCCGATCACCAGCCACACAATCAAACGCAGCCAGTTCACCCAGCCGAGCTTGTACATCATGTAGCCATTGAAAAGAACGCTGAGGATCGGCACCACCGGCACCCACGGCGTGCGGAACGGGCGCGCGTGCGCTGGGTCGGTCTTACGCAGCACCACCACCGCAACCGACACAATGACGAAGGCGAGCAGGGTGCCGATATTCACCATCTTGCCGATATCGTCAATCGGCGTAACGCTTCCCACCACGGCGGCGAGCAGCCCCACCAGGATCGTATTCTTCCACGGCGTGCGGAACGTCGGGTGGATTTCGCCGAACACTTTGTGCGGCAGCAGGCCGTCCTTTGCCATCGAATACAGCACACGCGTTTGGCCCAGCAGCATCACCAGCATCACGCTGGTGAGCCCCGCCAGTGCGCCGAAAGTGATCACGTGCGAAGCGCCGGTGAGGCCGCGGTCGAGAAACGCGCGGGCAATCGGAGCTTCAATGTTCACTTCCCTCCACGGCACCATGCCCGTCAGTACGGCGGACACCGAGATATACAGCACCGTGCAGACCAGCAGAGAAACGATAATGCCGATGGGTAGATCCCGTTGCGGATTGCGCGCCTCCTGCGCTGTGGTGGAGACCGCGTCGAATCCAATGTAGGCGAAAAAGATATACGCCGCGCCCGCGCCGATGCCCGAGAACCCGAATGGCGCAAAACTGGCCCAATCGCCGCCCCAGTTGCTGGGGTTCACGTACTTCAAGCCCAGACCAATGACGAACAGCACTACCGCGACCTTGATGGTCACGATCACCGCGTTGAAGCGGGCGCTCTCGCGGATACCTACCGTGAGAACCGCGGTGATCACCAGCGCGATCACAAACGCCGGAAGGTTGAAGCCGATGTCCATTCCAAAAATCTGCGGTGCGCCAAGCAGGTCATGAGCGCGCTGAATCAATTCCGGGGACTGAGCGCTCATGATCTCGCCAACCTTGTTGAGAAATTCGGAGGTCCCAGGAGTCAGCGAAGGATCAGCAACCGTTGCCATCTGCCGCGCGATCGTATTCTCAGCCGTCCGAAGTCCAGTCCAGTGATCGTAAGCAAGCCATAGAGGAATCTTAATGTTGAAAATATCAAGCACCTCTATGAAATGGTTCGACCACCCGGAGGACACCGTACTCGCGCCCATCGCGTATTCCAGCGTCAAGTCCCATCCAATGATCCAAGCGAAAATCTCGCCGAGCGTCGCGTAGGCGTACGTATAGGCGCTGCCCGCCAGTGGAATCATCGCCGCGAACTCCGCATAACAAAGCGCCGCGAACGCGCAGCCGAAACCCGAAAGAACGAAGGAGAGCATCAGTCCGGGACCTGCGTAGTGCGCGCCCAGTCCGGAGAGCACGAAGATGCCCGCGCCGATCACTGCTCCCACGCCAAGCGCCGTCAGTTGCACGGGGCCAAGAGTGCGCTTCAGGCTGTGCTCGCCCGAATCGTGCGCCTCATGCATCAGGTTGGCAAGGGTTTTTCGCGCGAACACGCTCATCGGCTGGGTCTCCTCAGGCTAAGCAGGTAGTCTAGCAAAATGAGCCGCGCGCGCGGAATGAAATAAGGCTTGGTGCCAGCCCGATTTCAGCAAAACACCGCGATAAACAGACGGACCCACCGCCCGTGAGCGATGGGTCCGTACTGCTGAAGTAGTGATGTCCGAATATCAGCGGGAGTTTGCGTCGCACGCACCCGGCGCCGCCGGAATCCTCGTTAGACGTTCGAACTCTGCCCCCTCTTTGTAGCCTTTGTTGTAGCCGTCAAAGTAGATCCGGTCATACCAGCTCTTCGGAACCGATTCCTTCACGGTACGCTCGCCCGTCTCTGCCGAGATCAGCGGCGAACCCACGTTGAACGGACCCTTCACGCCGATGTAAACCTGTTCGGCCTCGCGCGCCAGCTTATTGTATTCATCCACTTGGTTCAGCACGTGGAAGTACATATCCTGCACCGCTTCGCGATAGCGCGCGAACGGCACGCTGAATCCTTCCTTTGCGGCCGACCACTTCGCCATCGCATCTTTATCGATGGGTTGCTTCGCCCCCCACGTGGTTTTAATTTGGTCCAGCTGTTTGCGCGTCTCCGCTTTCATCCTCTTCGCCTCTTCACCCAGGCGAATCATCTCCTGCGCGTCGAAATCTTTCTGGAAATGTTCAGCCGGCAGCTTCGCCGTTCCCGTCACCAGATGCGGAGTATCAAAGTTAACGGAAGCAACCTCCGCCAGTTCCACCTCTTGCAGTCCTCCGGAGGTTTCGATGAACACCTTCCCCTTCTCGAGCTTCGTGATGACACCCTCTACACGGTTGCCGCTCTGGAGCATGATCGTGTCAGCCAGCATAGGCCACCCAACGAACATCGCTACTCCCAGCACTGCCATCCACCTTGATCTCATGCTCGATCTCATGGTCTCTAGCCTCCCAACTATTGGAATACCCTGCACGTTCCTTGCCGTGCCGCCGAATGGGTCTCTCCGTTTATGTTTCGTGTTATGTGTGTGTTAGAAATTGCGCCCTTTGGGGGGAACACGCGGGGAGTGCGGAATTGGCTCAATTCGCACATCCTCCGTTGGTCCGTCGGATACTAGAGAAAGAACCGGCGCGGGCCCCCTATGCCGGACGGAGGATCACATGGCTGCCGCTGGTACCGGTGTACCTGTCTTAGAAAATTTCATCGCGGGAAAAAAGATCGCAGGCACGGGCACTGGCTCCACCTTAGTGAATCCCTCCACCGGCGATCCCGTCGCCTGGTGCAGCACCCAAGGACTCGATCTCTCCGCCGCGCTCGATTACTCCCGCCGCATTGGCGGACCCGCGCTCAAGTCTCTCTCCTTTGCCGATCGCGCCGAACTCCTCTGGAGCATCGCCGATTCTCTCTTCAAAGGCCGCAAGCTTTGGATGGAAATCGCGCAGACCAACGCGGGCAACACCAAGACCGACGCCTCCATCGATATCGACGGCTCCATCGCCACCCTGCGCTATTACTCGAAGGAAGGCGGCAAGCTCGGCGCGGCAACGCTGCTCACCGATGGCCCCGCCGTCCGCGTCTCCCGCGACCCCAAATTTCAAGCGATCCACATCGGCACCCCGATCCCCGGCGTCGCCGTCCACATCAACGCATTTAATTTCCCGGCCTGGGCGCTCTGGGAAAAAGTCGCGATCAGCATTCTCTCCGGCGTCCCGTCATTCGTGAAGCCCGCCACCTCCACCGCGTGGCTCGCCCAAGCCATGGCGCAGCGAGTCCTCGATGCCAACGTCCTTCCCGAAGGCGCGCTCTCCCTCTTGTGCGGCTCCGCGGGCGATTTGCTCGATCATCTCCGCTTCGGCGATGCCATCGTCTTCACTGGCTCGGCCGATACCGCCGACGTGATCCGCCAACACGCCTGCGTCCGCCAGCACGGCGTGCGCTTGAACGTCGAGGCCGATAGCCTCAACGCCGCTCTGCTCGCCCCCGACGCCGAACCCGGCTCGCCCGCCTTCGCGCTATTCGTCCGCGAAGTGGTTCGCGAGATGACCATCAAGGCAGGGCAGAAGTGTACCGCCATCCGCCGCGTGCTGGTCCCCGCCGCGCACGAAGCCGCCGTGGCGAACGCCGTCGCCGAGGAACTGGCGAAAGTCGTGATCGGCAACCCCGCCAACCCCGCCGTCACCATGGGCCCGCTCGCCAGCATGGCGCAGCGCCGCACCATCGAAGAAGGCATCCGCCAGTTGAGCGCCGCCGCAACCGTTCACTATCAGGCGAACCCCCTGCAACTCGCAGACGCCGACCCCGCTACCGGCGCATTCGTTGGCCCCACGCTCCTGCGCGCCGCCGCCGACGCCCAGTTGGTTCACGATCTCGAAGTCTTCGGCCCCGCAGCCACCGTGATCCCGTATGCCGATGCCGATCACGCCTTCGCCCTGGCGCACAAAGGCTGTGGCTCACTCGCGGCTTCGGTATACAGCGCCGATCCGCACTTCCTCGCAACCGCCGCCGCCGCGCTCGGCTCCAGCCACGGCCGCCTCTTGTTGATCGATCCCTCCATCGGCGATTCCCACATGGGCCACGGCGTCGTCATGCCCTCCTGCATCCACGGCGGCCCCGGCCGCGCCGGCGGCGGCGAAGAAATGGGGGGCCTCCGCGCACTGTGGTTCTATCATCAACGCACCGCCATTCAAGCGTCCGAAGAAACGCTGGAAGCCCTGAAAGCGAACCTGGCCAATCCGGCAATGGCGGAATAGAGACGTGCCCCGGCGAATCTCATTCGTGAAAGAATGGTTGGGCGCAAAATACTTCGCGTGAAATTCTTCCAGGAAGAGGATATCGTATGAAACGTCATCTCGTGCTCGCTTGTTCCGCTGCGCTCGCCAGCCTGCTCTCCGCCGTACCGTCCGTCGCCGCCACCGCGGCCGAAGACATCGCGCAAGCGATCCAACCTCTGCCCGAGGAACTCCGCGCCGACGCCACCGTCGTCCGCTACGATCAAGCCTCCGGCGCGCGCGTCGTCCTGCGCGAAGGCAAGGGCGCGATCGAATGCGAACCCGCGAGCCCCGTCGATGGCTTCATCCGCTGCTACAACAAAGTCACCGTCCCCCGCCGCGAAATGGAAGCAAAGCTCCGCGCCGAAAAGAAGTCGGATAAAGATATTCAGGAAGCCATCCAGGCGGCAACCAAGTCCGGCGCGCTCAAGCAGACGCCCTTCGGCACCATGTCCTATCGTCTGGCGACCAAAGACGGCGTGATCAAAAAACTGTGGGTGATGTCGGTCCCCTTCGCCACCCCCGAATCGATCGGCGTCTCCACCAAGAGCCAGCGCGACGCCGCGCTCAAAGGCCAAGGACTCCCCTGGCTAATGCTCCCCGGCACCGCCGGCGCGCACGTAATGATTCCGATCAATAATTAGTTCCGAGTCCATTCCGCTAGGGCCCCAAAGGGACGGCCCCTGGATTTCGCGACGGTGCTAATGTTTGGTAAGACGTTCAGCAAAGACCGTGCCGAAATCGGTGTCTGTCCCTTTTTCATCCTTTTTTCATCACTTGGCCACAGCATCTACCGCTGTCGCCCCACGCTCAGCCCGAATCGCAGGACCCATGTCCGCCAGCCATCGCAAATCTACGAACGCAAACCGGAATTACCATTTGACATATCATGACTGAAAAGCTGCGGTAAAATGATGGAGTAGGATTATTTCCGTATTAGCGGAGGTGACAATTGACCAAACTTTTGTCTTCGCCGTGCTCCCTGACTCATCGGCTCTAGCGCCGATTACTGACCGAGGCGGCTAATCACCGAGGGACGCCCGAATGGGATGGGAGCTTACACGCCGGGTCGCCCGCTGGATAGCACTAGCGGGCCGTTCCGCCCGTTCCGCGTTTCCCAATTCGCCCTCCGCCGGCCGCGTGGCTTTCCGAACATGATTTTTATTTTGGTATAAATATTCTTCACTGACAAAAAGTGTTAGCCTCGAAGGTGCGCGAGGACACAAAATCGCGCGGAGGTATCGCCAGTGAAGCAATTTAACCCTCACGTTTTCTATGCGTGGGGCCAATCGATCAAAGCCTGCACAGGCCTGGGCTCTGATTCTGATACTCCGTTAAAAGATGTGCTGTGGCCACTCTACTCCGCAAAGGATACTGCGGCGGCGATAATCAGGCAGGATATACTCCCTTTGCCGCTTACTAAGGCAGCCGCGTTAGAGTTATGGAACGCGATAAAAACAGTGGTGCCGGACGATCTGTCAGGCATAGCTAATGACAAGCTAGTGCGGTTCTGGGAGCTATACAGCATAAAATCGTCAGCCAATAAGTTTGAGACGATCTTAGCGGCTGAACTTCAGGGAGCTAATACCTATTCCGTTTTGCAGAAAGGTATCTACAGCACCTCGGATTTGATCGATAGAGCCGCGAACGCGCTGGGGATTGCCACGATGTCAGTAATCGAGCAAACCGCTCAGGCGGATTTCGGAGCGGCTGGCAGATGCTTGGCTTTCGAGTTACCAACGGCCTGCGGATTTCACGTCATGCGTGCGACCGAATCCGTATTGCGTCAGTATCATCGCCTCTTGATGGACCTTCCGCCGAGCAAGAAATCTCCCGAGATGGCCACTTGCATTGACCAGCTAAGAAAGGCTGGCGAGGACAACAAGGTCATGGAAAGTTTGGATCACATCAGGGGAATGCATCGTAATCCGCTAATGCACCCCGAGGATTTCCTCACGATGGACGAGGCTCTTCAGTTGTTCGATATTGGCAAGAGCGCAATTACCAGCATGAGCGGTCGCATCATCGCGATAAACAAAGATCCTACTTTGATTACGACCGCGCAGTCGATATATGCAGGCGCACCAAAGAAAAAGAAGCCTTAAGGCAATCCGGGTACAATCCGGGACGAGGGAATCCAGGGGAATCCGGAGGGGAATCCGGGGAATCCGGGACAGACGGAGATTTCTCAGATTTCCGAGCCCACTTCCTACACCCGTTTTTAGTCACTCACAACAATTCCCGCAACTCAATCTCCCACGCAATCAAGCACATCGCGTTTGAACTCCCGCACAAATCGAGCCGCACCCCTTACAACGTAGGCAAGGAGTCTGTGCGCTCTTCCAGCAGAGGGAGAAACGCGGGAAACGCGGGGCGCGAGAAACGCGGGAAAACGCGGGGGAAAACGCGGGGGAAAACGCGGGACAGGCGAAACATTTCCTGATTTTGAGCGGCACATTCGCCGCAGGTGGAGGCGCGTGAACCATCTACGGATGTCTCAGCCATCAGAATGAAGGCGTTTCACGTTTCGGCGCGCCTTCGTCTCGGCTGCGCTGTCGCAGCAACGTCATCGAGAGTATTCCCATACCTTCGAGGTAATACTGTGCCAATCGCTTGCAATGGCGTTCTCGACCACCGAAAATTGGGAAATGTTTCGCCTGTCCCGCTTTGCCCTGTCCCGCTTTGCCCGCTTTGCCTACTGAAGGCGCCAATGTCAAAGGTACGAAAGCATGCCTTCATGATCGCGATCTTTGCCGCCTTGGCCCTTCTACCGGCAATTTTCAACACGTACCTGATTCGTAGCGAAGCTGCTGGTTTTGCACTCTGGAATTCGCAGGAAGCGTATTTCTTCATTTATCAGGATTCTGCCGGACGCCGCGTAAAGTGGCTTGCCTTTCCACTGCTGGCCGTCGGCGAAGGTTTTGGCCGCATTGTGTCGCCAGACGATCGCCGTGGAGTATTGTTTGTTTTACGAGTCACGCCTGAAGGGGTAGAGCGTCACGACTTGGAATTATTGGATCACGAACCGGGAAGCGGGCCTGGCAACTTTACAACGCGAGACGGTCGAATCTGGGCGAACTACCCGGCGATTGGAGGTCTCTGCTGGTGGTCGGGCGATCATTTTGAACGGGCAACACCAGACGAACAACAACGACAAGGAGGGATCGGCGGCCTTGATTATCATGGCTACTACAGGGATCAGAATGGCTGGTCCAAGTATCCCGTTACCGAAGGAAGCACCACGGTGGCGAGTTTGCACGACGGCATCGAACTGCAGGCTTATGGGGGGCGGATGTCCGGCCGCGAACCGCTCTCGATTCAAATGCGCAAGCAGGGTGGCCAGCCAACGACTCTCTTAAAACTCGACTTGAGGGTTGGACTCGCTTCAAAAGCCGAATACAAGAACACCTTTCCCCAGGAAAGATGAGGGCAATCCGGAGGGAATCCGGAGGG
>JBEBGM010000083.1:0-5836 GCA_040081455.1 Bryobacteraceae bacterium
ATATTCTTCTCGTTCGTTCGTCATCCCAAGCGTAATGCCCAATTGTATTTACTTTGTACAGACTTTTCTTCGGAAAAAATGAAGTACAGGCTCTAATCCACTTTTCGGCTGCGTTTAGGATTCGAACGCGCACGAGAGATATACAAATTACAGCCGCCTCGGTGTCTTTATAGTAGCGTCCTATCCGGCGCCGATTGTGAGTTGGAACGCTTGATCAGTTTACGCGCATGATTGTTTATGCCTTCATTCTGCTTTATGAAGCTGCGGCGGTTGCGCTCACAGCGGCTGGTTGCTGGCTGGCTGTCAAATTGGGTCGAAAAGCGGGTTGGTATCTCGCGCTTCTTGGAGCTGTTGGACCGGCTATCGTAGCGGTTCTCGCCAGCGAGAGTAGTGACTACCTTTTTACGGTTGTTCATTACAACGAGGATGGACATTGGGGCCACCTCACAGAATCGGACACTGATGTGAGATGGCTTTTTGCGCTATTGACGGGCATCGCTGCAATTCCGGCGTTGCTTGTGGTTCGCCATTACCGCAGAAGATTTTCGAACAGGGCACAAGCCCATAAGAACATTCTGGTTATCATCGGGTCACTCCTGGCGCTTGCGATCCTGGTCCGGCATTACCGGGATTGTCGCTTTGAGGTTGTTCAGCTTGACGCCAGCAAAGGGCACTACCCGGAAACAATCGCTGATATGATGTGGTCTTCTATGCTATTGACGGGTGCCGCTGTTATCTCGACATGGCTTGTGGTTCGCCATTATTGCAGAAGATTTCCAGACAGGACACAAGCTCGTAACCATATTCTGGTTATGATGGCGTTACTCTTGGCGCTTGCGATATTGGTTCTTCATTACCGCGAAATTGATGCTTATCGTTGCCCGAGTTGTCTCTCGGGTAGAATAGCGCTTCAGTGGAGGTTCGGTCTATGGCGAGGCCCGTCGATTCCATTGGCTTCGGCTTATGTGCGCAGTGGGGACAACTACGTTCGTCAGGATCTTTTGCCTGCCGATCACGTACACGAATTGAAGTTCCTCCAAAGTCTGGCGCTGCACTTTTTCGGCACGATGAGAACCGGCCTTGCCCGGAGTGGTGACCCACGCCAGAGTGAGTTTTTTTGGAAATACGAAGGGGACCCCGAATTCAGGAAGTTTATTGGAATGAAATTGCAGGATGGTTCACTTACCAAATCGAACGTCATCGCGTTAGTCTTAGGCGGTCAAACCGGAAAAGATTCGCCATTGCAGAAAGACGCAGAGGCACTATTCAATGCATACTTAAGACGATAGTTCGATATCACCTAATACAATCCCCGCACTTCTGACTGACGGCGGTTCGAGACTTCCTCGCTGTTACATACCGTAGCGTCAGTTTTGACTGTGGTGTTTTCCCTCAGCGATTGGTGCTTGGAGTTTTTCCCGTTCGCAGTACAAACTACCCCGTGACCCATGATTTATTTCCATCCGATCCGTGGACGGGCTTTTACAATTACAGTCCGAAGGACAAGCATCGCATGCAACCACCATTTTTGGACTGCGGCGGGAAGCGAAGCGCCACGCCGCTTTCAGCCGCCGGAACGCACACAAAAAGGCGGTGTCGCCGCTACGCTCTGCCACCGCACTCCAAAATCTTTGCCGTCCCTAAGCAATGAACACGCCCGTTCCAAAACCCGTCCTGCGTCACGTCGTGAATTTGTGGACGCTTGTCTGGCATCCGACAAAGGCGCGCGAGTGGACGCTCGAACGCAAACTCCGTGCAGTGAAGGACGCGGGCTTCGACGGCTTCACCACGCAGCTCACACCGAAGCACGCGAAACTCGCCGATCAACTCGGCTTGATTCGGGTGGGGTATTTCGCTTCGAGCAATCCGCGCGAGTTTGCCTCATTGCTGCGTTCGCAAAAGGAAACCGGCGCGCTGCATGTGAACGTCCAACTCGCCGACCACGACACGCCGACGCCAGTGGCAATTCGCCTCGCGCGAAAACTGATCGCGGAGGGCAAAAAGCTCGGCCTTGAGGTCGCTGTTGAAGTTCATCGCGATACCTGCACCGAAACTCCGGAGAAAACTTACGCCCTTGCCGACGGCTACAAAAAAGCAACTGGCGAACTCCTGCCGATGACGTGGGATTACTCGCACATCGCCGTCGTGAAACATCTGCTCGCACCGTTCTGGCTGCGACTCGGCGTGCGCCCGAATTTGATTCAACATGCACAGCAGTTTCATCTTCGTCCGTTCAACGGCCATCACTGCCAGGTCCCGGTGTCCGATGGACGCGGCCACCTCACGCCAGAGTTCCTGGACTACGTTCCGTTCATGGAACGCGTCATGGAGACCTGGCTCGCCACCGCGTCGCCGGGGCGCGAGTTCATCGCCGTGCCTGAACTTGGCCCGCTCCGGATCGGCTACCGGCTGCATTCGTTCCCCAGCAGTTGGGAGGATGCAAAAGTGCTGCGCGAGCAAATCGAGAAAAGCTGGTGTCGCGCGTTGAAAACGTGGAATCATGCTTCCATGATTTCCCGGCAGCGAATCCAAGATAATTCAGGAATGCAATGAGCCGACCGCCCACCCAAACCGGTCCCCTGCACGCGCTCGCGGCCGATGTCGAGTCGTTCTACCACCTGCCGCACAGCGAACACGCCGGCAAGGCCTGTCAGGGCACGGCGTGTTTTGCCGCGCGCCATCTCAACCCCGCGCTGTGGGCCAAGGCGAACGCGCAGAATCCGCGCGTTTATTGTCTCGGCGAATGTTTCGCCGCGCCGACGAAGGGGCAAACCAATCCGCGTCCGCCGGTGAAGGTTTTCTCGCGCCAAGGGATTGTGCTTGGCCGGATCGGGGCCGGCGGCGCACGCACGCTGGCGGACTACGGCAACTACGCTGCGCTCGCCAAGGCGCTCCAGCATCCGCCGGAGCAAGTTCTCGCGGCGGTCGAAGCCTCCGGCTTACGCGGACGTGGCGGCGCGGGCTTTCCCACCGGACGCAAGTGGCGCGCAGTAGCGTCTCAACCCGCCGGGGAAAAATACGTCGTTGCCAACGCCGACGAAGGCGACGCGGGCGCTTACATTGACCGCTACCTGATGGAGGACGATCCGCACGCGCTGATCGAGGCCATGGCCATTGCAGGCTACGCCGTCGGCGCGAGCCGGGGTTACATCTACGTGCGCCTCGAATATCCCCTCGCCAACTCGGTGCTGCGGGCGGCCATCGCGGAAGCGCGCGCGGCGGGTTGGCTTGGCCCGGGCGTCGGCGGGAAGGATTTTGCTTTCGACCTTGAAGTTTATACCGGCCACGGCAGCTATGTTTGCGGCGAAGAGACTTCACTTCTCCGCTCCATCGAAGGGAAACGCCCCGAGGTGATGGCGCGTCCGCCCTATCCGACCGAGCGCGGTTTGTTCGACAAGCCGACCTTGCTCAACAACGTCGAGACGCTCGTCAACGTGCCCTGGATCGTCGTGCACGGTGGCGCGGCATATGCCGAAATGGGTTTCTCGAAGAGCCGCGGCACCAAGGCGCTCTCGCTGAATTCACTGTTCAATCGCCCCGGTCTTTACGAGGTCGAATTCGGTGTCACCGTCCGCCACATCGTCGAGGAAATCGGCGGTGGCTTGCGCGGTGGCGGCAAGCTGATGGGCGTCATCATCGGCGGCCCTATCATCGGGATGATTCCGCCGCACCTGCTCGACACGCAACTCGGGTTCGAGGAACTCGCGGCCATCGGCGCGGGCGTCGGGCACGGCGGCGTAGTGGCATTCGATGAACACACCTCCGTCCCGGACTTGATGGCTCACGTGTTTTCGTTTGGCGCCTACGAATCGTGCGGCAAATGCACACCCTGTCGCAGTGGCAGCGGCCGCATCGAGGAAATCTTTACCAACGCCCTGGGCGGCGACGCCACGAAGGCCGACCTGCAGGAATGCCGCGAACTCGTGGTGGCGCTCAAGCTGTCCAGCCTGTGCGGCCACGGTACCGGCCTCGCGCGCTTCGCCGAATCGCTCCTGCGCTATTACCCCACGGAGATTGAGCCATGCTTCAAGTAACCATCAACGGCCAGCCCCACCAGTTCGCCGAAGGGCTCACGATCAATCAGGCGCTCCGCCAGCTCGCCGTCGAGGTGCCGACGCTCTGTCACGACGACCGCATCCAACCCTACGGCTCGTGCCGGTTGTGCACGGTCGAGGTCAAGGGCGTGAACGGACTCGTCACCGCCTGCAATACGCAACTCCGCGACGGCATGGAAATCCTCACGCACTCCGACACGGTGCAGGGCGTGCGCAAGACGTTGCTCGGTTTGATTGCGAAGGATTATCCGGCGGAAGCGGTCACGCAGTTTCCGGACAAACAATTTCATCGTTATCTCCGCGAATACAACGTGCTGGCCCGGGGCTCGCGCAAGTCGCCACCACCCGCGGTGCCGTACATGAAGGACACCACGCATCCATACATCAACGTGGACATGTCGCAGTGCGTGACGTGTTACCGGTGTGTGCGCATCTGCGAGGAAGTGCAGGGGCAGTTTGTGTGGAAGGCGTGGAATCGCGGCGACCAGAC
Organism: Bryobacteraceae bacterium; assembly: GCA_040081455.1. GTDB lineage: Bacteria > Acidobacteriota > Terriglobia > Bryobacterales > Bryobacteraceae > Palsa-187. Next base: position 4,546 of record JBEBGM010000083.1, read on the forward strand.
GCGCATCGGCCCGGTGCGCGGCGTGACCTTGCAGGACGGCGGCTGCGTCAGTTGTGGCGCGTGCGTGGACACCTGTCCGTCCGGCGCGCTGGAAGATCTCACCTTGCTCAGACGCGGCGTGCCGACGGATTGGACGAAAACGATTTGTTCCTACTGCGGCACGGGTTGCGAAGTGAACGTCGGTACTCGCAATGGCCAGATCACGACCATCCGACCTTCGATGGAAGGTCCGAGCAATCACGGTCACACCTGTGTGAAAGGTCGCTACGCCTTCGATTACATCACTCACAAGGAACGGCCCACTTCGCCGATGATCCGCCGCGACGGTCAGTGGCAGAAAGTTAGTTGGAGCGAAGTGAACCAATTCATCGCCGACAAGTTGCGCGAAGCGATGGCCAAGCATGGCCCGGACAGCATCGGCGTGCTCAGCTCCGCCCGCGGCACCAACGAAGAAAATTACGTCGCGCAAAAGTTCGCGCGCGTCGTGGTGGGCAGCAACAACATTGATTGCTGTGCGCGCGTCTGTCATTCGCCGACCGCCGCCGCGATGAAGATGACCCTCGGCACGGGTGCGGCGACGAATTCGCTCGATGACATCGCGCTGGCGCGCACTATTCTTGTAGCCGGGGTCAATCCCACCGAAGGCCATCCCGTCACCGGCGCGCGCATCAAGCAGGCCGCACGACACGGCGCGAAGCTCATCATCGTGGACCCGCGCGCGATCGAGTTGTGCGAATTCGCGACGTTGCACCTCCAGTTGCACGCGGGCACGAACGTCGTCCTCTTCAACGCGATGGGGGCGGTGATCGTTGAGGAGGGTCTGGTGGACGAGGAGTTCATCCGCACGCGCCTCACGGAGTTCAACGAGTATCGTGAATTCGTGAAGGAGTTCGCGCCGGAAAAGGTGGAAAAGATCTGCGGCGTCCCGGCGGCGAAGATCCGCGAGGCCGCGCGCCTTTACGCCACGAACAAGCCGTCGCTCTCCGTCCACGGCCTCGGCATGACCGAGCACATCCAGGGCACCGAGGGCATCATGGCGCTGGTCAATCTCGCGCTCATCACCGGCAATATCGGCAAGCCCGGCACGGGCATCAATCCGTTGCGCGGCCAGAACAACGTGCAAGGCGCGCCGCACATGGGCTCCGAGCCCAAGCTCCTCGCCGGCTACGTGCCGCTCACCGAGGCGCGCGAGCGGTTCGAACAGGCGTGGCACGTGAAGCTCCCGACGAATCCCGGCATCAATATGTTGGAGATGATGGATGCCGCGGTCGCCGGGAAGTTCAAGGTGCTG
>JBEBGM010000020.1:0-70957 GCA_040081455.1 Bryobacteraceae bacterium
ACAACATCCCGAAAAATTCCGCCCCCAACCGTGAAACCGTCCTGTACTTTGTGGGCAAGAAGCCGGGTGTTGGTCTTGCCCAGAACCGGCCACCAAAGCTCGGGTATTCATGACCCTGCCCGATGCAGTGTGAAAACCTCTCGCAAGGAGGAATGTACGTCAAGTCGCGAGCTATTGCGAAAAATAGCCGGACGCCGCGGACCGAAATACCCGGCAGGAACGCGTTCCTAGAAACATAGGAGACAGAATAGCGAGCCCCGACCGTGAGGGAAGCGATGAATAAGGAGATAGCATAGCGAGCCACGACGGTAACCGAGGAAATTCCCCGGTGTTCGCCATCAAAAAGCGGTCTCCCGCTTTTTGTCAAAGAGGAACTCTTACGTGCCGCGTTCAGACGCGCCGGACGTTACGTGCGCGGCTGGTCAGGCTGGTCCCAAACCGCACAGTACAACTCCGCCTTCTCTCCGCCCCTACTCGTAGAACTCCGGCGCATGCTTCAGCTTCAGGTAAGTGGCCTGATCGTGCTCAATCCACATCTGCGCCTTAGTTTTCCTTAGAAACGCCTCTACCGCCGCGCGTGAGGCACGGGACTGCTCCACGCTAAACTCAAATGTCGGGTACCGGTCTAGCGTCTTTTCCTCCGGATAGTGGTACAAATCTCCGGCCACCAAAACCGGGCCGGCTTTGGCGAAATTCAAAAATAGCACCTGATGTCCGGGCGTATGGCCGGGAGCAAATTTGATAACGACTTTGCCATCGCCAAAAACGTCGTAATCCTCCGGACCAAGCAGCTTGGTTTTGGCCTCCCTCAACGCGCTGAAACTCGACCGGTCCATAAGTCCCGGCTTATCGGAGAACATGGCCTCCCGTTCCGCCGGATGCACCAGCCACGTGGAACCGGCAAAATCGTTGGAGTTCGCCGTGTGGTCGGAATGGTAGTGGGAATGCGCGATATAAGTGATGTCGGTCGGTTTGTAACCCACCGCGGCAAGTTGCGACTGCAATGTTTTCGTCGCCGTCATGTTTCCCGCCGTCACCGGAGATCCATCGGCATTCAATTTGCTATCGGGCACGACGCCCACATCCCAAATGAGCGTGCCTTTGGGATGCACCACCAGGTAGCAGGGCACAACCAGTTCCGACGCTTTCGCCTCGCCAGGCTGTAAGCCGAACATCGCCGGATTCAGCCCCTTGATTACGCCGCAATCGAAGATATAAAGACGCACGGACTTCGGCGGTTTGGCGGGTTGTGCCTGGACACCAAAGATCGCGAGCAGAAAGAAGCCCGCTAGAAAACGCATATTCATGGCGATCAGAATAGCATCCGCGCGGCTATGCACTTCGACTGCGCGATCGCAGTGATTCCAGCCCAGCGCGAATCAGCGGAGGAAGCGCGCCTGCTCGGGATGGGAACCAAGCCATTCCACTTTGCCATCGGTCAAACGATACACGGCGCCCACCACCAGCAATTTCCCTTGGCGTACCTGTTCTCGCACCGGTTTCGCCATCATCAGAATGTCGCGAATCGACTCCCATACATTCGCCCGCACGGTTGCTTCGATGAGAACCTTCTGCGGCATGGACGAGGAAACCCTCTGTACCGTATGTTCCGCGGTACGGATGTGCGTCACCAAATGTTCGAGTTCCGGAGGAAGATGCCCGCCTTCGACCACAGCCGTTACGGCGCCACATTCATAGTGGCCCAGCACGATACACACATGGACACCCAAGTGTTCCACCGCATACTCCATCGATGCAATTTCATCTTCATTCGCCACGTTTCCGGCGACGCGTACGCTGAACAGATCGCCCAGGCCATGATCGAAGAGAATTTCCGGTGGAACGCGGGAATCGGAACAACAAAGCACCGCGGCCTCCGGGTGCTGCCCTTCTAACTCCGTCTGGTGCACACGAAAAGGACCGGAGTTCGGGTGAAGAGCGTGGCCAGCGGCGAACCGGGCGTTTCCTTCCCGGAGTCCGTTCAGCACAGCTTCAGGCGTTGGAGCGTGCGTGGGCCCGTGAGTTTGCGGGTGCGTGTCGGCGTGAATCTGAGCATGGGCCTGGGACTTGCCTTCCGCGAAAACACGCTTCGCTCCTGAGAAGGCGCCAACAGAGATAGCTGCGCGGAGAAGGTCTCGCCGGTTCACGCCCTCCTCGCAATTCCGCCGCGCATGGGCGGCCGCCACGAGATCTGACGACGAATTTTCAACGAACGACCTCCTACTGTCGAATGTGTTAATCAGTTCCGGCTACCGGTCAACTCCTGCAAATCCATTTCCTCGAACGCGGCTAAGACATGGGCCCGGTGCGTGGACAAATAGCGCCGAAGAGTGTCCAGTAGCTCCAAAATCACGGGATCCCGCAGGGAGTAATGCACCTGATTCCCAACTTTGCGGGTTAAAACAAGGCCTTTCGCTCGAAGCACGGCAAGGTGCTGGGAAGCATTGGCCTGCTCCAGGCCGAGTTGCTCGATGAGCTTTCCGGCCGTCAGTTCCCCGCCACGAAGGGCGTCGACAATCGCGATGCGAGTCGGGTGAGCCAGTCCCTGGAAGATTTCAGCTTTGAAGTTGCGTAGCGCTTGGTTCATGGCGGTAGCAGGACGTGATTACCTCTCGATTATATTCTATATTTCGCATATACGTATTTTCATGAAATGCTGTGCTCAGCGGGTCGCACTCCGTCGGGGGCTTCCCGCCCGTCACCTCTTACGGATTGCCCCCCAATCCCCGCGACTTGAATTCTTCCGCCACTGTCAATAATCTGTACGGGTGAGGTTTTGATGGCAATCAATTTGAAGGTCAATGGGCAAGCCCATACCGTGGACGTCGATCCAGCGACTCCACTCCTTTATGTCCTGAGCGACGAGATCGGCGATCGCGGCCCGAAGTTCGGCTGCGGGCTCGGCCAGTGCGGCGCGTGCACGGTCATCGTCAAGGGGCAAGCGATCCGTTCGTGCGTCACTCCCGTCAGCGCCGTGGCGAACGGCGACGTGACCACGCTTGCCGGCCTGGGCACTCCCGAAAATCCGCATCCGCTGCAAAAGGCGTTCATCGACGAGCAGGCCGCGCAGTGCGGTTACTGCGTCAACGGCGTCATTCTCACCACCAAAGCGTTCCTCGATAAGAATCCCAAAGCCTCGAGCGCAGAGATCCAGCGCGCGCTTTCCGGTGTCCTGTGCCGCTGCTTCAGCCACACCCGCATGCATCGCGCCATCGAGAAGTACGCCAAAGGAGCCGCGCGATGAGCACGAAGCGTCCATTTACCATGACTCCCGACGCCAAAGCCGCGCTCAAAGACGCGGGCTTTTCGCGCCGCAATTTCCTGAAGACCTCTGGAGCTTTGATCGTCGGCTTCAGCGCCTTCGGCCCAAGCAAAGCGCTCGCGCAGCGCGTGGAAAACATTTCGCCGCTGTCCCCGCGCCCGAACCGCGTGGATTCCTGGATCGCCATCGACGCCAGCGGCAAAATCACGGTCTACACAGGTAAGTGCGAACTTGGCCAAGGCATCACCACGGCGCAGCAGCAGCTTGCGGCCGAAGAACTGAATGTGCCGTTTGAGCGCATCACCCTCATCGTCTGTGACACCGAGTACGTGGTGGATCAAGGCGTGACTTCAGGTAGCCAGTCGCACCCGGCGAATTTCAATCACGAAAACCTGGGTGGAGCCGCCGCAGCGGCGCGTGAACACCTGTTCAAGCTGGCCTCCGAACGCCTCGGCGTTCCCGCTGCCAACCTCACCGCGTGGGATAGCGTCATCAGCGTGACCAATGACCCCGCGCGCAAAGTCACCTACGCCGAACTCCTGCGCGGCAACAAGTTCAACGTCACTATCGGCGCGGCAACGAAACGCAAAGCCGTAAAGGATTGGAAGGTGCTGGGCACTTCCATTCCACGCATGGATTTCCCGGAGATCGTGACGGGCCGCATGGAGTACGTCCACAACGTGCGTCTCCCCGGCATGCTGCACGGCCGCGTGGTTCGTCCGCCCGCCGTGGGCGCTCCGGTTCTCGGTGTTGACGAAAGTTCCGTCTCGGGCATGCCCGGCTTCGTCAAGGTTGTCGTGAAAAAGAACTTCGTCGGCGTCGTCGCGGAAAAGCAATATCAAGCCGTGCAGATTGCCGCGAAGTTGAAGGTCAACTGGGGCGCGGGTGTAGGCTTGCCCGATCGCGCCGGTTATTATGACTTCCTGCGCAAGCTGCCTTCGCGCGACGTGCTTTCGGTCGATTCCAAAGACACCGCAGCGAAGCTCGCCACGGGAACTTTGGTGAAGGCCACATACCTGCATCCCTTTCAGAAGCACGGCTCGCTGGGCGCTTCATGCGCGGTCGCCGATGTGCAAGGCGACAAAGCCACCATCTATTCGCCGACGCAAGGCGTCTGGCACCAAAAGCACACTTCCGCGATGGTGCTGGGCATCAAGCCCGAAAACGTGCGCGTGATATTCCGGCGCGGCTCTGGCTGCTACGGAATTAATGGGTCGGACGCCGTCACCTTCGACGCCGCTCTGCTTTCCCAAGCCGTGGGCAAGCCGGTGCGCGTGCAGCTTTCGCGCAAGGACGAAATGGCGTGGGAAAACTACGGCTTCCACATGGTGCTGGATCAACGCGCCTCGCTCGACGAGAAGGGCAACATCATCGCGTGGGAGCACGAGACATGGTCGCCCGGTCTCGGCGGACGTCCCGGAGCGGCTCGTCCTGGCAATATCGTCACCGGCATGCTACTCGGCTTTGAGCCGCAGCCGTTCACGCCTGGACCCGCGCAGGATCCCGCTGCGTATAGCAACAACCTCAACACCGTGCCTTCCTACGTTGCGGGCCGAGTGAAAGGCAAAGCTGAAGGCACCGGCAAGGTCGCGAGCGAAAAGGTGTTGACGCACAACGTCGCATCCATCTTCCCCACCGGTCCGCTGCGCTCGCCTTCGCGTTTGCAGAACACCTTCGCGCACGAATCGTTCATGGACGAACTCGCCGCGAAAGCGAAGGCCGACCCCGTCGAATACCGTTTGCGCCACTTGAGCAGCGAGCGCGTCATCGGCGTTCTCGAAGGCGCCGCGAAAGCCGCCAAGTGGGACACACGTCCCTCGCCGAAGCCGGGCAACAAACGCACCGGCGTCGTCACCGGCCGCGGCGTCGCCTGCGTCGCCTATGAGGGCGATAACGGCTACACCGGCATCGTGGTTGAAGTGGCCGTCAATCAGGAAACCGGCAAGGTGGACGTCAAGAAAATCTGGTGCGCCATTGACGCCGGCCCCATCTCGAACCCCAACGGCCTGACGAACCAGGCCGAAGGCGGCGCGCTGCAGGGCATGAGCCGCGCGCTCGGCGAAGAAGTGACTTGGGACAACGAAAAGGTTACCTCCGTTGACTGGCGAACCTTTCACAGCCTGCCGCTCGGCTTCGATATTCCGAAGTTTGAGAGCGTGCTGATCAATCGTCCCGATGAAGAAGCTACCGGCGCGGGCGAGACCACCATCACCGTGATGGCCGGCGCCATCGCCAACGCGATCTTCGACGCCACGGGCGTCCGCATCCGCGAAGTTCCATTCAACGCGGAGCGAGTGAAAGCAGCGCTGGCGAAACGGGCGTAACTGGTAGTGATAGCATTGCTATCATAAGGACGTGGCCAGTATTTTGATCCGCGACCTCGGCGAGCGCACAAAGCAGCGCCTGCGCACGCGTGCGGCCAGCCATGGGCGATCCATGGAAGCCGAGGCCCGCGACATCCTCGAAAAAGGGCTTTCCGAAAAACCTTCGGAAGCTCGCGGACTTGCCAGCGCGATCCGGAAAATCGTGGAGCCAATCGGCGGATTCGAATTGGATATTCCCGCGCGCGAGCCTATTCCGGAACGATTTGATTTCAGCGATACCGACTACGGTTCTTCCGAGTGATCCTACTCGACACCAACGTTGTTTCGGAACTCCTAAAGCCGAGCGCCTCTACCGCGGTTCTCACATGGCTCGATGCACAGCCGAGGTCCAACGTGTTCCTCAGCGTAATTTCTCAAGCGGAATTGTTACGAGGGGTCATGCGTCTTCCGGAAGGACGGAGGAGACGCGAAATTACGGCTGCCGTTGAGCAGGCGCTCACGAATTTCGAAGGCCGGATACTTGCGTTTGATGAGACGGCCGCGCGTATTTATGCGGAAGTTGTTTCCAGCCGGAGATCGGCGGGCCGCCCAATCGCGGATTTCGATGCAATGATCGCAGCGATCGCGCGCGTCAACAACGCAACTTTGGCGACCCGGAACGGCCGCGATTTTCGTGGCTGTGGAATTAAGTTGTTCGATCCCTGGACGTAGCGAATAACCGCCTACGCCGCCGTCCCCGCCAACCCCAGCGGTTCCGCTTTCGCCTGCATCGCGCGAATGCAGAAATCGATGTGCTCGTCTAAATCAATGCCCATCTCCGCGGCTCCTTCGATCACGTCTTCACGGTTGATGGCCCGCGCGAACGCTTTGTCTTTGAGCTTCTTTCGCACGCCTTTCCCTTCCACTTCATGAATGCTGCGGCCGGGCTTCACATAGGAGCACGCGGTGAGAAATCCGGCGAGTTCATCGCATCCATACAACGTTTTCTCCAGCAGACTCACGCGCGGCACACCGCTGTAATTGGCATGAGAAAGAATCGCGCGGCGGATTTCGTCCTCCACGCCGCGTTCCTTGAGGATCGCCTCGCCCTTCATCGGATGATCCGGCGCGGCGGGATGAATCTCCCAATCGAAGTCATGCAGCAGGGCCGTCACGGCCCACTTCTCCTCGTCCTCGCCGTATTTGCGCGCATACGCAACAACACACGCTTCCACCGCCAGCATGTGCCGGCGCAGGCTATCGGATTGCACGAATTCGCAGACGATCTGCCAGGCTTGATCGCGAGTCATGGATAGCTCAGCTACTGACGGTACGCAGGCCCGACGTTCTTCGGCGCATTCTGCGGCACAAAGCTGAACGCATCCGCGCCTAGGCCCAACTCCTTGTAGCGCGCTTCGGTCTTCTGAATGAATTCATCGATCACGCCCGGAATCGCGGCTAACATTTCATACGCGCGGAAAGGCTTCGACTCCGGCACCTCTGCGTGGGTGATCAGCTTCTCGTACGACGCCGCGGTGTTCGCCTCTTCGCAATAACCAAGCGGCGTTGGAATCAGCGTGGCGCCGGTCAACTGAGCATATTGCTCCGACCGATCGCGGCGGTGCTGCGGAGCTTCCGCGCAACCCTGCGTAATACCCACTGGAGTTCCGTTCGCCTTGATCTGGCGGCATTCATCGGAAGTGATGCCGATCACCACGTCCGACGAGCGCATCGCTTTGCCCCAGCGCCGCATCACGCGCGAGAACTCTTTCGGGTCAATCGCCATCAGCTTCTCGCCATTCGCCGGATTGAGCGCGATGCGTTCCGACCAGAACGGAGTCTTCGCCACCGCAGCCATGCCGTCTTTATCGGCAAGGTCGGCGTAATCGAAGTAATACTGCTTGGCGAGACTCTCCCCAATCGTTCCGCCGCCAGTTGTCAGATAAGTGAAGATGCCTCGCGTGTGATCGGGATAACGCAGCGCCGTTGTGTAGGTCACACGGCCGCCGGAAGACGCGCCGATCACATACGCAGGACCGATCTTCAGGTTGTCGATCAATCCGGCGAGCTGGTCACTCCAAACATCCACATCGCGCGCGCCGCTAAGAACAAGATCGGCACGACCCAGGTTGGCGCGATCCCAGGTGATGACGCGATACTTCGCCGAAAGCTTCTCCGCAAGCGGCCGCAGCGTCTCTACGCGATTCTGTCCGCCCGCGGCCATGACGATTGGTATGCCGCGCCCGCGATCCTCCACGTAAACGCGATTCCCGTCGATGGAGATGAACTTGCCTACCGGCGCCGGGACATTCGCCGCCGCATTTTGCGCGAGCGCCATTCCCCATTTCCCCACCGGCGCGGCCGCCACAGCTCCCGCCATCATCTGCATCACGCCCCTGCGGCTCACGCGCAAGGTTTGGCAGCGATCATTTTCTGTCATGGGAAACTCCTTACGGCCAAGCCGCGAGGAATCAGTATATCGCGTGTATTCGTGGCGCACGCACCCCGCGTGCCGCGTCGAGACTCGTCTCAACGCCTATCGAAAAGGCGCTCTACTTCGCGACTGGCACCAGCGTTTTGAAGTACTCCACTGTTTCACGCAAGCCGTCTTCGAGCAGCACTTTTGGCTCCCAGCCAAGTATGCGCTTCGCCTTCGCGATGTCCGGACGGCGCTTCTTGGGATCGTCTTCGGGAAGCGGCTCGTGCACAATCGGCAACTGCGAGCCCATCAAGCGGCTGATGCGTTCGGCGAATTCGAGAATCGTGAGTTCGGCGGGATTGCCCAGGTTCACCGGATAACGTTCTTCCGAGGAACCAAGCCGCACCAGGCCATCCACCAGATCCGCCACGTAACAGAAGCTTCGCGTCTGCGAGCCCGTGCCGAATATGGTGAGCGGTTCGCCGCGCAACGCCTGATCGAGGAACGCAGGAACCACGCGGCCATCGTTCAGCGCCATGCGCGGGCCATACGTATTGAAGATGCGCGCGATATTGGCGCGAACACCGTAATAGCGGTGATACGCCATCGTCATCGCTTCGGCGTACCGCTTGCTCTCGTCGTAACAGGACCGCGGACCCACCGGGTTCACGTGCCCCCAGTACGTTTCCTTTTGCGGGTGCTCTTCGGGATCGCCGTAGCATTCCGAAGTGGAGGTGATGAGAAAACGGGCTCCTTCGCGCCGCGCGATTTCGAGCATCAAACGCGTTGCGGTGGAGCCGGATTCCAACGTTTCAATCGGATGCGCCAGATACTCCTTGGGACTCGCCAGCGATGCCAGATGCCAAACGTGATCGAATGGACCGCGCACGTCAAACGGCTTCGTCACATCGCAGTCGATGAATTCGAAACGTGAGTCGCTGTCGAGATGCGCTAAATTTTTGCGCGAGCCAGTAATGAAGTTATCGAGGGCAACCACCGTGCCGCCGTCGGCGAGAAGACGGTCACACAGATGGGAGCCAATGAACCCTGCGGCGCCAGAGACGAGATGTCGCAAGAAATCCTCCGAACAATCATTCTATCGGAGAAATGTTTGAATCCCTATAGGAAAACTTGTGATCCAGCCATTTCGCCATGCCGGCCACCCACAACAGGAACCCGGCAGCATGTAAGATGTTGAAAGCCTTTTGGGCCCCGGAAGGAAATACAATATCATGCTTCGGAATGTCGCTCGCGCCACGCTCTTTGCATTCGGCATCGCACTCGCCTCAGCCAGCGCGGCGGAGATTAAAGTAGTTACCTCCGGCGCATTCACGGCGGCATTTCTCGAACTGGGCCCCGCGTATGAAAAAGAAACGCACAACAAAGTGATCACCGAGTTCGGCCCGTCCATGGGCACCACGAAGAACGCGATTCCCGTGCGCTTGAACCGTGGCGAAGTGATCGACGTCGTCATCATGGCCGTGCCCGGACTGGAGGACCTGACGAAGCAAGGCAAGATCCTCAAAGATAGCCGCGTGGACTTGGTCGAGTCGCGGATCTATCTGGCCGTCAAGGCCGGAGCGCCCAAACCGGACATCAGCACCGTGGAGGCGCTAAAAAAGACGTTGCTCAACGCGAAATCGATCGGCTATTCCGATAGCGCCAGTGGCGTGTATCTTTCCACCGAACTGTTTCCGAAACTCGGCGTCTGGGAGCAGATCAAGGGCAAGTCGAAGAAGATCGAGGCTGATCCCGTTGGAGGCTTTGTGGCCAAGGGCGAATTCGAAATCGGCTTCCAGCAGTTGAGTGAACTGCGGCCCGTCAAAGGCATCGATATCGTAGCGCCGCTCCCCGCCGATACGCAGCGCGTCACGCGCTTCGCGGCGGCGATTCCGGTGGGCGCGAAACAACCCGAGGCCGCCAAAGCGCTGATCCAGTGGCTGGCCTCGCCTGCGCGTTACGAAGCGATTAAAAAGACGGGCCTGGAGCCGGTGAAGCACTAGTCGGCGCCGGACCGCGGGTCCGGATATATTGTTCTGCAATGGGCCGAGCAGGCGCTCAACTGCCGGCCTGGCGGCCCGCCCCACCAAACCCCGCCTTTCCTCCAAGGACATTGCGGACACGGGCATGTTAGCCTGACTCCGTATGTCTTCTTCCACCACCACACTCAACGCCCCGGCCAGCGCCTACGAGCGCGCCACCGATTGGCGCATGTGGGTGGCGAGCGTCGCCATGATGGTGTGCTCGTGGCTCTCTTATGTGGACCGCCAGATTCTGGCCGTGCTTTCGCCCACCATCCTCGGCGATACGCACCTGAACGCGCAAAGTTATGGTGAAATCGTCTCTGCGTTTTCCATCGCCTACATGCTGGCGAACCCCATTTGGGGAGCCGTGCTCGATTACGTCGGCCTGCGGTTGGGAATGATCGCGGCGGTGTTGATCTGGACCATCGCCAGCGCCTCCCATGCGTGGATGGCCGGCTTTATTGGCTTTGCCGTGTGCCGCGCGTTCCTTGGCCTGGGCGAAGGAGCGACGTTCCCCGGTGGCTTCCGCACCGCGCTCGATTCCCTGCCCGCCGATCGTCAGGCACGCGGCATGGCTATCTCCTATAGCGGTGGTTCGCTCGGTGCCATCTTCGCTCCCATCGTGGTGGTTCCGGTGGCCGCGGCGTTCGGCTGGCGCGCGGCATTCCTGGTCACCGGATTACTGGGCGCACTGTGGATCGGCATGTGGCTGTTTGTTTCGCGCCCACCGTACCTGCCGAAGCCGAAGGAAAAGCCACAAAAGATGGCGAGCCTCAATCCGCTCGAAAAACGCTTCTGGGCGCTGATTGCGAGTTACTCACTTGGCTCCATCGCCATTGCTCCGGTGTTCTATCTGAGTCCGCTTTATCTGAATAAAGTGATGAAGCTTTCGCAGGCGGATTTGGGCAAAGTGCTGTGGATTCCGCCACTCGGATGGGAGATCGGCTACTTCGTTTGGGGCTGGATCTTTGACCGCTTCGCCGGCGACAAAGACCGCCCGGTGTTCATGTTCTTCCTTTTGGCCGCTCTGATCATTCCTTTCGGCTTCATGGGCTCGATTGCCTCCACCGCAGGCGTGCTCGCGCTGTTCTTCTGGTGTATGTTCATCACCGGCGGATTCCAGATGCTGGGCCTGCGCACCGGCGCCCGCGCCTATCCCGGCGGCCGAACGGCGAGCGTTGCCGGTGTGGCCTCGGGCGCCTGGGCCGCGGAAGCCGCCGTCATTCAGCCGCTGTTTGGACGGTGGTTCGACCAAGGCCACTATGACTGGATCTTCTGGGCGATTGCGTTGGTGCCCATGGTTGGCGTCACCTGTTGGCTGGCACTAACCCGATCCACGGAGAAGACCGCCTAGACCCGCTTTGCCTCGGACGTCCCCTCGTCCCGCTGCGGCAATACTTGGCCCGAAGCGCTCCGGTCAACTGCGCGTTTTGGCCCCATGTCAGATATCGCAGTGGGGGAAAACCCGGTCAATCGGCCGGATTCCAGGATTAAGTATCGCTAAGGTAGCCACCGCAGCTACCGAGCACCTCCACGGGTCCCTCAAACGAATCAATAATCTACAGGACGAATTTGGGATTTGCCATTCGGCTTACCTCAACCCTACCTCACCAGAAAAATTGCGGCACACGAATTGCTTCCTTACGGCCCGGCTAGAATCCGGGTTCAGTTCCGGATCGAGAAAGACGAGGCCACGAGGGCGGAAAAAATGTTGGATTTTTTTCAAGCGCTAGAGAATACGGGATTCAGCACCTGGATTCGTGAGTCGGGTTCCATTTGGGCATACCCCATTGTTTTGACCCTGCACACGATTGGGCTGGGAATGCTCGTCGGATTCAATTGGGCGGTGGATTTGCGGCTGCTGGGAGTTGGCTCACAAATTCCAGTGGCCAGCATGGAACGGTTCTTTCCCTGGATGTGGTGGGGATTTTGGATTAACGCTTCGTCCGGCTTGGTCCTGACGATAGCCGACGCCACCACAAAAATGACCAGCTGGGTGTTTGGCGTGAAGCTTGCTCTGATTGCTTGCGCCATCCTCGTGCTGCGGCAAATTTATCAACAGGTGTTCGTGAAGCAGAGTTCGGACGGTAGGATCTTGGCGGCCGTTTCGCTGGTGTTGTGGATTCTGGCGACGACGGCTGGACGGTTGATGGCGTATATCGGCCCGGTGAGCGGACTCGTCGGGACGTCGAACTAGCGTGGCATAGGCAGAGGATAACGGAGCGAACACTATGTGGGAAATGATCAACGAACTCTCTAAGTGGCTTGGGACCACGCAGCTCTCTCACAATATGGCGGGCGGCTGGAAGTGGGGATGGGCGACGTGCGAAACACTGCACTTCATCGGGCTGGCAATGCTGATCGGTTGTATCGGCGTGCTGGATCTGCGGATGCTGGGCTTCGCCAAGCATATACCGCCGGCCGCGGTGCATAAGATGGTGCCGTTCGGCGTGATTGGTTTCATCATCAATACGGTGACGGGAGCCCTTTTCTTCATCGGCGCGCCCTTCCAATACGTCAACAACATCGCCTTTCTGTTCAAGATGCTGTTCATCGTGATTGCGGGCTTCAACATCCTGTTTTTCTACCTGGGTGGCGTGTTTAAGAAGGTGGAATCAATGGGTCCGGACGATGATCCGCCGATGTCGGCGAAGGTGGTTTCCTGGGTTTCGATCATCGCCTGGTTCGGCGTGATGTACTGGGGCCGCATGCTGCCGTTCGTCGGCAACGCGTTTTAATACAACGTGCGGCGCGCGCACTTCATTCATTCATAGTCACAGCGCGCCGCACTTCATAAAAGCAGCAGGTTTTTATAACCGCTGGCGGGGCCGTTATTCCCGGGTTTGCCATAAAACGACGGCCCCTGCCAGCGGCGTTGTTTTTCTGGGTAACGAAAGACAGCATCTGACCCAGTCTCCGCCGGAGCTCGCGCATCCACTGATATGATGCAAACACATGATTGCGTATTCGATTGGAGTGGACTTGGGCGGGACGAATCTGCGCGCCGCCGCAGTTAGCCGCACCGGGGAATTGCTGCGGAAGGTGACGGAATCCACTCCGGTTGGAGCCGGCCGCGATGCGGTGATCGACGGGATCGTGCGCGCGATCGATGAAATCCGCGGTGAGCTTGGGCAGCAAGGGTTGGCGGGGGTGGGCGTCGGCATTCCGGGCTTCATTTTGATGGAGCAAGGGGTAGTACTGGGCGCACCAAATCTGCCCGACTTCGTTCAATATCCGGTGCGTGACGCCATCGAGCAGCGGCTGGGCACACGGGTGATTCTGGAAAATGACGCAAACGCGGCGGCGCTCGGGGAAATGCGAATGGGTTCTGGCCGGGATGTAAACGACCTGATTCTGCTGACGCTGGGCACGGGCATCGGCGGAGGCATCATCAGCGGCGGCAAAGTCATGCGCGGCTCGCGCGGCATGGCAGCGGAACTCGGCCATATCACCGTGGTACCGAACGGGAACCCGTGCGGATGCGGCAATACCGGATGCGTGGAGAAGTACGCCTCGGCCACCGCGGTTTCCGCTATGGCGAAGATGTTGAACCTTGGGCGGGACTTGACCGCCGCCGAAGTGTACGCGATGGCCAAGAGTGGCAACGAGCGCGCCCTTTCCATCTTCCACAGTGTCGGAAGCGCGTTAGGAATTCTGCTGGCCGGACTGATTAATACCTTCGATTTTCCGCTTTATCTACTGGGCGGCGGTATGGCGGGCGCCTGGGATTTGTTTGAAGCACCCATGATTGCGGAGACGAGAAGGCGATCCTTTGCGTATAGGAATAATCCGGCACGCGTTGAGCGCGCCGCATTGGGAAGCGACGCCGGCCTGTTCGGCGCGGCCTGCTTGCCGTTGGAACAATCGCTCTAAGTCAAGTCGCGACCTGGACATCAACGAAACCCAACTTGCAACTTTTCGTCGTCAATTTTTCTTCGTCCCTGTAGGATCAATCTGCCAACCGCATATATTTTGCATTATCTTGTTCATGGAATGAGAATTTTTGCTACTGATTCCACTGTAGTAGTGTCAATCGGTCGGCGATAAGTCCTTTGGGTGGTTCATGTCCGTCGCCACGTTTACGCAGAATAATCCGGGGCAGACGCCTGAAGAAGGTTGGCAGGCGCTCGCAATCTCGTTGGTTGAGAATCTCCGCGAGAATTCGACCTATCTCAAGACCGAAGACCGCGACGAGCTGCATCGTGAACTGGACGAGGTGCTGCGCGTCCTGCGCGATCAACCATCCGAATCGGTTTTGCAGATTACGACCGAGACCGTATCACAAAAGCTCACCGAATACTTCCTGCAAACACAAAAGGAAATCGACAATTCCTTCGGCGAGCTGCGGCAAATGGCTTCGGTTCTTATGGGAGCGTTAACGCAGATCGACGAAAACGATCAAACCATCACAACGTCGCTTTCCGAGATAGGGAACCTGGTCCAATCCGCCAGGAGTCCCGGCGAACTGGCGGTCGCCAAGATTCATCTGGTACAGGCGTTAGAACGCCTTCGATCTCATACCGAATCCCGACGGGATGCCAATCAACAGCTGCTTTCGACGTTACAGGAGCGCGCGCATTTGTTAGAGCTTGCTCCGACATTGGAAGCAACCTTGAGAGCCAAACCGGGCGATACCGGCACG
Source organism: Bryobacteraceae bacterium (assembly GCA_040081455.1). Lineage (GTDB taxonomy): Bacteria > Acidobacteriota > Terriglobia > Bryobacterales > Bryobacteraceae > Palsa-187. The sequence goes on from JBEBGM010000020.1 coordinate 14,651, forward strand.
GCGGCGGGGCAAGGCATAACAGCCCTGATCGGATCGACGGATCCGGTCACCGGACTTCCGGGCCGGCAAGCGGGAGAAGCCTACCTGATGAGTCTGCCGGACAAGAGCAAGGCGAACAGCTACGTGGTTGCCTTTTACGTGCAGCGGATGGAGTTGATCAACTCCCGTTTTGGCGACCGCATGGGAACCGATGTCCTGTGCTACTCCGCACAATGCTTCGCGAAACTTTTACAGCTCACCGACCAGCTATTCCGGTGGCGCGGCCCGGGATTTGTGGCGGTCCTCACGCGCGGCCGGTCGCTCAGCGACGTGAAGCTGGAAGTAAACTCGGTATACCGGACGCGGATTACGTTTGAGGGCGCCGATAACTCCGTCATTATTCCTCTATCGATCGTGACGCAGGTCTGGTCGGCACGGAAATCCCATGCGGCAGAGCTGATTCAGAACGTGGAAACCTTCTTCTCCCTGCCGGACACACGGGCAACATTAGAGGCAACCGCGGAATCGGATGCGGAAAGTGTGGATTTGCCGATGGAAGAACAGCAATAGCCAGCGCAACGGGACCGCCGGGCAACGGGCGACAGGCCTTGTCACGCTTCTCCGCTTGTGGGAGAATTACCGGACACCAAAAGGAACAGCTTCATGAGCGAACTCCTCCAACTGACGATCATGATTCCTGCCGTTGTCATCGCCATCGCGGCCTTTGACCTGCTGCGCAGAATCCTTTCGGAAGGCCAGAAGAAAATGCAGTCGAGGAAGCGCAGAGACGCTGTGATGCGCTGGGTGAGGGAAGAACAGATCCATCACTAATCGCGCCGCTTCGTCCGCAGGGCAAGCAGGAAAACAAGCAGCGTTCCGGCGCTGATCCATGCACCTTGGCGTAATGCCGGGTCGGCGAATCGGAAAGCGACGCGATGTTCGCCCGACGGAACCATGACAGAGAAAAACGGCCCATCCGGCGAGGGATAGCGATTCAACTGAGCTGGCGAACCGTCGATGGTGGCGCTCCATCCGGTGTGCCATTGCTCCGCAAGGTAAAAGGTTCCGGCGGCGGCGTTCATCTGAAACTCCCGGCGCTCGGGCTCCCAGGTAAGTTGGCGCACTCCGATGGTATCTGCATTGAAGACCCACCCGTATGGCGGCTTCGCATCCAAGCGTTCAAAGGTCTTAATGTAGCTGTCGGAGGGCTCCAGCAGGCGATACAGCGGAGAAGACGAGAGCAACTTGAAATTTGGGTTGTGCTCGATCGTGAGAAAGTAGCGGACGCCGAATGCATAGAGCGTTCCGGGTTGGGATGGGGAAAGATCAAACTCCCAGTTGGAACGATACGTCACCAATCCGGCGGTGTATTTCTTGTACGCACTGGTGAGAAACGGATCGAAGCCCTGCGGCGTAGTCAGACCGAAGTGGCGGAGTTGCTGGGCAAACGGGCCGCCCTGGTCGATCGCAATGCGGTAAGAATTGTTGGCGCGCAGTTGCCGGTAAACCGCGGACTGGAGATTCGGCATCTCGCCGCTGCGATAAGAAGGATCGTCGTGCGAGGCGTTGAAGCGCTTCCGGGTGCCCTGGGCTTTGTAGTCGATTCCAACCGACAGCAGAAGTACCGCGACCAACACATTGCGCGCCCTACCCGTGGTTGTACTCATCAAAATCACACCGGCCAAAAACAGGACCAAGGTCACTGTGACAGTCACGGCGCTGGCCCAGCCTTTTTCGAGCGCATCCCATCGCCACGCGTACAGCAGCCGCAGGGACCAAAGCACAAGCGCCGCGCTCAGTCCGTAGGCGATGGCGTTGGATCGGGCAGAGGGCGTTGCGGAGAACGTCGAGGAGTGGAGACGCGCCAATAGCCGGTCCATTCCAATCGCCGCAAGCGGGGCAAGAGCGACGGAGAGGCCAGCAAGGAAATAGAAATCGCGAATCACCTGGGTGAGCAGTTGAGAATGCTCGATTAACTTCCAGAAAAGACCCGCTGGATTCGTGACCACTACGGCCACTGCGGCAAGTAGAGAGACGAACGGCACGGCGCTCCATTCGCGTGAACTCTTGGGGCGCAGGATGACGACAAGCAGCAGTCCCAGAATGCCGGGAGCTCCCAGATATAAATACTCGCGCCCCAGATTGGTGTGGACATCGGTGGAAAGCGCAAAATTCCAGAAGTTCGGCACAAGGTAGGAAAGGAAGTACAGGGGATCGCGGAGTCCATTTCCGTAACGGGGTTCCGCTTCGCGCATGGCGCTGAGCTGCATTGCAGGGAGAAGCTGGATCATCGACAGCAGCATCGAGACAACCAGAGCGGCAACGCAGCCCAAGCCGCAAACGAGAGCCCGGCGCCGGAAGACGGCATAGGCGAGCAGACAAAAGACCGAAACCGCCCAAGTGGGCGTATATCCGGCAAGAAACGCGAAGGCCGAGGCGAGGGCTACCTTATAGAGGCGGCGCCAATCCCCGGTGTCGTCAAATTCGTCGACTCCCGAAAGGCCGAACGGAATCCACGCGTAGCCCACAACCACGCCGAGGTGCTGCAGACTGAGCAGAAGATACCCTCCGAAGGCGAAAACACCCGCACCGCAGGCAGCGGCGAAGGGGGAAAGCCTACGCACCAACCAGACGTAAGTGAACAGGAAAGCGAGCCAGACGTGGAGCAAAACCATGTCTTCCAAAGCTTGGTAAGAGATATGATCGCGCCCCAGGCTCCCAAGGAAGACAAACCACGTGCCAGGATAAAACAACGCGGCCTGGACGTTTGCGGCGAACGGCATGCCGGAGTAGATGGTCGGGTCCCACTCCGGGAAGCGCCCGTGGCGAAGCGCCTGAAAGGCGTAGTCGACAAACGGATAGTGAAAGGCCGGCAGATCAAACGGCAGGCGAACGCGGCGGCGGATGGGCGGCAAATACTCAAGGAAAAACAGATAAGTGAAGGCCAGCGATAGCAGCGCGACGGTGGCATTCCGGATGCGGAAACGCGCCGGTTCGCTCAGTTGGGTCCGTTCCATCGTATTTCGGAAGTGAATTTCGGCACGTGTGGCACGCACCAAGGCTTGAGTATAATCGGTTCGATATGAAATTCGCCGCAGTCATACAGTACACACCTGATGCCGCCACCATTGCGGCCGCCCGTCCGTCTCACCGCGAATACCTCACGCGCATCAAAGCCGACGATAAGCTGGTGATGTCGGGTCCTTTTGAAGGGGACACCGGAGCCGTGATCGTCTACGAAGCGGAAAACGCAGCCGAAGCCGAGCAGTTGTTGAAAGACGATCCGTTTTACAAGGCAGGCGTTTTTACGTCGTACATCATTCATCGCTGGAACGTCGTTTTCGCGCATCCGAAGTTGGTGCCGGAGCTGCCACGCCCCTAGCGTCGCGGCAGGTTTGATCCGCACCTGCGAAAATGAAGTTGTCCGAGGTTTGGTGTCTTGTTCCGCAATTTTCGTTCGGCCTTATTTGCCAGTTTCTGGAGTGTCCCGGCGGTTTGGGCGATGCTGCTGTGCGGCGGGGTGATGCCGTGCGCGCTTGAGGCGCAATCGAACCCCGCGTACGCTGACGCCATCCCCCGTTCCCGCGAAGCGGACGATCTGGCGCGTTACGTCGCCGGTTTGCCGGGCCGCCCGGGAAGTCCGTTCATCGCACTAGAGCCGGATCCGGCATGGATCGATCATCGCCAGGCGATGAACGCAGCTTGGGCAAATGCCGAACGGGACCGGCTGGCCGGCCTGCGCGATTTCCAGCAGAAGGAGTTGACGAGCGGCTCGCTTCGGGAGGCTCCGGTGTTCTATCCCTTCGGCGGGCCGGATGCGCTCACCGCCACTCTGTATTTCCCGCACAGTCCAGAATATGTTTTGGTGGGTCTGGAGCCCTCGGGCACAGCGCCCGCGTTCGCGTCTATTCAGAAAAAAGACCAGCGCGTATTTCTGGGCAGCCTTCGCTCGGCAATGGCCTCGGAGATTGGGCACAGTTTTTTTATCACGCGCGAAATGGACCGCCAGTTCCGCGGCCAGGTGACCGATGGACTGCTTGTGCCCGTGCTGCATGAGTTGGTCCGCACCGGCCACACCATCCTTGGTTTCCGTTACATCCGCCTGAACGAATCCGGGAAAGTGATTCCCCGCGAAGCCAATTATCATGCGCCCGGAAAGATCGGCAACAAAGGTTTTGAAGTGGAATATCAAGAGGACGCCAACCGGAGCGTGCACCGGCTTTCGTATTTCACGGTGAATCTATCCGATGAGTACTTGCGGCAAGACTCACAGTTTTTGAGCTATATGGCCGGCCGTCGCGGCGTGGTTACACTTTTCAAGGCGACTTCGTACATGCCGCACCATCGCAACTTTTCGCGTATCCGCGCGGCTGTACTGGAGAATAGTTCGGCGATCCTGCAGGACGATTCAGGCATCCCGTTTCACTTTTTCGGAGAAGGCGGCTGGTCCGTGAAACTTTACGGAGAGTACACCAGGCCCTACGGATCGTTCCGCTGGCTGGAGCAGCCGGACCTGCGTAAAGCATACGTCGCGGGAGCGAAGCCGTTATCGGTGCGCGTTGGTTACGGTTACGCGCGGGTACCCTCGAACCTGCTGCTGGCAGAGCGCGTGCATCTGGCACGGAAATAGCCCCGCCGCTCCAGATTCGAGGAATACTGTCAGCTCTTCTGTTCCGCGACCCACTTTTCCCAAACATCCGCCGCGCCATCCATAAGCAACTGGTGGACGGAGCAGTGTTCGGTGAGCATGGTTGTGTCCATCATGTCGTGGATCCAGCGTGAATCGAGGAGCCCCAGCGTCATGGTCTGCATCATATCGGCGGCACCATAGACAGGATCGAGACCGGCCAAATCGAAGACTTTCTTGGCGCGCGGGGCGGAGGCGAACTCCATCATCACTTTGATCTCTTTGTCCTTGGTGAGGAAGAACGAGTAGAGCTTCACGGCGATACCGAACTTGCCGGGGCCATAACCGAAGATGTTCGGAATCGGCGCGTAATCGATGAACGGATAACCGATGGACACTTCCAGCAGGTTCTCCGGCGACGGGTTTTCCACCACGTGCATGAACTCCGGCAATGGGACGACACATGCGGCTTCGTTCAGGTAATACTTCATCGGACCCAGCTTCAACGAGAAGTCGTTGATCATGACTGTCAACAGGGCCCAGCGGTATTTCGTGTCGAGATCGCGCCAGTCGATTGCGCCTTGGCGGTCGTTCTCGGCAAACTCCCCGTATTCGCCATTCACGGTGCGATAAACGCTGCGAGTAAAATCGAAGCCGCCGGCGTGGCCGTCCGGATTGGTCCAATGAGACAGCGTCAGGAAGTGGCCAAGCACGAATTCCTTGAGCAACTCGGCCGCATTTGGATGGTCGCAGTGCCCAAAGTCGATATACTGCCGGCAACCCATGACGGTGCGCGTGGCGCCGTTCATGCTGATGGTGCCGAAATAGCCTTCCGCCCGGTTCTTTAATTTGAACTGGCCCGGGTTCAGCACGAAGGTGCGGCGGGTGCTCCCCTCGCGGCACCAACGTTCCAGTTGGATGCCGTCGCGAATCGCGTCCTCGGACTTGTCGATCAGAAAGCGATCGTGATCGGAGAGTCCGGGTGCGTATTTGGAATTGTGTGCGGTTGCGGTTGTGGTCGCCATGTCCGTTACTCGTTAGCTTGGCACGAATCGGAGTGGATCGGGAGAGGCTGCCGCCGCGAGGAAACGGGACGGGCGAAGAACCGTTCCAGGGTGTAAGGATTCTGTTCTTCGAAGCCGGATTTGTGCAAGCCTCGGCCAAGGCGCTTCGCCTATCGTCAGATGGTCCGGATTGCTTCGTACCGCACAAAGGAACGGAGCGGCGGTACAGTATTACAGTGCCGGGTGAGCGGCCGAACCAAAGAGCGAGGTGCATGACGGTGAGATGGATTAATCAATTAATTTTCGCGGCTGCCGTGTTCGCCTTGCCGTATGGCGCGCAAGCCCAAGGCGGCGGTGCAGGCGCTCCTCCTGCCACCGGCAAAGCGGGAGCCCCCACGGATCTGACGGGTTATTGGGTTTCGGTGGTCACCGAAGATTGGCGCTACCGCATGGTGACCCCGGCGAAGGGCGATTACGCCAGCGTTCCCCTGAATCCAGAGGGCCGCAAAGTGGCCGACACGTGGGATCCGGCAAAGGACGAAGCCGCGGGCGAGCAGTGCAAAGCATACGGCGCCGCCGCCATCATGCGTGTTCCTGGCCGGGTCCACATCGATTGGCAGGACGACAGCACCCTGAAGGTGGAAACGGATGCAGGCACACAAACGCGGCAATTCCACTTCGGGCCAAGCCAGGCTCCCGCGGGAGCAACAACGTTGCAGGGATACTCGGCTGCAAACTGGGAATCGGCTCCAGTTGCCGGAAACGCGGCGGCTGCGAATAACAGCCCCGGCGCCGTGATGAATCGCCCCATGCCCGGCGGGTCGCTGAAGGTGGTGACCGATCACCTTAAGGCTGGCTATCTGCGTAAGAACGGTGTGCCGGTCAGCGCGAACGCGAAGGTGACTGAATACTACACGCGCACAAATGAACCGAACGGCGACGCATGGCTGATTGTCACGACAATCGTCGACGATCCACAGTACTTGAACCTGCCATTCATTACGAGCACACACTTCAAGAAGCAGAAGGACAATGCGGGCTGGGCCCCTACGCCGTGCTCAGCGCGATAGGCTGACGCGTTTACGCTTTCCATTTCGGGCGCGATTCCTGCCTGGGGATCGCGCCTGTTTTGCGTTTGGAGGCATCGTTTGACGAACTACTGCGGAGGCATCCCCGCTCTCACCAGCGGAGTTCGATTGGACAAATGGGGCTACTTTTTGGGGGCCAGGCCGGCGTAGACGGCGTCGACGAACTTGTCGGTGGTCCAGAAGCCGGTGGTGGCGCCATAAAGCGGATCGTAATCGCGCGTGGGTTTCGCGGCGCGGACCTGATCAAGCGTCATGCCTTTCTTCACCATGTCCTGCACGCGGTCACGAATGATGGTGGCCATATCGCGATACTCGACGACATCGGCTTCATCGCACAAACGGCCGTGGCCGGGGATCACGTAGGTGCCCGCTTCCTGCTTTTCCGCCGGGATGGTGATTTCAATGATGCGGTTGAGCGATGCGATCAGGCCATTGATGTTGCCGCCGCGTTCAATATCCACCACCGGGTAACCGCCAGGAGTGAAGAGATCGCCCGTGCTCACTACGTCGGAGCGGCGGAAGAACACGACGCTATCGCCATCGGTGTGCGCGTTCGGCTGGTGCAGGACCTGAATGGCTTCCCCATTGAAAAACACTTCCTTACTCGCTGTGAAGTAGGTATTGGTCGGCAGCATGCCGAAGGCAAGCGGCGGTTTCTGTTCGGTCATTCGCTGCTGCACTCGTTCATGGGCAATGATCGACGCGGTGTTGCCAATGTCGGACGTGGTTCCCGCAAAGTTGCCGCCAGCGATGGTGGAACCGGCTTTGGACAAAACTTCATTGCCGCCAGTGTGATCGCCATGCACGTGCGTGTTGATGATGTAGCGCAGCGGACGGTTGGTGATTCCCTTGATGGCCGCGAGAATCTTCGGAGCCATGGAAGCGAAGGACGTATCCACCAAAAGCACTCCGTCTTTGCCCGCCTGTAACGTGATGTTGCCGCCCGCACCGGAAAGCATGTAGACGTTGCCCTGCACCGGCAGAACCTGTACCGGCACGTTATCGAAGTTCTGGTTCTGTTGAGCGAATCCGTGCCGCACACTCAGCGTGCCGAATAGGGCAAGACCCGCGAGCACCACAACGACAGGCACGGCCTTCACCAATCGAACGAAAAATGCTTTCATCGTGACTCCCTTAGGGTTTCAACGGACTTCTCACTTGTGAAAATCGAGCGTTACTTCCGGGCCGCTTGCGTCAGTTTGATGCGATATTCGGGATACATGGTATCGGCGCCGCCGCGAGCCGCCTGCTCAGGGACGTTGAAGCGTTGCGGGAATTCCTTCAGGAAGGCGTTGGTTCCCGGAAGGTGATGCGGAACCGCACCAGTGGGGCGTTCGATCTCCACCACGGCTTCACACGGATACGGCGCGATCTGTTGGCGAGGATCGGCCTGCCAGTCCGTGGTGCGGATGAACGGCTCGGTTAGATAGACCGGATCATTAATGATGACCGCGAGCGTGAGGAAATCGCCGTGACGGATGAAGTGTTCGGTGACCACGGCTTTATCGCTGCGGGGAATGCCGTTGCGGCGGATCCAGCCGATCTTCAGGTGCGTGGTAGTGACGGTGAGAACGTCGCCTTCCCAGGTGCCGGTGGAGAAACCCTGCCAGGTGTGCGCCACGTTCTCGCCCGGATGCGGACGGCCATCCATCCAGATGGTGCGCTCCGGAGCCTGCCACGAGACGTGGGTGTGATAAGCGATGGTGCGCTGGGTGTCCGTTTCCACTTCTTTCCAGATACGAAGGTTAGCGGGACCGCGCGAGCCGTAATCCGATGGATGCGGCTTGCACTGGTGTTCGGGCAGCGTGAGGAGAGAGGCGTCCCAGCTATCGCCGCGCAATCGTGCGGCATCGTTGATGGGAAGGCCGAGATAGTCGCCGATATCGGGACCGGGGATGCGCTCCGGCTGATCTTCGTGAAAACGGGGAGCCCATTCACCGACCGGCTCAAACTGCGCCCACGCCGGCGAGGCCGTCATCAAAGTGAGAGCAAACAGCGGCGCGACAAGGACGAACTTCTTCTGAGGTTTCATACCCGCACCTCCCTGTGCCGAATCGGGTCCGGCACAAACGCCAAACTATCTTCATCAGTTAATCAAATCGAGGGCCTCCGTGCTTGCAGAAAACCAGATGCGGTTGAACAGGATTGTGACTCGGACGCGGTGGGCGCGCCCGCGGACGTGATAGAACGGTTTTATGGAAACGAGGCAAGAGTGCAATTGAACGGAGTGCCGGCAATCGTCACAGGCGCCGCGTCGGGATTAGGCGCGGAAACGGCGCGGGCCTTGGCGCGTGCGGGGGCGAGGGTCGCCGTGGTGGATCGCAATATCGAGCAAGCAAGCGCCGTGGCGGCGGAGATAGGAGGCGTCGCGATCGAATGCGATGTCGCCGATGCGAAAAGCGCGTTGTCTGCGGTAACCGCCGCGCGGGAAAATCACGGGGCCGCGCGGATACTGGTGAACTGCGCGGGTATTGCGCCAGCTAAGAGAATCGTTGGCCGCGACGGAGCGATGCCGCTCGACGAATTTTCCAAAGTGATTCAAGTGAATCTGATCGGCACGTTTAACATGATGCGTCTGGCGGCCGCGGAGATGACCAAACTGGAACCCATCGGTGACGAGCGCGGTGTGATTATTTCAACAGCCTCGGTGGCCGCGTTTGAAGGACAAATCGGCCAGGCCGCATATGCGGCGTCGAAGGGCGGAGTGGCGGCGCTGACCTTGCCCGCGGCTCGCGAATTGGCTCAGTTCGGTGTGCGCGTGGTCACCATCGCGCCCGGCATCATGTTAACCCCCATGATGACGGGCATGCCGGAAGAGGTGCAGCAAAGCCTGGGAGCATCGGTTCCCTTCCCCAAGCGATTGGGCAAACCGTCGGAATACGCCGCACTGGTGGAACACATCATTGAAAACGAATACCTGAACGGCGAAGTGATCCGCCTGGATGGCGCGATCCGGCTCACGCCGCGCTAACTGGCCGGACGGCGGCCCACAATGCTCATCGCGAGCATCGTCATCACGACTTCGTCCCGCTGATTCAGCGTCTCGACGCGAGTGTGGACCACGCCTCGATCCTTCTTCGTACGCGACGGGCGAGCGCCGGTGATCGTGGTGCGAACGCGCAGCGTATCGCCGGGACGAACGGGGATCAGCCAGCGAATTTCGTCGATGCCCGGTGAAGCAAGGCTCGCTACCGCGGAGATGTAGTGATCCACCAGAACCCGCATGGTGACGCCGATGGTGTGCCAGCCGGAGGCGATCAATCCGCCGAAACGCCCGCGCCCGGCTTTGTCGGGATCGACGTGCATGTCCTGGGGATCGTAGCGCTTCGCGAACTCAATGATTTCCGGCTGGGTCATGAGGACGCTGCCGAATTCGTGGATATCGCCGGGTTGGTAATCCTCAAAGTACCGGCTGTCGCGCGGAGTGGAGAAGGAAGACATTGCGATACAGGACATCGTATCGCGATGGAGGCGCGTGTGAGATGTGGCACTAGATTGTGCGGCGCTAGGGCGTGAGCGCGCCGCGAAGCAGTTCGATACGAGGCGGGGTGGAAAACACGACCGTGACCAGGTCAAAGCGAACGCGCTCCCACGGAGTTTCCGTCTTTCGCGAGTATTCGCGGGCGATGCGCTTCAGGTGTTGGCGCTTTTCGTCGTCAATGGCGCGCTCGGGTGGGCCGTGCTCGTCGGATTTGCGGGACTTCACTTCCACCAGCACCAGCGTTTCGCCTTCCCAAGCGATCAAGTCGGCTTCGCCATCGCCCGCGGCCAGGCGGTAATTGCGGGCGACAATCGTGAATCCCTGCTTGCGCAGGTAGCGGTGCGCCAGATCCTCGCCCCGGCGTCCAAGGGCTTGATGGGACTTCCAATTGCGACTGCGGCCAGTGTGGCGAAGGCGATCGAGGATTGCGCCGAGCATCGCTGCTTGTCTCTTAGTTAATGAGTGGCGGACGCCAGCGAAAGTTCTCTGCGTTTCTTTGAGTTACTTGGCTACGGAGCTATTTGACCACGCGCTATTTGACGACGCGGAGGCGCCATTCGATCACTTTGCCGCGCACAACGTAGCAGAGATAGTGTTCCCAAAAACGCCGGAAGCGCGGGAACGCGTTCACCAGGAACTCGAAGCCCAGGTACTTCCACAGCGCCAGCAGCTTCACTTTGACCGAGACTTCCTGAAACCGCGCGCCGGTGTAATAGCCGTAGCCCGCGTTGTCGTCGCCAAAGTAGCGCAAGGAAAAGCTGTTTAGGTGCCATTTGTGCGTGGGGTCACAGAAAGAAGCAAAGTCCGTGTAATGCGGAGTCACCACGAACACTTCCCCGCCCGCGCGGACCAGACGGTGCCACTCGGTCATGCTGGCCATCACGTCGCCCACGTGCTCGATCACGTGGATCGCCTGCAGCCCGTCGAAAGAGGAATCGCGAAACGGGTACGGCGTATGATCAAGATCGACCAGAACATCCGCTTTGGTTTTTGGATTTTTGTCAATCCCAATAGATCCAGGAAGCTTGTTGATTCCGCAGCCGACGTCGAGAATGCGCACCGACTGCGATTGTAGCGCGTGCTATATAAAAGGTGTGAATCCACAGCTGGAGGATATCGACCGCCAGTTTCAGACGATCTCCACCCGCGCTCGTGAACTCGCCGCTCGGGCCGGGGCAAGGTTCGGCAAACGGCCTTCGCCGGGGCGCTGGTCCGCGGCCGAGTGCATCGAACACCTCACCATCAGCTCGGAAGCATTTTTCCCGATACTCGAGGAGGCCCTCGCCGAAGCCCGACGCAAAGGCCTCGTGGCGGAAGCTCCCTTCCGGCTCGATTTCATCGGCAAGCTGCTGATCTGGACTCTGGAACCGCCCTCCAAATTCCGCGTTCCCGCACCTGCTGGATTCCACCCGGGGGAAAATGTCGACGTAAGTCTCGTGGTCAGCCGCTTTCTGGCTTCGCAAGCGCGGGTCCACGAATTTGTACGCGCGGCCGCCGGTTTGCCGGTGGACAAGATCAAGGTTCGTTCGCCGTTCGACCGCCGGGTGCGTTATAGCATCTGGTCGGCCTTCTGCTCGGCCGCCTCCCACCAGCGGCGACACCTGTGGCAGGCCGAACAGGCGATCCGGCAGATATGACAATCTGCCGAAAGTCTGTATATAAATGAAAAAACAATACTTTTCCTGCTTCCATGGATAACATGATATGATCGCACTCATATTCTTGCACTGCAATTGACTCATGTGTTATAGTTTTCTACAGAAGGCTGGAATCATATGGACTTCAACCGGTTTACCGAAAAACTGCAAGACGGCTTCCGCCACGCGCAGGAGTTGGCCACCAAGCGCGGCCATCAGCAGATTGAGGTAGAGCATTTGCTGCTTTCCCTGCTCGGGCAGGAGGGCGGGCTGATGTTATCGATCTTTACCAAGGCAGAGATTGATACGTCGGCCGTACATCAGAGGCTGATGGCGGAGCTCGACAAGATTCCGCAGATTTCGGGCAGCGCTCCGGGCGTCGACCAGATTTACGTCACGCCGCGCCTGAAGGTTTTGATTGAGCGCGCCGAAAAAGAAGCGTCTCACCTTAAGGACGAGTACGTCTCTGTCGAGCATGTCCTGCTGGCGGCGACTCACGAAAAGGTTTTTCGCGATCTAAACATTACGCAGCAGCGGATTCTCCGCACCCTGCAGGCGATCCGCCGCGGGCAGCGCGTGACGTCCCAGAATCCGGAGGCGACGTATGAGTCGCTTGAAAAATACGGCAACGATCTGACAAAGCTTGCGGCGATCGGAAAGCTAGATCCCGTGATCGGGCGCGATGAAGAGATCCGCCGGGTAATTCAGGTTCTTTCACGCCGCACCAAGAACAACCCGGTGCTGATCGGCGAACCTGGTGTGGGTAAAACCGCCATTGTCGAAGGTTTGGCCCGCCGTATTGTGCGTGGCGACGTGCCCGAGGGGCTGAAGAACAAGAAAATCGTTTCTCTCGACATGGGCGCGCTGGTGGCTGGCGCCAAATATCGCGGCGAGTTTGAAGAACGTCTGAAGGCCGTACTCAAAGAGGTGCAGGTTTCCGACGGCGACATCATTCTGTTCATCGACGAGTTGCACACCGTGGTGGGCGCGGGCAAAGCCGAAGGCGCGATGGATGCGGGCAATTTACTGAAGCCCATGCTCGCGCGCGGCGAGTTGCACTGCATCGGCGCAACGACGCTCGACGAATATCGCAAGCACATCGAAAAGGACGCCGCACTGGAACGCCGCTTCCAGACGGTGCTGGTGGATCAGCCGACGGTGGAAGATACCATCTCCATACTGCGCGGTCTGCGCGAGCGTTACGAACTGCACCACGGCGTGCGGATCAAAGACTCAGCGATGGTGGCCGCCGCGGTGTTGAGTAATCGCTACATCTCTGACCGCTTCCTGCCGGATAAGGCCATTGACCTAATCGACGAGGCCGCGGCGAAGACGCGTACCGAGATCGACTCCATGCCGGCCGATCTCGATGAAATCATGCGCCGCCAGATGCAGCTGGAAATCGAACGCGAGGCATTGAAGAAGGAAACCGATAAAGCGTCCCGCGAAAGACTGGCTAAGTTGGAGCGGGAGTTGGCGGATCTGAAAACGGGATCGGCAAGCTTGCGGGCGCAATGGCAATCGGACCAGGAACTTCTGAAAAAGCAGCGGGAGCTGCGCCAACAGATCGAGCAAGTGAAGGTGGACATCGAGCAAGCCGAGCGCGCCTACGATTTGAACAAGGCCGCCGAACTGAAGTACGGCAAGTTGACGGCCCTCGAGAAGAGGCTGGAAGAAGACCGCCGCGAAACGATGCTCCTCAAAGAAGAGGTGGACGAAGAAGACATCGCGCAAGTGGTTAGCCGCTGGACCGGCATTCCGCTTTCTAAACTGCTGGAAGGCGAAATTCAGAAACTCACGCACCTGCCCGATGAACTGCACAAGCGCGTGGTGGGCCAGGATGAAGCCGTGGAGGCCGTCTCCGACGCCGTGCTCCGCGCACGTGGCGGGCTGAAGGATCCCAAGCGGCCTATCGGCAGCTTCCTGTTCCTGGGTCCGACGGGCGTGGGCAAGACGGAACTGGCGCGTACGCTGGCGCAGTTCCTGTTTGACGATGAACGCGCGTTGATCCGCATCGATATGTCCGAGTATCAGGAGAAGCACACAGTGTCGCGCCTGGTGGGCGCGCCTCCGGGATATGTGGGCTATGACGAAGGCGGACAGTTGACCGAAGCGGTGCGCCGGCGTCCGTTCTCCGTGGTGCTGCTCGACGAAATCGAAAAGGCCCATCACGACGTGTTCCATGTGCTGTTGCAGGTGCTCGACGACGGCCGCTTGACCGATAGCCAGGGCCGGACGGTGGATTTCAAGAACACAATCATCGTGATGACGTCGAACGCGCAGAAGGACGAGTTGCGGAACTTGTTCCGTCCCGAATTCCTGAATCGCATCGATGAGATGATCACATTCCACAAGCTGACGGAAAAGGACCTCGGGAAGATTGTGGACATTCAACTACAGGGCCTGCGGGCCCGCCTGGCCGAGCGCCACATCGACATTGAACTAACCAAAGGCGCGCGCGAGCATCTGGTGCGCGTGGGCTACGATCCGGCGTATGGCGCACGTCCACTCAAGCGCGCGATTCAGAAGGAAATTGAAACTCCTCTGGCGCGGCGTCTGGTAGCCGGTGACGTCCGCGACGGGCATCACGTGAAAGTGGATGTGAGCACGGGCGAGCATGAAGGCGCGCTGGTGTTCGAGATCCTCGAATCCAAGAAGCACGCCGACGCATCTTAAACGCAAGAGTGTGGCGAAAGGCCAACGCTCCAGGGAAAGAGAAACGCGAGGCCTAGCATGTCCGAAGTAGAGAAAATCAAAACGCTGCCGCTGCTGCCGCTGAAGAGCTCGGTGTTATTCCCGGGCCTGTTGATGCCGCTATCCGTGGGCCGCGATGCGTCGCTTGCCGCGGTGGAAGCCGCGTTGGAGACGGAAGAAAAAGAAATCATCGTTGTCGCGCAACGTGATTCGCAAGTGGACACGCCGCACGGCGCTGACCTGTTCACCATCGGCGTGCGCGCGGTCATCCGAAAGGCGAATCGCACGAAGGAAGATCACGCCGAGGTATTGGTCTACGGCGCCGAGCGCGTGGTGATCGTCAAGGTGGACGAATCGGGTCCGTATCTTTCGGCGCGCGTGCGCACGCTGCCGGTTCCCGATGATTCCAGCCGCGAGACGGAAGCGCTGACGCTGGCGATTGTCGAGCTTGGTTCGAAGTTTGCGGGATTCATTCAGGCTCCCAACGCGACAGCGCAAGAGCTGGCGCGCATGTTCACCTCGCATGAGGATCCTCTGCGGTTGGCGTATCTGGTTGCCTCGCTGATGGGTCTGGATGCGATCAAAGAGCAATCTCTGCTGGAAGCGCCCACGCGAGTGGAAGCTCTGCGTGCGGTGCACGGGTGGCTAGCGCACGAGGTGGAAGTGCTGCAGTTGCGCAACAAGATCGCCGAGGAAGCGCGGGGCGAAATGTCGCGCGAGCAGAAGGAATACATTCTGCGGCAGCAGAAGAAGGCGATCGAACACGAACTGGGCGAAAAGGGCACCGATGCCGCCGAAGCCGAGGATCTGCGCAAGCGGTTGGCTGTGGTGGACCTGCCCGAAGACGTTCGCAAGGAAGCCGAGCGCGAACTTGGCCGCATGGAAAAGATGTCTTCGGCGCAGCCTGAATTCAACATCATCCGCACGTGGCTGGAGTATGTGATCGAACTGCCGTGGACCACGCGCACGCCCGATAATCTTGATCTGAAGCGCGCGCGGCAGGTGCTCGACGAAGATCACTACGGCATCGCGAAGGTGAAGGATCGAATTCTGGAACACCTGGCCGTGCTGAAATTGAATCCGGAAGCGAAGGCGCCCATACTGTGCTTTGTTGGCGCGCCGGGCGTGGGCAAGACGTCGCTCGGTCAATCGATCGCTCGCGCGTTGGGGCGCAAGTTCGAACGCATGAGCCTTGGTGGCCTGCATGATGAAGCCGAACTGCGCGGTCATCGCCGCACGTATATCGGCGCGATGCCGGGCCGTCTCATTCAAGCAATGCGGCGCGCGGGGTCGTCCAATCCCGTACTGCTACTGGACGAAGTCGATAAGCTGGGCCGCGACTTCCGTGGCGATCCAGCGGCGGCGCTGCTCGAAGTGCTGGACCCTGAGCAGAACAAGACGTTCCGCGATAATTATCTGGATCTGCAGTTCGATCTTTCGAAGGCGATGTTCGTCACCACCGCGAATTCGCTGGACACGATTCCCGCGCCGCTGCTCGATCGTATGGAGATTCTGCGCCTCTCGGGTTACTCGGAAGAAGAAAAGGCGCAGATTTCGGAGCGCTACCTGATTCCGCGCCAGTTCAAGCAAGTGGGCTTCACGGCGGAGCAGGTGCAGATCAGTGAGCCCGCGCTGAAGAAGATCATCTCCGCCTACACGCGTGAAGCAGGCGTGCGGCGATTGGAGCAAGCAATAGGCCGTGTGGTGCGGAAACTCGCGCGGAAGTTTGCCGAAGGCGAACCCGCTCCGTTCCTGGTGCAGCCCGAGCAGATTCCGGACATGCTTGGCCCCGAGCCCTTCCAACAGGAAGAGGCGCGGCGCGAAGTTCCGCCCGGTGTGGCCACGGGTCTCGCATGGACCGAGACCGGCGGCGACGTTCTCTACATCGAAGCGACGTTGCTGCCTGACGGCAAAGAGTTGACGATCACCGGCCAGCTCGGCGACGTGATGCAGGAATCGGCCAAGACCGCGCGCAGTTACGTGTGGAGCCACGCTGTGGAACTGGGTATCGACCCTAGAAAATTCCTCAACGCTGGTTTGCATATTCACGTTCCGGCCGGCGCGATCCCAAAGGACGGCCCCTCGGCGGGCGTGACGATGACGACGGCGCTTGCGTCGGTGTACTCAGGCACTCCTGCGCGGCGCGATACGGCGATGACGGGCGAGGTGACGCTGACCGGCTTGGTGCTGCCCATCGGCGGCGTGAAAGAAAAGGTGCTGGCGGCGCGGCGCGCGGGATTGAAGCGAGTGATTCTGCCGCGCGGCAACCAGAAAGACCTGCGGGATCTACCCGAAGAAGTCCGCGCGGAGATGGAATTTGTCTTCGCCGAGCGAGTGGAAGACGTGCTGCGCGCGATACTGCCCGGCTTGTTGCAAGAACCCGCCAAAGCAGCCTAACGCTCGGCGAACACAAAGGACACTACAGGGCCGGCCGAAGAGACATCTGCTGGCCTTGTAGTGCTTTACAGCGCCAATCGCAAACTTTTCGAGGCTCCGAAATTGACACGATCCGTGCCGGTTTGCTGTAATGAGTAAGTACCCACCTGACGTTCCTCGGTAGCTCAATGGTAGAGCATTCGGCTGTTAACCGAAGGGTTGTAGGTTCGAATCCTACCCGAGGAGCCAAATTCTTTTTCGCCGCGCCCTTCCACTGCCATGTGGGAAATTTTTCACTCCGTTCGAGGGTCGAGATGAACTGGCGTTCGCGCTATTCCTTCATCTCTGCGATTTCCGCTGCTTCCCGCCTGGTCGGCCTTCTATAAATGAGCGTCCATCGAAGTGATCGTGACTCCGGACGCGCTTCATCCTTGGTGATTTGGTCCATAGTGATCTTTCTGGTGGCGATTCTTGTACGCTGCGCGATCATCCTGCGTGCCGGGCCATCCGTCATTGGGGGAGAGCCCCTGAACATCGCGAAGTCGCTAGCCGCGGATTGGCGTTTCGCGGAAGCCTTCGGAGCTGGTTCCGGCCCGACGGCACACACCATGCCGCTTTATCCGTGGCTTCTGAGCTTTGTCATCCGGATGTTTGATGGCTCGCCATTTCTGAATCAGGCGTGCCAAATCTTCTGTTCGGCGGCTGCCGCGCTCGGCTTCGCCTTACTTCCCTTTGTTGCTGTGGCCGCGCAACTCAATGTTTCCGCGGGAATCGTGGGAGGACTGGCCGGTGCGTTGTTGCCCATCAATTTCTGGGCGCAATCAAGCGGCGTCTTTGAGTCCTCCTTCACGGCCGCGGCGATCATAGCGCTCCTCTTGTTGGTCGCTCCCGTTTTCTCCGACGGCCGTTTTGACGTGTACGGCGGCATGAAGGTGGGACTCGCAGCGGGCATCGCGTGCCTATTCAATCCGTCCGTGGTTCCAGTGCTTGCGGTGTGGGTGCTGGTCTGCCTGTTCCGTTATCCGGAACAGAGGTGGGCGGTGATCCGTTTCTCCGCGGCCGGGGCCGTTTTTACGGTCCTGCTGCTGACCCCTTGGGCATTGCGCAATCGCCAGGTTTTCGGCGAGTGGATCTGGACCCGGCAAAACCTCGGCTTGGAATTGCAGGTCTCGCACAATGATTTCGCCACGGCGGATCTGGAGTATAACGTTCGCCAACCTTGGTTTCATCTGGTTCACCCTTTTGGTGGCAAGGAAGAGTTCGCGAGATTGCGGCAGTTGGGTGAACCTGCTTACAATCGCGCCAAAATGCAGGAAGCCTTCGCTTGGGTCGCTGAGCACAAGAGGCAGTTCACAACCCTGACGCTCGATCGATTTTGGCTGTTCTGGGTGCCAAACATGAGGCGGCCGTTGCAGTCCGCGTTGGAGATTCTTCTGACGTTGGGTGGACTGGCGGGACTCATTCAGGCGATGCGGAAAAGACTGCCCTGCGCCGATATGTTCGCCGCGATTTTCATCGCATACCCGGTGATTTACTACTTCGTTCAGTCTTCTCCGCGCTATCGTTACCCGGTTGAACCGCTTCTTTTCCTACTCGCCGCGTATTTTGCCAGCGGCTTGTGGACCCGAATCGTGGGCAGGTTGGCGGGAGTACGTTCATAGCCGTTTCAACCGGCTAGTGAACAAGGGCTTCGGCTGGCCGGCAGATCGCCGGAACTGGATCGTCCGCCACCGGAAGGTCCACCGTAAACCAAAAGCGGGTACCACCATTGGACGCGCTATGAACACCGATTTCGCCGCCCATGAGATGAATGAATCGCTGGCAGATCGATAGTCCGAGCCCCATGCCTCCGTGCGCGCGGGTGATCGTTCCGTCGGCCTGTTCGAAGTTGTCAAAAATGCGCTCCTGCTTTTCGCGAGGAATCCCGATTCCAGTATCTTCCACAGCGCAGTATAGTTTGGACACTCCATTGACGGATCCCAAACAAGTGAGCCGGAGGGATATGCCTCCCTGCTCGGTGAATTTGATGGCGTTGTCCACCAGGTTGGTGAGGATCTGGCGAAGACGCGCTTCGTCGCCCCATAGGCGGGCGGGAACATCCGTGGCGATTGTGACGGAAAATCGCAGGTGCTTCGATTGAGCCTGTGTCGAATAGAGACTCGCCACATTACTGACGACGGCACGCAGATCGAATGGGTCTTTTTCCAATTGCAATTGGCCCGCTTCCAAGCGCGCGAGATCCAGAACATCGTTCAACAACGACATCAGCTGTCCGGCAGAGGATCGAATTACTTCCGCGTATTCCCTCTGTTCCGCGGAGATCGGTGTTGTCAGCAGGACTTCCGCCATTCCCATCACGCCGTTCATGGGCGTCCTCAACTCATGGCTCATGTGCGCAAGGAACTCGGACTTCATTTGAGTGGCTTGGCGCGATAACTCCAGGGCCTTTGCGGTCGCCTCGCGGGCCCGCTTCTGTTCCGTAATGTCGCGAATAACGATCTGTACGGTCTCACCGCGTTCCCGCAGACAGGACACAGCACAAATCTCAACATCCATGGAACTGCCGTCGCGCCGAATCAGGTGCTGCTCATGCGGTGTTCCTTCCCCGCGATAGAGCCGCGAGATCAGGTCCTTCACTTCAGTTTGCGAAGCGGGCGCGAAGAACTCAAGCACTTGCTTTCCCAGTATTTCTTTATCGCTTTCGGCTCCTAACATCTTGACCCAAGCCGTGTTCGCATAACGAATTCTTCCACCTTCGTGGACACAGATCGCGTTTGGTGAGTATTCAATTAACTGCCGGTACCGCCGTTCGCTCTCGCGAAGCTCGGTCTCCGCGTCGTCCCGGACACTCATATCCCGGCGGTAGAGCTGAAACATGACGACGGGCGCAAGTCCCAGCAAGGCACACAACACCACCAGCAGATTGAACTTCTGCTCCGTACCCATCAGACTGAGGACCAACACCAAAAGAAAGATGGCCGTGCCCAGCGCGACTATCGAAAGGATTTTTGATCTGATTATCCGAGCCAGCATTGGTAGTTGCTCCCGTGGTCCTGACCGCATGGGAGGTGCAATTCGGATGCCTGCCTTCCCCTTAATGTTTCTCTCCACTTAGCGATAAGGGGGAAGTTCGAAGTGTCTTTTCTTGAGACACTGTCGCAGAACCGTGCAACCAACTCTTCACAATTACACCCACTATTGTTCTAAGTGTCTGAGAATTCGTCTTCTCGCTTGATCGGCTTCAACGGCACACCAATTGCATTTCGATGGATATGGCTATGCCGATGCAGGAAAACAAACCAGACGAGCGGCGCCGGGAACCCCGGTATCCGACTCTGAATCGAGTCGTGCCGGTGACCGCGGATGGTCTTGGCGGTTTTGACGCCGAAATTCTGGACGTTTCGCGCTCTGGTCTGAGGCTGAAGGCGCAGAAGGCGATTCCGAGCGAGCGCCGTCTCGTCCTTCGCATCGACCATCTGGAGATCGAAGGAACCGTGCGCTACTCAAGACCGAATGAGGATGGTTCCTTCGACATAGGAGTAAAGATTTGCTGCCTATGGCCGGCCTGATTTTTCGGCTCCATCACCAGGAAGAAGACGGTACAACGTCGCACGGCTGATACGCAATAAAGAGGCAGCGCGGACGCGGTTCCCGTTCACCTGTTGCAATACTTCCCGCGCATGACGAATATGCATCTCCGCCATGCTGAGAGCGCCATTCGATTCGCCCGAGCAATGCGGCGCTCCCGCCCTCACTTCAACAGGCAGATGGTGAGCGTCAATCACTGGACCGTCCACCATCATGCAGCAGCCCGCTATGACATTCTCCAACTCCCGGATGTTCCCCGGCCAATCATAACGAGAGAGGGCCGCTTGCGCCCGCCGCGTGAGATTCATCGGTTCACGGCCGTAACGCGCCGAGTATATGTCCAGAAAATACCGTAATAATAGGGGCACATCCTCAAGGCGATCCGCGAGGCGCGGCAGGCGAACCTCTATGCTGGAGAGGCGATAGAACAGATCCTCGCGAAGCTTCCGCTCTTTCACCAAAACTCGCAGGTCCCGATTCGTCGCGGCCACCACGCGGACATCCACGCGCTCCGGCCTGGAGTCTCCCACGCGCTGAATCTCACGGCTCTGCAACAATCGCAGCACTTTGGGTTGTAAATGCAGCGGTAATTCGCCGATCTCATCCAAAAATAACGTGCCGCCATGCGCGGCTTTGGCGAAACCGACGCGGTCGCGAACGGCGCCCGTGAAGGATCCGCGCGTATGGCCAAACAATTCACTCTCGAACAGATGTTCCGGGATCGCCGCGCAGTTGCAGACAACAAAAGGCCCCTTGGAGACTGGCCCCAGCGAGTGCAGTGCTTTCGCGATCAGCTCCTTGCCGGTACCCGTGTCTCCGGTTACAAGGGCCGTCTGATAATGTGGCGCGATACGGCGCAATTTGGAAAATACGTCCAGAATGGCGGCACTACGTCCGATCATTCCGGCGAATTGGAACGCTTCGACAAGTTCCTGATTAACCTGGTGCGCCTTCTTTCGAAGCCATGCTTCCTGTAACCAGCTTTGCAATCTATGCTGGAATCGCTCCACCTGCAGCGGCTTCGCCATGACGTCGTAGGCGCCGTGGCGGATGGCATCCACTGCGGAATCCGGAGAATAGGCTTCCGCAACAATGATGACATCGATTCCTGGATCCATCGCGAGGATTTTCCCAAGCGCGTCAACCTCGCCTGCATGAACGATTCGCGGATTTAGGAGAACAATTGCCGGACGGCGGCGGCGGATGATCTCGCATCCGTCTTCACAATGTTTCGCCGAGACAATACGGAAACTTTCTAAAGGAATCATTTCCGTCAATAACTGGATACTATTTTCGTCGTCGTCGATCAGGACAATGTCGAATTTCTCTCGCGGTGCGTTGCGTGGCGGCGCATCGGGGAATACAGCAGATGCGCGTTCTTGGACTACAGTAGACATCGTAACACTCCAAAAGAATCTATGACTTGCCAGAATTAGTGTACGGCGGTTTTGCCTTAGTCAAAATAAGTGCAACATCCTAGTCCCCTAAAGGAAGCACCTAAAACACTGAGTAAATCTTCGTAGCCGAAGGACTGACCGTACCCCCCGCCACACGGCGTATAACAGATAATTTCTAAAAGAGACAGCCCTATTAGGAATCGTCTTACGCTGCATTAATTCGCGATTTGACGAACGCATCCGCGCATCGCAACAGTTGTATGAAAACTGCGACGAGTGTCTCATTTCTGTGCATTTCCTTCGGCGTTCATGGCTGCATCTTCCAGAAAACAAACCCTGTACAACTTGGCCCGTGAGTTGCGTTCTCCCAGGTGACATCTCGCAATAAAGCGGGACGAATGGAGAAAAAGGAGACACATTGTGTTTAAAAAGACAGCTTTCTGGATTATTGGAGTAACGGTCCTGTTCTCAAGCGCCGCGTTTGCCGGAAGCAATTCCGCGAACTTGTCGCCGAGCGCGTCCATTACTTCGAACTGCACCATTGCAGTTGGAACAAACATCTCGTTCGGCGCCTACGACCCGATCAGTGGCGCCGTTGTGTCGACGACCGGTGCGCTCACCATCGCGTGTACCAGCGACGTGGTGGATCCGGTGATCACGCTCGGGCAGGGTGCGCACGCGGACACGGGCTCTACCGAAGCTTCCCCGTTGCGCCGTTTGCAGAGCGGGAGCGACTATTTGGCCTACGGCCTATATCAGGACACCGGCAACACGGTTTGGGGCAATACGTCGGGAACCGGTGTGACGTTCGACAACTCGGACGGTGATGGACTTGGGCACAACGTGACGGTGTACGCAAAAATCGGCGCCGATCAGCACAGCGCTCCGGCGGGTTCCTATAGCGACACGGTAGTTGCAACGATTACCTTCTAATCCCATGGCGCTGCGTAGCTCAACAACGTTATTCGGTCTGTTGTTGTTCGCGGGAGGACTCTCTCTGCAGGCCGGCTCTTATGCGGTAAAGCCGGTGCGCATTGAGTTGTCCTCCCGGCAGCTCCGGACGACGTTTCAGGTGGAGAACCTGGGCGATGAGCCGGTGACGGTCCAGGCCCACGTAGTCGCCTGGAACGCGAACGGAGGAGAAGAGATTCAGGCAGAAAACGATGAGATTTTGTTGAACCCACCCATCTTTTCCGTGCTTCCGGGACATCAGCAATATATACGCCTTGGTATGCGGAAGCCCCGCCCGGACACCTCCGAATCGACATTTCGTTTGATTTTGGAGGAGGTTCCACCGGCTCCGAAGCCGGGGGTGAACGGCCTTCGGACTCTATTGCGAATCAGCGTTCCGATCTTCTTCAAGCCGAAAGTCTCCGCGCCACATCTTGTATGGAGCGCGAAACACGGTGCGGGTGACGGCATGGTTCTGTCGGTAAGCAATAGCGGCAATGCCCATGTCCAGATTCGGCGGTTCTCAGTGACCGACGTCGCTTCGGGCGCCGTCAGTCAAGTGCAAGGCTCCGCCAGCTATGTCCTGCAACAGGGGAAAAAAGAGTGGACGATTCATAACAGCGAGTTGGCGAACGCCACCAAGATTGTTGTGCAGGCTCAAACAGATAACGGAGATATCCATGAAGAGCTGGTGCCAAGCCCTTGAAAAGCTTCGCCGTGGGCTGGCTCTTGGTTTTGGGCTATCTCTGGTGGTCGGGTGCTCGTTCGCCGAGCCGGCCATGAAGGAGAACTTACTCACGGTCCGAATCAACGGGAAAGACATCGCGGAGAATGAGCCCGTCATCGAATGGGAGCCGGGGCGCTTTTATATCTCCGCGGGAGTGTTTTACCGGGCGAGGCTGCCTTTGCCTCCAGTACGCCCGACACATATCGCCGCGTATGGGGACAACTACTACCCGGTCGATGCGATTCCCGGAGCCAGTTACAAACTGGACGCCGCAATGCAGCAACTGGATATCAGCGTGCCGCTTGGGGATGGCAGGGGAACATTTTTGGACGCGCTTGGCAACATCCGCACGGCAGCAACCCGGCCGGAGCCAGGACTCTTTCTTAATCACGATTTTCAGCTGCTGCAGAGTTACGGCCAGCGCAGTCTTTCAGGGCTGATGGAAGGCGGCCTGTTTAGCCGCTATGGCGTTTTCACCACGCAATTCGCCGGGGCCAATCTAACGAGCCACATCCGGCCGATCCGCCTTAATTCGCAATTCATGCGTGATTTTCCGGAACGGATGACCACGCTCACCATCGGCGATGCGGTCAGTGCGATCTCTCCGTGGTCCAGAACCACGTATTACGCAGGCGTGCGCTACGCAAGCAAGTTTGCCACCCAACCGGGCTTTATTCCTGTTGTTCTTCCGGGCCTGACCGGGCAAGCCGCCCAGCCTTCCACCGTCGATATCTATGTGGACAACGTAAAGCGATTGAGCAGGCCCATCGACGCGGGTCCTTTTTCCATCAACAACATTCCTACGCTCTCTGACCAGGGACAGATTCGCATGGTGGTGACGGATATTCTTGGTCGTCAACAAGTCATCACGGAGTCCTACATCCGCTCCAGCCAACTTCTCCGGCCCGGTGTGAGCGAGTTTACATATGAGGCGGGCAGCCCTCGCTATAACTTCGGAGTTTCAAACTTCGACTATCGATCGTTTTTCGCCGCAAGCACCTATCGGCGTGGGTTTGGCAGAGGATTGACCATGGAGGGTCGCCTGGAAGCGACACCCCGTTCGGCGACGGGTGGATTGGGCGGTGTGTACGCCATCCCTCGCGTTGCGATTCTCGGCGCAGGCATGGCGGCCAGCGGGGCGGAGGGATTCTCGAGCGGAATCCTCTACTACGCACAACTCAGCCGACAGCAGCGGGGTTTTGGACTCGCGGCACAGCTGCAGAAAGCAGACCGCGATTTCCGGCAGGTTGGGTTGCAGGATTGGCAACTCGCCAGCAGGACGCTATTGCAGGCGCAGGTCTCGAGATCGCTTGGCCATCATGGAGTTGTGTCCGGTGGGTACCTCAAGCGCGACGGACGCACCGAATTGAGTGCGCAGGCTGTTACCGCCTCAGTTGGACTCCGTATCGGCAGATCCTACCTGACGGTGAACGCGACCTACTCGCTATTGGACTCACGCCAGAAGACGCTAAACGTGAGCTTTGTTCGCACGTTGGGTGAGCGGACGACGGCGATTGCCGGCGGACTGGCCACTCCGGATGCCCGGACGGCAACCATGGAAGTGAACCGCTCGATTCCGCTCGGCCCCGGCTATGGATACCGTGTTCGCAGCACGAACCTCGACCAGCAGGGCAACGACGCAGGCCTTTACTATCAGAACTCCGACGGCTTCTATGGAGTGGAAATGAACCAGCGCGGAAGTGGTCAGAGCTGGCGCTTCATTGAACGCGGTTCCATTGTCTTGATGCACCGGCACCTGATGACCTCGCGTTGGCTCAATGACAGCTTCGGTGTTGTGGAAGTTCCAGGCGAGAAGGGTATACCCGTTTACGTAAACCATCAGTTGGCGGCGAAGACGAATCGCCAGGGATTCGCTTTGCTGCCGTGGATGGTGCCCTACAACCTGAACACGGTCAATTTGGATGAGTCGACTCTTCCGTCCGACATCAGCCTGGACCTGGAAGAGCGAACCGTGGTGCCCATGGCACGCAGCGGTGTGTACCTGATGTACCAACGCGCAGTGGAAGGCGGGGCCACACTGATTCTGCACACCGCCGATGGCGCCGACGTACCGAACGGCGCCTCGGTGACGTTGAACGGGCAGCCTGAGGAATACACGGTCGTGTTGCGCGGCGAGGTGTTCGTCACAAACATCAGCTACCCCGCGCGGATTCACGCCGAGTGGGACAAACACTCGTGCGTAGCAAAAATCGAACACGCGCCAGCCGATGCGGTGGTGCCAAAGATTGGGCCACTGGTGTGTGCGGGGGAAAGGTAAAGGGCGTAAGGATGATGTTACGTTTTCTGTTTATCGCGACAATCGTCGTGAGCGGCGTGGCCAGCGCAGCGACGTGCACCGTCTCCGGGTCGGCGGCGTTCGGCTCTTATGACCCGCTCACCGGTGAACAGATACTCAGCACAGGCACGGTGGCCGTCACGTGCACCGGAACGACAGGAGAGGATGTCAGTTACGCGGTGTCTCTGAGTCCCGGCAACGGATCCTTCTCCGACCGGACCATGCTATCCAGCGGCCACACGATGCACTATAACCTGTACAGAGACGCGGGCTGTTTGCAGGTGTGGGGCGACGGTACGTCAAGCACCTATACACTCACCGACTCGATGACGCTCACGTCCACATCCACGACGAAATACTACACCGTGTATGGACGCATCACGTCCAGTCAACATCAGTTGCAAGCCGGGACGTATACGGATAACATCACGCTCACCGTCGATTATTAACGCGGGCGATTCGCAGCCGACTGCACAGCTCCGTCACCCGAGGCGACACAGAATTGATCGGTGCCGTCAAGCTCCTGTGGCGTGAACGTGACTTTATGAATTCCGGAGTCCGCGATCTGATGAGCGGAAACAGGCGTGCCGCACTCACCTTTCGCAGCCCACACCTGGGCACGGACATTCGGATACATCGTTACGCCCACGGTGACTTCGTTCGAAGAAACCGCGATCCAGCGGGCGCGGGCCTGAACCGTAGCGCTGACCTGCAGCGGCGCGGTACGTTCCCCCGCAACCATCGTTTGCGACAAGAAAACCAGGCTGACCATTACGGCGACTTTGTCCAATTTGTTCTTCATCGATTCTTAGTCTGCTGGGCAGTCGCGATTGAATCGACGGACAAAAGTCTCAAATTGTAGTGGTATTCTTGGGCCCTCCCGGCTGAAAATCGGTACCAGTACCAAGCGCTAGGCGGCGCGAAACCATGTTGGAGTTGGGGCGCGACGGGTATTCGATCGATTACCTCGCCAGCGATCGATACACTCATTCGCCGCGAGGGTTTGCGCTTGCCCGCACCATCCAACAGGCCGCCGTTAGACGCACCTCGTTTCCAGATACAAACGGCTCAAAAGCGGGGCCCACGGTTTCGATCACCTTTGCGCGCAAATCGGCGCTGGCGTTCTGCAAGGCGGTCCCGAGGGGACCCAACGACATGAAGTAAGGGATCAGCCCGTGCTCCGGTATCGAGCACTGAACATCGATGGGCTCGATCGAAATGTCTTTCCATCCGCTTTCGCTGAGAATGTTGCGCACGAGATGCGGATCGGCAAAGGCGAACTGTCCGGCTGCGCTGGGGCGACGGAGGGGCACGCCGGGGAATAGCGGTGCCGCGGCACGCTCGGCTGTGGTCATGAACGGGTTCTCGGCGGCACTTCGCCATGCCGCAAAGCAGAGTTTTCCGCCATCGCGCGTGGCGCGGAGAAGATTCGCAAATGCGGCCACGGGGTCGGAGAAAAACATGACTCCGAAGCGGGACAGAATCACATCGAAGGTGCCCCGGGTGAATTCTTGGAGCTGAGCATCTCCGCAAATGAAGTCCACCGGAAGGTTTTCCCGTTGGGCGCGCACACGTGCAGCCTCGATCATCGGTGCGGATATATCGATGCCAATGGAACCTCCTTGGGTTCCGAGCACGCGGGCAACGGCGAGCGTCGTGCTACCCGCGCCGCATCCCACATCAAGGATGCGGTTTCCAGCGGAGACGCCGACCGTATCCACAAGTAATTTCTCGAACGGCTTAAAGAGGCCATCGAGCAATTCCTGCCCCGCAACCCACGCTTGCCCTGCAGACCCGTTCCAAAGCTGGGCTTGTTCGCCGGGGTGAGCTTGTTTGCTTACATTCGCTGCGTTCATGATGCGTCCCTTCATGTCTTTTGAACTGGTAAGGTGTAGTTTCCCACTTCAAGTGGACTTGAGGTCAAGGGAAAAGTTGACAGGGCTCACATGGACATCACTGAAGTCGCCCGCCAAACGGGATTGCCAGCATCCACACTTCGCTTTTACGAAGAAAAGGGACTCATCGCCTCCATCGGACGGAGCGGACTGCGGCGGGTGTTTTCGCCGAACGTGTTAGAACGCCTGGCGCTGATCGCACTCGGCCGCGCCGCGGGCTTTTCGCTCGACGAGATCGCACAAATGTTCGGGCAGGGCGGCCGCCCGAAGATCGACAGGAAGGCGCTGGCGGTGAAGGCAGACCAGATTGACCGAAAAATTCGCAGGCTAACGGCAATCCGTGATGGTTTGCGCCACGCCGTGGTGTGCCCTGCCCCGAGTCATCT
This sequence comes from Bryobacteraceae bacterium, assembly GCA_040081455.1. Taxonomy (GTDB): domain Bacteria; phylum Acidobacteriota; class Terriglobia; order Bryobacterales; family Bryobacteraceae; genus Palsa-187. Next base: position 42,777 of record JBEBGM010000020.1, read on the forward strand.
GGAGTGTGAGAAATTTCGACGTTTGATGCGAGTTGCCGCGGTTCGCGCAGGGGAAAGTCGAGGATAGTGCAGGACTGGACGCCGGGCGCGGTGTGGGGCAGAGCGTGAAACAAAAAAGGGCAGGCTCCTTGCGGAGTCTGCCCTCGGTTACTACTTCCCTTTCCGCTCTACGTTAATTCGCGAGCGGATTCGGGCGGAGCTGGATGTGTTCCACGGAGCCAATCTTCGTTTCCGTGAACTTCGGCATGTAAGAAGCGTACGTCGTCCACAGGCCGCGGCCTTTCCAGCCGGTTTTGGGGTTGTCGATGCGTCCGTCCAAGCCGCGCGTGAAGAACGGCATGGGGTACGGAATGCGCAGCACTTGCCACTTTTCGGTCTTCGGCTCGAAGATCAGCATCGAATCCGACGTGGTGCCGGTGACGATCACGATGTCCTTGCCGAGACCGAGCGTATCGAACTGGTCCACCCACAGCAGGTACGGATATTCCGTGCTGCCGGTTTCGGGGCCCGTGCCAGGGAACTTCACGCCGGGGAGTTCCCAGTAGGTGAACTTGCCGGTCTTGGCGTCGATCTTGCCGAGGTGGCCGCTGCCGGCGGAGAACCAGGCGTTGCCGTCCGTGCTGAAGTCGAGACCGTGAGAAAAGCGGCCCGGCAGAGGCAGCGGATAATCGGTCATCTGGCGGGTCTTCGGGTCGAGCTTCCAGACGCGGTTGTTGACGCCGTTCGACTGCGAGATGGGCAGCCAGACATCACCGGTGATGGGGCTGATGGCGACGGTGTAGCCGCCGGTGGACATGATCTTGCCGGTGGCCGGATCAAAGCGCATCCAGGCTTTCTCGGCGGTGCTTTCAGTGGCTTGCGGATTCTTCGGATCGATTTTGTTGGCATCGAGCATGCCGAGCACGTCGCCATCCGACCACACGCGGCCCTGCCAATCAAGCTGCAGGTGGTGCGTGTTGTAAGGCGTATCGACGCCGACAAACTTGCCGGTCTTGGTGTCGTAGTAGCCAAGCTGCATGCTATGGTTGCGCGACATCAGAATCTTGGCGGCCTCATCCAATTCCTTCGGATCGTTGGTGGGCGTGGCCACGGCTTCCGGCGTCCACTTGGGGTTGTTCTCGACCCCCGGAGGACGGACGGGAACGGTCAGCCATACACGGCCCTTTTCGTCGAACATCGGGTTGTGCGGGCTGGCCATCCACTGCTTTTCGGAATCGCCACCGAACTCAGCGGCGTCGAGTGCGTGATAGTAGTCGAGCTTCGTGCTGAAACCCTTGGCGTCGCGCGGAACCACCTGGATGCCTTCGACGGTGTTCTTCACCGGATCGAGAGCCCACAGACGGCCGCCGCCTGTGCGGTCAGCACCGTAGACTTTGCCGTTCGCATAGAGCGTGGCGTTGCGCTTATCGGTGGAGACAACGTCGTGAATGAAGGATTCCTTGGCGCCCCAATCCCATTCGGTGACCACATAGTTGCGCTCCATGCCAGTGGGACGCGCCGGCGCGGACGGCACTTCACCGGCTTTGATGCGCTTGCCCCAATCGGCCAGTGCGGCGGTGAGCACGTCCATGCCCAGGCCTTCGGCGTTGCGCTGCATACCAGGGTTCAACTTAATGAAAGCTTCCCAGGTCTTGGCTTCGGTGAAGTTGCGCATGTTCGCCATGCCGGTCTGGTGGCACTGGTTGCAGCCCGAGCGGAAATCGGCCAGCCAATGTTCCTGGCTGACGAACTTGGCGGGAAGTTTGTCTTTGGCCGGCGGATGGATCAAAGAGGTCCAATAGGCGGCGGGATAAATCTTTGCGGCCTCCTGCGGAGTGGCTGCGTTATTCACTTGGAGTTTAAAGCTGCCGCCGAGAGCGCCTTTGACGCGATCGGAGTCTTTCAGTCCATAGCCGCGGACCCACAGTTCGTAATTACCCGAAGGCAATTCGGGAACCATAAAGCGGCCCTGATCGTCGGTGACGACGATCTTGCGGTACGGAACGGAGAGCGATTTGTTTTCCGCGATGACCCAAACACCGGCTTCCGGCTTGGCGCCAGCGGCGTTGACCACGACACCACCGATGCTATTGGCGGTTGGCGTGACGCCAGGCACGGCGGCCTTTTGGGCTTCCTGTTGCGCCAGCGCGGTGAACGGCATCAGGCAAAACGTTGCCAGAGCCGCGCCGAGCATGCCGCGAACAGCGGCCCGTGCGTTTGTCCTTAGGAGATGAGCAATGTGCATTCGTGACCCTTCTGAATAGAACGATTCTTCATGAACCTTTTTCCACCAAAAGACCGGCACCTTGGCCGACCTTTGACGAGATTTTTGGTGGGCAATCCCGTCAAGGGAGTATATAGAAGACCATGAGTTCTGACAAGCACCTTTTGTCCGAAAACCGGGAAGTGAGGCGCCACAGGCAGATCGTATATCTTATTGAATATAAACAAGTGTTCCGTTCGGCAGAACAAAAGGCTGCGGGCGGGCGAAAGCCGCAATCTCACATTGCGATATATTGACACCGCGTCGCCGGGCGTTATAGACTCCCTTGGAACTAGTAATGGACACCCGTCCAGCGAGGGGAGATTTTCATGAAGCTCGGAAATAATTTGGGGACGAAAGCGCTGTTGGCCGTGGCCGGCGTTGGCGTCCTGGCCGCATTCAGCGCCTTGACCGCGCAGAATACGGCAGTGCCGAAGTTTAAATTCGATCCGGAATGGCCGAAGCCGCTGCCGAACAAGTGGAAGATCGGCGGCGTGACCGGTCTGGCCGTTGCGCCCGACGACACCGTTTGGGCCTACAATCGACCGAACGATTTGACGGATATTGAACTGGAAGCCGAACTGAATCCGCCGCTTGCCGATTGCTGCGTGCGTCCTCCGTCGATGATTCACTTCGATAAGGCCGGCAATGTGATCGGATCGTTCGACGCGCTGCAAGGCCATGGCATGGCGATTGACAGCAAGGGCTTCGCGTACCTGGGCCAGGACACGGTCCGTAAATATGATACGAAGACCGGCAAACTCGTCGGTGAAGTGCCGCGCACGCCGGAGCGCGAACGCGGCGGCGACAACAGCGATGCGCTGCTGACACAGAATCACAAGCCGGGACAGGGCAGCCGGGGTCCGGTTGTGGGGTTCCTGCGCGCGCCAGGCAGCCCGCTGCTGCGCGAGCAGATTCCGGTGGTGATTGACGAGAAAGTGATGGCGTTCCGCCGCAAGTATCCACCGACGACGCCGATGATTGTGGGGGGCCTGGAAGAGATCCGCCTGGACGAAGCGGCGAACGAAATGTACGTTGCCGACAACTACTTGGGCGGCCGCGTGCTGGTGTTCGACCTGAACACGCTGCAGTTCAAGCGCGGTTGGGGCGCCTATGGCCATAAGCTTTCGGAAATCACGATCGACCAGAAGGATCGCGATTACAAGCCGGGCGGCCCGATGCCGAAGGAATTCCGCGGCCACTTGACGTTGAACATTTCGAATGACGGCAAGCTGTATGCGGCCGATCGCAATGCGAACCGCATCCAAGTTTTCAAGAAGGACGGCACGTACCTGAACCAGGAGATCATCCTGAATCCGAAGACGGATGTGGGCGGATCGACGGGTGGCGTGATGTTCTCACCGGATAAGGAACAGAAGCTGCTCTACATCTCTGATTTGACCAACAATCACGTGTACTTCCTCAACCGCTCCGATGGCAAGCTGATCGGCCAGATGGGGACCATGGGTGAAAATGGCGGCCAATTCTTTGGGCTGCACATGATTGCCGTGGACTCGAAGGGTATCCTGTACACCGGTGAAGTATTCCAGGGCGAGCGCGTGCAACGTTTCCTGCCTGTAAAGTAAAGCTGCTACCTTCTTTAGCGCTGGGCGAGCCGTTCGGTTGCGCCCAGCGTTTTTGTTTCTTCTTCTCCCTCCTTTTTCATCCTCTTCCGTATCCGGAAAAACACCTTTCCCTTCTGCGCAGTTGTTTCGAGTGGCAAGATCGAAGTAGAGAGCTCTGAACGAATAGAGCTACGGTGGAAGGAGAGTCCATGTCCGAACTGCTCGAAGATACCGGCATACCCAAAGGCGCAGCGCGCTGGGGAAAGATCACGACGAATCCGGAGGAAGAGTTTTTCCTGGAAGGGCCGCACGGACGCGGATCGGAACTGTGGCGGGCGTTCCGCATTTTTGCGGAATTGATCCATGGATTCCGCGCATTGCACTTTTGCGGTCCGTGCATCACCGTGTTTGGTTCCGCTCGTTTTCAGGAGTCGCATCCGTACTATCAACTCACGCGCGAATTGGGAGCGAAGATCGCGAAAGCACAGTTCACCGTGATGACGGGCGGCGGCCCTGGTTTGATGGAGGCCGCGAATCGAGGGGCCAAAGAGGCAGGTGGGCCGTCGCTTGGCTGCAACATCGTTCTGCCGCAGGAGCAGAAGCCGAACCCTTATCTGGACAAGTTCGTCGAGTTCCGGTACTTCTTCGTTCGCAAGATGATGTTGGTGAAGTATTCCTACGGCTTTATTGCCGTACCGGGCGGATACGGGACACTGGATGAACTGTTCGAGGTGGCGACGCTGATTCAGACGGGCAAAATCAAGACGTTTCCCGTCGTACTGTTGGGCACGGAGTATTGGGCGCCGTTGATCGATTTCCTGCGGACGTCGCTATTGCGGAATCGTGCGATTGATGCCGAGGATTTGAATCAGGTGTTTGTGACGGATTCTCCCGCCGAAGCCGTCGCATTCGTTCAGAAGCACGGAACGGAAAAATTTGGACTCCGGTACGTGAGGCGGCCGCAAAAGCTGCTCTTCGAGCAAGGTCTTTAGCCGGTTCGCCTTCTGGCATCCGCGCTTGACCTGATATATGCTGGACGCCATGGCGAAGGCAGGTTGCGTCGCCATCCGGGGCCAGATTCGCGCCGGAGACTCCAGGCCTGGCACTCCAGGCGGAACCAGAGAGGACCCATGAAACTGCAAAAGACACGGTTCGGATCGCGTCTGGCGTGCGCGGCGGCGATGTTTGCCGGTGCTGCGTTCGCCCAAAGCGTTCCGGAACAATTCATCGTCAGTGGAAAGAACGCGGAAAAGATTCAGGACTTCACCACCATCAACATGGCGACCGCAGAGCGCCTGGCCGAAGTGTGCGAAGCAGCCGCGGCGAAGGAAGGCGTACAGATCAGCGTCATTGTTCTGGATAACGACGGCAACCAGGTCTACTTCGACCGCATGGACGGCCAAGGTTATCTCAATATCATCACGGCGGACATGAAGGCGCGTACGGCGTTGATGTTGCGCTCGCCAAGCAAGATCCTGATGAACAATGTGATTGAAGATCAGACGCGGGAGCTGCAGTACATCCAACTGAACGAGTTCGCGAACTCGGGCGGCTTGCCGATTGTCGTCAACAAGCAGATGATCGGCGCGATTGGCGTGGGTGGCTCGGCTCCGCGCGTTCCGGTGTGGAGCGACGAAATCTGCGCGCACCGTGCATTGACGGAAGTGATCGGCGCGTCGGTTCAGCCGCTCGAAAAGGACGTGCCCGCAAAGCCGAACCCGAATCCAGCGAATGCTCCGGTGCCTCGGTTTGCAACGGCGAACCCACCGAAGACGACGCTCTCGACGCCAGACTGGGCGATTAGCGGGAAGGCGGCGGCCAGTGTGTTTGACGGCAATCAGCTTTCGCTCGCCACGGCAAAGAGGATCGCAAAAGTGTGCCGGGATTTCGCGGCGGCGAAGGGATTTTCGACGTCCATCTTCATATTGGACACGGCGGGCGAGTACATTCACATGGAGCGCATGGATGGGCAGGTGTTCAACAACATCCGCACGGCGTTGCTGAAGGGGCAGACGGCGTTGAAGATGCGCCAGCCGACTTCGGCGATTGGCGCCGGCCTACGTAATAACCCGTCGCTGATTGCCCGCCAGACGACATACTTCAATCTGTTCACGAATTCCGGCGGATTGCCGATCGTGGTGGACGGACAGATGGTGGGTGCGATCGGCGTCGGCGGCATGCCGGGCGGCAACGATGAGCCTTGCGCGATTGAAGGACTGAAAGCGGTGTTCGGCGATCACGTGACCGTGCCGGCATATCCGGCGGCGGCGCGTTAGAACAAACCCCAACAGTACGCAGTAAACACAAAAGCCGCGACTGGTCTCCCAGCCGCGGCTTTTGATTTGTACAGCGTGCTTAGAACTGGTACTTCAAAGCAAGCTGGATGATGCGCGGATCTTGCGCGTTACGGATCTGGCCGAACAGCGCGTTGCCTGCCGTCAGGTTCATTGCTGTGCCACCCGCACCGCCCGCGTTCACGTTTGGACGGTAGCTATTGGTGATGTTGAACGCTTCGCCGCGGAGTTCGATGCGCTGCCGTTCCGTGATGCGAAACTCACGGCTCAGAGCGAGATCGAAGTTCCACAGTCCCGGGCCAACCACGCTATTGCGACGGTAGTTGCCGAGCGTGCCCAGAGCCGGTACCGCGAAGGCAGCTGGATTCAGCCAGCGACTCAGGTAGCCGCTGCCTGGGCCGTACGCCTGCGCTGAGATCTGGTTGCCACGCTCAAACGACGTGCCGGAGATGAGACCGACGTTGCCGTTCAGGGCAGCATCCGTGCCAGCGAGGATGTTCAAAGGCTGACCGGACTGGAAGCGGTAGATGACGGAGAGCGTCCAGCCGCTGGCCAGCATGTTGGTGGTGCGGTTGGCAAACTTCGGCGTCACCGCCACCGTGGTCAGGTTAAACAGGTGGCGGCGGTCGCCGTTGCAATCGCCACGGTCGAACTTGCGGTCGCCCGGCTTGGTGTTCACTTCGCCGGCGTCCGGGCCGCTCGCCGTCAAATCGATGGAGTCGCTGATGCAATGGGACCAGGTGTAATTGGCCTGCACGCTGACGTTTTGCGAGAGGCGCTTATTCGCAGAGATCAGCATGCCGTGGTAGTTCATGGTGCCACCCGCATCTAGGATGGCGACGTTACCCATCTGGGTCGTTGCGGTCGGATTGGCGATGGTGAACCGGCGTCGGAGGTTTAGGTTCGCCGGACCAGCGCATGTGGTGGCCGAAGCGGTGGCCGCGCAACTGGAGGACACTGGAACACCGGGCAGGATGACTGCCGGGTTACCGGAATCGTGGATCCAGATGTGGTTGGTGGAACTGCCGAGGTAGGAAGCCGACACCAGCCAGTCTCTGCCCACCTGCCGCTGCACGGTCAGGTTCCAGGAGTTCGTACGCGGCGTGCTGATATCCGGCGGCGTCGAAATGTAATCGCCGAAGGGAACAAACTGAGCGCCCGCACCGGTCTTCAGCGGGAACGGATTGCCGCCAGCGAAGTTCGCCCACGGGTCATCCAGGCTCACATTCGTGACACGCATCGCGTTTGCCCAAGGACTGGTCTGCGACGGATCATCGCGCCAGTTGATACCCACCACCGAGTAGCTGAGCGAGTAGGAAGCGCGGATGGAGGTCTTGCCATCGCCCATCGGATCCCATGCGAGACCGAGACGCGGCGAGAACTGATTCCACTTCTTCGTGATGCCCGCATCGCCCGGTACTCCCGGGTCGCCCGTATACGACCAGCCGGCAGGAGCGTTCGGATAAACACCGCTCTTGGTACCGGCGTTAAACCTGGCCAAACTGAAGTTGGAGATGCCGGTTCCGCCCAAAATGCGCTGCGGCAGGAACGGCTCCCAACGGACGCCGTAGTTCACGGTCAACCGCTGCGTGGCCTTCCATGTGTCGCCAGCAAAGAAGCCAGCGCCCCACTGCACCATCGAAATGTAATAGGGGCCGCCAGCAACAAGAGTCGCCAACCTACCAGTCATCAAGTCGGCCAGACCGTCACGGGTACCGGAACCGTTAATGGTAAAACGGGGCGCGTCGATGAAGTTGTCATGCAGGTGCGCTTGCATGAAGCGGAAGTTCGCGCCGAACGAGAACTGGTGGGAACCCTTCACCCAACCGATTTCCTCATCAGCCTGAATGTTCTGCGTCGCCACCGCGTCACCGACGTCCATGCTGGTGCCGAGCGACGGAGCTCCGCCGCTACCGGCAAGCACAAAGCGCTTGGGAACATAACCGCAATAAACCTTGATGTTCACATCGCAAGCGCTGAAGAACTGCGTGCCGAGCTGGTTCGAATAGATACGGTTCATCGACAAGCGGAGCGAATTCACGATGCTGGCGTTGAACACGTAGGTATCGCCCACGGCCCACGCCTGTGCCAGGTTGTCGTTTCCGGCCGCGGTGGACGTGAGCAGGTTGTTCGGAGAAAGGCTAAATGCAGTCGGCGCTTGATAGGAGTGGCTCATGTAGCGAACGAAGATGGTTTCTTTGTCGCTGCGAACCCAATCCAGACGGCCCACCGGCTGGTACTGGTTGCTGGGCGTTGGACGGCTGAACGTCACACGGCCGCAGTTATTGGGTGTCGGAGCCTGCGCGAGAATACGATTTACGATCGCCAAACCTGCCGGGCTGTAGCTGGCCGGGTTGATCGTATTGCCGGAAAAAGCTCCACCAAGGGCAAGGGCAGAGCCTTTGCAAGCCGCCGAAGCATAGGTGCTCCAGTCGCCCGCTAGCATCTGCGGCGTTGGCAGGAAGGCTTCCTGGGAGGCCGGATCTTCGCGGTTGAAGGTGTATTGATAACCGGCGAAGAAGAACAGTTTGTCTTTCTTGATCGCGCCGCCAACGACACCGCCGAACTGGTTGCGCTTCAGCGTATTCGGGCTGGTGGCAAAATAATTTCGGCCATTCAACGCGTTGTTGCGGAAAAATTCAAACAACGTTGCATGCAACTGATTGGTGCCGGACTTCGTGACGGCGCTCACCGAGTTCGCGCTCTTCGTATTGCTGCCAACACCCGTCGTTTCCACCTTGAATTCCTGCAAGGCATCCGGGAACGGCATGGAAACGGAACCCATGCTGGAGAAGTTGATATGCATCGCACCATCCAGCGTGTACGCCGTGCCGTAGCCAAGACCACCTGCCACCTGAATACGAGGCGTACCGCCGAAGCTGCGTCCGCCGAGCGCCTGCGAACCGCCCGCGTCCAAGCTGACCGCGCCACCGGAGAGGGTAATCAACTCAGTAGCGTTGCGACCGTTGAGCGGCAATTCCAAAATACGCTGGTTGTCCATCACAGCGCCAACGGTGGAACTACGCGTTTCGACGAGAGCCGCATTGGCTTCAACGTTGATGATTTCCGACTGCGCGCCCACCTTGAGCGAGACATCGACCAGCGGATCGGCGTTCACCTGAAGAACAACGCCGGCCTGTTGGTACTTGGAAAACCCATCCTTCGCAACTTCGATGCGGTACGGCCCGATTGGCAGATTCGCCAATACGTAGCCGCCGTCAGCACCTGTCGTAGCGGAACGAGACGCGTTTGTGTCCGTTTGTGTGGCTTTAACCTCGGCCCCTGGAACTGCGGCGCCGCTGGCGTCCTGGACAGTCCCGTGAATTTGTGCCGTGCCCTGAAGCCCAAACTGCAGCGCAGGATAGTGCGGCAAACAATACAATTTTTGTGACTAGCCTCACCAGGCTACCCCCTCTGTACAAAATTTCAGTAACAGATAGACACTATGTTTCGACCCCAAACATCTGTCATACCCACCTCGGGGATTCTGCCACATGGCAAAATGGATGTCAAGCGACACCCCAAATAGTGCAATTGAGCTATGCCAAGGAATCGTACCGGATTTGCGATACGGGCGCGGCAGTCTGCTTTTGGACGCACGCTGTTTCCAGGCGCAGGTGGATGCGGCGGCAAGTTTTATTTGAAGGGAAGTCATTATTTTAGAGAGATATCCAAGATTTTCAGACGGGTCAGGGCCACCCCTTCTCGCGGCGTCAGGCCTGCTCATTGTCATAGTGAGGAGATCGTCCAGCAGCATACAGGTGGGCGACGTTTTTTGTGAACTACGAGGTTTGACAGCGTCGAGGAGAGGGGCCTACAATCATTGGCTGCGACTTGCTGTGGCGCGCCCGTGCCGCTGCTGCAGGCCGAGACGGATGGTGGTGAAACGGGGCGATTCGCCGGAACCAGAGTCGATCATGGCAAGATATACGGCAATAAAGTACGGAAGGAACACATCGCACATGAATCTGAAACTTAAGATCGGAACCACGCTGGCCCTTTCCCTGGGCGCAGCTGTGGCCCAAACGCAACCCGCGCCCGAAAAGCCGGATTCTCCGGAGGTGAAGGCGCTCATTGAGAAAGCAAAGAAGGTCGGCGGCGCCCAGTGGGCCGACGAAGCTCATTTCTTCTGCGAGGCTCCGCGCGCGAATCGCCCGGATGATCCCGTGATTCCGGCGATGCAACTTTTTGACAACGTCTACGCCATTGGCAACTCAGGCACCACGATTTATGTGTTCAAGACATCGGCCGGATTGCTGATGTTCGACGCGCTCGCCGCCAATCAGGTCGATTCCCAGGTGTTGCCCGGCTTCCAAAAATTGGGATTGAATCCGGCGGATGTCAAGATGATCGTCATGGGCCACGGCCACGGGGACCACTTTGGCGGGGCTCCATACTTTCAGGACAAATACGGCGCGAAGGTTTACATCGGCGAGCCAGACTGGCCAGCCGTTCTGAATCCTCCGGCCGGAAAGAAGGGACCAGCTGTTGCCGGACCGAAACGCGATGGCGATGTGAAAGAAGGTCAGGAGATCGTATTGGGCGATTTTAAAATGATGCCCTATTCGATTCCGGGTCACACACCGGGCTCGATGGGCTACATTTTCGAGGTGAAGGACAACGGCAAGAAGCGCGTTGCCGCGATTTACGGCGGCACGATTCTGACACCGGGTCCGATCTCGGACGAGGGTTTGCAGACATACCTGAAGTCGATTGCCCACTTCAAGGACGTGACCAAGAAGGCGAAGGCGGAAATCGTTCTCCAGAATCACCCGCTGATGTACAACTTCCCCAAGATGCTGGATGATCTGGCATCACGGAAGAAGGGCCAGGCGAATCCGTTCGTGGTGGGCGCGGCGAACTACCAGAAGTTCTTGGATGTGATGTCGATCTGCACCGACGTCAACATCGCGCGCCGCAAGAAGTAATTCAGGCGTAGCCGTAAACAATGGCGGGTTTCGGGTTCGTCCCGAAGCCCGCTTTTCTTTGCCTGCTACTTCTACTTGCCGATCGCAGCGGGTGCTCTACCCACCCGCACCGACAGAATCAGCAACGCGCCCGCCACGGCCATTGCTCCCAGGTAGCCGACGCCCGCCCCGTAACCGCCCGTTCTATCGGTGAGGTAGCCGATCACATAGGGACCCGCGAATCCGCCAAGGTTGCCGAACGAGTTGATCATGCCGATACACGCGGCTGCCGCGGCTTCCGTAAGGAAACTGGTGGGCAATTGCCAGAACACCGGAATGTAGCTATGCGCAGCCATCGCGGCAAGCGAGAGCAGCAGGATGGAGAGCAAGAGATTGTCGTTCACGGCCGTGCTCAGGACAAACAAGCCGCCACCAAGGAACAAGGCCATGGCCGTGTGCCAGCGGCGCTCCCGTTTCTTGTCGGAGTGCCAGCCGTTCCAGATCATCGCTGGGAATGCCGCCAGGTACGGGATGCCGGAGATCAGCGTGACTTCCAGAATGCTGCGTCCCGACATTTTCTGCATGATCTTGGGCAGCCAGAACCCGAAGCCGTAAATGGACGTAAGTCCGCAAAACGCCGCAAGCGTCAGCTTGATCACATCGGGATTGCGCAATGCCTGCCAGACGCTGAGCGCGTGTACCGCTTTCTTGGCTTGCTTTTCGCGTTCGAGTTCGTTGGTGATCCAGTCGCGCTCTTCTGGCTCCAGCCAATGTGCGTCTTTCGGCCAATCGGTTAGGTAGAAGAACGTGATGACGCCGAAGATGATCGCTGGTGCGCCTTCGAGAATCAGCAGCCAGCGCCAGCCCGAATAACCAAGCCAGTGCACGTTGCGCATCAAGAGGCCGGAGATGGGCGCGCCGATCAACTGCGAAATCGGAATGGCCGTCATGAACATCGCCACCGCTTTCGCGCGATCCTCGGCACGGAACCAGTGCGTGAGATACACGATCATGCCGGGGAAGAATCCGGCTTCCGCGAGGCCCAGGAAAAAGCGTGCCCAGTAAAGCTGCTGCGCACTTTGCACCAAACCAGTGATGGACGCCAGAACGCCCCAGGTGATCATGATGCGCGCGATCCACTTCCGGGCGCTCCACACTTCGACGACCACGGTGGCCGGAATTTCGATCAGGAAGTAGCCAACGAAAAAGATGCCCGCGCCGACGCCAAAGGTCTCGTTCGAAAAGCCCAGTTCCTGCGTCATCTGCAACGCGGCATAGCCGAGGTTGACGCGGTCGAGGTACGAAATGATGTAGAGCAGGAAAAGGAACGGAATCAGCCGCCGCGTAATCTTACGGCGCGTGCGCGTAGCGAGGTCGGTGGATGCGATGGAGTTGGGCAAACTTCAACCAGAATAGCGCGGGGAACGTTTTGAGTAGTGACGTGGGGCGGCCCTTGGGGCGGCGGCCGGGCTTCGCCCGGCCTTCAAAAGAAAGTCCTCTTCCAAATAAGCCGCGCCAAAGCGCAGCCGCCGGGCAAAGCCCCGCCCCACCAACGAACTAGAACGTATTCTCCAAAATAATCTTCATACGTCCGTCGACGTCGTTTTCGAGCATCTTCATCGACTCAACCGCTTCGGTGATCGGCAGGCGGTGCGTGATCAGCGGCTTCAACTGCACTTTGCCTTGCGAGGCGAGGTCGATCGTCGGCTGGAAATCGGCGCCCACGGCAGCGCGGCCGTTTTGCACGGTCAGTTCCTTGAAGTAGAGATCGTAAAACGGCAACGCGCCTTCTTTCGCCGACGTGATGCCGAACAACAAAATGGTTGCGCCGGGGCGCGCCATCGCGATGCCTTCGCTCAGCACGGGGAGCTTGCCGGTGCACTCGATGACGACGTCGGCGCCGCGGCCTTCCGTGTAATCCTTCACGGCGCCCACGGTTTTGTCATCGCTGGCGAGCACGAGGTCAGCGCCTAACTGCTGCGCGAGTCCACGCTTCCAGGCGCTGCGGGCCACGCCGATCACCTTCGCGCCGGCGGCCTTCGCCAATTGCAGGTGCAGCATACCGCCCACACCCAAGCCGAGCACAACAACGGTATCGCCGGGACGAATGGTGATGCGGCGCTGGCCGTGCAAACAGGTGGTCATCACCTGCAGCAGCGGCGCATCGGCGTTATCCAGGTTATCCGGCAGCGGGAAAACCAGCTTGCGCGGCACGGCGAGATATTCAGCGAATCCGCCATCGGTATCGCGGCCAATCAATCCGCCATTGGGGCAAAGATTGAAGAGGCCTTCTTTGCAAACGTAGCATTGGCCGCAATTAAACGCAGGGTCAATGAGGACGCGCGTTCCGGCTTTGATGGAATCGCCGCCTTCGACGACTTCACCGGCGATTTCGTGTCCCATCACGCGCGGATACTTCACCGGAATGCGGCCACTGAAGATACCGAGATCGGTACCGCAGATTCCGGAGTGCGTCACGCGAACGAGGACGCGATTGGGGCCCGCTTCCGGGCGGTCGAGTTGTTCAAGGGCCAGTTGGCCCGCGGCTTTTAAGACGACGGCGTTCATTTTTGTCCCAGTTGAATAGTTTTCGTTACGAGAGTCTTACCACACAATGTCCGTAAACTTCCGAAAAACGAAAAGGGGACAGAACGATCTGTCCCCTTCCCGAACTTACACAAGCATGGAACGCTTACGCGCCCACGGCTTGCGGCAGGGTCGCCTTGGCCACTGCACGGAATTCTTCGTCCGTCAGCAGGTCCTTTTTCTCCATGGACTTTTCCTTCACGGCCATAACAACCTTCATGGCTTCTTCTTCCGTGAACGGAACGTTCATGGCACGCAGGCGGGCCTTGATGGTGTCGATGCCGCTGCCCTTGCCGACGACGATCTGCGGAGCCGGCTGGCCGACCACATCCCACGTGTAGGGGAAGAGTTCGGTGGGCTTCGAGTCGCCGCAGTTCATCCACCAGCTGGCGATGATACCGGATTCGACGTGGAAGAGGCGGTCGCCAACCACAGGGCGGTTCGACGCAACCTTGTGACCGGAGAGCTTTTCGACAAGCTTGGCCAGCGGATAGAGCTGGTTGTACTTGATGCCCGTGTCAACGCCGTAGAGCGTCAACAGCGCCATCGCGGTTTCTTCCATCGGGACGTTGCCGGCGCGCTCGCCGAGGCCGAGCACGGTGGAGTGGATCACTTCCACGCCTTCCGCGACTGCCATAACGGTGTTCGCGATACCCATGCCGAAGTCCATGTGGAAGTGGGCTTCCAGACGCTTCGAGATGCGCTTCTTCACTTCGCGCACCAGGTACTGCATGGCGTGCGGCGAGGTGACGCCGAAGGTGTCCACCAGAGCGAGAGCGTCCATGTGGCCTTCGTTTGCAACCTTCGTGATCAGATCGAGCACCCAGGTGATTTCCGAGCGCGTGAAATCGATCGGGAAGAAGACAACTTCGAGGCCCTGCGACTTCGCATACGCGGTCGATTCGACGGAGAGATCGATCGCCTTCTGCAACGGCCACTTGTAGGCGTATTCAATGATGTGCGGGCTGGAGGGCACTTCCATGACGATGCCCGAAACGCCGCAATCCACCGCGCGCTTCACGTCGTCCACCATGCAGCGGGCGAACGAGAAGATCTGCGGACCGAGGTTGCGCTTCACGATCTCTTTGATCGCGGCGGCATCGGCGGGCGAGACCACCGGCATACCGGCTTCGATGCGGTGCACACCGGCTTCGGCCAGGCCTTCGGCGATGCGGATCTTGTCGTCCTTCGTGAAGATGACGCCGGCCTGCTGTTCGCCGTCGCGCAGGGTGATGTCGTAGAACTTGACTTGCTTGGGGAAGTGCAGCTGCGAGGTCACTTCGGGAGCGAAGTTCCACGGGCTCACAAACCATTTATCTTGCTTCCAGGGTTCAGCCATATTAATTCATCCTTCCAAAATTGATTGCTAACTTCGAACTCGCCGGATCACGTGGCGTAAGCCATGGACCCAAAAGAAAAACCCCGCCCTTTCGGGCGGGGCTATCTAGACTTTGTTGACCGGGTTCAGCGGTGCCTCTCCGCTCAACACGCGAACCACTTCCTGGGCTGCCTTGGCTTGCAGGTCAAGCAAGGCTTCCTCGGAGTAGAACGCCGTGTGCGGCGTGATGATGACGTTGTCGCGGCCGATGATCGGTGAATCCGTCGGCGGCTCCTTCTCCACCACGTCGAGAGCGGCGCCAGCAATGTGACCGCTGTCGAGCGCCGCGGCCAAGGCCGCTTCGTCGATCAGAGGACCGCGGCCCGTGTTCACGATGTAGGAGCCCTTCTTCATGATGGCGAAGGTTTTCGCATTCATCATGTGCTTGGTCTCCGGCATCAGCGGGCAGTGCAGCGAAACGTAGTCCGAGGTCTTCAACAGCTCCTCGAGTTCCACGTGCTTCACATTCGCCTTGGCCAGCACATCTTTTGGAACGAACGGATCGTAGGTGATCACGTTGATGCCAAAGGCTTGTGCCTTGGGGGCCACCAACTGCGGGATGCGGCCGAACCCGACCAAGCCGAGCGTGGTGCCACGCAGACGGCGGATCGGCACAACGGCCGGCATGCGCCAGTCACCGGCGTGAACCAGCTTGCTCGAGTACGGGATCTTACGCACGGCGGAGAGAAGAAGCGCTACGGCATGATCGGAAACTTCATCGATGCAATAGTCGGGAACCTTCGTAACAACAATTCCCTTCTTCGTCGCCATATCGATATCGACGTTATCCACGCCGATGCCGAAGCGCGCAATGATCTTGCACTTGGTCAACTGCTGGACCACTTCCGTGGTGACCTTGGCATAGGTTGTCAGAATGGCGTCGGCATCCTTGGCGACCTCTAGGATCGCCTCAGGAGTGCCTGCCTTTGCTTGTCTTAGCTCACCGTCCACCTTCGCGACCGTCGCCGCGGCGAGGTCGAGATTCGGGAACGGGGAATCGGTAACCGCGATTACTCTCTTGGCCATTGGCTTACTTCTTTGCCCATTCGGCGCCCGGAGGAACAACGGTCACGTCGTCGGCGGTGAAGTGCACCGGCGCGTAAATGCCGTGCGTCGGGTTCCACTGGCAACCAGTTTCTTCCATGTGCTCCATCTGCGTGAACACCACCGGACCGTCTTTGCTGACCAGCACGTTCTCTTCGAGGCGCGAGGTCTGGCGCAGGCCCGGGTGACCGGCGAAGGTCTCGATGGCGAAGTACATGTTTTCCTTGATTTCCGCCGGGTACTTCATGGAGTAACCGCGGCTCATCCACATGCCTTCGTACAGGGTGAGACCGATGGAGTGCGCAAACTGCTGCAGGGTGCAAGTGCCGTAAACGTCGTCGTCGTACTTGGGGAACTTCGAAACGACGTCGGCGGTGGTGTTGCCCGGCTTCAGCTGTTCGATACCGGCGTACATGGAGTCGTAGACTTCCTTGTACAGGTCGATTTCCTGCTGGTTCATCTTCTGGGCGCACTTGAAGTTACGCACGAAGTCGATGAAGTAGCCGCCCGGTCCAACCGCGTTGATGTCGACGATCACGAGGTCGCCCTGGCGGATCATCTTGTCGGTCGCCCAACGGCGGTACGGGCTGGTGTTGCCACCCGAGGCCACGATGATGTCGTAGATGATTTCGCAGCCGCGCTCGAGCATGAACTCGTGCACCTTGGCTTCGATTTCGCGTTCACGAACGCCCGGCTTCAGCCATTCGTTCTTGATCTTCCACATGGCGGCGTCGCCGATGGAGGACGCCATCTTGAGAAGTTCGATTTCGTCGCGGGTCTTGATCACGCGGGCAGCCGACATGATCGGCCAGCCGTCGGTGATATTGATGCCGGCTTCCTGGAAGCCACGGAGGGCAGCCATGTCGAGGTTATCGACGGCAACACGCTCCTTCTGGATGCCATGCTCCTTCAGCACGTCGACGATGCCGCCGACCATCTTGCCCACCATGTGCGGCACGGCGCCTTCGGCCCACTGCCACGTCATCGCGGGACGGATGTTGTTGTTGCCCAACCAGGGAAGATCGATATGGGCGCAATGGAAATCCGAACCGGCGGTTTCAAACAACACCGGATCGCCCGAGGCAGGAACCACGGCGTAACGGATGTTGATGTTGTACTTCCAGTTGCCCTGATAGGAACCGGTTGCATAGCGCACGTTCGCGCCGGCGTAAACCACGGTCGCACCCACGTCGCGGGCCTTCATCTGCTCGCGCAGGCGATTGAGGCGTTCCTTGCGCATCCGGTCGTGATCGACACGGTACTGCCAATCAGCGTTGTTCTGGCTGTACAGGCGTTTCGGATCGTATTCGTGCGGATGCGTAATAAAGTATTGATCTAAGTTGTAGCTCATGTTTTCCTTTTCTAAGGTTAAATGTGCGGGTAACTCGATGCCCTGCTTAACTGCTCTCCAACCCAACCTTCGCCGCAGCTAAGGCCGGACAAACTCACAAAATTTAAATACTCCCCCGTCGGCGCACTACATCCCCGGCCGCGGAAAACAGCTGCAACCAGGAACGGCGCCCGCGGATCTCCAAACCCTTTACTTCGCAGGCGTGGAAAACACGAACGCATCAGCCCGCGCAGTGGAAGCGGCAATACCGCTACCGGAGGACTGAACGTCACCGCTCACTAGATAGAACCGGTTGCCGACAACAGCACTCGCCACACCATGACGCGCAATGGCCATGGACGGCATACTCTGCCATGTATCGGTCGCCGGATCATACGCCTCAAACGCGCGGAACGCCGTCTGAGTCACGCTATCCTGCCATTCACCACCAGCCACCAAAAGGCGGCCGGCGTAAACACCAAAACCAACTCCACTCCGGGCGGTCGGCATACGCTGCGGCAGCGTCGCCACCCAGGAATCTTTCACCGGGTCATAAACTTCCACCAGCGAAATATCCGAGCCCAGCGAAATATACGGCGCGCCCACACGGCCGCCGGCCACGTAAATCTTCCCGTTGACCGCCCCCAGAGCCACGTGATTGCGCGGCGTCGGCATGGAAGCGCGCTTGCGCCACGTGTTGGTGGCCGGGTCGTATTCTTCAACGAGGTTTAGAGAATTCTGAGGAGTCTGGAAATCGAGGTACGGCTTCTCTGCGCCCGGGGCCAGCGTGCCGCCGCCGATCACATAGATTTTGCCGTTAATTTCGGCCGCCTGCGCCGCGCCGCGCGCGGTAGGCATGGGAGCCAAAGCCTTCCACGAATCGTTCGCCGGATCGTATTCCCAGGCATTGTTGAGCGGCACCCAGCCGGGCGTCGTCCCCGGAGGCGGCTCAAATCCGCCGAAAATATAGACTTTGCCGTTGTAGCCCGTGAGTGCGAGGTGGTGCGCTGGGCGCGCCATTTGCTTTTTCTGGGTCCACTTGTTCGTGGCAGGGTCGTACTCAAACACCACGCCCGCAGCCTTCCAGAACGGGATGAAACCGCCAAAAACGTACATTTTGCCGTTCGCCGTCGCACCAAACATTTCTTCGTGCGGATCGGGAAAAGGGGCGATCTGTTCCCACTTGCCCATCAATTGAGCTGAAGCAGGAAGAGCCATTGCGGCAAGGACCGCCAACGCAGCAATCTTGGGACGAAAGGTCCCACGTGGGTTTGACATAAACCTCCTCATACTATATCGAATTTTTCAGTCTGCCCGCACGCCCACACGGCAGACCCTGGGGAATCCCATCCGGGGGCGTACGTTAGGACCGCGGTTCCACGACAGATCGTTCCGGATTTATGAGGAACGTCCAGATAAGCGTTCCCACCACCATGACCCCAGCCGTGACGAAAAATGGCTGCACCCACTCGCCCCGCTGGATGAAGGATCCGAACACCAGAGGTGTGAGTGAAGAGCCCAAAGCGCCCGTCATATTCATCACCCCGGTCACCGTGCCGCTGTACTGGCCGCCCACGTCCATGGGAACCGCCCAGGCTGGACCAATCACCATCTCCAGGCAGAAGAACGATGCCGCCAGGAACCAAACGGAGGTCCACGGATCGGTGGTTGTCGCCGCGGGGATAATGAACAGGCCCGAGAGCAGCATGGCGGGAGCCGCTACGATACGGCGCGAAAACTTCAGGCGCCCGGTGCGGTGATAAAGAAAATCTGTGATCGTGCCGCCCACCACATCGCCCACCATGCCGATCAGGAGCGGTATGGCGGCCACCGTGGCCAGTTGGTCTTTGCCGAAGTGGCGGTATTCGCGAAGATAAGTCGGATA
This sequence comes from Bryobacteraceae bacterium, assembly GCA_040081455.1. GTDB lineage: Bacteria > Acidobacteriota > Terriglobia > Bryobacterales > Bryobacteraceae > Palsa-187. The sequence continues at coordinate 62,008 of JBEBGM010000020.1, forward strand.
CCAGGTCAGGAAGAAGTACGTTCCATAGAAGAAGCAACCGTAGGCGATCGCAATGAACCACATGTTCGGCGAACTGAAGATGCGGCCCCAGGGAATCGCGGGCCGTGCAGCCAGGTTGGCCGGCTTGATCGTACCGTCTTCATTGCGTCCCCGAATCAAAGCGAGTTCCGCTTGATTCACGTGCTTGCTGTCTTCCGGCTTGTTTTTGTAGATGGTGAAAAAGGCAAAAGCCCAAACGATGCCGATGGAACCGAACGTCCAGAAGATGGCGCGCCAGCCAAAGCGGTTCATGATTACGGTAGCGACAAACGGCGTCACCGCAACGGCGAAGCGGCTGAAAAAATGCGTGATTCCTTGAATACGGCCGCGCTCTTTTTGCGCAAACCACGGCTGCATGCCTCGGCTGGCCACCGGAAACGCGCCAGCCTCACCCAGGCCCAACAAGAAGCGCGCCGCGAACAGCGAGGTCAGGCCAAACGCCAGACCCGTTCCCATGGCCGTGACGGCCCACCACAACATAATGGACGTGAGAATGATCTTTGGACCGAATTTGTCCCCAAGCCAACCGGCTGGAATCTGTCCGATTGCGTAGGCCCAAGCGAAAGCGCTGAACACCAACCCCATCTGCGTCTTGCTCAGGCCGAATTCCCTGGCGATTTCACCTTGCGCCACGGAGATGTTCGCCCGATCCATATAGCAGATCAGGTACATGATGCTGATGAGGAAAAGGAGCCACCATCGGCCCTTCGTGGGAGTCTGCGAAGACAAATCCACAGCGGCCAAACCCGCGCTGCGATCACTTACTGCCGTGGTGTTGCTATCCAAAGCTCACCCCTCCCCTCAGAAAATCGGCTACCACAGTACACGATAGAGGCTGGATGCAAAGCACTTCGGATGCGCAGTATCCGGCTCTCATCGCGACGGATCTTCCTGATGACCGCAGCGGCCCGCTCTTAGGCGAGTTGGGCCACCGGAATCTTCGTCGAAACCGCAATCGGCTCATGCGTCAGCTCCACCGGGGCATTGGTTTCCACGGAGAGATCCGCGGCCTGATAGACACGCATCGCCAGGCGGGCCTGTTCCATCGTGACCACGGGCTGCTTGCCCAGCGAGATGGCCTCCAGGAAGCTCTGCGTCTCGCGTTCCATCGGACCGGCATAGCCGTGCGCACTGACGAATTCGCCCGGCATGGAGGACATCGGATGCTGGATGCCCTTATCCAAAGTGGTGAGATAGGTTTCGCGATGCGTGTCATCCGCCATCACCGCGCCCTTGGTTCCCAGGAACTCGATCTGGCACGAAGAGAAGTTCGGATACGCGGGCGGTAGAATCCAGCCTGCGCCGATGTTGAACACCGTTCCGTCATCCATCGTGACAATGATGAAGGCGATGTCAGGCACGTTAAACTCGCCCTTCATCACCTTATAGGCTTCCTGCGCATAAACGCGGATGGGCTTGCGAGGCTCCAGACACCAAAGGATGAAATCGATATCGTGCGTTGCTTCCATCGCCGCGGGAGAAAGCTTCACGCGCCCGCCGATTTTCTTGCCCAGGCTGCGCGTAATATGGCGGCTCACCAGAGCACTGACAGGCTCGCCGATAGTGCCGTCTTCAATGCACTGCTTCACATAGGCGAACTTGGGATTGAATCGCTGCGAGTAGCCAATGGTAAAGGTCAAATTCTTCTGCTTCGCAATCGCGATCATCTCGTCGGCTTCGGCCAACGTCATGGCGATGGGCTTTTCCAGGAGGACGTGCTTGCCGGCAAGCAGGGCGTCCTTGGCAATCATATAGTGCGTCGGCTCGGGGGTCGTCGAAATCATGACGGCCTCAATCGACGGGTCCGCCAGCAGTTCCTTGTAGTCGATGACCGCAGACTTCGGCTTGGTCATCTCGGCGACTTCCTTTAAACGGTCTGGCTTAATGTCGCAGATGTGGAGATCCTTCACCCACGCGCTCCTGGTGGACGTGACCGCGCGTATGCCGCCGCACCAGCCCACACCGATCACAGCGACGTTGATTTGCCTTTTTTCCATGAAAACCTCGGATCCTCTACTGAAATGGACATTTGTACTGCAAAAACGCTCCCCACGATGCTACTCCCCCGACGTGGGAGTGTCAAGTAAAGGCACATGGGAAACAGTGTCAGGTAGGGGTACCGAAGATTGCCCGAAAGACCACCGATTGTCCCGGAATCCGGTCTGAACACCCGCCATCGGCCGAACCGTCGCAGGCAACGTAAACGTTACTCCACCAATCACTTCCCGGCCCGCTGGCGATCTTGCGACAAAACTATTACGCAAATCTTTTGCAACTGGAATTGACAATAAGACCTAAATAGTCCACGATTGTCACCATGATGCAATTTGGTTGCAAAAGACAACTGGGACTCGCTTCCCTTGCGATTCTGTTTTCGGGTGCCGCCATGGCTCAACAGGGCTTTTGCGGCAGGGTGGAGGACGCCACAGGCGCGGCGCTTGCAGGCGCGTCGGTGACGGCGATGTCGAGGACAGCGACGGTATCCACGCCGGCGCCGGCAACAGCCAGCGGACCCGATGGGAATTTCTGCCTGCCGCTCCCAACCGGCAGGTATTCGGTGACCATTGCCGCGGAGGGATTTGAGGAGAATGTCGAGGAAGTCGAGGTTGCCTCCGAAGCCCAGGCATCACGAACCTTCGTATTGAAGGTGGCCAATCGAAAGGAGTTCATCACGGTCACCGAGACCCCGGGTTACCGTGTGGAAATGATCGGAAGTGCCCTAAAAATGGCCACAGAGCTACGCGACACGCCGCAGTCCATCAGCATTGTTTCCAGGGAACAAATCCGCGATCAGATGATGTTGAGTATTGGCGATGTGGTTCGCTACACACCCGGCATCACGGCCGTTCAGGGCGAAGGCAATCGGGACCAGATTGTGATTCGCGGCAACAGTTCCACTTCCGATTTCTTTATCAACGGCATGCGAGATGACGTGCAGTATTATCGCGATCTGTACAACCTGGAGCGCGTAGAAGCTCTGAAGGGCCCCAACGCAATGGCTTTTGGCCGCGGTGGCGGTGGCGGCGTTATCAACCGCGTCACAAAGGAGGCGGGATGGATGCCGCTTAGGGAAATTACGTTGAACGGCGGCTCCTTTAATAGCAAGCGGGTTGCAAGTGACTGGAACTTTGCGCTGCACAGAAAGGCCGCGTTGCGTCTGAACGGAATGTATGAAAACTCAGGAACATTCAGGAACTTCGTTGACCTGGAGCGATATGGAATCACTCCAACAGCAACATTCCTGTTGACCGAGAAGACGAAGATCGTGACCACCTTCGAATACTTCAAAGACGGCCGCGTCTCCGACCGCGGTATCCCCTCTTTCCAGGGCCGTCCCCTGAATATCCCGATCACGACGTTTTATGGCAACCCGGCGGATGCCAACGCCCGCGCGGCAGTTTACCTTGGCTCCGTCAGAGTTGAGCACCAGTTCGGCCGGGTCAACCTCCGGAACAACACGATGATTGGCGATTACGACCGCGGATACCAAAACTACGTGCCCGGAGCGGTTACCGCGGACCAGTCGCAGAGCGCGCTTTCCGGCTATAACAATGCAACACAGCGCAGGAATGTCTTCAACCAAACCGATCTGAGCGCATCTATCCGTACCGGCCGCATCGAGCACAACCTGGTCGGCGGCACCGAATTCGGGCGTCAGTCCTCTTACAACTTCCGGAATACGGCTTATTTTAATAACACCGCGACGTCGATCCTGGTTCTGAATTCGAATCCACTCACTTCGCTTCCCGTGACCTTCCGCCAGAGTGCGACGGACGCGAACAATCATGTAGCCGTGAATGTTGCGGCAACCTATTTGCAGGATCAAATGAAAATTACCCGTTACTTGCATGTCGTTGCCGGGGTTCGCTTTGACCGCTTTGCCCTGGACTATCTGAATCGCCGCGACGGACAGAAGTTGCAACGTACGGACAACTTGATCTCTCCCCGCGTTGGCGTTGTGATCAAGCCTTCGGCAACCGTGTCCATTTACGGCAACTACAGCGTAACGTTCCTACCAAGTTCGGGTGATCAATTCGCCTCGCTCACGACCGTGACCCAGCAGGTGAAGCCGGAGCGCTTCAACAACTATGAAGCGGGCGTCAAGTGGGACTTTGCCCGCAATCTCGCATTGACTGCGGCTGTTTACCGGCTGGACCGCACGAACACGCGTTCCACTGACCCCAATGACCCGACGCGCATCATCCAAACGGGCAGCCAGCGCACAAACGGCGTTGAACTGGGCTGGGCCGGCAGCGTGACGCGCAAGTGGCGGGTAGCTGGCGGCTACTCCTATCAGGATGCGTTTATCTCAAGCGCAACTGCGGCGGCAACTCTGGGCGCTCAGGTTGCGCAGGTGCCCCACCACACGTTCTCGGCGTGGAACAACTACCAATTCCTGCGGCGTTGGAGCGGAGGCATCGGCATCATCCACAGATCAGATATGTTCGCTGGCGTGGACAATGCCGTGGTTCTTCCGGGCTACACACGGGTGGACGGGGCTCTTTACTATTCGCTCAACGAGAAGATCCGCGTGCAAGTCAATGCGGAGAACTTGGGCGGCATCCAGTATTACCTGAATGCCAATGGCAACAACAACATCTCGCCGGGTTCCTCTCGTGCCATCCGCGTGGGCATCACGACGCGATTCTAGGCCGGCGCGGCTGAGCAAGATTCCCACTCAGCCGCGTTCTTTTTAGAACCTGCGCTCGGGCGCTTAGAAACTGCTATTGATGGCCGTGTAGATTTGCTGCTCACGGTCAGCGATCGCTTCCACAACCTGGCGGCTGATGGTTTCCAGATTCATGATGGTCTGGATGCGGTCTTTGCGAGCTTCGATTTCGTGCTCGTTCAACACGTAGCCGAGCAGGCCGCAGGCGCTTGCCAGACTCACCAGCATGATGTCCCGTGTGCCTGGGATGACATCGGAAAGAATCGTCTGCGCCAGGCGCAGCTTCACTTCCTGATACTCGTGATGATCGATGACGCGCAGGCGATCGACATCAATCACCCAAAGTTTCTTTTCGATCTGGTGTTTGAGAATGCCGCGATCCACCATCGAACGCAGCGCTTCTTCCTCCAAGTACTGGCTGTGCTGAAAGCCTTCCTCGATCCAATCGCGAACCGTGGTGAGGTCTTTCTGTTCGGAGATCTGCTTCAGGAAGTAATCGGTGACCGAGTTCCCTACGGGAGTGGAATCGATGAGTTGAATATTTTCGGTATCGGTATCGATCTTCTTCGCAAGCGCGAGATCGAAGAACAACGCACCGGCCAAGGCGTTCGCGGTCGCGTAGTTCTTGGGCGAGCGCAGCTTTCCGGTCTTTTCGTCCACGGTCAACAGGACGATTTCTTCCAACACCGTCAGCATGGCAAGCCTTTGAGAATGCGGAGCACATTCTGCATTCCGCTCATTTCAAACACTTTGAGCACCGGCGGCGTGCAGGAACAGACCACGTATTCGGCATTGTTGGTCTGCGCGGCGCGCGCGCCTTGCAGCACGGAACGCAATCCGGCGCTCGAAATGTAGGCGAGGCCGGAGAGATCCAATGCGATCTTTTGATGCTCGCCGGCGGCCGCCTGCAGGGCGTCCTCAAGCGATTGCGCGGTCACGGCATCCGCGCGTCCGGCGGCTTTCACTACAAACCAGCCCGATTGTTCGGCAGTGGTGATATCTAACATTGTTTTATCGTAACCCGTTTTATCGTTACCCTTATACCACGTGGTTTCCATGGGAAATACGCGAGGGAGGGGTCATGGGTGCAGCATTCGTCCGTTAATCGGCCGCCGGCAGTTCGACGCCTTCCCACCGGGCAACCACTGCGGTTGCCAAGCAGTTGCCCAGAAGGTTCACCGAGGTGCGCGCCATATCCATCAAGGTGTCCACGCCCAGGATCAGTGCCACACCTTCGGCAGGCAGGTGGAACGCAGCGACGGCTCCGGCAAGAATGACGAACGATCCGCGAGGCACACCGGCAATGCCTTTGCTCATCACCATGAGCGTGAGCATCATCGTCACCTGCGCGGTGGTCGAAAGCGCGATGCCTGCGGCTTGGGCCACGAAGATGGACGTGAGCGCCAGGTACAACGTGGCGCCATCGAGATTGAAACTATAGCCCGTCGGCAGAACGAACGCTGCAATGTGCTGCGGAACGCCGAGCTTTTCCATGTTGCCGAGAGCTTTGGGCAGAGCCGCTTCGCTCGACGCCGTGGAGAATGCGATCAGGAACGGTTCCCGCGTCAGGCGCACAAAGCGCGCGACGGGAATTCGTGCGATCACGACGACCGCGCCCAACACGACCACAACGAAGAAAATCTCGGCGACCCACAGCGTTCCGACCAATTTCCCTAGCCCGAGCAACACGCGTAATCCGTGCTCACCAACGGTAGCAGCGATCGCGCCAAACACGCCGAGCGGCGCGAGCCACATCACGTAGTTCGTGTAGCGGAACATGATCTGCGCCAGCGATTCGCAGAACTCGAGCATCGGCTTCGCCTTCGCGCCGACAGCAGAACACGCCGCGCCGAAGAGCATGGAGAAGACGACGATCTCCAGCACATCGCCGCGTGCCATCGCGTCGATAATGCTTTGCGGGAAGGCGTGCTCCACCATATCTTTGAGGCTCGCGTTTCCAGCAGCGATGCCGGCGGGAAGCGGCGGCGCGTTCAGCGTGATCCCTTCACCGGGCTTCACAATGTTTGCAGCGGCAAGCCCAACGACGAGCGCAAGGGTGGTGACGATCTCGAAATAGATAATCGCCTTCAGCCCGATACGGCCCATCACTTTCAGGCTTCCGGTGGACGCAATGCCCGTGACGAGCGTCGCAAAGATCAGCGGCGCGATGATCGATTTAATCAGCCTTAAGAAGATCGACCCCAGCAGACCCATCTGACGCGCGGGTTCGGGGAAGACGGCTCCGAAGACGACGCCGGCGGCGAGCGCAATTAGAATCCAGATGGTAAGTGCGTGGCTCGACTTGGAGGATTCCGCGTCGTTCACGACGTCACCGGCGTGGCTCAACGGCCACCCCACTTGAGTTTTTCGCGCAACACGTCGAAGAATTTTTGATCCGGCTGGTGAATCAGCGCGACCGTTTTTTCCGAACGTCGGCAGATCACCTGATCTCCGGGTTGAAGCAACTGTCCCACCTGTCCATCGGCGGTGAGGTACGTTTGGCTCGCGCCCACCACATTGATGCGGATGATTGCTTCATCGGGCACAATCACAGGCCGCTGCGTCAAGGAGTGCGGACAGATCGGCGTAATACAAAGCGCGGCGACCGTGGGGAACACAACGGGTCCGCCCGCGGAAAGCGAGTAAGCGGTGGAACCGGTAGGGGTCGAGATCACCAGGCCATCGGCCTTGTAGAGGCACATTTGGTGGTCGTCGACATCCACGCTGAAATCGATCATGCGCGCGATTTCCGATTTTGCCAGCGTCATGTCGTTCAGCGCTTCGTAAGTTCCGATGCACTGCCCGCCGCGCCATAACTCCGAATGCAGCATCCGGCGATGGCCGGTCTGGAATTCTCCTTTGAGGACGCGCTCGAGTTGCGGATAAATTTCATCCACCTTGATCGCCGTGAGAAAGCCGAGGTTGCCGAGGTTCACCGCGAACAGAGGGATATCGCGCCCGCCCACCGCGCGTGCAGCGGAGAGCAGCGTTCCGTCGCCGCCAAGCACGATGACCAGTTGCGCGCCATCGGCAACCGATTCGCGCGGCACGGCATCACGCTTCGCGTAACCTGCGGTTTCCGGGTCCAGGCGAACGCTCATGCCGCGAGCTTCCAGCCACGCGATCACTTCGGGAACCACGCGAACGGCAAGGTCGCTGCCGGGCTTCGAGATCACTCCAACGGTGTCAATTTTGTTCGGCATCGCGTTCGCGGCTGGCATAGAGAAGGAATTCCCGATTCCCTTCGGCGCCAAGGATCGGGCTATCGATGATTGTTGCACGGAAGCCGAGCGGCTCGACGGCGGCGCGGATGCGGTCGCACGCGGCTTGATGCAACTCAGGCTCGCGCACAATGCCGCCTTTGCCCACTTGATGGCGCTCCACTTCGAATTGCGGCTTGACCAGCAGAATCATTTCGCCATGAGGAGCCAGAAGAGGGACAATCGCGGGGATTAAAAGCGTGGTGGAAATAAAGCTGGCGTCGCAGGTGGCCAGGTCAAAGCGCTCGGAGAAATCGGCGGGATCGAGAAAGCGCGCGTTCACGCCCTCGCGAACCACCACGCGCGGATCGTTGCGGAGCTTCCAATCGATCTGCCCATGGCCCACATCGACGGCCCACACCCTAGCCGCGCCGCGCTGGAGCAGGCAATCGGTAAAACCGCCGGTGGACGCGCCAACGTCGATGCAAACCTTGCCGGTGACGTCGATGTGGAAATGATCGAGCGCGGCCGCGAGCTTGTATCCGCCGCGGCTGACGTAGGGCATGCGCTCCAGGATTTCGATGGAGGCATCGGCGGGAACGCTGTGGCCGGGCTTCTGAACCTTTTGCCTGTTGACGAGAACGCTGCCGGCAAGAATCAGCGCCTGCGCCTTCTCGCGAGTCGCCACCAATCCGCGCGCAACAAGCAGTTGATCGATACGTTGTTTTAAATCGGGGACAGGCTACCCTTTCACTTTTTCTATTGTGCACCGGCAGCTGCGGCCGTGGCCAGCGGTTTACGTCCGAGCGCCAAGCGTTTGAGCCTGTTCCCCAAGTTGATGCGGCGGACAAACAGGCCCTTGTGAACGCCGACATCGCGCGCGTTGACGGACGAGATCAAGCTTTCAAAGAACCGGCGCTTCTTAAGGACACACTTTTCCCGAAACAAAGTTTAGGGAGCTCCCGATCCGGATGTTACTCTTCCGGCAAAGAGGCTGTCGTTTGACTCGAACAGCGCGAGACCGTTTATTTGCCCGCAACGG
>JBEBGM010000021.1:0-68544 GCA_040081455.1 Bryobacteraceae bacterium
CCCCAAGAAACGTCCTGCGAGGAAGATCCCGATCAGCGACACGCGCTTGTTTTGGCATAGGCGGATTATATAACGCGGCGTTGCGAATCGTCGGGAGGCAAAGCGTTTGGAAGTCCCCGCGCGCCGAAATCGGTGACTGTCCCTTTTCGCTCCGTGCTAGCCTCTGGACGTGGCGATCTGCGGCAAGAAATTGGAAAATGTTTCGCCCGCGTTTCCCCATTCCCCGTTTCCCACGTAATGACCATCAAAGGCGCCCAAGTTTTGGCATAAATATACTTGGCTGACAGATTGGTGCGGGATAAAGTTGAATAGGCGTGACCGGCCGGTTACTCATAGGGAAAGGTTGCGGAGTAGAAGGGGACTGGGCTTCCGTGGTAGAATTTCGTGGGGTCCCGTACAGGCGACCCCGATGGGTATTTCAGTTTTGTCTAGGCCAGAGGCCTAGAAGACGGGAAGTCCAGCGCGAGGCTTATCTTGCCGATAACAAGAGTAACCTTGAAGCCGTGGCGCTTCCGTTTGAAGTAGAGTTTAGGTTTCACAGGGAAATCCCAACTTTCCTTGGAATAGGATCGAATGTGTCGCAAGCCACTACGATCCCGTCATGTCAGTAAGTGAACCTCGCTAGATTGCCGTCCCTGAGAAGAATGGACAGTCTAGCGAGGTTTTTCTGTTGGCCCCAACTGCTGACTGACTCGCAGCGGTGCTTGCATAGATGATTTCATCATGATTCTCTCCTTCTGTCTCTATACAGCCTTAAGGCTTTCCGTTGGCTCATAGACGTTTGGTTGATTGCCCGCGCCTTCTTCTACTAGGCGGATTTCTCCGTTTTTCTGAAGACGCTGGAGAACTCTGCCCACTGCGATATTCGATATATCGGGAATCCCGTTATTCCGCAGTTCCGCTCCGATAGAGCCAACTACAAACTGGGTTCCAATCGTTCGGATGACCTGGCGAATTGCATTGATCTGCGACATTCCCGCATACCCATTTTTATCCTTCACCTGCAAAAGCGTGATTTGCCCAGATGGAGACAGCAAAGCGCCGTCCGCCGAAGCACTATTTGTTGTGGCTATCTTCTCCAACAACGCTAAAGCTTCTGGGTCAGCAGCCAAACGTTTGATTTCTTCGATCATTTGGGCTCGCCGCTTCATTGACTCAAGCTCTGCGTCGAGCGCGGCAATGTTAAGCGCCATAATCACCTCCTAGGGGAATGATAGCACAATAGGGGCGAGACGTGAGGGAATGGGGAATGGTCCATGGGGAATCCGGGGGGAATCCGGGGGAATCCGGGATGACGTGCACCCCAAAGTTGAGACATAGAAAATAGGTGACAGTTCTCCAAAGAAAGGGAGGATTGTTACGAGATGGGGGGACGAGAGGGGGACGAGAGGGACGGCCTGAATTGACACCTTCGCAAATCCCATTTTTGGGTCTGTGCAATCAATGACTTACAGTGAAAAGGGACATACGCCACTGTCCCTTTCACGAATTTCGATGATTTCCGCAACTCCGCGGCTATGACACTCTCAGCCGTCTGAAATACGATGACGGCACAAACGGAGTCCGTCTACCCCTTCACTTTTAGCGCCAACCCTGGCTCTCGGCGAATCGCTCCCTCCGCGCTTCCGGTCCGCCATGGTGATACATTGGAGATACGGAGCCGAACATGGTAAAGAAACTGACCAAGCATGGAAACAGTTTGGCGTTGGTGATTGACCGGCCCATCCTGGATCTCCTTAAGATCGATCCCGATACGCCGCTCGATATCAGCACGGACGGAACCCATCTGATCGTGTCTCCCGTTAAACCCTCCAGCCGCCGGAAGAAATTCGAGGCAGCGCAAGACTGGGCTCACAAACGGTACGGAAAAGCGTTCCAGAAACTGGCCGAGTAATCCCCTAACAAAGCGCATGGAACCCTTGTTTCTGACGCTGGATGAAGTCCTCGAGATTCATCAGGAGCAGATCGAACGCTATGGTGGATCTCACGGACTCCGGGATGCCGGGGCGCTTGCGTCAGCCGTTGCGACTCCGCAAGCAACTTTCGGCGGCCAGCTTCTGCACGCCTCCATTCCGGCCATGGCAGCGGCGTATCTCTTTCACCTCTGTCAGAATCATCCGTTCATTGATGGAAACAAACGGGCCGGCGCGAACGCCGCGATCACGTTTCTGCTGATCAACGGATGGGAGCCAACGTTTGAAGAAGAGGAATTAGTGCAACTAGTTCTCTCCGTCGCTTCAGGACAGTTGGCCAAACCCGAGTTGACTGCGGTCTTTGAGACGAAGTGTCAGCCCAGCATAATCGAGGGAGTCTGATGGACAAAATGGTCCATTTTTAGTCACTCACAACAATTCCCGCAACTCAATCTTCCACGCAATCAATCACATCGCGTTTGGACTTTCGCACAGATCGCACTGCACCCCGTATAACGTAGGCAAGGAGTTTGTGCGCTCCTCCAGCGGAGAGCCAAATCGACCAAGAGCGATTTTCTAGATAAATCGTTGCGGGTCTGCGTGCGTTGGAAGAATGACTGGCTTTACAGTTCCTGTGCCGTGTGCAGGTAACAATCGCGGACCGGCAGCTGCCCCGGGATAACAACAGCCTCTTGGCCACTGAGGTGTTTCAGTGGTTGCTTCGCCGTTGAGTAAGTTTCCAGCGGTCTCTTCGTCGTTGAGTGTATGTCAGCGGCAACAAAGAGCGCTCTTTTGTTTCAACTAGATCGAGCAACGATAAACAGAGCCGCCACTATAGGGAGCGGTCGTAAACGGAAAAGGAAACCATCGCAAAGAAAAACGCCACCGCGAAAAAGGAAAAAATCAGCAGCGCCCTAGCGCCCGTACAACCGCAACTCTTTGCCGTTCGGGAGCACCACGCGTTCCAGGCGGATCACCTTTTGGCCGTCGGCAAACTGGTACCCGACGCCCGTAATCACATCGCCCGATTTCACCGTCGATTTGCTCCACCCATTCGCTTCCATGCGATTGATCGCCGGCCCGCCCACCTGCCACCGCTCCACGCGCCCCTCGTCCGTAGTCACATCCAGCGCAATCATCGGATGCGGATTGCTCCAGGAGAAATCCACCACCGTCCCCTTCACCGTGACCAACTTGTCATAACTAACCGGCCAAGAATGATGCGCCCCCACCGGCAAGACCAGCGCGAAAAAACAAACCAAGAAAACGCAGAGAGTCTTCATTCGTTACTCCCTCCTGCGAGCTATTCTAGTGCAATTGTTGTTCGGGTGCCGCTAATGCGATCACGAAAGCTTTTTCAAAATGTTTTTCGCGAGGAGTTCGTTGACTTCTCGATGCCGGGGGATGGGCTGGGACATTCCGGTCTTAGGATTCGTATACCAGTCGTGATTCCCGCCGTGCCGCACGAACTTGCAGCCGGCTTCTTCCAGCTTGCGGATCAGGTCCGTCCGCTTCATCCGAGCGTCAGTTCCGCCACACGCCGAATACCAGGAATTTCGCCACTGGTCAGATCCCGATACAGATCCCGAAGGTTGTCCTCAAGTTCCGCTAGAGTCTCACCCTGAGTCATGTAGTCAGGAAACTCCTCAAAGTATCCGAGCCACATGCCTTGATCTTGCCAATGGATGTAACGGGCGCTGCTCATGAGATTATTCTACCGCTGGCGAGGGAGGGAGAAAGTAGATGTATCTAATCTTGGTTGCGGGGGAAGGATTTGAACCTTCGACCTTTGGGTTATGAGCCCAACGAGCTACCAGACTGCTCCACCCCGCAGAACTATGGTAGCGAACCGTTGGGGTGGCGTCAAATTTTGCGCGTGGAATTCGTGAAATCGTTACTGCGCTTCGCCTTCCAGCTTTCTTTGGCGCACTTCGATGCCGGTGCCTTTGAGGGCGTCGGCGAAATCTTGTGTGTTTTGGCCGCGGTAGTGATAGGGATACGCCACTTTCGGCCGGAATTCCTTCACGCAGGCGGCGGCCTCTGACGGAGGCATGGTGCGCGGCGGGTTCATGGCGATAAAGGCGACCGAAATATCCTTCAGCGCTTTCATCTCCGGGACGCACTCGGTGTCGCCCGAAAAATACACGCGCGTTTGCCCGAACTGCAGCACATAACCGTTGCCGATGCCCTTGTGGTGCCACGGTTTGCCGGGCGCGGGGCCGAAGTTCAGGTTGTACATGGCGACGCCTTCGAATTCGATGTCGCGGAACGTTTTCTTTTCGCCGTTGCGGATCGTCTCCACTTCGCCGCAGCAGCCGTTCAGCGTATCGTTCACCGCTTCCGAAGTCACAATCAGCGTCGTGTCTTTTTTCAATGCCTTGATCTGCGCCGCGTCCATGTGGTCGGCGTGCGTGTGCGTGACCACGATGATGTCGGCTTGCGGCAGGCCCGCGTAATCCGCCTGGCTCCACGGGTCCACGTGAATCACTTTGCCCGCGAACTCCAGCATCACACTGCCGTGATAGAGCGGCGTGATTTTGAGCGGCCCCTTGCTCGTCTCAATCACATCGGCTTGCTTGTTCGGCAACGCCGCGCTGGTGGCCACAGTCGCTGTGAATAGCGCGAAAGCAGCAACCGCCGCGACACGACGGATTCCGAATTGTACAAAGGGTAGAGAAAACAGAAACGCCGGACGTTGGTTGAACATAGCTTCGGAAGCATTATAGCTTTCGCTCTACGCTCACTGCCCGGCGCGGTCGGATAGAAGATGTTGGCTGCGGCGCTTAGGCCACGGACGCGAAGCTCGTTTTGCGGTCGGCCTTTTCTTCGCGCGTTGTACTCTTCGCCGCGCCATTCACCGAGAGTGCCGGTTTGATCAAACCGTTCGGCAGCAGCACCAGCCGGTCCGGAGCGTACTCGCGCATCGCCTTCACGAATTCTTCGAGGTGACGCATTTGCAACCGCACGCGGCTATTCGCGGGGACCGCTGAGTACACGCGGGGGACGAAGCTCAATGCCGGCCAGTCGTGTTCATAGGCGGCTTGTGCAAAGCGAACCGACAGCCAATCCGCCACCTGACTGCGCCCGGTCCCGCACTCCACCACGCCAACCGCTTTACTTTGCGCCAGCATATGTAAAACGTCAGAGGAGATGGAGGACAAATCCGGTAACAGCATCGCGCCGGCCCGTAATCCCGAATTTCTCAGCGTGTTGACCGACTCCTTCGCCAGGTTTTTGATCTCTGTGTTCGCTCCGATGATGACGTACTCTGCGTCGAGTATTCGATAGTGTTCTGCTGCCACGTTGTTGTCCTCTCCAGCGTCTTTCTGTTCGATGCTTTGGCGCAGCTTCTGGCATCAAGACGATAGTGCGCTCCCTTATGTTTCTCTCTCTGAAAAATTTAGCAAGGGGTGTATTTTGCGTACCGCCCGCTATGCTACCTGCCCAACGCCTTTGCTATTTGGCGTTTTCTTGGCGTCCACTTCCAAAAAGCCTTGTTCCAGCTTGGCCGTGACCCGGTCCACGTCGATGTCCTCGGCGAATCCGAACTTCCGGAAAATCTTACTCGAAGAAAATTCGCTGTGCGTCACGCCGCCCTCAACGCCTTCATTCTTGTGGCTGCTGTTGGCTTCCACCACCAGTTCGCGCGGCATCGCCGTCACCTGAACGTCTTTGCCGTCGAATCCCGGTAACGCGATCTTCAACTGAAAGCCGTCTTCGGACTCTGTCATCTCGGACGCGGCATCCCCTAGAACGTCTCGTTCGGCTTGCAGCCAATCTTCCAAGTCCCGGCCAAATTCGCCACCACGCCCCTCGAACAATTGAAAAGCCCGCTCCTCAATCCTGTGGGCGATGCTTCTCATTTCTTCCACCAGCGAAACCGGCGCTTGGGCCGCATCAGAAATCCGCTGCACTTCTACGGGAACTTTCATGGCTCGTGCTCCTTTTCTTTATCTGGCTCTCTCTTCGAGCCGTGGACGTTGCAATCGATCTTCCACGCGCTGGCGGGAAAAGCTTTTCGGCAGGCCGCGCATACAGCAAAATTGCTAAGTATCCATACTGCTTATAAAGAACCTGCTTTCATAGGGATAGCGCCAACTCGTGAACATGGCCATCGCCGTGGCCCCAAATCGTAGGTTTCCTCCGACGTGGCCGAAGAGTTGGTAAACCCCACATACTCAATGAGTTTTGGGGATTTTCGCTCAGTACTAAGGTAACTGTGGGATATGAAAAGAGAATGAAAAAGCCGCCGGAAAATCTCCAGCGGCTTTCGGGGAACAGCGTTTGGCCTGCGCGCTAGCTGGCCAGGGGGTTCGGGCGAATCTGGAAGTGCACAACTTTTGGCATAGTGCCTTTGCCGGTTTCACTGTGGAAGGGAGTGCGAGTGCCCCAAGTGGTCCACACGCCTTTGCCTTTCCAGCCAGTTTTGGCATCGTCCACCCGGCCGTCCATGCCTTTGGCGAAGAAGCCCAGGGGGTAGGGAACGCGCATCACCACCCACTTGCCGTTCTGCAGGGCCATCAGCGAATCGCTGCCGTTGCCGGTGACGATGGGTGTATTCTTGCCCAGGCCGAGCGTATCGAACTGGTCCACCCAATCGTAGTAGTGAGAATCGGCGCTGCCGGTTCCTTTCACGCCTTTGAAGTTCGGACCCGGCGTCGGATAGAGGGTCCAGCCTTCGGCGCAATGCTGGCCGGTGGCCTTGGGGCCATTCAGCGGAGCTTTGCACTTGCTGCGGTCAAAGCTCGCGAGATGGCCCGAGCCGAGCGCCACCCACACTACGTTATTGCGGTCGATATCCATGCCGCGCGGCGAGAAGCCTTGGTCCTTGGCCTTGGGATTGTTCCACGGCACTTCGTAGTATTCGGCGAGCGCCGTTTGCGGCGGATTCGCGCCGGGCGCCAAGCGGACCAAGCCGCCCGGGAAGCCGAGCACGCTGCCCCACACGGAACCATCGGTGCCGATGCCAAGCCCATAGAACGCCGCGTTCAAGCGCGTGTCTTTGGTGGTGTCGATTTTGCCCACTGCCGATGATGTGCCCAAGCTTTCGCCATTGGCGAGCATCGCCACGGCCTGTTCGCCTTCGACGTAGGCATCACGCTTGCCGTTGCCGTTGGTGTCGAGCACCAGCGCCGTCCAGCCCTGCGACTTTTCGGCGTCGTGCGTCTGATCCCACGTCTTGGTATTCAGCCAACCAACCACGCCGCCACCACCCCCGCTGGAGGTCCACAGAGTGTTGCTCGCGTCTTCGGCGAACAGCAGGTGATGCGTGCCGAAACAGGTGTCGACCAACGCGGTCTGCTTGGTCTTCGGATCATACACGGCAAGCTGGCGGCCGGAGCGTTCCGCGGGAGTCGCTTTCGCGTACAGGTTCGATGCCGCGGTGCAGAAAGCGGGTTGTTTGTCGGCTTTGCGAAGCCGCGAGGTGAACCACAAGCGGCCTTGGCCGTCGAACATCGGATTGTGCACGCTGGTGTGGCTATCCCAAATCGATTCGTCGCCCCAGATGGGAGACGACGCCAGCGGCTTCGGCTGACCCGGTGTATCGGCGTCCCGGTAAGGAACCGTGACCTTGCTTATGGTGTTCTTCACCGGATCAAGTACCGGCAGATAATCGCGGCTCTCTTCAGGAGAGCCGTAAATCAAGCCATTCGCATTGACCGATGGATTGCGCTTGTCGGTAGCGATTTCATCGTGCAGATAGGCTTTCTCATCGGCCCAATCCCACTGCGTAATGACGACGTTGCGTTCGACGCCTTGCGGACGCGGCGGAGCTTGTGCGGGCAGTTCGCCCTTGGCGATGCGGCTGCTCCAATCGCCAAACAGTTCGGTGGCGCGCTCCTTGCCGAGTTGGCCGATGCCGCCCATCATCATGCCGCCGGCCTGACCGGATTGAATGCGGCGCTCCCAGGCTTTCGCGGGAGAATCGGCTTCCTTGAGAAGCGCCGGGGGAATCGAGCGCGTGTACTCGTTGCCCAGCTGATGGCAGGCTTCGCAGCTATCGGTCTTCACCAAATGCAGCCACTGGCCTTGATTCTTCACCGAGGTCGCGATGCCGTTGCCTTTGGGGCCGGTGCCGGGGAATTCGTTTTCGGCGGGAACTTTCAGCAGCGAATACCAGTAGCTGGCGGGATAGAGTTTCGCCGCGGTCTTCGCGTTGGGCGCGGTGGATGCTTTGAGGTTCACCGCCTTGCCTGGCGCGGCCTGCGTACGTGGGGAATCGACCAATCCGTAGCCGCGGGCGAACACGGTGTAGTTTGCCTTCGGTAGCTCGGGCACCAAGTAGCGGCCGCGGTCGTCGGTGACCACGGTTTTGCTGTAGCGCGTGGGCAGGTCGGTGGTTTCGGCGATTACCCAAACGCCGGCCTCGGGGCCTTTTTCGCTGGTGACGACGCCGCCAATTTCATTGGCGCCTACCTTTATGTCAGCCGTTTGCGCGCTCAACTCGCTCTTGGGCGCCAGTACGATGTAGGTGGCGGCAGCGGCCAGCAGAATAGCCGCCGCGGACAGAACCTTCTTGTTGCTCATGTTCCCGCTCCTGTTGCGAATCTGGATTGGCGAGCCGGTTACGGGACGGTTGGCCTCGCACGACTCGCAACGGGCCTAGTATATAACCCCGGAGTGGGGCATGCGAGGCGGGCTTGAAATTGTTTTTCAAATGGTTTCTTTTGCAGATCCTTGGGGCGGGGTGCTCGCATTGGCTAAAATAGCGATTACTCCGAATGCCTCTCGCTCCTGTTTCCAAGCCCAAGCTCGACCCGAAGCATGCCTGCTACCGTTTGCGGATCGGGCCTTCCAAGATTCATCGCTACGGTGTGTATGCGGAGGAGAATATTCCTGCCAATCGCAAGGTGATTGAATACACCGGCGAGCGGCTGAACCGTAAAGAGACGAAAGCGCGCGATCGCGGCAAGTACACGTATCTGTTCGCTGTTGATAACTATTGGACGCTCGATGGCGCGGTGGGCGGCAGTGGTGCAGAGATCATTAATCACAGCTGCGAACCGAATCTATTTGCGCGCATCCTGAAGGGCCACATTCTTTACATGGCCCTTCGCCCCATCAAACGCGGCGAAGAGCTGACCATCGATTACAACTTCGACATTGTGGGCGATACGTCGCCGTGCTCCTGCGGGGCGCGGAAGTGCCGCGGCATCATGGAGAAGAAGAAAGAGCGCGAGCGGCCCAAGAAGAGCGCGAAGAAAAGCAAGAACTCGAAGAAAAAGGCCACGGCCAAGACCGGGGCCAAAACCAAAGCAAAGTCGAAACGCTAGAGGCCGGGAGACGACAAATATGAGCGACTGGGGTTTTGCACAAACCGATCCTTCGCAGCAGTTGGCCAAGCTGCATCACTTTTCCGTGATGAAGACTCAGGATGGCGAATCGATTGAGTTCGTCATCACCGTGAAAGAGTTCTACACGCCGAAGGATTTATCGCAAGCGTTCTTTGCGCAGGCGGATAAGCAGACGAATCAGAAGGTGGCTCCATACACGCCCAGCGGATGGGGACTGTCCTTATATGAAGCTCTTTCGCGCTGCGTGAAGGAAGTGAACCGCTTTCCGTATCAAGGCTAGTTGGAGACAGCATTGCTGGATGGGTACGTCCGGCATGTTCAAAAATGCAGGCTTCCCCATTTGACAACTGGCAGCGAGGGCCTAAGAATGGAAGGAGCCGTCATTCGAGACGGGCATTTGAGGCCAGGAGTCCACTTCATATGAAAAAAATCGTGTTGGTTACCGTCGCGGCCATGATCGCCGCAACCGCCGCTTTTGCACAAAGCGATGCGGATTATCAGGGATACATGAAAGCGATCGCCGGCGCGAACGGCAGCCTCGGTAAGAATCTGGAAGCGAAGAACGCTGCCGGAGTCGCCACCGATGCGCAGAAAATTGCCGACACCATGAAGCAGGTGGAAGCGTTCTGGCAGGGCCGCAGCGCTGCCGACGCCGTTGGTTTCGCGCAGAAAGCCGGCGCGGCCGCTAATTCAATTGCCGCCGCCGCCAAGGCAGGGAACATCGATGAAGCCGCCGCCGCGCAGAAGACGATGGCTCCCAATTGCGGTGGTTGCCACATGGCGCACCGCGATAAGACGGACGCCGGTTTCAAAATTAAGTAACCTGCCGCGCGGCAGGGCACTCAGTTTGGAAAGCAGTTCAAAAATACAGGGGCTCGGAGCGATCCGGGCCCTTTCCGTTTTTTCTGGCCTCACACTTTTCAGCCATGGACTTTGGTTTGCATTTCTCCTGCCCAGGAGATGCAAATGACCACACCGGTTCTCAACACAAACTGGAGCAATGAGTGGGCCGCGAACCTGGCCGCCTTGTCTAAGTCTTTCAACACGCGAGTCGGAACAGGATCGCAGCCGTCAGGCAATTTGATGCAGTCGTTTGCCACCGAGCTGTCCCAGATTTTGCAATCGTCCACGAATGGTTCCCAGTTTGAAATTGACATTGTTCCGCAATCTTCGAGTTCGGCGTCCGCGCCCTTCAAGATCCTGGTGAGAAACGTGACGCCGGGCGTGGTGCTGCCGGATGCTGCTTCGACCAGTATGCCAACCGATGCGGTACCAGCCTCTGACGCCAGCGAATCGGCGGACGGGCGCTGTGCCGGGCGAAACGCTGCTGGCCAGGCCGCACGCGAGTTCCGGATCATCTGAAGGTGCTGCTGCGGGAGGCTCCGCCGGAGGTACTTCTTGTGCGCCACGAGGATTGCTTTCGAACGGGTATCCCGTGGGGTCGGAAGGCTTTCTTGCCGAATTCGGCCCGCCCGCGTCCGACGTTCCGGGGCCGACGGTACTGGTGCCCGCGAAACCGGTCTTCTATGAACCTCCGCCGACGCAATCGGTCAACGGGGTGAAGACGGTGGAGTCGGTGATGCAAGAGGTTCTCGTGCTGACTCAACATGGCACATCGCAAATGATCAATGGCAACTGGAGCCTGCAGTACTTGAAGGATTCCTTCCGCGACCAGGCGGAACACACCGTGGCCGGACAGGGAAACAATTTGGACCCGCGCATTGTGCCGGAGAACTGGCAGGAGATCGCCGACCGGTACGCGAATATGTACCTGGACTGGCTGACCAAGACGGACGCAAGTTATTGGGACCCGAAACTCTCGGGTCCAGTGCTCGATCCGGCCACCGGTCAGGTGCAGACCTCGAATGGTCCGGTGCCCGCGGGGGTGCCGCTCGGTTCGCTTTCGACCACACGGACCAGGGTCAGTTAGCCGCGCGAATTCGTTCGAAAAATCCGGCTTGACGGGTTCGTTTTGCCGCAGAGAAATTTTCGCGCCATGTGCGATCCCGCGGATGCGCCGTGGTACAATTTTATTTAGTCCCTCCCGTTGCGCCCGTAGCTCAGTTGGATAGAGCGTCTGGCTACGAACCAGAAGGTCGCATGTTCGAATCATGCCGGGCGCACCATATACTCTCCACAAAATTTTGATCTAGCCACCGCCGTTGCTGGCGCGATCGCCTTGCTTCCCGTTCCCAAGCCGTCCCTGTCATTTGGGAGTCCATAATAGATTCGAATTATTGAACGCGTGGTTGGAGAAACGTAAGCTCTGGTTACGTGCTGTTGTTTGCGCCACGCACGCCGCATTAGATTTTGTATCCGTCGGAGAGTCCGGACTTCATGCATCCCGTTTTGTCTTAAGTACAGAGCCGTTGTTGTGTGTATTCGTTGACGGACTTCGGCCCCAGTCGGCCGTTACTGCCAATCGACAGAGTTGATGCGCTAATCGGTGAACGTCATGCTCCGTTTGCTTGCGGGCATGCTCATCCACGTCTTGAAAAGAACCAAAAATGCGAGGCATTGCTGTCCCATCGGCGGAGAACTTGCGCGGTTACAAATGATGAGTTATTGGAAGAACAAACGACAGATTGTGATCGCCATGGCTCTTTTGGTGGTTACCGCGGCGCCGGCTTTTTGCCAGTTCGATCTTTCCGGCGAATGGAATCCGCGGCAACATCACGATGTAGTGAACCGCGGTATTGGGCCAACGCTTGGAGACTACACCGGCCTGCCGATTAACGACGCCGCGCGAATGAGAGGCGATTCCTGGAGCGCATCTTTGATGACGTTGCCCGAGCGCCAGTGCATTCCTTATTCCGCTGACTACGCTTGGCTGGGACCCGCGGCGCTGCGCATTTGGAAAGACGTGGATCCGGAGACGCAGCAACTGACGGCTTACCGGATGCATACCTATTGGCAATCCGCCGAGCGCACGATTTGGATGGATAACCGTCCGCATCCGTCCGATTTCTCTCCGCATTCCTGGCAGGGTTTCTCCACCGGGAAATGGGAAGGCGACATGCTGACGGTAACCACGACGCACTTGAAGACGGCGTGGGTCCAGCGGAATGGAATCTTTCGCAGCGATCGCGCTACTCTCACCGAGCACATGGTGCGGCACGGCGATTATCTGACGGTGATGATCATCGTGAATGATCCGGCGTACCTGACGGAGCCCTTCGTACGCAGCGCCGATTTTGTTTATGATCCCCGGCAGACCATTGCTCCCTATCCTTGCGATCCGGTCACGGAGATTGTCCGGCCCAAGGGATCGGTGCCGCATTATCTTCCCGGCACCAATCCGTTTTTGAATGAACCGATGCAGTACTTCGGTGTGCCATTGCCGGCGGCGCGCGGCGGCGCGGAGACGATGTACCCCGACTATCAGTTGACGATGAAAAATGCCAAGACGGAGGCACCGGCTCCGCGTCCTGGAGCAACCGCTTCCGTGAACGCGCTGCCCGAGACGCGGTCTTCCGCGGCGAATCTCCAAGTATTGCCCGTGCAAGGAAATCTTTACCTGGTTGCCGGCGCGGGGGCGAACGTCGCTTTGCAGGTGGGCAACGACGGAGTGCTGATGGTGGACGACGGTCTGGCCCCGTACGCCGATCAGATTTTCGCGGAGATCACGAGACTCTCCCGGAAGCCACTTCGCTACATCGTCAATACGAGCGCCGACGCGGATCACACGGGCGGCAACGCGGCGCTTGCGAAGAGGGGGTATTCCCTGGTGGGCGGAAACATGGTGGTGAATGTTGGGGAGAACGCGAAAAGCAGCGCTGCGATTCTTGCTCATGAAAATGTGTCCGCGCGAATGGGTTCGGCCGATGCCGGCAATGGGACGCCGGTGCCGTTTGGCGCTTTGCCAACGGACTCCTATTTCCCGAGCCAAAAAGACATCTACGTCAACGGCGAAGCGGTGCAGTTGATTCATCCCCCGGCTGCGCATACCGATGGGGACACGGTCGTATTCTTCCGGCGGTCGGATGTTGTGGTGGCGGGGGACATCTTCTCCGCGGACCGGTATCCGGAAATCGATCTGGCGCGGGGCGGCAGCGTGCAAGGCATTCTGGACGGATTGAACTTCCTCCTCGATCTCACCGTGCCAGTCGTGCGGCAGGAGGGCGGCACTTTGGTAATTCCCGGGCATGGACGCATTTGCGATGAGGCGGACGTGGTGGAGTATCGCGACATGGTGACGATCGTCCGCGATCGTGTGTTGGACATGGCTCGGAAGGGAATGACGATGGAGCAGGTGAAAGCCTCAAGGCCGACGCTGGACTACGATCCCTTGTACGCACCGAATCAGGCCGCCGCAGACCGGTTTGTCGAAGCGGTGTATCGAAGCCTGGACCACGGGGTGAACCGTGGAGTGCAGTCCGCAGCCAAATAGACAAGGTTCTCCATGACTCTTTCACGTAATGGCCAACGAATAGCGTGGGGCGCGCTTGCCGGAGTGTGTCTGGTACTTGCAACCGCCGATCCCGCGCACGGGCAATCCCGGACCGCCGTCAATGCCAGAATTGCGGCTCCGGTGGATTTATCCGGCTATTGGGTTTCCGTGATTACCGAAGATTGGCGCTTCCGTATGATCACGCCGGCCAAGGGCGACTACGCGGGCGTCCCGCTGAATGAGGAAGGACGAAAATTCGCAGACGCCTGGAGTCCTGCTCGAGATGAAGCCGCGGCCGAGCCATGCAAAGCGTTCGGTGCGCCGGCAATATTGCGCATGCCGACTCGTCTGCATATCTACTGGGCGGATGAGAGCACTCTGCGAGTGGATACGGACGCCGGCGAACAGAGCCGAGTGTTTCCTTTCGTCGGACAGGCCGCCGCCGGAACGCCGCAGTGGCAGGGCAACTCCATTGCGCAGTGGGAACTGGCTGTCTCGGAATTGCCCATGGGACAAGGCGGCCCGGCTCTGCGCGAGGAGAAGCCTCGCGGGGGCTCGCTGAAAGTGGTGACCACGCACATGAGGGCCGGATACCTTCGAAAAAACGGAGTGCCGTACAGCGAGAACGCAACTCTCACGGAGTACTTCAGCCGCACATGGGAGCCGAACGGCGATTCCTGGCTGCTGGTCACTTCGATCGTGGAAGACCCACGGTATCTGACGCAGCCGTTCCTTACCAGCGCACAGTTCAAGAAACAAGAGGGTAGCACTGGTTGGAATCCCAGGCCGTGCGGAGCGAAGTGAGCGGCTGAGGACGTCCGCAATCGGCTGTTTCTGAATCTCGCCCGCGCAACCGTAGCTCCTCTCGCTTTCCATCCAGCGGCGTTCCTTTGGTTATATTCCGATTTTTTACATCACCCGAATACGTTCCGCATCCAACCGGATGAAGAGAGGAACGCATGCGCGGTCAGGCACTGGCCGCGAAAGGAGTGAACAAATGATGAGCATAGCTTCGTGTTGGCCGATGGCCGCACCGGCTCGAATGATGATGTCGATGGCGTCTTCGATGGCCCGCATGAGTATGGCGCCCATGGGTATTGCCATGAAGAGCATGGCGATGAAAAGCATGTCTATGAAAAAGGATCGTGCGTCGTGCGCCGGTCCGATGAATATGGAGCCCACGCGCATGGGCTCGATGGCCTGGGCATGGCAATGTTCGGGACAGGCACAGCGTCCGCGGCCCGAAGCTTCGAAGGCGACAACTACGGAGTCCGCCGCCGCGAAACCGGCGCTGAAGAGTTTGCTTGAGACCGCTGCGGGAGCCGGCAATTTCACGGTGCTGGCCAAAGCGATTGATGCGGCAGGGCTGACGGATCTTTTGGCATCGAAGGGTCCGTTCACCGTGTTTGCGCCCACCGATGCGGCGTTCAGCGCGGTTCCGCAGGAAACGTTGATGGACCTCTTGAAACCCGAGAATAAGGCGAAGCTGCGCGCGGTGCTTCGGTATCACGTGGTGCCGGGAAACTATCGGGCAGCGGAGGTCGCGGGCATGAGTGCGATCCCGACGCTGGAAGGGCAGAGCGCGGCGGTGCGCACGGAATCCGGCTCGGCGTTTGTTGCCAATGTAAAGATCGCGCAGGCCGATCTGCAGGCTTCGAACGGAAACATTCACGTTCTGGATGGCGTGATGATGCCCTAGGCTTTTCTCCGTGGTCCCTCATCCAAACCCCGGCCGCGTCTTTGATGGCGCGGCCGTTTTTTGTGCGCGTTCCTTGGCTCCGGAGTCCGTACAAAGTAAGGGCCGGTTCGCTTGAAGCCTACCGGCGCGGAGAGGATTGGATGTAAATTCAGTTCTTCCAGGTGATGGCGAGACAGCTAGTTGCTACGCGGTGAGTGTGGCAAGGCCCGCACGTCCTGCGTGCTTTTCCATGTGCTCGCGGAGTTCTCGGCGTGCGCGGAGCAGGCGCGATTTTACGGCGGACACGGAGATATTCAAACGCGCGGCTACTTCGGCGGACGATAGCTCTTCCACGTCGCGGAGGATCAGCACGTTGCGCAACAGTGGTGGCAGGCGGCGGATCTCACGCTGCAGGACCGCGTTGAGTTCCTTATGGCCGAGAGATTCCTCGGGAGTCGATGTCTGGTCGGTCAACTCGCGTGCCGGTAGGCCGGCATCCGTGTTGGCGTGATCCAGATACTCGAAGCGCGCCGCGCGCAGGCGGCGCAGGCGCATCAGGCACTGGTTCACCACGATGCGCGTCATCCAGGTGGAGAACTTGGACTCCCGCTGGAACTGCGGCATGTTCTTCCAGGCGTTGAAGTACGAATTTTGAACTTCGTCCTCGGCCTCCTGGCGGTCATGCAGAATCGACAACGCCAGCCGCAAAGAAGCGGGCGACGTGCGGCGCATGAGTTCGCCAAAGGCGGCTTCGTCGTGTCCCTGAGCCCGCGCCACCAGTTCGTCGTCGGCGGACTGAGTCAGCGTATCTTGGTTTTCGAATCGACTTTCCATGATCCTGTCTTGCTCTCTTCGATCTCCCGCACCCCGATGGTAGCGTGGAACGGCGCCAAAATTTCATTCAGAAGAAATTTGAGTTCAGTGAAGACAATATTTAGGCCACCAATTTCATTTATACTGAAGTCAAAGTTATGAAAGAAGAAAGCGGTCCACAGACCATTGAAAGAGTCTTATCTGTCTACGAGTTAGGTCCAAAGATCCGGCAGTTGCGACTGCGGAAGAAGATCGCGCTAGTGGATTTGGGGAAGCACACCGGGCTATCGCCGTCGATGCTTTCGCAGTTGGAGAACGGGAAGCTGGTTCCAACGCTGCCGACGCTGGCGAGGATTGCCATGGTATTCGACGTGGGGCTGGATCATTTCTTCGGCGATAAACGGAAGCAGAAGATGTTTTCGGTTGTGCGGGCGAATGAGCGAATGCGATTTCCGGAGCGCGCGGACGCGCCGGATCCGGCATACTTTTTCGAGTGCCTCGCGTTCGCCGCGCCGGGGAAAGGGATGCAGGCGTATTTGGCGGATTTTCCTCCCGTTTCCGGGCGCGCGCCTGCCGAGCATGTGCATGACGGAACGGAGTTCTTGCTGGTGCTGGAAGGATCGGTGACGATTCGCTTTCAAAGTGAGGATCACGAACTGCGCGCGGGGGACAGTTTGTGTATGGACTCATCGGAGCCCCACAGTTACAAGGGGGATCCGGCCGGCGGCGCGAAGGCGGTGGTGGTGACTTTGCCGCCATCGGGCTAGAACATCAGCGGGGATCGGCTGGACGGGTTTGGCTTGGCGCGCAGAGTTTGGCGAAATCCGCGCGGTCGGCGGCGCTGCGGTGGCGGAAGCGGCGTTCGATTTGGCCGTCACGAATGAGGAAGATACCCGGCATCTGCGTTGGGTCGCCACTGACGGACCCAATGCCGTGACGGAAAAGAGCGCCGTCGAAGAAGGCGCGGGCGAATACTTTCCAGCCAAAGAGCTGACAGAACGTGCCGCGCTGCAGTCCAAAAGCGGCGTAGAGGCGCTGGGAATGGTCATGGATGCGGTCGATCGAATCGAGGCCATTCGAGTGCAAAAGTTTCCGGAACGCGTCGTCGTCGCTCATGTGAATAAGTACGATGCGGATACCGTCTTTCTCAATGCTGGCGAAGGCATGGGCGATGTCGTTGAGGGTCTCGCGGCAGAACGTGCATCCAGCGTGGCGCAGGAAGACGAGGAGCAGAGGGCCCGCATCGCAAAGATCGGCCAGGCTTTCGCCGGATTGGGTACGAGACGATTGCAGGGTCTCGGCAATGTGGGCCGGCGACGCAGTCTGCATTGGCGCCTTCTCACTTCCAGGCTTCTTGCTTGCGTACGGCTTATTTGCGGGCTGCAATCGGCACCTTCCGGCGAACGGGGTTACGCTGGGTAACACTCTTTGAGATGCCGGTTCGCGGCGAAGGATTTAAAATCTGCGGTCACGCGAAGTTCTGCAATAACCGCCCGGCGGCGGCTAGCCCGGAGAGAAAGGCGCCTTCGATTCGAGCGCCGCAAAGAGCATCGCCGGCAAAGGCCACGGGAGCCGGGGATTTCGAGAAAAGGCATGGTTCAGGAGCGGTTTGGATGGCTAGGCTGAACTTCCACCGGTGGACCTGCCACTCGCGGGGCGTCGAGCCAAGCCACGGCAGGACGGCGTCGATGAGCCTCTTTGCGACGTCATCGTGGGTAGCATGGAAAAACTCGCGCGTGAATTCGGGCGAAGCGTGGATGGTGACGGCAGTGGGGCCAGTGGAGATGCCTTTTTGCGTGTTATCGGCCAGGAAAGTGACTGGGCCGTCCGGGAGTTGGATGCAGCCGGGAGAGGGGATCGCGCTGGGGCCGGTGAGTGTAGCGAGCACGGCGAAGCACGGCTGGTAGGACAGCCCTTCGAGCACCGATCGGGTTTCGCTCGAGAGCAGGCAGGTTTCGAGGAGAGCCAATGTCTGCGGGATGGGCGGCGTCATTACCAAGGCATCCGCTTCGAACGTTTCACCCGCTTGTGTGTGGATGCGCCAGCGGTTGCCGGAGGCCTCCGTTCGCTGGACGGTGGTTTCCAGGCGGACATCGAAAGGCTTCGCTAACTCGAGCGCGATCCGGTTCATGCCGTCAACGCCGCAGTAGCGCGTGTGGCCTTCGGCCTCAAACCACGGCTTCACCCAACCCGCAGACAGCCACGCGTTCACGCGCTGCTCAAAGCGGTGATCGCGAACCGTGAAAAATTGGGCGCCGTGATCGAAGCGGGTTTCGCCGACCGTACGAGTAGCCATGCGCCCGCCGGGTCGTCGGCCCTTGTCGAGGATCGTCACCTGCCAGCCACTGCGCAGCAATTCCTCAGCCGCGGTCAATCCGGCCATGCCCGCGCCCACGATGAGGCAGAATTTTTGATCGCCCATGCCTCGATTGTGGCGCACAGAATAGTGGCTCGCCACATTTTTCGCTTGGCAAGCATACCGTGGGAAAGTGGAGCATCGCGGCGGCGGGAGTGGCACCGGCACAGATGGCGAAGTGGACGCTGGCGATGAGCGTGGATACGCGAAACTGCCGGACCAGCGCATTGAGGCGCTTTCGAAGCCTCTCGAAAACAAGGGACCGAAGCGGAACCTCGAGTCGTTTCAGGCGCCGGAACCACCAAGCCGCCCACCACATCACCTCCGCCAGCCAATCCGCGACGGTGGTACCAGGCACGACACTTTCAGCTGAGGGCCAGCAATTTGGGCTCGCTCTGCTCTGCGATCTTCCAATGCCGGTCAGCGAGTGGGGAACCTTCCTCGGTGATACAAAAAAGTGCGTATTCTCACCCGTTTACGAGCGCTACGACACCTGCCCCGAACTGTCATAACGCGATGAAAAACAACTGCTTTGTCGTGCGGACCGAGAAGTGCACGGTCTTGTATGAAAACGAGGGCCGAGGCGATGAAACATGAGGCCAACGTAGCGCCGCAGGGTACCAAGCGAGGTTTGAGCCCACTCCAGCAGCGAAACTTGGTCCCGATAACGCCGCTGGTGCCCGCGTCGTGCGTTGCGAGGTGACCGTATGTATCCCATCACAATTGCCATGGTGGTTGGAACGAAGTCGCTGGCGGACGAGGCGCGCCCCATTTGTGAGCGGCTGGGATGCAAGATTGTTCTCGAGGAAAACGAGCCGGGGGATTGGATCGAGTTTCTCGAGAAGCTGGAACATCTGCGGCCCCACGCCGTCATTTATGACGTTTCGAAGCTGCGCAACGGACTCGAAGAGCCGGTCCGCAAAATCCGCGCCATGCGGGTGCCGCCCGCCGTCTTCGCCATGGATTCGGTGGCGACGCCGCAGCGGATCCTAGCGGCAATTCACGCTGGCGCCTCTGATTTTCTATTCCCTCCAATGGACGCGCCCCTCCAGGAGGCCCTCCGCAAACTGGGCGAGACGGTCCGCCAACAAGTGGACGCGGAGGGACACGGACGGGTGGCCGCGTTTGTTTCCGCAAAGGGCGGATGCGGAGCCACAACGGTTGCGGCTCACACGGCCATGGAGATGGTCCCGCTTGCCGACGGCAAGGTACTACTGGCTGATCTGGACCTGGAATCCGGCCTGATCAGCGTGCTGATGGGCGTGCCTGCCGCGTATTCGATGATCGACGTGGTGCAGAATTTAGACCGCCTGGATGCCAATTTCTGGAAGGGCATTACGGCGGAGGGCCGGCCGGGAGTGGACGTGCTGGGAAGCGCTCCGGTGCCGAACTACCAAAGTGCGCCGACTCGCGAACAGATGAACGATGTTCTGCGGTTCCTGCGGACGCAATACGGCGCGGTTGTTCTTGATCTGGGGCGCAGCATCACGCCGATGCTGATGTCGACAATTGAGCACGTGGACACGCTGTTCCTGGTGACGACGCTGGAGGTTCCGGCGCTGCAAAGATCGGCCACGATGGTTTCCCGGTTGCTCGATCAAGGTTTCTCGAAGGATCATCTGCGAGTGATTCTAAACCGGATGCCGCGGGACCCCGATGCGACGGTGAACGAATTGGAAAAGATGGTGGGCGCGCCGGTGCTGCTCAGCGTGCCGAACGATTATCCGGCGCTCTATGAGTGCTACTCGGAAGGGAAATTTTTGCCGGCAAGCCACCGCTTGTCGCGGAGTTACGCAGAGGTGGCGGCCCACATTCTGGGCATTGCTCCCCGAAAGAAGCGTTTCTCGTTATTGGCGTAAGAGATCGGAAGAGAGGACACGGTTATGCCCGCTGTTAGCTTCCCTCGAACGGATAAAGACACTGCATGGGAGTCGCGGCTATTCCGCTCGGATGCAGTGGTCCCACAACTCCAAGATTTGAAGTTCGCCTTGCACCGGAAACTGCTGGACCGGATCGACCTGGAGTCTCTGGCGGTGATGCCGGCGGACCGGGCGAAGTCGGAAGTGCGCTCTGCGATTAGCGCGCTGGTCGATGAGGAACGGGCTCCGTTGAGCCTGATGGAGAAGGAACGGATCGTCGGCGAGGTGCTGGACGAGGTGTTCGGTCTGGGTCCGCTGGAACCGCTGCTGCGGGATTCGACAATCTCCGATATTCTCGTCACCACGCCCAGCATGGTGTACATCGAACGCGCCGGCAAGTTGTACGAAACGCCGGTGCGGTTTAAAGATGATAAGCACCTGCTGCGAATCATCGAAAAGATCGTCTCGCGCGTGGGCCGCCGCATCGACGAATCGTCGCCGATGGTGGATGCGCGGTTGGCGGATGGATCGCGCGTGAATGCGGTGATTCCGCCGTTGGCGGTGGATGGACCGCTGCTGTCGATCCGGCGCTTCGGCAAGAATCCTTTGCAGCCGATTGATCTGTTGGGCAATGTGACGCTGACGGAGCCGATTCTTCAACTGCTGGAAGCCTGCGTGAAGGCGCGGCTAAACATCGTGATTTCCGGAGGTACGGGCTCGGGCAAAACGACGCTGCTGAACGTGCTCTCCGGCTATATTCCGTCGGACGAACGCATTGTCACCATTGAAGACGCGGCTGAGTTGCAACTGCATCAGCGGCACGTGGCGAGAATGGAGACGCGTCCGCCGAACGTGGAAGGCCGCGGCGACATCCACATGCGGCAATTGGTGATCAATGCGTTGCGTATGCGCCCGGACCGCATCATCGTGGGTGAGGTTCGCGGCGAAGAGGCGCTGGATATGTTGCAGGCGATGAACACGGGTCACGATGGATCGCTGACCACGGTTCACTCAAACAGCCCGCGCGATGCCATCGGCCGGTTGCAGGCGATGGTGGGCATGGCGAACTCGAACATGAGTGTTCCGGCGATTCGGGAGATGATCTCTTCGGCGGTGAACCTGTTTGTGCACATCGCACGCATGAGTGACGGTACGCGCCGGGTAACGCATTTAACGGAGTGCGTGGGCATGGAAGGTGAGCACGTCACCACGCAAGACATCTTTGTCTTTCAGCGCTTGGGCGTGACCACGGGCCGGAAGGTGATCGGCAGGTTCCGCGCCACCGGCATCCGCCCCAAGTTTTGTGAACGGCTGGAGGCATCTGGTTTCCATGTGCCGGCCACGGTTTTCGAGCACGTGCTGGATGTGGGAGCCGACGAACCTGCATAGCGAATCGGGCTTGGACCCGTCACTGGGGATCGAGCCGAAAGGAGGGCATATGTGGGGATGGCTAACATTGAGTTTCCTGGTGGTCTTCGCCGTCGCCCTGCTGTCGATCAGCTTGGCGTGGGGCTGGGTGCAATCCCGCACCAACGCCAGACTGGCGGAAAAGCTGCGCGTTCCTGTTGGGGGCCTTGCCGCGAGTCCCACGGCTATTCTTAGGGCGCCACAGGAGGACGAGGTCTTACCGGTCCGGTTGATGGGGAATGCTGCTTATGCGGCGGTGAAACATCTGTTGGATCAATCGGGAAGTACGCTGACGACGATCACATTCCTGTTTCTGACGGTTGCGCTTGCGGCGATGGGAGTGTTGCTGGGCCTACTGGGTCCCACCGTCGGCCTGCCATGGTTTGGGCCGGTGGCGCTATGTTGTTTGCTCGGGGCAAGTCCATACCTTTGGCTGACCTTCCGGAGGCGGCACCGGATTCTGGAGTTTGAGGAACAGTTTCCGGACGCGCTGGACTTCCTGGCGCGTGCGATGCGCGCGGGCCATGCGTTTTCCGTCGGTCTGGAGTTGCTGCCGGATGAGACGTCGGGACCGGTGTCGCAGGAATTTCGCCGCGTGTATCACGAGCAAAGTTTGGGCGCGACGCTCGAAACGACACTGAAGAATCTTGCCGAGCGTGTGCCGTCGGTGGACGTAAAGTTTTTTGTCGCGGCGGTTCTGGTGCAGCGGGAGACGGGTGGCAACCTGAGCGAGATTTTGCTGCAGCTTTCCGGGGTTATTCGGGAACGATTTGAGTTGAAGGCACAGGTGCGCGCGGCCAGCGCGCATGGGCGCTTAACGGGCGCTGTGCTGGTGGTGCTGCCGATCTTCATGGCGCTGGCCTTGTTGATTGTGGCGCCGGGGTATTTGGAAAGTATGACGGCGGATCGAACGGGACGATATCTGGTGGTTGGTGCGATTGTCAGCCAGTTTATCGGTTATCTGGTGATTCGCCGCATTATCCACATCAAAGTTTGACGAAAGCAAGGTGTGACGAAAGCAAGGTGTGACTTATGTTAGCCATCACAGTTCTGGCAATGTTTTGCTTTCTGGTAGTTGTCATTTCGCTGTTCGGCTACATGTTCTACGCCAGGCCGTCGCGGGCGTTCAAGCGTCTGGGTCATAGCGTGCTGCCGGCCGCCGAAGGCGTGGAACCCGACGAAGGGGCTTCTCCGCTAATGCAGGCCTTCGGCGCTATTGGCAGAAAGCTGCCGGTTTCGCTGGAGCATACGACCTCAACGCGCCATGACCTGCTGGCCGCCGGGTTCCGATCCGAGAGAGCCGTTCCGGTCTACTACGGCATGAAAGTGGTGAGCGCGGGGGCGGTGGCCGCGCTGGCATACATTGCCGTGAGCGAGTTTTCCATGTCGATGCCGTTGCCGGTGGTGGCGATTGCGATTGCACTTCTCGCAGGCAGTCTCCTGCCGGGTTTGGTGCTGGAGTACCTGATTGAACGCCGTCAAGAGGAGATTCGATTCTCTCTTCCGGACGTTTTGGACCTGATGGTGGTTTGCGTCGAGGCGGGGCAGGGGTTGGATCAGGCGTTACTGACCGTCAGCCGTGAGCTGCAGAGCACGCACCCCTTACTGTGTTCCGAGTTGACGTTGATGAACCTGGAAATGCGTGCAGGCATGCGCCGGGCCGAAGCGCTCCACAACCTTGCGGAGCGGACGGCGGAAAAAGAAGTCCGGAAGCTGGTGGCGATTCTGGTGCAGACGGACCGCTTCGGCACCAGCATCGCGGAGGCTCTGCGGAGCCACTCCGTATTCATGCGCAAGCGCCGCAAGTTGGACGCCGAGGAGCGCGCGGCAAAGATCGGCGTGAAGCTGGTGTTCCCGATCTTTCTGTTCATGTTGCCGGCGATGTTGGTGATTGCAGCGGGTCCTGGATTGTTGCTGATCTTCAAGGGTCTGTTCCCAGTGATGCGCAATTTCCGGGGCTTCTGACGGGAAATACGTTTGCAGTGGTGGAAGTCGCTCGTGGCGCCGGGAGCGGGGTGCGCCCTTGATGGGAGATGGATAGGAAGGTAGGAAGGGGACCGGGTGTAACCGGTCCCCTTCCTATTTGCGAGCGATGAAACCGGTCCTGCCCGATCGTTCGATTGCGTGAAAACTCTGCGCCAAAACTCGCAAGCAAATGTTTCCAGCAGAGCGACTCCGGTAAGTGCCCTATATCCAACCGGTAGTCGTGGTAACCGCTGGCATGACAAGTGCATACATAGGGATGAAAGGATCCCGCGGAGTGCGGGGTCCAATGCCTGGAGGTGCGAACGATATGCAACGTACCGGACGGCAACGAGGCGGCGCGATCGTCGAGGCGGCGCTGATCTCGATGTGGATGCTTTTCACCTTTATCGGCGTGCTCGACGTGGGTTTCTACATGTACGCCGCCATTGCGACTCAGAACGCGGCCCGGGCGGCTGCGCTAGCCACTTCGGCTGATCCGACGCTGGGTTCAGCGCAGTATCAAATCCTGGCCTGTGCGGCGGCCAAAGCGGAGTTGGACAGAGTTCCGAACTACACGGCATTCGCCTCGGCATGCGATTCGTTGCCGTTGACCGTCACCCAAGTCACGAAGGCGAAGGCCGCGTGTCCTGACTATGACGCCGCGAATCCGGCGGCAGGCGAGGCTTGTAGTCAGGTGACGGTGACCTATCAAACGATTCAGTTGTTCCCGATTCCGGGCGTGTTGCCTGGAAAGATCACACTGTCCCGTGTCGCTTCCATGAGGTTCAACGCGCCATGACGACAACAATTCATGCACGGCCCGATGAAGCGCAAGGAGCGGGAGCTCCGGGGCGGCAAACCAGAACAGCCTGCCGCCGCACCGGCAAAACCCATCTTGGGCAAACGCTGGTGGAGTTTATCTTTGTCGGAATTCCGATGGTCTTCATTCTGATCTCGATTTTCGAGATCGCTCGAGGCATGTGGATGTACAACACGCTGGCCTACGCGGTGCGCGAGGGCGTGCGGTTCGCCAGCGTTCACGGAATCAACTGCGTCTACAATCCACCGAGCGTCAACAACAATTGCAGTAAGTCCATCGCGCAAATCGCGCGTGTGATACAGGATGCCGGCGTGGGAATCGATCCCGCCCAAACCGACGTCCGATTCGTCTCCCAGGCCGGTGTGGTGTCTTGCACACTGACCGCCTGCGCGGCGAACTCGACAATCTGGCCTCCCGCCACGAGCAATGCCAATCAACTGGGTCAGCCGATCCGGATCGAGGTGCAGACGCCATTCCGTTCAGCGATTGCGATGTTCTGGCCGGGATCAAGAGCACAGTCTTTCGCCGTGGCCACGTTCCCGGCGAGTTCAACGGACATTGTCCAATACTGATTTCCAGTATTGATGTTCAGTAGGTGGGG
Organism: Bryobacteraceae bacterium; assembly: GCA_040081455.1. GTDB lineage: Bacteria > Acidobacteriota > Terriglobia > Bryobacterales > Bryobacteraceae > Palsa-187. The sequence goes on from JBEBGM010000021.1 coordinate 25,098, forward strand.
TGACCGTATGCGAGTCTACAATTTTCGGAAAAAAGGGCAGATCATCATCATGTATTCGCTCGCCCTTTTCGTCCTGGCGGGCATCATCGGGCTGGCCGTGGATGGGGGGTGGGCGTTTTACGTGAAGAAACATGCCCAGCTTGCGGCCGACGGCGCCGCCATGGCAGCGGCGAAAGAAGCGTTGCGAAGAGTCACCAGCACCGGCATCCTGTTTGGGACGATCAGTTGCACCGGCGCGGGCGTCAACACGCTGTACTGCACGGGTGGCTCGCGAGTGGTGTGCGGTTCCAGTCTCACCGGCAGCCCCAGTAATCTGTATGCGGCGTGCCAATACGCGACTTCGAACGGATTTGCGCCGGGCGGGCAGGGAGGAACGCAGAACGTGACCATCGAGTCCGGGCTTGGCGTTCCGCCCACGGGTGAGGGACTGAGTTCGGGGAATGTCTTTTATTGGGTGACGGTGCGGGCCACGCAATCGGTACCCCAGTTGTTTTCCGCGCTGCTGGGTAATTCCAGGGGTCTGGTGGCGGCAAGGTCGACGGCCGCGATTGTGACGGCGTCGGCACCCATTTCGATTTACGGACTAAACCGCGAAGGGGATTGCACCGACCATCAACCGCGCGAGTGCGGCATCGACATCGAGTTCGAGGTGTCGAGCGGCAGCATCACTGCGAACGGCGGCATGGTGCTCGATTCGAACTGCACCGGTAAATATGTGGCCGGGCAGTGCGTTTCTTTGAAGGGACCGGGCTGGGCCGGCACGGGTGGAACCAGCACCTCGGTTACGGCTCCGAGTCCAATTGTTGTCCGCGGTGGCGGAACGGTCGAGAATCCGGGCACCTATCACCCGGGAACCGTGAGCCTGCCAGGCAGCGGCAGTATTTATCAGGATCCGACACAAGGCTTGCCGCAACCGCCGGTGGCCACAACCGCGCCGCTTCCGACGTGCGGGATCAAGAATGGCACCATTCCGGCGGGTGCCACTTTGGGGCCGTACAACTACTATTCATATTCGACCGTGGATCGAACCACGCGACAAGCAATTCCAGATGGGTCTCCGATAACAGTGACGGGAGCAGCGACGTTTTCGTCTGTGGGCACCTGCCCCACATATGGGACCGATGTGAACTACTACGCCACGGGCGCGACGCCGATGAATGGATCGGCGTTTCCGGTGTATCTGTTCCATGGCGGCTTGATTGTGAACGGAAGCTCGGCAAACGTGGTTTTCGGTCCGGGCCAGTATGTGATGGATGGCGTTTACCACGCGAACTCCGGTTCCTTCGGCAACCTCCTGAAGGTATTCGACGTGACCGGCAGCAATCCAAAGATCGCTTCGTCTGGTTCGGGCTCAGGTTATGCGGGGCAACTCTTCATTTTTACGGCTCCGACGGGCTCAAACGGAGTGGGGTATCCGGGCCTCGATACGCAGGTCAACTACATGAACAGCAACATCGGCTTCAATCCGATTTCCTCGCTACTCTGGCAGGGGAAGCATGAAATTGAGCCGACGGGAACCGGGGCGTCGACGACACTTTATGGTTTGAATGATGCCTCCGGCACGTTGCCCAGTTCGCTGCAGCGCTATAACGGATTCGTGTTCTGGCAGGACCGGCGGAACTCGATCGTGAAGTACACCTCGAACGGCACATACAACTGTGCGCCGTTCGTTCCGGGCGGATCGGCCACTTGCATCAAGACAGCAGCTGAGGATGCGGCGGACCGCCTGCCTCCGGATTTGCAGAGTCCGGAAATGGAGTTAAAGGTGCTCGGTCAGGTCACCATGGACGGCGTCAGCTACCAGCCACGCGGCGCTTGGTTTGAGTTCCAAGGTAGCGGTGCCCGCGTGACCACCAAACTACAAATAATCACGGGTACGGTGTTCGTCGAAGACAACGTCACCGTCAACCTATTGGCCCCCACCAACCCTGCCGTGCAGACCCTGGCGGCATTGGTCGAATGAACCCACTTTCATGGCCACGGCGGCTTCTTCGGAGGAGCCGCCGTGACTGGCTGGCCGCACTCCATCCATGTAAGTCATTTATTTGTAATTGTGTACGTGGTGATATTGGCAAGATAGCTATCTAATCTAACCGAAGTGCATAGGTATGAGTACCGTTAGTACCGTAGTCTGATTCTCAGCTATTGCGCTCCCTATCTTAATCTGATTTAATCTCGGGTATAGGCAATTTCATAGGCGCGAAGTAAGGAATTTTATGCGCGACATTCGGAGGGGCGCGGTAAGTATACGGCGCCCGGAGCGTGGCAGTGCCATCGTTGAAACCGCCCTGCTGGCTCCATGGATTTTCTTTTTGTTCATTGGCGTCTTTGACGTCGGCTTTTACAACTACGCCGTCATCGCCACGCAAAGTGCGGCCCGGGCTGCGGCGATGGCGACTTCGGGCGACTCAACGCTTGGATCGGCCCAATACCAAATCCTGGCCTGTGCCGCCGCAAAGGATGAGTTGGCGCGGATGCCCAACAACACGTTCGCGTCCACTTGCAACGCGGCTCCGCTGACGGTGTCGCAGGTCACCAGCGCGAAGGCGGCATGCCCGGACTATGACGTCTCGTATCCGGCGGCGGGTGAGGCATGCACCCAGGTCACCGTGTCGTACCAAACGGTTCCTTTGATTCCGATCCCTGGAGTTTTGCCGGGCCGGTTGACAATCACGCGAGTGGTCCGCATGAGGTTTAACGCACCATGATGATTTTGAACCGCAAGTACTCGCATCAATATCCGCATCAGGTGGCGGAGGCTGGGCGCCGTCCGCTATTGTCGCGTCGCGGCCAGTCGATCATTGAATTCGTGTTCGTCGGAATTCCGATGCTGTTCGTTCTGATTTCGATCTTCGAGATGTCGCGCGGAATGTGGATGTACGGCACGCTCGCACATGCGGCCAGGCGAGGCGTCCGATTTGCGAGCGTACACGGGATCAACTGCGTACCCAACCCGCCGGGCGTCACCAACGACTGCACAAAAACGATCGCGCAGATTGCAACGGAGATTCGAAACGCGGGCGTGGGCCTCGATCCGGCGATCACGACGGTGAATTTCACGGTGCTGGTGGGTACGGGCCAGGCCGCCACATCCACATGCACGCTCTCCAATTGCCCCGGCACGATATGGCCGCCCTCCACCAATAATGCAAACCAAGTGGGGCAGAGAATTTCGATTAGTCTGGTGACGCCTTTCCGGTCGGGCCTTGCGATGTTCTGGCCTGGATCGAGTCCCACAACCTTCGGGTTGATAAATCTTCCGGCGAGTTCCACCGACTCCATTCACTATTGAGGCAAAAAAATGATGTATGAACGATCTCGGCGTCAGGGAGGGCAAGCGATTGTCCTGTTTACCGTCGCTTTGATGGCGATGATGGGTATGCTTGGGCTGGCCGTAGATTTGGGCTGGTCCTTCTTTGTAGAGAAACAGGCGCAAGCGGCGGCCGATGGCGCAGCGATGGCGGCGGTCAAAGAGGGATTGCGCCGGGCGTCGGCAACCTCGACGCCGTTCAACTCGCTCACCTGCAATGGCGGCGGTGTAAATCAGTTGTACTGTACGAACGGCAACCCAACGCCCTGCAGTTCGATTAGCAGTCCCAGTAATCTTTATGCCGCTTGCAAGTATGCGGAAGCGAACGGATTTACGTCCGGCGGATCGTCGGGGCGGCAGACCGTCACTGTGGCGGCCAACCTCGGCGCCCCGCCGACAGGGGAGGGTCTCAGTGCCAACAACGTCAAATACTGGGTTACCGTTCGGGCCACCCAGACAGTCCCGCAACTGTTTTCCGCGGTACTGGGGAATTCCCAGGGGTTAGTAGCGTCGCGTGCCTCGGGCGCACTGGTTGCCGCCACCGCCCCCGTTTCACTCTACGCGTTAAACCGGGAGGGCGATTGCGTGGACCGTGACCCGGTGGACTGTGGCATTAATATCAAATTTGAGCAAAACGGAGGCGGCTTCAACGCCGCTGGCGGCATCGTGCTCGGTTCCAATTGCACCAGCGTGGTGATTGCCAATCAATGCACCGGTTACACCGGACGCGGCGGCACGAATACCTCGGTTACGGCACCCACGCCGATTGTGATCCGGGGCGGGGGAACTGTCCAGAACCCGAGTACCTATCATCCCGGCACCGTGAGCACCGGGGGAGGAGGCGGCCTATTTTACGATCCTACCCGCGGGCTCCCTCAGCCGCCAATCGCCGCGGGCGCGCCGATTCCGACGTGCGGTATCCAGAATGGGACGATCAGCACGAGCAGCGCTCTGGTGTTGGGTCCTTTTAACTACTACGCATACAGCACCACGAACAGCCAACAGAACAAGCCCAATGCGTCTGGAGCCGAGATCAAGATTGACACCAGCGGGAATGGGAGCGTTACCTTCGCCACCAATGGCACATGTCCCGGAATTCTCAGCAGCACAGGGGCAACTTCACAAGTAGGCAATGCTTTCCCCGTTTATCTTTTTCATGGGGGGATGAACATTGGGGGCAGTTCGAGTAGTACGCGCGTGACCTTCGGGCCGGGACAGTATGTGTTTGACGGCAACTACCACACCAGTTCCGATGAGAACGCCAAGTCTTTTGTTGTGAACGGAAGCAGCACCCAAATCACGACTTCGGGCGCAGCCGGCCAGATGTTCATTTTCACGGCGCCAACCGGGTCCAATAATACTGGATACCCAGGTTTGGACGCACAGGTGAATTACCTGTCCAGCCAGACGGCGACCACCGGAGTCCGGTTTGATACGACGACGGCGGGTTGGTATCAAGGCAAGCATCAGATCCAGCCGAGCAGCATGAACGCCTCGACAACATTGAATGGGCTGAATACGAGCGGTGGCGGCGTGCCTGACTCGCTGCAGCCTTATAACGGAGTTCTGTTCTGGCAGGATCGACGGAACACGAAGATCAAATACACTTCGGACGGAACCTACAACTGTGCTCCGTATGTTACCGGCGGATCGAGCACCTGCGTGAAGACCACGTCGGAAATCGCAGCGGACCGCGTGACTCCGGGATTGCAGAGTCCGGAAATGGAGCTTGGCGGGACCCTCCACCTCAATGGCGTGAGCTATCAACCGCGAGGCGCGTGGGTCGAGTTTCAGGGTCCTGGAGCAACGATGAACGTCGGCGGGTTACAGGTTCTCAGTGGGACCATTTATTCGGAAGCCACCACCATGGTGAACCTAAGCCTTCCCACGAATCCCATCACGCAAATCAGCGCGTCGCTGGTGGAGTGACGGCGTCTCGCTGTGTATCTACGTTCCGTCGCCGCCACCCTCTGCCATAAGCAAATCAAGTGATGGAACCGAGGACAGGACTGGTTTCTCGGGGGGGTCACCACGGCGGGCGCAATCGTCCCAAGGCAAATTTCTTCGGGGAATACTTCGCACCCCCCCAAAAAGGTACTCAACGTCGTACACTGTTAGGGTTGCTATTGGCCTCCCAATGGGGGACCAGGGGAGCAGGTCTCGGCTTGGTCCGTATGTTGATGCGGATCGCGCTTGAAATTTTTAATGTGAGGTTACTCATGTCCTTTCCGAAGTTTCGAGGCCGCGTGCGAAATGCAGCGGCACTTTTACTTGTGGCTGGCGTAAGTCTCATGGCACAGGGACGCGGTGGCGGTGCGCCCGCGGGTCCTCCGCCGACGCCAAAGGCTGCGGCGCCGTTTGATCCGACAGGTTATTGGGTCGCACTGGTCACCGAAGATTGGCGCTACCGGATGGCGTCCGCGCCTAAGGGCGATGTGGTTGGCGTTCCCATAAGTCCGGACGGCAAGAAATTGGCCGAGGCTTGGGATCCGGCGAAAGATGAGGCCGCTGGCGAACAGTGCAAAGCGTACGGAGTTGGCGGCGTCATGCGCCTGCCCACTCGTTTGCACATTACCTGGCAGGACGACAACACGCTAAAGATTGAAACGGACATGGGTAAACAGACCCGTTTGTTGCGCTTCAACGGCGCCCAAGGACAGGGTGGCGATTGGCAGGGAGTTTCGGTCGCGAACTGGGAGCGCAGCATTCCCGTGATGGGCCCGGGACGCGGCGCTGTGCCTCCGGGCGGTTCGTTGAAGGTGGTTACGACAAAAATGAAGGCTGGCTACCTGCGCCGTAACGGTGTCCCCTATAGCGCGAATGCCGTGGTGACCGAATACTTCGACAAGATGGAGCATCCGAATGGTGATTCCTTGCTGGTGGTGGCAACAGAAGTTGTGGACCCGGCGAACCTGAACACGCCGTTCTGGACTAGCACCCATTTCAAGAAGCAGAAGGACGCCTCCGGATGGAATCCGACGGATTGTTCGGCCCGATAGATAAGGACGCAGAAAGGAATCCAATGAAACTGACCTTTAAAAAGACGATTCTTGCGGCGCTCCTGATCACGGGGGCCGTTGTGTACACGACGAAATCGACCATCACTCCGGAAGCCGTTGCGCAGGACGCACCGGCACCGGCACCGGCGGTCGATCTGACGGGCTATTGGACGCCTCCGATGCATGAAGACGCGCTCGAGCGCGGCGGGGGGTCCGAGCTTGGCGATTACGCTGGCTTTGCATTGAATGAAGCGGGGCGCTTGTGGGCGCTTTCGTACGATCCCTCACGCGTGACGTTGAAGCATCACCAGTGCGACGCGTACGTGTCGCCGTATCAGATGCGCGCCACCGGCAACTTCCACATTTGGGAGGAGCGCGACGAGCACTATCACCGTCTTGTGGCGATCCACGTGTGGGGCCAGACGACGGAAGGCCATCGCGTGATTTACATGGACGGCCGGCCGCATCCTCCCGCTTGGGCCCCGCACAGCTTCCGCGGTTTCTCCACGGGTAAGTTCGTGGGCAACGTGCTGGTTGTGGAAACCACGCACATGAAGCAGGGCTGGCTGCGCCGCAACGGCACGCCGCAGAGCGATCAGGCGACGATGGTGGATTACTTTGTCCGCCACGGCGATCACCTGACGAACGTCACGGTGGTGACCGATCCGGTGTTCCTGAGCGAGCCGGAAGTCCGCAGCAATGACTACTATCGCAACATCGCCGATCACCGCGCCTGGTTGTATGCTTGCGACGACGGCGAACAGATCCTGGATCGTCCGGCAGATAAGGTTCCGCACTATCTGTTTGGCCAGCAGCCGTTCGGAAGCGAGTTTGAGAAGGTCTACAAGCTGCCGCTGATTTCGGGCAAGAGCGGCGCGGAATCCGTTTATCCGGAATTCATGGCCAAGATGAAGACCGCCACCGATGCGCAAGGTCTGGCGCTGCTGAAGCCGGAACCGGGCAAGCGCAACGAAACGAGCAAGGCAGTGGATCCGAATCCGAACGACGGCCAGATTCACGTGCTGCCGATTCGCAACAACGTTTACCTATTGGTGGGCGATGGTAGCAACATTGTGGTGCAGACGGGCGATCAGGGGGCGTTTGTTGTGAACTCGGGTGCGGGCAAGCTGACGGATAAGGTGATTGAGACGATCAATAAGTTGTCTCCTGCGCCGATTCAGTTCGTGGCGAACACGGGCTTCCAGGCTGACCTCACGGGCGGCAACGCGAAACTGTATCACGCGGGCCGCGATCCGAGTTTGGTGGGTTCGTTCTTCTCCAACCAAAATCCGACTGCGGGTTCGACGGCCACGATGATCTCGCATCAGAACACGCAGAACTACCTGATCGATCTGAAGACGCCGAGCGACGCGTTACCCACCGATACGTTCCTTGAAGATCGACGCCGCAAGTTCCACAACGACGATTCGATTGAAATGTTCTGGGAGCCGAAGTCGGTGACCGACGGTGAAGCGATTGTCGTATTCCGGCGGGCGGATGTGATCGTGACGGGCGACATCTTCAATACGACGATGTATCCGGTGATCGATCTGAAGCATGGCGGCAGCGTGCAGGGCGAAATCATTGCCCTGAATGACGTTCTGAATCGCACGGTCTACGAGCACGAAGAAGACGGCGGCACGATGGTGGTTCCGGGCCACGGCTATCTTTCGAACGAGCACGAAGTGTTGGAGTATCGCGACATGGTGGTGATCGTCCGGGACCGTGTTCGCGACATGATCGCCAAAGGTGCGACGCTCGATCAGGTGAAGGCAGCCCGCGTGACTGCGGACTACGACACCCGCTACGGCCAAAATTCCGGTCCGTGGACGACGGATATGTTCGTTGAGGCGGTCTACAATAGTTTGAAGGCCGCGAAGTAAAACTCGCACAGCGCCCGTGAAAGCGGGCGACATTATCATTCGCAGAGGCCTCACTCATCATGAGTGGGGCCTTTTCGCGAGGAGAATTCGTAATCATGATATTGCATCTTGTTTTGTTTACTTGGAAAGAAGGCACTACCGCAGAGCAGGTGGATGCTTTGAATAAGGCTATGGCGGAGTTGCCGGGACAGATTCCGGAACTCAAGGACCTGAAGTGGGGCTCCGACCTAGGCTTCCGCGAAGGCAACGCCAGCTGGGCGCTGGCCGCGACGTTTGAGGATCAGGCGGGCTGGCAAGCGTATCAGGTGCACCCCGCGCATCAGGCGGTGGTGAAGAATCTGGCGCTGCCGATTACGGCATCGCGCAACGCGATTCAGATTTCGCTGCCGTAAGCGAAATTTATTCCGCAAGAAGATAGCGGGCCGGAGCCGCTGGGCAAGAGTGCCGGCGGATTCGGCCCGCCTCTTTTTTGTTGCTCAAGCAGAGATAAGATGGATGGTCATGCGAAACCTCTCGCTCGACAACGTGACACCCGCGCTGGAGCGGGTTTTTGAGAGCACCCCCGATGCGCGGCTCAAGGACCTGATGCAAGCGCTTGTGCGGCATCTGCATGAGTACGCGAGGGAAACCAAGCTCACTCAGGACGAATGGGCATCCGCGATGCAGATGTTGTTGTGGGCCGGCAAGGTATCGGATGAGCGGCGAAATGAGTTCATTATGTTCTCGGACACGCTGGGCCTTTCCGCGGTGGTTGACATGATGAACGGAGCGGGCGGCAGCGCCGAGACGGCCTTCAGTCAGTTGGGGCCGTTCTTTCAGGACAATCTGCCGACGGAGTCGACGAACGTCGTGGACCTTCGCGCGGACTTGCAGGGAAAGCCGGTACTCTTTTGCGGCAAGGTTGTCGATAGCGATGGGGCTCCGATCGCGAACGCGCAGATTGACGCGTGGCAGACCGACAACGATGGCCTGTACGATTTGCAGGTTCCAGGATTGAAGGGCACTCGATTGCGTTGCCGTTTGTTGACGGACCAGGAGGGAAAGTTCTTCCTGAAGACGATCCAGCCCTTGGGGTACACGGCCCCAATGGATGGTCCGGGCGGCAGGATGTTGATGGCGACGCAGCGGAACATCTGGAGGCCTGGGCACTATCACTTTAAGCTGGAGGCCGATGGGTATCGCACACTTGTGACGGAACTTTTCCCTGAAGGCGACGAGCATTTGGATAACGACGTCGCGTTCGGCGTCCGGTCGTCTCTAGTGATCGAACTGCCGCAATGTGAATCCGCGGAACTCGGCGAGCAATGGGGTATGCCGGTGCCGTTTGCGAAGGTGGATTACACGTTTCGCTTGGCGCGGAGCTAGTGAAGCCCTTCAAATGCTAGACTGATGCGGATGCTTGATTCGAAGACCATTTCCGAACTCGCGCGGCGCCTGGATGAGTCCGAGAAAACGCGTGTGCAGATCCGCCAGTTTTCGCTGGAATTCCCCGGAATCACGATTGAGGACGCCTACGCGATCCAAAAGGCGTGGGTGGATTTAAAGGTTGCCTCGGGACGTACGATCAAGGGGCACAAGATCGGGCTGACGTCGAAGGCGATGCAGTATTCGTCAAACATCAATGAGCCGGATTACGGAGCGCTGCTCGACGATATGTTTTGCGCGGACGGCTCCGATATTCCGATGTCGCGATTCATCGTGCCGCGGCTGGAAGTGGAACTCGCTTTTATTCTGGGGAAGCCGTTGCGCGGGCCGAACGTCACGATCTTCGATGTGCTGAAAGCCGTGGATTTTGTGACACCTGCGCTGGAGATCATCGACGCGCGCATTCATCAGGTGGATCCTGAAAAGAAGGTCACTCGCAAGGTGACGGATACGATTTCCGATAACGCCGCAAATGCAGCGATCGTGCTGGGCGGTAGGCCATTCAAGCCGCTGGAAGGCGACATGCGCTGGGTCTCGGCGCTTTGTTATAAGAACGGCGTGATCGAAGAATCGGGCGTCGCGGCCGCAGTGCTGAATCATCCGGCGCATGGCGTGGCGTGGCTGGCGAATAAACTGGCTGCCTACGACGTGGGGTTGGAAGCGGGTGAAGTGATTCTTGGCGGATCCTTCACGCGTCCGGTGTATGCGAACGCGGGCGATACGTTCCATGTGGATTATGGGACGTATGGGTCGATTGCTTGTAGGTTTGTTTAACGGGAGCTGCGCCGGGACTGAGCCCGGCGCACGGAGACGGAACTCCGCCCCTCCTCCAATCCAATACCCCCGACCCTAGGTTTTTGTGAACGCCGCTAATTCCTTGGGAAACAATTCTTCCACTTGCAGGCGGCGCTTGGCGACGCCTTGTTCGTAGCCGTATTGAAGGAACGCGTCCAGCGTCTTGCGATTCTTCTCGATACCGTAGGGCCAGAAGTCTTCGCCAAACACGCGGCGGGCGTCTTCCACGGCGCGGTAGAACCATGGCACGGAGATTCGTGCGGTGACAGCCCGGTTCATGTGGCGCTGTGCGTTGATCTTCGACTGCTCGAAAGCCTTGTAGAGGTTCATCGCAATCCACGGATGCTTTTCCATCGTTGTCTTCTTGATCACCATGGCGTGCATGATGGGGAAGATCCCTGTTCCGCGATAGTAGGCTTCTTCCAGAGCGCGTGAATCAGGCCAGAGGCGCGCCACGTTGGGATGGCCGGCGACGAAGGAATCGGGCTCGCGCGCAGTGATGGCGGCGTCGAGTTCACCGGAGACGAGCATCTGGCTTAGAGATTTATCGGTGACGCGTTCAATTTGAATGCCATCGGGCAGATTTAATTCGACCTTTTCGGCTCGGCCTGGATCGTTCACGCCGGCTTGCACCCAACGGACATCACGCAGAGGCACTCCGCACTGATGCTGCAAATACGCGCGCGCATATATGGTGGCGGTTTGCGCCCACTCAGGCACGCCAACACGGCGGCCGGCGAGATCCTTCGCGTCGCGGATGCCCGCTTTGGTGTGAACGTAGAAGGCCGACTGACGGAAGACGCGCGAGGGGAAAACGGGGATCGCGACAAGCGAATTTTCACCTGAGGCAACCAGGGACATGTACTTGCCCATGGCGAATTCGGCGACATCGAACTCCTGGTACTTCACGGTGCGGAAGAAAATCTCTTCCACGGGAAGTTCCATGGTGGTGAGAGAAATTCCTTCCGGCTTCACTTTGCCGCGCAGCAGGTCGCTGGCGTGGTCATAGTAACTGATGGCTAACGATAGCCCGATGTCAGGCACGAATGGCTCCTTGCGGTGATTATTTCTCGTTGTTCTTGTCGAGGTAATACTGCCAACGCTTTTGGATGCTGAAGGCGCTGAACGATTCACGGATACAGCGTTCGACATCGGCAGGCGTCATGGGCGTGACCTTGCCCATGGATTCCGCGACGCTTTGCACCTGCGCATTTTCTTCCAACTGTAGCGCGGCGACGAACGCTTCCTCCAGAGACTTGCCGGTGATGGCGGCGCCGTGCATCTTGATCATGGCGGCGCGGCGTGGGCCAAGGGTTTCGGCGAGGCCATCCCCGCGCTGTTTGTTGTCGATATGGCCGACGCTATCGTAGACGGGGACGCCGTCGGCGAAGATCGCGCCGTGCATGGTGACCGGAAGGATCGGCTTGCCGGTGACGGTGAAAGCGACTGAATAGACTGGATGCGTGTGCACTACGGCCATGACGTCCGGGCGGGCGCGATAGATGCCCGTGTGGATTTCCGTCTCTGATGGCTTGCGGCGTTTGCCGTCAAGTTGGTTTGAGTTGAGATCGACGGTGACGACGTCCTCCGCGCTGACGATGCCGCGGCTGACGTCGGCGGGGCCAACGAGGACTCGATCCGTTCCAGGAATTCTCATGCTGATGTGGCCCGAGGAAGCCACGATGCCTTCGCGCGTCATCATGCGTGTGGCCAGCGCGACCTTTTCTTTCATCACCTGAACCTCGGCGGCGGTGGGGGGAACGGCCGGTTTTTCCGCGGCGGCCTGTCCAAACATAGGGAGAGCGGCGAGAGCCAGTACAGCAAGCACTCGCGAAACGGGGGCGGTCCCAGTGTGTCTCATCGTCGTATCCTGTGAAGGTGTTTTCGGCCCTGCGCGGCCAAGACCCATGGTCCGCGCACAACTGGTCAGCATATCACCGTTTTCGTTATGAATATTTCGATACTCGACGATTATCAAGATACGATCCGCACGCTGCCGTGCTTTCAGAAAATTCAGCATCATAACGTCACCGTATGGAACGATCACACAAAGGACGTGGATGTTCTGGCCGAGCGCCTAAAGGATGCCGATGCGATCACGTTGTTGCGTGAGCGAACGCCGATTCGCGAGGCTTTGATCAGCCGACTGCCGAAGCTGAAGATCATCAGTCAGGTGAGTGTGTTCCCGCACATTGATGTGGATGAATGCACGAAACGCGGGATCTTGGTGTGCTCGGATACGACAGGCCATATCTCTTATGCGACGGCGGAGTTGACGTGGGCGCTGGTGCTTGCGTCGTTTCGAAGGATTCCGCAGGAAGTGGCCGCGCTCAAGGCCGGACACTGGCAGACGCCGATGGTGGGCGATACGGTGCGCGGAAAGACGTTGGGTATTTACGGCTACGGGCGCGTGGGAAAAGTGGTGGCTGGTTACGGGAAAGCGTTCGGGATGCGCGTCATCGTGTGGGGCAGGGAATCGACGATCGAGAAGGCGAAGGCCGATGGTTATGAGATCGCGGCCACAAAGCAGGCGCTGTTTGAGGATTCGGATATTGTCTCGCTGCATGTACGTTTGCTAAACCCAACCCGGGGAATGATCACTGCCGAGGATCTGGCGCGCATGAAGCCGGACTCGTTGCTGGTGAATACGAGCCGTGCTGGGCTCATCGTTCCAGGCGCATTGGAGGCGGCGCTGAAGGCGGGACGTCCGGGCATGGCGGCGGTGGATGTCTATGAATCTGAGCCGGTGCTGGGCGCGCAACATCCGCTACTTGCGATGGACAACGTGGTTTGCACTCCGCACCTTGGCTACGTGGGACGTCACGATCTGGAGCGCATGTTCAACACGATCTTCGAGCAGATACTCGCGTTTGAGCGCGGGACGCCGATCCATGTGCAGAATCCGGGAGCGTTGGGGAAGAAGGGTTAGGGGACAGGAACCCGTTATCGGGTCTGCCCCCCTCTTTGACTATTTAAGCGGCAGGGCGATTGGTGGAGAAGCCGCCCGAAGAGCCGAGCGCTTCCATCGGCTGCGCCAGGTTTTCCTGCCAAAGCAGCGAACCCATCCAGATGTTGAGCGGGCTGTCCTGAATTGTAAGCTCGTACACCGGATCTTCGTACGACGCATGATTGTGGATCGCCCAGCCCGGCGCGGAGAACATGAGATCGCCGGCTTTCCATTCATAACGCTTTCCTTCCACCGTGCTGTAGCCGCGGCCGGCGAAATAATAATTGATCGCGGAGGCTGTGTGACGGTGCGGACGGTCCACGATGTTGCCGGGGCGAATGGTGATGGTCGCAAAGAAATTCGCCGTGGTGCCGTTGGTATGTGCTGTCGCCGGGTTGTAGAAGAGATATAACCGGCGGCCCTTGTAGGATTGGCCAAGCGATGCGAGTTTATCGAGTTCCCGCTTCACTTCGTCCCACGGGAAGTGCAGCGACTTGTGTTTGACGATATCCGGATTGATCAGCTTTTCGTACGGCATCAGCATGCCGCCCTCGGTGCCGATGGGAAGTGTGCCGAAGGGGCTCACGGGATGATCGTGGCCCGGGCCGCTTTCTTCATGGGTGCCGGGGACCGGAGGATTTTCATCCACAATATGCACGAGCATCTTTTCGAGCAACGCCGAGTTGGAGTACGTTAGGCGCACGTGCAGGTCGTTCGTATCGTTGATGTGCTCGTAGACGGCCCACGGCGGTGTGTTGAAGACGTCGTACTGCTGGTAAGAGATCTTCTTGCCATCAACCAGCGCGGAACCGCCGCCGCGGATGCAGAAATTCACTTGCGACGAATTGTGGCGGATCGCTTTGGTGCGCTCACCGGGCTTCAAAACGCAAAGCGAAACGGCCGTTCCCGGAGCGAAGGCGTTGCCGTTCGCGTGAGGATTGACGATCATCGAGACTCGACGGCCATTTTCGGGCGCGGGCAGAGACGCAAGACGCTCCACCTCTGCGTCAATGGCTTCCTTGGATACGACAAGCGGCGAGATCAGCTTCACGGGCTCGGAGGGCTTGCCTGTCAAATCGACAAACTGAAATGGTTGTTCCATGAAATTTTTGAGCGACTCCCTATATAGTGCTGACTGCTATGTCCCGGCTGCTCGCACGCTGGCGGTCCAAGGCGCGGGTGCAAGCCGAAATTAATCTCCCACGGGCTCCGTTTCCGGTACGGGCGCGCCGCCCACGGCCATGTTGCCGTCCCAGCGCTTGGTTAAATCCAAGTGAATATCGAACTGGTCGAGAATCCGCATCACGGTCTGATCGACGATGTCGTTGATCGTCTTCGGATGGCTGTAAAACGCGGGCGCAGGCGGCAGAATCACTACGCCCATGCGCGAGAGTTTCAGCATGTTCTCCAAGTGGATTTCGCTGAACGGCGTTTCACGAACCACCAGCACCAACTTGCGGCGTTCTTTTAGAATGACGTCTGCCGCGCGATGGACCAGGTGATCGCCTTGTCCGGTGGCGATGGCGCCGAGCGTTCGCATGCTGCACGGCGCGATGACCATGCCATTGGTAAGAAACGACCCGCTGGAAATTGCCGCGCCCTGATCCGCGGAACCATACGTGCACGTCGCCATTTTTTGCACCTGATCCACCGTATAGGGCGTCTCATGCAGCATTGTGCGCGCGCCCCAGCGGCTGACCACCAAATGCGTCTCGACGCGCGTGCCTTCGAGCGCCTGCATGAGGCGGACGCCATAAATGGAACCGGTGGCTCCCGTGATTCCGACAATCAGCCGGAAAGGGCGTCCCGATCCTGTGTGTTGCTCCATTACGAATTAAACTCCAATCCCGATTAGCGGCCAGTAGAACGGCACCACTAGCAACAGCAGCACTGAATCCACAATGCTCATGCAAAAGCCGAGCCGGAACAAATCCTTCGCGTTGAAGTAACCGAACGAATAACCGACCATGAGTACCGCGGACTGATACATAAATATTTTCCCGCTACAGGCGAACGTCCAGATCATGCCCAGCGCCAGCGGGTCTAAATTGTGCGCCAGCGCGAAGTTCATCAGCACGGGAACCGATGTTCCCAGCATAGACAGTTCACTGGCCAGGAAGAGATGGTAGGTGAATGCGGTCCAATAGGTGACGATGGTGGAGAGGAACGGGCTCCCCAGCAGAGGAGTAACCCATCCGAACAGCACGTTGGTGAGGACATCCAGGCTCTTCGTCGCGGTCAATACGCGCCCCATGCTAATCGCGGAGCCGATAAAGATGAACACCATGTAGTTCATTTTCTTCAACTCTTCTGCCTTCAGAACGCCGATTCCCGGCAATAGAGCGATCAGGCCAACGCCCAAGCCAACGACGGCGGATGGCAGGTGGTGGATAAAGTCGGTGGTCCAGAGAGCGATCGCGAAGACGAGGAGGAACAGCGATTTCTTCTCGAACGAGGTCCACTTGCCCATCTTGACGAGTTCGTCGCGGAGAAATTGCGCGCCTCCCGGCAGGTTGTTGTTCTCCGGTGGATAGAACCACAGCATCAGTCGCCATGCGACCAGGATCATCACAATGTCTGAGGGGAGGTAGGCGAGCAGCCACTTGCTATAGAGCACCTGCACGTGGCCGTAATTCTCGATTGCGCCGCGCGCGATGATGGACGCGGCTCCGGCGATGATCGTTTTGTCGAAAACGGATGCAGTGTAGGTGAGGATCAGGAACATTCCTCGGCCAACGTTGCTTCCCTTGGTGAGTCCGAAGGCCTCGACCAACCCGAGCGCAACGGTGGACATGATGATGACGCGGGGCGGGCCGGAGGGGACCAGAAACGTCAGGAGGAAGTCGGAAAGGATCAGGCCGAGCAGCAAACGCGAATACGTTGTTCCGATGCGCACCATGATCGTGTAGGCAAGCCTGCGTGCGAGTCCGGACTTCGCCGCCATGGTTCCGAACACCATCGCGCCGAGTACAAACCACGGTGTGTCTTCAGAAAAGCCCGCGAAGGCGACATCCACCTTCACCACTTTCAGGGCCCAGAACAGGTAGCAGCCGATTAGGCCGGTGAGGCCATGATCCATGATCTCTAGCGCCCAGGCGATGATCATGAATAGCGTGATTGCAATTGCGTGCTTTGATGGGTCCGCCAAGGGCAAAGGCGAGAACCAAAATGCAACCGGGATGACGATGGACGCCACCCAACCGATTTGCGTGATCAGGTTGGAGTGCGCCATTTCCGTGATCGGTGGAGCTACTGCGACATTCACGTCAGCAACATTTGCCATCAACGACCTCGTTTGAAAAAAGGTGAAGGACAGAGCAGCGCCGGAGCGTGCCTCTGTCCTTGTACTTCGTTAGTCCAACAAATACCCAAACTTCTCGCGGGCTTTCTTCATTCCTTCCGGGCTGGGCATGTTGACCGGCGGAAATTTGTCGCGCCAATGGAACGGACGGCACGCGTCGATGATGGCGCGCGAGTTGGTGAAGTCGCCACTGGCGCGCTGCTCGGGAGTCAGGCGCGGGTCAAGGGGTGTGCTCCAAGCATTCTTGACGATGTCGATGGATGTGGCTGGGTCGGATCGAGTCAACATGGCCCAGATCAGTTCGTCCAAGTTGGAGACATCGATGTCATCATCCACAACGATGACATACTTGCCGGCGTAAGCGCCCACGTGGCACTGGCACGCCACGTGGCCGGCCTGACGGGCGTGGCCCGGATAGCGCTGCTTTATGGAGATACCGATGAGCATGCGGGCTGTGCCCACTTCGTGCGCCCAAACCGCCGTGACGTCGGGAACGCCCGCCCGTTGCACGCTTTGCTTGAGCAAAGGAGAGCGGGTGACGGCCCGGTAGCGAGCCAGTTCGTCCGGCGGACGCTGCGGGGGGCAGCCGAGCAGAATCGGATTATTGCGATGGTAGATCGCCTTGATGTCGAGCACCGGTTCGGGACGCGTATCGCTTGCGTAGTAGCCGGTCCACTCGCCGAACGGACCTTCGGGCATGCGCTTGTTGGGATCGACAAAGCCCTCGAGGACGATCTCCGCGTTTGCCGGAATCGGCAGGCCGGTGATTTTTCCGCGGACCACCTTGAGCGGTTCTCCGCGCATGGCGCCGACGATGTCGTATTCGCAAATGCCGTAGGGCGTCTCGCTGCAGGCCATGAGGAAGGTAAGAGGATCGCCGCCGAGCACGATCGCGGTCGGCATCAGTTCGCCGCGCTGTTGGTATTTATCGCGATGAATGCGGCCGTGCTTGCCAGGCGATATGTAGAAGCCCACCGTTTTTTTATCCTGAATCATCACGCGATACGTGCCGACGTTTACCCAGTTTTCCTCGGGATCGCGCGTGACGTTGAAGCTGCCTGTGCCGATGTAGCGGCCGCCGTCGCGCTCATGCCAGATGGGTACGGGAAACTTGGTTACGTCCACGTCATCGCCCATCATGATGTTTTCGAAGATCGGACCGTCTTCCACTTCCCGGTACGGCAGCGTCTTCAGCTCTTTCAGATATGTTTCGAGCAGCGCGTCACCCAGTTCCAGGCGATTGAATCCCGCCGGGAAACCGAGCGTCATGTTCTTGCGCTTGCCGCCGAAGAAATTTGTCAGGACGCGGAAGCCTTTCTCGCATCCGGGCACCTCATCGAAAATCACGCAGGGCGCCGAATCGCTGTGCTGCACGATCTCTGTTGCCATGCCGATTTCTTCCTGCCAGGACGCACCCTTAACCACCTTAACTTCGCCGAGCGCTTCTGCCTGCGCGATCCACTCGCGGAGATCGTTATAGGCGACCTTCGGTTTCGTGCCGTGCTCCTCGGAACCGTTCGTCGTCACAGCGCGCGGGTCTTCGGCTCCGGGTGTCACCGTGCCGATAGGATTGCTCATTGGATCTTTCACTTTTCCTCTGTCTGGCCCCTGCCAATTCGTAAGATTGCAACCGGATCATTATATCGAGTTGCGAATAAAACTATGGGACAGGTGCGCGGCCCGCGGAACAATTCGCTCTGGCGCATGGTGTTGCGTGTAATATAATGACCCAGGATTTGCAGGGCAGCAGGCCCGACAGGGAGGCTGTGTGAAAAGATCGCTTTGGGGTTCGAAGAAAAAGTCCGCAGTCGGGAGACGCGGATTCTTGAAAGGCGCTGCTGGCGGTGCCGCCGCGCTGGCAGCGGCAGGAACGGAGACCGCGCGGGCGCAGGAACCCGCCGGCGCGGGACGTTCGGCATCCGCCCCGGTAGCAACGCCGGAGCGCGATCCTGCGCCATCGGCCGAAGTACTCACGGCGGACCGCCCTGGTTCGGACTTCATGGTGGATGTGATCAAGGCGCTGGGCTTTGAAGTGATTTTTTCGAATCCCGGCTCCAGCTTCCGCGCACTGCATGAATCCGTTGTAAATTACGGCGGCAATAAGATGCCTGAATTTCACACGTGCTGCCACGAGGAATCTTCGGTCGGCATGGCGCACGGTTACGCGAAGATCGAAGGCAAACCGGCACTGGTATTGGCGCACGGAACCGTCGGTCTGCAGCATGCGTCGATGGCGATCTACAACGCCTACTGCGACCGCGCGCCGGTATTCATGATCATCGGCAATACGATTGATGCGAACACGAGACGGCCTGGAGTGGAATGGGCGCATAGCGTTCAGGATGCCGCCGTGCTGGTCCGCGATTTCACAAAGTGGGACGACATGCCGGTCTCGCTGCCGCACTTCGCCGAGTCGGCCGTGCGCGCGTATAAGATCGCGATGACGCCACCGACGATGCCGGTGCTCCTGGTAGCCGACGGGGATCTGCAAGAGAATCCAATGGCTGCGGGGGAGAAACCGCGTATCCCGAAAATGACGTGGGCCGCGCCGCCGCAGGGGGACTCGGGAGCGGTGACGGAAACAGCGAAGCTATTGGTGAATGCCGAGAATCCCGTCATCATTGCGGATCGTTGCGCCCGGACGCCCGCGGGGTTGAAGAACCTTGTCGAACTGGCTGAGCTCCTCCAGGCGGCCGTGATCAACCAAAACGGCCGCATGAATTTTCCGTCACGGCATCCGTTGAATCAGACGGAAAGCAGGACGATCATTCGAGACGCCGATGTGATTCTGGGTCTCGAAGTATGGGACTTCTGGGGAACGGTGAACAATTTCCGCGATCAACTGCATCGAACTTTTCGCCCGATCACGAAGTCTGGCGCAAAGATGGTGGCAATTTCAGCCACGGATCTGAACACGCGTGCGAACTATCAGGACTTCCAGCGTTTGCCGGATCTGGATATTTCGCTCGCTGCTGACTCCGAGGCGACGCTGCCGGCGCTAATTGAGGCGTGCAGGAAGCTGATCACTGCCGATCGTAAGCGCGCTTTCGAGGAGCGCGGCAAGCGGCTGGCGAAAGCGCATCAGGACGCCCAGGAGCGTTTGCGCGTGGAAGCGAGCTACGCTTGGGATGCAAGTCCAATCAGCGTCGCGCGCATGTCCGCAGAAGTGTGGGCGGCGGTGAAGGATAAGGATTGGTCGCTGGTTTCAAACAACGCCTGGCCGCAGCGCTTGTGGAACTTCACCAAGCACTATCAGTACATCGGCGGCGCGGGCGGTGCGGGCGTGGGTTACGGCGCTCCGGCGGCGTTGGGCGCTGCGGTGGCGAACAAGAAGTACGGGCGATTTTCTGTAAATATCCAGAATGACGGTGACTTGATGTACGCCCCTGGCGTTCTGTGGACCGCCGCGCATCATCAGATTCCGCTGCTAACGGTGATGCACAATAACCGGGCGTATCACCAGGAAGTGATGCACCTGCAACGCATGTCGTCTCGCCACCAACGGCAGATCGATACGGCGGAGATTGGCACGACGCTGAAGAATCCGAATATCGATTACGCAAATCTAGCAAAGAGCATGGGCGTTCACGGCGAAGGGCCGATCACTGACCCCAAGGATTTAGGCCCAGCGCTCAAACGCGCCGTGGATATTGTCGGCAAGGGCGAACCCGTGTTGATCGATGTAATCACACAGCCCAGGTAACGGAGGCATCGAAACGATATGCGCAAATGTAGCTGGATGTTGGTTCTGTTCTCCGCGGCCGCCTTGGTGGCACAGCCAGCTCCCGCGCCTGCGGGTGACTCACAGAACGGCCGCAAACTGTTTGAAAAATACGGTTGCTATCAGTGCCACGGGCGTGAGGCGCAAGGCGGGCTCGGCACTGGTCCACGGCTTGGCCCGAAGCCACTTCCGTATGTGGCGATTCAGAAATACATTCGCCAACCGACGGGACAGATGCCTCCGTACACGGCGAAGGTGGTGAATGATAAGGAACTTGCCGACATCTATGCGTTCCTGCAAGCGGTGGCCGCGCCGCCGCCAGCAAAAGACATCCCACTGCTGAATAATTAAGACTGTGAGTGACATTCCCGCCTATATTCGCGATCTTGTGATCGCCAACAGAATTCTTGCGAACGAAGGAGTGCTGGATGCGTATGGCCACGTGAGCCTCCGGCATCCGGACGATCCGGCACGCTTCCTTCTTTCCTGTTCGCGGAGCCCCGAGTTGGTGCAACCGGAAGATATTGTCGAGCACTATCTCCACGGCCAGCCGGTGAATCCGGACGGCCGGAAGCTGTATCTGGAACGTTTTATACACGGAGCGGTTTTCGAAGCGCGACCGGATGTGACTGCCGTAGTGCATAGCCACGCCGAAGACGTCCTGCCGTTCAGTCTGGTTCCCGTGCCACTGAAGCCAGTCATTCATAACGCATCGAGAATGGGCTCTGACCTGCCCATGTGGGACATCCGCGATACATTTGGCGATACCAACATGCTGGTGGCGAAGATCGAGCAAGGGCGCGATATGGCGAAAGCGCTCGGCAGTGCGAGCGTTGTGTTGATGCGCGGTCACGGGTTTACCGCTGCCTCGGCGACGCTGTCGGAGGCGGTTGGCATCGGCGTGTATTTGCCGAAGAATGCGCGTGTATTGATGAACGCGATGCGGTTAGGGAACGCCGGCATCGATGGAGTGAAAACGCTGACGCAAGGCGAGCTGGATTGTATTAACGTTGGCTCGCAGCGGCACGATTTCGGACGCGCGTGGGAATATTGGTCGCGGCGCGCCGGTTTCTAACAAAGTAAGTTATCTCTTGTCGCGTCCCATGATCTTGTCTGCGCTCCACGCTCCACCCCCGGCGGCGCACAGGTAGAGAAAGATAAATGCCAGCAAAACCGCTGGATCGCCGCCATTAGTGATGGGGAGAATATTGCCCGACCGCGGGAAGTGTCCGATGAAATAAGCCGAGGCCATTTCGCCGCTGACGATAAACGCCACGGGCGAGGTGAACGCGCCGAGGATCAGCAGCAGTCCGCCAATGGTTTCGAGCCAACCCGCCGCCATCAACATTGTGTGCGTGTTCGCAGGCAAGTTGGCAGGCAACCCGCCGAACATGCCGAACACCTTCTGCCATCCGTGCAGTGACAAAATGAATCCGCTGAGAATACGTAAAACTGAGAGTAACTGCGGTTGAAATTTTGAGAGCACCCGTTTTCTCCTTGGCCTAGAATCCGACGTTTCCTGCGCCCTTGAGTTGCAGCAGAGCGCGCGCTTCGTCGGGTGTGGCGAACTCCATATTTAACTCACCCAGAATTCGTTTGATCTTACGCACCTGGTCCGCGTTCGATTGCGCGAGCTTACCCTTCTCCAAAAACAAGCTGTCTTCGAGGCCGACGCGCACGTTCGATCCCATGACGGCACCCACCGTTGTGAGCGGCATTTGATGCCGTCCGGCCGCGAGGATCGACCATTGATAATTCTCGCGCCCCAGCAGCCTGTCCGCCGTCGCTCGAGTGTGCATGAGGTTTTCGGGATCCGGTCCCATACCGCCTAAAACGCCGAAAATCGTTTGGACGAACAGGGGAGGCCGGATGAGACCTTCATCGAGTATGTGCGCAAGGTTATAGAGATGGCCCAGATCGTAGCATTCGAACTCAAATCGGGTGCCGCAACCTTCGCCGATGGTTTTGAGGATGCGCTTGATGTCGCGAAATGTGTTCGGAAAAATATTTGCTTCCGTGCCTTCGACGTACGGCTGTTCCCAGTCGTATTTCCAATCCTTGATCTTTCGCGAGGCTGTGTAGAAGGCGAAGTTCATCGAGCCCATGTTCAACGACGCCATCTCGGGCTTCAGCGTCAACGCCGCGCGCATGCGTTCATCCACAGTCATGGTGATTGCGCCGCCAGTGGTGATATTGATCACCGCGTCGGTTGCTTCCTTGATCCGCGGGAGAAACTGCAGGAATACTGCGGGATCACCGGAAGGGCGGCCGTTTTCCGGATCTCGTGCATGCAGGTGCAGAATCGCTGCGCCCGCCTCGGCGGCTTCAATCGCGGATGTCGCGATCTGATCGGGCGTCAGCGGCAAGTAGGGCGACATCGACGGGGTGTGAATGGATCCCGTAATCGCACAAGTGATGATAACTTTCTTTGCCAAGGGATGTTCCTTCGCGGTTGCCTGAGCCAGACGGAGCTTGCTCAACTGGCCGATCATAACATGGGATCGTGCGCTTCGGGATCAGCTTTTGAATGACATGGCCCGTCGAGCCGTGACGTTGTGGCAAGCAAGAATGCCCGGACGTCGTGGATCTCCACGTTCATCCGGGCATGTCTTTTCGATCAGTAATCCGATCTTTTTAGTCGAGCAGCGAAAGCAGGTAAAGCACGATTCCAAGCCCAACAAGCGGGCAACCGACCACAAGAAACAGCACAAACGATATGGGATGGACCCAAAGGAAACTTGCGAGTTGGACAAACAAACCGGCACCGATCAATGTGCTTGACCACTTGATCTTGCGTTCGATCGGCGGATTAACTGTGATGGCGTTCGAGTCAACTTCGTTCATCACTTGGCCTCCCCCTGTTTCGGTTTCCAGAACGTTGCGTCTTTGAGCGACGCCACATCATGGATGAATTCGTGGCAACCGCTCGACGTGCATGATTTTTGTTCGGACTTGATCTGATCCAGAAGGCCGGGAACTTTGTTGTGCGCGGATCCCTCTTCGAATCGCCGTGCGCCCAGGTGGCAGTGCAGGCACTGCGAATTTCGGAAGGGTTCATACAGTTTGATGTCTTCCGGCTTCGGCGCGCCCTTTACATACTGCACCCAAAGGTGTTCCAAGCCTTTTGCCTTCGCCTTCACGCCTCCGAACATGGTGTATTCGGTGTGGCACGTATAGCAGGCGCGATCGCTCGGCACCTGATTATTTTGAAAGTGACGCGCAGGCGTGTAGCTGGGGTCATCGATATATAGCGACTTCCCATAGTCTTCCATCGCGTGACAAGAGAGACAGAACGTTGTGGATTGCGCCCGTTCCATATGGGCATTGAAACCCAGGCCCGCGGCGATGATCGGCAAAGCGAGAAGGGCCACGAATGCAAGCATCTTTCCCTCGCGGGAACGAGTGATCTGCACGCGCAGCCCAACCAGCAAAGCCACAACGCCCGTCACCGCTAAAAGTGAAATCAAGAACAGTGGCGGCATGATAAGAATTCTGAACTACTTGGCCAAACTGCGATAGTATTCCACCACACCCTTGATCTGAGCAGGAGTGAGTTGGCCACTATAGCCGTCCATATTTTCGCCCTTGCCATTGGCAACGACCTTTTCCATCTCAGCGGCGGAAACCTTTGAAACCGTTGTGCGCACATCCAGGACTTTTGCTTTCTTGCCCTTAGCGGTTTTCCCGGCTCCATCCGCGCCGTGGCAGGTGACACACTTGGCGCCGTAGATTTCCTTTGCGTCCCCCTGCGCCCAGACAAACGCGGCAGTGGAGAGTGTCAACATCGTTCCAATTGCAAACTGTTTCAGGGTAGGTTTCATAACTCTTTCTCGTCCGATTAGAAGCTCTTGGTCCAGGCCAGTGTCAGAATTTTGGCGCCGAAGTTGTTCCCGGGCACAATCTGTTCAATATAATACGTCCTTTGGAGCTGAGCTGTAAGTCTCCCCAACTTCGGAAACTCATAGAATATAGAGCCAGTCGCATAAGGGAAGCTCATTGGTCCGTACATGGGAGCTTCTCCTGCGATCTCGCCCAGGCCAGTGACTCGAACATAATTTCCGGTGAAGTTGATGCCGAGGTTCTTGACAGGAGTGGCCCGGATACCGCCAGACCATACTCGATCGACGGTCTGATCGCGTAGCGCAATGTTGGTGAACGGCGAACCGGCGGGACCACGGAGGAAGTTGACGAAGTTCGCGGCATAGTAGCTGTCATAGCTGAATCCTGCATACAGCGCGAGTTTCTCGGAAACATCGAAATTCAGCGTCGACGAATTGCTGCGTATCGTGCTGTGGTAATCCGTCGTCAATAGTTCGCGGTTACGAATAATGGTGGCGTTTTCCAGGTATACACGCTCGATCGGCTTGAACCGCACCACGACGCGGCCACCCTTATCGATATGCGGCGAGACGCGCGTGTAAGAGGTGCCGTTGTTCATTTGGTCGATATCGGCGCGCAGTGTAAACATTTTTGATGGCTGGAAATAAGCGCTGAGAACCGGCCACACCGTCTTGATCCGCTTCGTGCGGGACAGATCCACCACGCCATCCTGGATCATCACGACATCCGTTTTCATGTAACGCAAACCGCCGCGCACCAGCAGCGACGCCAGCGGCGTAAAGGCCATATTCAAATCGGCGGTGTGAGATCCGATTTTCCACTGGTTGTGCGCATCCCCAGTGACGGCCGCTCCGTTTAGTGTGCTGCTAAAACCGCCAAAACTATCGACTGTGAAGCGGTTGTAACGGTAGTCGCCGATAATGTTCCACCATTCGGCTGCTTTGTAGGTAAATCCCTGATCAAGGACGTGGTTCGGCTCGCTTACGTCCGCATTTGAGGTGAGGCCAACCGTATAGGGATTAATCACGCTGGTGCTCGACCCCCGGGCGAGGCCGGTGGCGGTCATGGCGAGCGTCGCCGGACCTTTAAATCGATAGAACAGATACGCGCCGCGAGCTTCGAGCTTGGAGTTGACCTTTCCGTTGTAGGAGAACTCGCTGACCGGCGTGTTCAGTTTGCGGGAGTCAGCCCAAGTAACTTGGGTGAGTCGTTCCTTGACGGCAGTGGCGTCGGCGGTGTTGATGCTCAATTGCGGCGAGGCGACGTTGGCTGCGTTCGCGATGTTTGTGAATTTTTGGTAACCCAATTTGTAGTGCAGGTTCCAACCGTTGACGGTGTAATCGACGCCGCCCGTCACGCGATTCGCCGACTCGTCCACCGGCGAGATCAGGTAGAACGGATTCGCGCGGGCGAAGCCGCCCCAGGAAGATGGCGACCCGAAGAAATCCACGGGGCGAGTGGTGAACTGCACGCCGTCGCGCGTGTTGCGATAGTACTCGAAGTTGAAACGTAAATTGCTGGTCGCGTGGACCAATAGATTGATCGATCCCAGCTTGCGGACCGTCGCCCAGTCATGGTTTGACGTGAGGTTTGCGATGCCGCTCGGCATCGCCGCAGAGTCATTGCGGTTCCAATAATAGTGCGACTGGCGGAAATTGGTTCGAAGGTCATACCGCTTCGCCTTGCGGATGTTGAACTGCGTGGTCATGAACGGATCGCCGCCAATGCCGCTGGTGGTCAATGAGTAGTTGTCGGCGAACTTATTCGCGCCATTCGGCGCTGTGCCGAACAGATTGAAATCAAGCAGGCGAGGGCCACTGCGCAAATTGAACAACTCGTCGAATTTGGGTTCATAGCCGCTTAGATCGGTGAAGCGGTACCCGAAAGTGGCGGAGCCGGTGTTGTCGAATCCTCCGACGGACACAGGCTTATTGCCATCCTGCGCCAGGATGAAAACCGGAAGAAACAGAGTAGAGAAGATCAGTCGTTTCATGGCATGCCTCTAGTGCAGGAAGTACTCGTCAAAATTTGAGCCGTGAATGCTCGAATGGCACCGCGAACAATCGCCGCGGGTCTGGAAGCTCAACCGGCTGTGCGGCACATTGGCTGCGAACGGGTCCACGTGGCATTGCAGGCAAAGGAATCGCTCTTCGCGCCTCGCGAGTAGATTGCGATTCACACTGCCGTGCGGTGTATGGCATGCAGTGCAGCCTTCCACCTTTACTGCCGAATGTTCGAAGACGAACGGCCCGCGCTTCTCTGTGTGGCAAGCAGTGCAGCTTTCCCAGCCGCTTTGACGCAGCGTCGCCCGGTTCGATGTGCCATGGGTGTTGTGGCAATCGGTACACTTCATGTTGCCCTCGGGAACTCTGTGGTGGGTTGGCAACGCAAACGCAGCAGCGATATTGCCGTGGCACTGGTAGCAGAGGTCCGGCTGCTGTTTCTTTAATAAACTGCTCCTCAGCCAACGCTGATCCTCGGCCAACTGGGGAACGTTGAAGAAATTCGCTTGCGCTGTTCGCAGCGCGGTCCTCGACGGATTCTGCTGTGAGACAACCAAATGGGTCGCGTGGCAATCGTTGCATCCCACGCCGTGCATCGCGTGCGAGGCTTGTTCAAAGTTGCGCTGCTCCCTGCTGGTCTTGTGGCAGCCCATGCAGCGCTCGGCGTTTTGCTTCGGATTGCCAGTGAAGTTGTAGATTAATTTCTTGCCTGCGGCGAGCTTGGCATCGTCGTCGCCGGCGGCTTCCTGGTGATCGGCGTGGGCTTTGCCCGGGCCGTGGCACAGTTCACAACCCACAACGGGGTCTTTGCCGGACGGCGTCAACTTCGCGTGTACCGTTTTCTGAAACTGAAGATACTCCGCTCTGTGGCACGAACGGCAGCGCTCCGCGCCGGTGTAAACATCACCGGGCACCCGCGGCACCGCTACGGTTGTCACCGAAGACGGCTCATTCGCCGCTGGGCGGGTTTGTGCAAAAAGCCCCCCGACAAACACGAGGAGCACAATGAGCAATTTTGTTGGGAACTTCATTTTGTTTTCTCTTTGCCTCCGAATCAGCATGAAGTCTTGCTTGTGCAACACGATGACCAAAAGTTCTGGCCTAACCATACGAATAAAATCAATAATATCCAGATGAAACGTGATCTGGTATTGGATAGATGGGTGTATCCGCGCACCCAAATCGATACACCCCGCGGAACGTCACGTACGGGAATTCACTTAGCTAATTGTCGAGCGGGGTTTAGTCGATGAACCTGTTTTCCGGCTTTGCATTCCGGGAGTTCATCATCAAAATCGAAAGAGGCTGCCGTCAACGAAATGCTGTGCGGCGAACGGTCTGATAGGTGAGACCGAAAACACTTGTGCCAAGAAATGGTTTGCATGGGGAGTTTTTGTTGATCTTCTTTGAAACACAAACGCATCGCACTACTGAGGATGCGTTGGCAGGTCACTGACGCCGGTTTGGCTGCTTAGCTGGCTGCCCGGCGTCACGACGGATGCGGTGGCCAGTCCCATTCCCGGAGCCGCGCCTTGTGCGTAGAGCAGAGCACCTGCGGCAATCAGAACGGTGACATAGACAAGCCAGAATCGCGCCATGGTTGACCTCTGGAGTCCATAATGCAATTCGTGTGCCGAAGTGATTTGTTCTGTTTTTACAATGAGTTAGAAGACGGATACCTGGCCGCTGTGGGGCAGATTACGCAGTGGCCGTGGGGGCGGTGAGCGGCAACCGTATGAGAAACCGTGCTCCCGCGCGGTGCTCGGGATCCACCCAGAGCTCCCCGCCGTGGTCAAGGACAGTCTGTTGGGCGAAGGCCAGTCCGAGGCCGACGCCGTTCTTCTTGCCCATGGTGACGAAGGGTTGAAAAAGCTGGGAGCGAATTTGTGGCGCGATCCCGGGACCGGTGTCTTCCACTTTGACGACAACGGACTGGCCGGATTTCTCCGCAAAAATGTTCAACCTGCCGCCACCCGGCATCATACCCAACGCGTTGTCGATCAGGTTCTGGAAGACACGCTCCATACGGGCGCGTTCCAGCGGCAGTTCGAGTTCCTCGGGCACGTCAATCGATACGGTGACGCATTGTGCGTCCGCGGTGCCGGCGTAAACTTCAAACGCGGCGGTAACCACCTCTCTGAGTCGGCACATCTCCGCGCTAGTGGTCTTACCGCGGCCCGTATCCACCAACTCCTGTAACAATTCCTGCATGCGCCGCGACGAACGATAAATGTTACCGGCCAGGCGCTGCACCTGTTGTGTGGAGAGCTCCTCATCCATCAACATCTCCGCGCCGCCGTAAATGGCGGCCAGCGGGTTCCGCAGATCGTGCACAATGGACGTCGAAAGGCGGCCAATGGTGGCGATGCGCTCATGCCGGATCAGTTCCCGCCGGTTGCCTTGAATGGAAGCGCACATTGCGTTGAACGCGGCCGCCAACCGACCTAGTTCATCATGCTTGCGATCTTCGGAGATCGACTTGGGCAGGCGGTAATCGTAGTTCCCGCGTGATACTTCGGCGGCGCCACGATCCAGTTCCTGGACAGG
Organism: Bryobacteraceae bacterium; assembly: GCA_040081455.1. Taxonomy (GTDB): domain Bacteria; phylum Acidobacteriota; class Terriglobia; order Bryobacterales; family Bryobacteraceae; genus Palsa-187. The sequence goes on from JBEBGM010000021.1 coordinate 53,869, forward strand.
TTCGAGGATTCGTTTTGCCAGGTTGTAGGTCAGTAGCAGGCCGACAACGACGGCGAGAAACCAAACGAGAATAATATTCCCACGCAACTGTGTGATCTGCCGTTGTGCGGCCTCGAAAGAATGGAGAATACGCAGCTCGCCGATCGTTTGACCGCCCACATCGGACAGCGGCTTGGAGAGCATAGTGTACTCCGCGCCGGCCGCTTCCACGCGGGATAGTTCCCCATTGCTGGAGGAAGCCGCTTGCAGGTCCATATTCGCCGATGCAGTCAGCGTTGACGCGACGACGTTGCCTTTCGAAACAAACCAGAAGTCGCTTCCCCCGGTTGAGTCCTTCAATTGCTTTGCGACATCGCTGTCTACTTCGTAACCGGCTACCAGCACATTGAGTAATCCCATGCCGGAGCCCGACTGCACATAGACCGGTGTCACCGCGATTTGGTACAAGCGTCCACCGTTCAGCATGAAGCCGGAGGCTTGCTTGGGAAAAAGCCCCGAGGCATCACGAACCACCGGAAGGTTCAGTCCGATTTCGGCCCCTAAGCTCCCGCCAAGGGAGGTGATCACTTTCCCGGAAGGATCGGTCACAAGGAAGATCGCGTCCTGGTTGGAGATTTGTTTCCAAAGCTCCGCTGCGGTATCGCGGATGGTTGCCTCGTCGCCCGTACTGAACGCGGCACGCACGTCGGACATCCGGGATAGCACCAGGCTCACTGACGCCAAGCGTTCGGCCTGTGCGCGCCAAAGAGAATCATAAGCCCGGAAGCTCGCTTCCAGTTCGGAATCCACGCTGTTCGACATCGCGCGCAGCGCATTATTCTGCACAATCCAGCCCGTCACGCCGAACAAGACCGTCAACGCGATGGAGGTGGAAAGCAGAATCTTCCACAGAAGTGTGAGCTTTGGCAACTTCATCGGGTTACTTTACGGGTGATGGGTACATCGAGTGTCCGTCGGCGTCGTGATAATCGTGCCCATATTTATCCTTGTGCGGGATCGAAAGATAGCCTGCTTCGGAAATGGAAATGGAGGGAATCGCGGCGGCGCCGCTACCGATCGTCACTTTCTTTCCCAGAGCCTTGAGAACGGGCTCGGTCGCGCGTTCATGAAACACGCTCAGATCGTACTCACCTTCCGGAACCGAAGGCAACTCGAATGACCCGTCGCGTTTCGTGGTTGCGAAATAGGGGGTGGAAACCACGACGATCATCGCGCTCATCGATGCGTGGATGTTGCAAAAAACGCGGACGACGCCTTCGCGCGTGAACCGCACCGAGCGGCTCGATCCAGGAGGATACAGGCCGATATCGAATACCTGGCCGCTGTAACTGGAGAATGCGTTGTGGAAGATCGGATCGAAGTTTGGGAAGTCCACAAGCGTGCCGACGGGGACTGCGAGCACATGCGGCGAGAACGTTTTTTCTTTCTGCTCGATCGTGGCTTTTCCCGGCGACACCCGCACCGACCCTTTGACGGGTTTGAGTGTCACTACCACGCCTGAAAAATCGCTGCGGTTCTTCACCGCTGGATCACGGGAGTCTCGCAGTTCCACTTTGCCTTTCACTGCTCCCGCGCTGGCCGGCAAACCGGCCAGATAGGCTATCAAGCCAAGATATGCAGCGGCCTTAGAACAAATATGCCAGCGCAAAATCATAGTGGTTGTTCAACCTTTCCGGTGTGCTCACCCGTTTGGTTCGGACCTGCGATGCTTCAAACGCCAGCACCACGTTCGAGGCGATCTTATACTGCACGTTGCCTGCGTAGGCCAAATTGCGCGTGATGCCGCCGATGAGCAGGTCGGCGGCGCGGTTACTTTCCTGGCCGGAGTGCGCCTGGAAGCTGAGTCGCGATGTCGCCTGGTAGGAAACCTGCAGCCAACCACCGGCGGCGCGCACCGCGACCACGTGATCCTCCCCAAGGAACGTGAATCCTTGGCGCAAGCCGCCAATCCCCGCCGTGTTCTTGCCTCCGAAGAAAGTGCCGGTCACTTCCAGTTTGCGAACCGGCCGCAGGAGCCAATCGATGGAGAACAGCCGCGACGGCACGGAAAGGCCATCGACATGCGTATTGCTGGTGTGGAAGCCCGGAGCGATCTCGAAACGGGCGCCACCCGCGAATTCCTTCCAAAATTCAAAGCGTCCTTCGAGTGCGGGCCGGGATACCGCAAGGGATCCACCGTACTCCTCGCCAGCGCTCGCGATAGGTTCACTGGTTTGATAGAGTCCGGCTTGTGCTTTGAGGCCCGCCGTCTCGCCGAAGTGGAACCGTTGTTCGAAACGTATTTGCGGCTGCCACAACCAAAGGTTTCCCGCGGACGTGAGAGGCGAGAAGGCGACTTGTGCCAGTGAGGTTGGATCGCGCGGGGCGATGATCGGCTTGTCCTGTCCGACCATCAGGCTTTGATTTTTCCAGTCCGCGGAGATTGTTGCTACGCGCAGCCGGATGGTGTGATCGAGAGACGAATTGGGATTGCCGCCCCAAAGGTCGAAGAACGCTGAGGCGTTCAATCGCGCGCCGCCCCAAATCTGATGGCCCTGATACGTCAGCCCGATGATTGTCTGGCTGGGGCTGGCGCCACCGTTTTCAATACTGGTTTTTGTGCTGGCAATCATCGGATACTGCTCGCCGGCATTCGCACGCCCGTTGATGAATGCATTGAAGAGAACGATGCCTGAGAGAGTTACCGGCAGTTTCTGCGAGGACTCCACTTTGGTTTGCGAGAGGTCCGCGATCTGGCGGGTGTTGACGGCGACCTGCTCGGCCAAGGGCGGCCCCTCCGGAGTGGCGTCATCAGGCTGGGCGGGAGTCACGCCAACCGGGGCGCCTGCAACTTCCGGTGCCGCGGCGGGTTGGGACTCCGAGCCGTTCTTGGCGCTCAGTTCGGTGCGCAATGCGCGTACCTCTGCCGCCAGATTTTGGTTCTCACGTTCCAGACGTTCGAGACGTTCGAGAATTTGCTTCACCTCCTCGGACGACTGCGCCGATACGACCGCGGGCAGCAAAAGAGGAACCAGCAATAACAAACCGGAATGTTTACGAAGCATCGCTTAATTGCTCCAAGAACGCGCGGACTTCCGCGGGTGAGTACGGCTTGGGAAAATACGCATTCGCGCCCAATTCTGCAAGGCGCGAGGGAGTGTCGGCATTGGCATTACCACTGAGCACAAGAATCGGCAGGGTAGAATACTGTGGCATGGAACGCACGGCTGCAATTAGCTCGAAGCCGTCCATTGCTGGCAGATTCAGATCCGTCAGTAACGCCCAGATGTTGTGGGTGCGCAATCTGCTCAGCGCCTGTTCCGCTGTGGGAACAACCTGAACTTCGATATCCTTGATGCGCATCAAAGCCACCTCAAGCGCATCGCGGCAAATATCGGTATCTTCCACCACCAGGACCGTGCGTTGCATGATGACCTTTACGGCAGGAAGCGATATCCGACGCCGTGCACCGTCAGAAAATGCCGGGGAGCGTTGGAATCGGCCTCCAGTTTTTGCCGCAACCGGACGACGTGGGCGTCCACCGTGCGGGTGTTTGGAAAAGATTCGTAGCCCCAAACGGAGTTGAGTATCATGTCGCGCGTCAGCGGCCGGTCTGGATTCTGCAGGAAGTACGTCAGCAGATTGTATTCAGCCCGGGTAAGTTTGAGGTCCTCCCCTTTTTTGAGAACCACCCGGCGCGTGAGATCCACCTCGACTTCTCCAAACGCGACCACCCTAGTTTCCTCGGACGATGAGCGGCGGAGCAGCGCCCGGATGCGGGCCAACAGTTCCCGCGTACCGAACGGCTTTACCACGTAATCGTCGGCGCCAATCTCGAGCAGCAGAACTTTGTCGAACTCGTCGCCGATCGCGCTGAGGACAATCAACGGCGTCTTCATTTCCGCAGCACGAACCTGCTTGCAGACTTCCATCCCATTCAATCCAGGCATCTTAAGATCCACAAGGATTAGATCGGGCTTCAGTGTGAGGGCCTGCTTCAGGCCACTTTTCCCGTCCGCCGCCAGGGCCGGGCGGAAGCCTTCTTTCTCCAGCATCAGGCCGATGGTGTCGCGAAGTGCCGAATCGTCATCAATGACAAGGACGGTTTGCATAATACGGATATCGTGATTGTATCGAACGCCCCCGCGGCGTCCTTGCTGGCGTGAGGTTGTTTACAAGAATTTTACAAATTCGCAACGATTCGGGAAGGCTGGTGGCGTTATTCTGGACCCAGTTACGGGGAAAAATAGGTGGCGGGCCGTCTCGCTTAAACGGCTCGCCATCTTATTTCTTGCGAAGTCCAGCCGGGTTTAACGCCGCTGCTACCATCCATCCATCCGCCGGCCAATCTGAATGTCCTGCTTGGCACTGGCGCCATCGCCGATGGCCATTTTGGATTTTGCGCGGGCAAAAAATAGATGCGGCTGATCCGGTGCAATGACGATGGCCTCGTCGAAATCCGCAATCGCTTCTTTGTGCCGGCTGAGAAGCTGATACGTGGATGCCCGCTGGAAGTAGTTGTCCAGACTCGGATCGAAGCGAACGGCCTGCCCGAAATCGGCAAGGCTACTGGAGAGATCGCCCTTCATGCGGTACGCCGTACCGCGAGCATTGTAGGCGCGGGCGAGTTTTGGATTCAGCGCGATTGCTTTGCTCGTGTCTTCAATTGTTTTATCCCATTGCTTCAAATCGAGATAGGTGAAAGCGCGCTCGGTGAGTGGACCGGCGTCACTCGGTCGTGCCGCGATTACGAAGTTAAAATCTGGGATTGCGGTGTCCGAACGGTAGGTGGCTACCTTTGCGCGGGCACGAAGCAGGTAGGCGTCTGAAAAATCGGACTGCAATTCGATGGCGCGGTCAAAATTCAGAATGGCCTGCTCGTAACGGTTGTTTTTGATCAGCCGCGCGCCGGCGTCGAAGGCCTGCCTGGCCAGAACAGGGTCAGTTGTGCGCCTGTAAATGAACCAGACCGCGAGACCAACGATGAGTGCCACGGCTGTGATGCCGAGCCACAACTTTAGACGCCGCCGTTCGACGTCGGCGGCCGTCACCGGAACGAAACTTGTGGGATCCGGAATCTGCGGAGCAGAGGACGAACTGTCCAAGGTATCGGCCATCGCTTCTATCATAGAAGATTGGGTGCGGCAGGGATAGAACTGCTCGGCCACTGGAACGGTAACCATTTGAAACAAGTACATCTCATTACTGACGGCGCATGCTCCGGCAACCCGGGCCCCGGCGGATGGGCCTACATCTTACGCTTTGGGCAACACACCCGCGAGGCGTTCGGTTCGGCTCCGCAAACGACGAACAACCGCATGGAGCTGACCGCGGCGATCGAGGGCTTCCGCGCCTTGAAGGAACGCTGCGAGGTAGAGGTGGTCACCGATTCCGAGTACGTGAAGAACGGCATCACAACTTGGATTCTCGGCTGGAAACGTAACGGATGGAAAACGGCATCGAAGAAGCCGGTTGTAAACCAGGACCTGTGGGTGGAACTCGACCACCTGGTCAACGAGCACAAAGTGAAATGGACGTGGACCAAGGGGCACGCCGATCATGAAGACAATAATCGCTGCGATGAACTGGCAACGCGCGCCGCGCGGGAGCAGCGGTCATCCCTGTAGCATCGGTTATTTAGTTGTGCCTAGCGCGCAAGTCCCGCCCCACTCTCCCATGCCTTGGTCAGAACCGGCTTCACAATACGAGCAAACTCGGGGTAAGCGGTTCCGTCAGGGCGGAAGTGGAGGCCATCGGGCAGGAACAGGTTTGCACGGACGCGGCCTTGCGCGTCAAACAGCACGGGATTCAGGTCAATATAGCCTGTGTTCTTCGCCTGCGCGGTGAATTTCTTCATGTCCGCATTCACAGCGTCCACACTGTTCCAGCGTTCTTGCTTCTCCGGTGCCTTTTGAATGGCCGTGTAGAAGAACCAGCAGTTGGGTAGTCTTTCCTGTAGATTTTTCGCGAACAGTTTTGTACGCTCGACGATGGGTCCGGCTTCTTCGCCCCCACTGATGTCATTGCTGCCGCAGTAGTAGACCACAATTCGCGGCTTGTAAGCAATGACCAATCGATCGATTCCGTACAGCATGTCCTGCGTCACGGTGCCGGCGATGGCCGTATTGAGCACGGGCAGCGGAGCCATCTGTTCCGCAAGATGAGTCCAGAATCGGAATATGCTGCTGCCGACGAAAACGATACCGCCATCTTTCGGTGTTCCCGCCGTCTCCGCGGCGGTGAGTCGGCGATGGGAGTTGAGAATCGTGAACGGGAGTGTGGAGGTGAGAAGAGAGCGGCGCGAAATGCGCATATACCATCCAGTTTGGTTTGCGAGTTCAAGTCCGCGGCCTCTGTCTGCAGAGAGCCGGAGTTAAAAGATGAACGCTAAACCGCCGCGCACGGTGCGGGGCGAATTCGTCAAAATGGACCGCGTACCTATGCCGCCTATGGGAAGGTACCCCTGGGCCAGGAGGTTGCGCAACTCAGCGGTCAACTCCATTCGCCATGGCAGAAACGCAGGTAGTGGCTGGCGCAGGAAGACGTTCATGCCAACGTCCTGGTTCGTCTTTTGCGTTAGGAACACGTGCGTCGGCATCAGTGTGTTGAAATCGGTCCACCCATAAGTGGCCGTGACCTTGGTTCCCGCCTTGGGCACGACGCTCGAAGCGCGCATGGTCACCCAGGTCCGCTGCACGGGGCGAATCCCAGCGCGCAGTTCACCTGCGTCCGCATAGCTCGCCCCAAGGTTGTCATTCGCGAGTGCCCCAGTGCGTCCGGCTGCTACCGCTACCTCCAGTCGATCACCTAACGTCTGTGCAACCGACGCGGAGTACCCAACGCGTTGATAGGAACCGACGTTAAAGATGCTGCCGCGCGAACTGATATCAGGCAGGAGGTCCGCCGCCGGAAGCGAGGCGGTTGGGCCAGAAAGCAGGAATCCCGCGTTAGACACCAACTCGCGGTAGGCGCCGATCGAATACGTCCGGCTGCCTTCCACACGTTCATAGCCGATCTCATAATTCTGTGTTCGTTCGACGGCGACGCGGGAATTGGACAATGTAATGCGGGGCATCATGGCGAGCGAACTCAAACTTTGATCCAAGCCATTCGCGGTCTCGCTATCCCTCACCAGCAGTTCGGCCGGAGGCGCTCCTGAGCTGTAGCCCACGCGTACACGGCCCTGTGAGCCGGCGTCATACGTCGCCCGAATGAAAGGGCTCGCATAATTCATACGGTCCAGATAGGAAACCGATTGGAGATCGAATCCGTAGTCGAGACGAATGTTGTCGGCGATTTCAGTCTTATCGACGAAGGCGAGCGACATGGTCCGCAGCGGCGGGGCGTTATCGGCACCCATCGCGATGCCAGCGCCGCGCGGCATCAGATATAACTGGTGCATCGTGAGAATCACTTCCGGGCTGGAGTTGTCGCCGGTTCGCGAATAGCTGGTCCGGAATCCGGCGGCGGGTAACGCGGAAGCCCCGGCGTATCCGACGTTGCCGCTAAACTGCACGCGAGAGTTTCCGGCAATAGAGGTTGCCAAGGCAAACGCCGTCCCCAGATCCTGCTGCGCCCCGCGAGTAAAGGATTGGCCGTCCCCGGCGGAAAGCTTCACCAGGCCTGTTGTGTTGGAAAATGCCGTCAGCGTCCGATCGGAAGACGACGTCCCGGAGGGATAGCCCAACTCAGGTGCGAACCGCATGATCGATCGCGTTGACTGCGAGGAGCGCAATACCCACTTCCAATCGTCGGTCATCAAAGTTCCGCGAATCGAGGAAGGCGGCGCGAGATCCACGCTGCTCAGCACGCTGGATAAATTGATATCCAGGCGGTTTTCCGAATTTGGCAGCACCGCTATATTGCGGCGCTCGGCCGGAACAAAGCTGGCGAGCACAACGCGTATGGAGTAGACATCCGGCGTCAAGGCATCGAACGCGAAACGGCCTTGTTCTGTAGTGAGCCCGCGACGGACGACTTCCTCGTAACGGTTATAAAGGTAGACGTTCGCCCCCATCTGCGCGATGCCGGAGGCATTTCGTACCTGTCCCAGGATCTGTCCGGAGAGCCCCTCCGGTGACGCCGCCACGGCAATGACCGGAACACAAAGGGCGCCAAACAGGACAAAAGATGTTCGCAATCGGGCTAACGGTTGGGCCATACCTGAACACCCGCCGACCGGCCACCTTGCCGGTCTCATCTCTGGCCGCCGGCTGCGGAGCCGGGCCTGCTTCTTTGACCAACGCGACATCGCCTTGGCCGTCATCCCCGGGGCCAACGTCCGTCCCGGGGCCACTGGTTATGTTACCGTAAACGTCGCAGAAGGTGTGAGGGTCTGATTCCGCCGCTTGTCCACAACTTTCATTTTCAGCGTGTACTGCCCAGGTTCCAGGCCTTTGAGCGGCAGTAGCTTTTCCACCACCAACTGAGATGCGCCGCCCGCGATGGCCCCCAACTCTTCGGTGAACTCAAACACCTTTTCGTTATTGCCGCTCTTGACGATCTCGTACTCGATCGTCCCCTCTGGCTTCCTTGTCTTCTCGTCAGCTTCGAAGTTATAGAGTTGCATGTAAATGCCGAGCCGCTCGTCGCGGCGGAAGGACTCACCCAAACGCGGGCGCACCTTCGAAGTCCCGATGACGAACTGCCCGGTGCCGATGCTCTTCGTGGGAACCTTCTCAAGTACGTCGGCAAGAATCAGTGAGCTCTGCGAAATCTTGTCGTCGTCCAGGCGTGGAACGTCCAAAGCGATTTCGTAGTTCGTCGTGTTGCCGCCCACGATGTCCTTTGCGGCTACGTTCAGCCGATACCGGCCCGGCGGCAACGGGATCGTCTTCTGGTACATGGAAACACCCTTTACCGACTCCTGCAGCAAATCGGCCGGCACGTCCACGGCCACCGTATCTTCAAACCAGTTCACCGGACGGCGGGTCATGGAAGTGATGCGGCCATAAATGTTCACGGTCGCGGTGGCGAGCCCGGCCTTCTGCTTGAACTGCAGATCCTTGCGGTCAAACTGAATGGTGACGTTCGTCAGAACGGAGTTTTCCGTAACCGGAATAAAATCGGCGCGCACGCGCATTGGAAGCAAGTTGTACTTGATCGTCGAATTGACTGCGGCTTCCAAATCCTTGAACTTCACCGGAGGCGGAGCCTGCAACTTCGCCAGACGCTCAATGCGCTGGAACTGGTTCATGTTGTTGGGAAGCGCCATGGCACCGGTGCCAAGACGCGTGCCGTCGGTGCGCTGAAAACGTGCCGTCTTATCGCACTGGCCTGTCATTTCGCACATCGTCAAGCCGGCGCCCGGAATCATCGCGAGAGCGTCTTTTTCCGAAGGATCGATGGTCAGATGGAATTCACCGGTCATCGTGGGATCGACGAATTCGATTTCCACGTTGGTGCCGATATTGTCCAGATACCGGTAGCGCCACTTTTCAAACGGGTACGTGCTGGTGGTGCCGCCGCCTTCTTCAATTGGACGTTGATAAGTGCCACCCGCGTTGGTCTCCGTTTCATCGGCGGGACCATACTTGATGTAGATCATGCCGCGGTCGCTCTTCCAGCCGGGGATGCCCGACGCGTAATGCTGGTTGGCGTAAGCGATGCGGCGGTAATGCTCTTCGCGATACTCGTTTTCCTCGGTGTCGGGAGACGGATCGCGGCGCAGCCAGAACTGTTCGATGAACTGCTCTTGTTCTTCGGCTGTCTGCAGGCCTTTAAACGCCTTTTTCTCTTCGTCAGAGATGATATAGCCGACGTCCTGCTCAAGCCATTTCTTGAACGGCGACTGTAGTTCCTTGCGCAGCTTCTCTTCCTGTTGCCGCTTCTGCTTATCCGTCATCGGCTTGGCGACGGTTTTGTCCTTCTGCGCGGACACAGGGACAGCGGACAGGGCGCACAATGCCCCGAACGTAAGTAACCACCGTAATTGCATAGCTGGAACCACCTATAAGAAGTCTACTCCCTAGCTCCGACGGCGGCAATGGGGTCCAGGTTTCTTTGAAGATGGCGTGGCCAATCCGAATCGGTCCCTTGCGACCGCCGACGACGCGCGCAACCAATTTGGCCTCTGCGGTTAGAATGGTTCTACCGTGCCAGACACCGTGCCAGATACCGTGCCAAACAGAGAGAAACCCGCGGCGAGCGCCGAAACCCCGGCCACGTTTGAGGCTGGGTTACAGCATTTGGAGTCCATCGTAAAAGAGATGGAAAGCGGCGATCTCCCGCTAGAGCGCGCCATCGAACTGTTCGAACGCGGCATGAAGCTGAGCGAAACCTGCCGCAAGCAACTCGAAGACGCCGAAACGCGCGTGGAAATCCTTATGAAGCGGACGTCCGCCCAAGGCGATAAGCTCCAGCCGCAACCGTTTCGCACGGATAAAGGTTAGCGGTAGCGAATTCGAAGGAACGGCGCCGCGGGCTTCTGAGGCCACCGGCGCAATATAACATGACACTTGCTGAATACATGGCCGAACGGCAAAAGACAGTGGATGCCGCGCTCGATCGCTGGAATCCGCCGGAGACCGAAGATCCGCCGGTGATTCACAAGGCGATGCGCTATAGCCTGTTTGCCGGCGGCAAGCGCATTCGTCCGCTGCTCGCCATCGCCGCCGCCGAAGCCGTTTCCGACGCGCCCGCCGGTATTGAAAACGCCGCGTGCGCGCTGGAGATGATCCACACGTATTCGCTGATTCACGACGATCTTCCCGCGCTCGATAACGACGATCTCCGCCGCGGCCGCCCCACCAGCCACAAGGTTTTCGGCGAAGCGATGGCCATCCTCGCGGGCGACGCGCTGCTGACGCTGGCGTTTGAAGTGCTCGCCAAACTCCCGGGCGTGAGCGCGGAGCGCCGCATTGATCTGGTCCGCGAACTGGCCACCGCGTCCGGCACCGTCGGCGGCATGATCGGCGGGCAGGTGAACGATATCGAGGGCGAGGGCAAGCACCCCACCGCGGCGCTGCTCGAATCCATCCATCGCGCAAAGACCGGAGCCTTGCTGCGCGCCAGCGTCCGCTTCGGCGCGATCTACGCGGGCGCGGACGCCGCACAACTGGCCGCGCTAACCGACTTCGGCACGCACGTCGGCCTCGCGTTCCAGATTGTCGATGACGTTTTAGATGTCGAGCAATCCTCGGAAACCCTCGGCAAAACCGCCGGCAAAGACGCCGCCCAGCATAAGATCACCTTCCCGGCCGTGTTCGGCATCGAACGCTCGAAAGAGATGGCCGAAGAAGAACGCCTGGCCGCGCACCTCGCCCTGCAACCCTTCGGCGCAAGCGCGGAGAGGTTGCGGGAACTGGCGGATTTGGTCGTGCGGCGGAGCGCGTAGGGACGAAACCTTTGCGCGGCCGGGTGAACGAGCTAGTCGCAAAAGGGGGTGTAAGTCACTACTCTTCCGCGAATCAGATCGCACCGAACGATCGAGTTGAGGCACTATCGCAAAAAGTGAAAGGATAGCCTGTCACCGTTGTTTGTTTTTGTTTTGTCCCCTTTGGTCCCTTTTGTCGCCGTTGTTGAGCTTCTTGCCGATCAGCGTGGGCTGTTCACGGGCAAGTAAACAGTTTCTATTTTGAGTATATTTGGAAAGAATAAGATCGTCTCGTGATAGGGTCCAGCGCCAGTGCGATTGGACTATCCGCTCTTGTGATTCAATAACCATCGTGGCAGGGGCAGGTAGGGGTTCATAACTCTAATGAACTATGACGGATTACAAACTACTTATTGGAACGGTCAGATAGCTCGCGTTGAAAAATTAAGAGCTCGAATCGGCGAATTTGATGGACCGTCTATTGGCCGTGTCGTCCCATTGGATGATGACCTCGCGATAGGCGAAGGACGGCGGCTGTCAGTTGCTGTGATGTTTCTTGACATTAGTTCCTTTTCGCAACGACCGTCTGAGACTGAAGCTGAACAGGATCTACAACTCCGAGTTCTAAGCCTCTTTTTTAGCGAGATGATCAAGATCGCTGAGGACTACGGAGGAACTGTAGAAAAAAATACGGGCGATGGTCTCATGGCTTATTTCGAAAGCGCAGACGGTGAGAACGGATCGAAGCGAGCGGTGAGTTGCGCTCTCACGATGATGGCCGCCAACGAGTGTCTGATTCGACCAATTCTTCAGGCAACGCCCGCACCAGAAATTTCTTTTCGGATTAGTATCGATCACGGCTGGGTTACAATCGCACGGCTTGGTGCTGCGAGAAGGTTCAATGCGAATGTGGCTATTGGTTCGACAGCGAACTTCGCGGCCAAGATGCTGTCATTCGCAAAAGCCGGAGATATTGTTATCGGCGAGTCCGCCAAAAATCAGCTCCCCTCGCAATGGCAGATTTCTTTTACCGAATTGTTCACGAGAGAAACGGGTTGGAGTTATAGAGCGACAGGGCGTTCTTATCCGCTGTATCGCTATACAGGAAGGTGGGCGAAACTCATATGAGTGATCAGGCTCCGCAAGCTAAAGACGGGAGAGGCGCACCGTTAACGGTACCGCCGGACTTGGCTCAGCCTTTGCATCTCCATCGTGAAACCCCGCCAATGCTCAGAGGAGTTGAGGGTGAGAAACAGGCCACAGCCGGAGAAGCCACTTTAACTTTCACGGAGTATCATTCGAAATTCGCAGAAGAGATTCACAACTATCTTCGTGAGTACATTCGGAATGCCGATCAAAAGGCCTCATTCTTCTTCGCTGGGGCAACCGCTATCGTTGCTTTTCTGAATAGCCGTGGCGGTGGCCCGGCGCGTTGGATAAAAGACCCTCGGATGTGGAGCCTCAGTGACTGTTTGTCATTCATTGCAGTGATGTCCCTTATCTTAAGTGCAGGCTTCTTGCTCAGCGTGGTCTTTCCTCGACTGAAGGGATCACGTAGAGGTTTGATCTTCTTCAGTGCAATAGCCGAATACGAGTCCGGGTCTGATTATGCAGCTGAAATCGCCCGCCGCCCACAGAATGAAATTGTTTGTGCGAAGCTTCAACATTCGTACGACCTCTCAAAGGTATGTGTAGCTAAATACAAAGCACTCAGGATTGGGTTTTGGATCGGAAGTATAGGTGGCGCGACTGCACTGATTTATATCCTGGCTTCGTAGCTGCAAAAAAAGAAAAACGAGAAAACGGTGACAGGAAAAAACGGTGACAAAAAAACGGTGACAAAAAAAACGGTGACAAAAAAACGGTGACAAAAAACGGTGACAAAAAACGGTGACAGGCTACTCTTTCACTTTTTACAATTAGCGCCGCAACTTGGACATCACGCCGATTTCCCCTCTCCTTCATCCGAAGGGGGATTTATTCCTGGCTGTTAAACTTGGCGTGGAGAGCCGCCTTGTAGTCTGCTGGCGTCCAGTCCGGGGGAGCATTCTGTAGCTCCAGGAGTCCCATCGCGGCCTCCGTCACCCGGACAGTAACTTCGCCTCGGTCGAACATCGAATGCAGTTGCGGAATCAACCGTTGGTCGTGACGCTTTCCGAGACCAACAGCGGCCTCCTCACGGACATCCACGTCTGTGTCGTTCGTACAGCGAAGAAGCGCGTCGCGGATTTCCGGGGAGTCGCAATCTCCGAGAACTCCTAGACCGAAAACTGCCCAATCGCGAACAGCTGCGCAGGAATCCATTGTGAGCTTCGTCAGGCCGAGGACCGCCCGTTGATCGTTCGCGAAACAACCCAGAGCAAAGGCCACGGCAAAGCGGATTTCTTCTTGTGCGTGGTCCAGGTATCGCAGAATTAGGGGAACAGCTTTCAGATTCTCTATGTGACCCAAGGCAGTAATGGCGGAATGAAGGACGATCGGATCCTGTTCATTTTCCAGAATGTCGGCGATGAGTTCGAATGATTCATCCCGAAACATCCACTGCGAGGCGCTCGGTATTTCCTGCGATTGCGCGCGCTGGAGTTGACATAGGATATCGGCCGCGCGTGCTTTCTTTAACGGATCATCGGCGCGACACCACTCTGCGGCGAACTCAAAAACGTCTCGGCTTCCGTTCATGCGCAACGCGGAGACGGCCGCCCATGCCAGCTCGCTGGCGCAATCGCCAAGAAGCGTTTGTGCGAAGAGGCTGTGAACTTCATCCGAATTCATGCACCGGAACCCATCTGAAGTATCCCGTCGCTCGCCAGCGCCGCGCAAGTCTGCTGCGCTCTAGTGTGCGGCGATAGGCGCCCTTTCACTTTTCGTAATTAACGCCCCAACCCAATCATCGACCGCACACCCAACCCTCCTAGTCCCGTCCCGTCAGGGCGGGGTCAATGAAAAGACGGTGACACAACAACGGCGACAAAAGCGGCTACACGCTACCCTTTCACTTTTTGAAAAAACGGTGACAGGCTATCCTTTCGCTTTTTGCGATAGCACCTCAGCTCAATCATCGACCGCACCCCCGCCCCACATAGCCCCGTCCCGTCAGGGCGGGGTCCAAGGCCCCCGAAAGCGCCCACAATAGTCCGTCACACCCAACCCCGCACTTAAATTTCGATTCCCCTCAACCACTTCGCAAAAAACTCCCCACACAGCCGCACAATCATCCCCTACAACGTAGGCAAGGAGTCCGTGCGCTCACTTATCGGAGAGCCGGATCGACCAAGCGTGGGGCCCGGGCCCTGTGGCGGGTCTGCGGGCGATGAGAGTTTGCTGGTCTTAAATCAGCCCCTAAGCTATGCGGGTTAAAACTAGACCCACGCCGTTGCGGGCAA
>JBEBGM010000060.1:0-19630 GCA_040081455.1 Bryobacteraceae bacterium
CTACATGGCCGCAGCCACTTCCCTCCCCGGGGCCATCCTTGCCGGTTACCTCATCGGCTATGGGCTCGACTACTGGCTCCAAACCACGTTTCTCAAAATCGTCTTCCTGATCCTCGGCATCATCGCTGGATTCATGGACATCGTCCGCCAACTCCTCCGCGACATGAACAAGAAATAAAAGCTACTGGCGTACACTGAACTAAGCTTCCATGTATCAACTTTCGCTGCCCAGAATCACCCGCATCACGCTTTTGATTGGAGCCGTCGGCACCATTGCCACGGGTTTTCTGTGGGGAGTCTCTACTGGCGTTGCGTTTTTGGTGGGCGCGATGCTCTCGCTCATTACCATCCGCTCCTGGATTCAGTTTGCGGCCATGCTGACGAATCCCGATCCCGGCGCGCGGCGGCCCGGCGCCGCCTCCGGCATGTTTCTGATTTTGCGGTACTTATTATTCGCAGGGATCGTTTATGTTATGATGAAATACTTGGAAAGCCCCCCGGCGGCTATCCTGGCTGGTTTGCTCGCCTCATTCGCCGCGGTGGTGCTCGATTTCCTGACGGGAAGCTTTGGAAACAAGGCCCCCTCCAAATAAGATTCTATGGAACATGAGTTGGGCCTGACGGCCCTGTTTAACGATCACCTTGCCGGACTCGGCAGCGCCATCCTCGGCCTATTTCATATTCATCCCGAAAACGCGGCTCGCCCGTGGGAAAACTGGTTGGTGATGGAGATCCTGGTCATCGCCTTGTTGATGATCACGGTGGCCATTCTGCGCTCTTCGCTTTCGGTGGAAAAGCCCGGCACGCTCCAGCACTTATTTGAATCGATCTACGGTTTCATCAAGGGAACCATTGAGCAGGTTGGCATTCACCACGGCGAACAGTATGCGCCGTACATCGCCACCATGTTCATCACGATTCTGTCGTTCAACCTGATCGGCATTGTCCCGGCGTTCGAATCGCCCACCATGGTCCCGTACGTTCCGGCTGGACTCGCGATCATCACGTTCCTGTACTTTAACGCGATGGGCTTCCGTGCGAACGGCATCGGTTACCTGGGGCACTTCGCTGGCCCGGTTCGCTTCCCGAATAAAATTGCAACGGCCGCCATCGTCATCTTCATGGTGCCGATTGAAACCATCAGCGTGTTCATCCGTCCGCTGTCGCTCACCGTTCGTTTGTTCGGCAACATTTTCGCAGGCGATCAGGTGACGCTGGTGTTCTTGCAGTTGACGAAGCTGGTGTTCCCGGTGATCTTCATGGGACTCCACGTGTTCGTCTCGTTCGTCCAGGCTTACGTGTTCATGCTCCTGACCACCATCTACATCTCAGGCGCCGTGGCCCACGAACACTAGACGATTTTTGCAGTACCCCGCTCCAGTGTGAGCCCCCGGTCCCCCAGGACACGGACGGAACCACCTCCTGGCGGAATTTATCGAAAGGCGGGATGTGGTTCGCCACTCCCGATTGGAAAGACTAAATGCGTTCGAAAATGATCCTGTTGATGCTCGTTGTTTTCCTCATGTGCATGGCAACTCCGGTGTTCGCCCAGGGTGGCGAGCAGGGTGGAGTCTCCGGCAACCTGAACGTTGTGGGCGCCATCGTTGGTATGGCCATCGCCTCCGGCCTTTGCGGACTCGCGCAGGGCAAGGCTGTCAGCTCCGCCGCCGAAGCGCTGGCTCGTAACCCAGCTGCGGGTGGCAACATCCAGACGCTCCTCGTGCTCGGCCTCGCCTTCATCGAATCGCTGGCCATCTTCACGCTGTTGATCGTCTTCGTTAAAGGTTAAGTTCAGAACTCGATTCCAATGGGGCGGGCCGCGCGCCCGCCCTTTTTACTTTTATGGTCAAAATTAACGGCATCCTTCCTCCCATCGCCACTCCGTTCGATCACAACGGAGATGTCTACAAGATCAAAGTTCAGCACAACGTCGAAAAATGGAACCGCACGGGCCTCGCCGGGTATGTCGTTTGCGGCTCCACCGGCGAAAGCGTTTACCTCACCACCGAAGAAAAGCTGAAGCTGTGGGATTGGGTTGCGGAATACGCCGCTTCCGACAAGGTCCTGATGGCGGGCACCGGCGTTGAAAGCGTCCGCGAAACAGTGGACCTAACGAACGCTGCCGCCGCGCGCGGCTACAAAGCTGCCATGGTCCGCACCCCGTTCTACTACCGGAACATCATCGCCCGTCCGGATTCGCAACTGCTCTACTTCCGCGCCGTCGCCGACCAAGTGAAGATCCCCATCATGATCTACAACTGGCCGCAGGCCACCGGCGTCGATATCCCGGTGGAGACAGTAGTTGCGCTCTCTGAGCACCCCAACATCTTCGCGATCAAAGAAAGCTCCGGCAACCTGGAGAAGATGATTCAGATGATGCAGCTGGTGAAGCCCGGCTTCCAGGTGTTCAACGGTTCCGCACCGATTCTCGCGCCTGCCCTCGGTATCGGCTGCTCGGGTGGCGTGCTCGCCTTTGCCAACGCCGCGCCGTACGCTTGCGTAACGATCTGGGAAGCCAACCGGTCGCGCGAAACCGAAGCGGCCATGGATTGGCAGAAGCGCATCCTCCGGGCCGCGCAACTGGTCACCGTGAAATACGGCATCCCCGGCCTCAAGTACGCAATGGATTTGAACGGCTACTACGGCGGCCCCGTGCGGCTGCCCCTGGTCCCGATCACTCCCGAAGCCAAGCAGGAAATCGAAAAGGCTTTCGACGGCTTGAAGGGCTAACTCTTCGTGGGGCGAGGCCTCGCCCGGCAGCCACGCATCAGCGCGGCTCAACGCTTGCGACAAAATAAGCCGGGCCAAGCCCGACTGCCGCCCCGCAGGGCCGCCCCACAACTCCTACCTCCGCAGCAGCATCATTTCTTCCGCGGACTGCCGTGGAGCCAGTATCTCCAAGACAAGCAGCTTCCGCGGCCGCCCCAGGCCATGCAGCACGCCGTTGCGCAGATCCCTGCTCCGATAACTCACCACGTCTGAAACGCGGTCAGCCATGAATCCCGCGAAACTCCCATCGGGATGCTCAACGATCACAATTTTCGGACGACTCCCGCGCGAGGCAAATCGAAGCCCTAGACGGGCTCCGGCGTCCAGCACAGGCACCATGCGGCCGGCAAAGTGGATGAATCCAAGAAGATCAACTTGCCCGCTCTCGGAACGCACCAGATCCTGCGGAGGCAGTATGCCGCGGACGTGCTCTGCTTCCATCGCGAAGTCCTTGCGTGCCACGCGCAGCGTCAGATACTGGCGGGACGAATTCCCGAGCAGGGGCGTGCGCCGGACGACCGGTTGAAGGTGTTCCACGTCATGGCTTATCGGCCGTGACTTATGAAATGAGAGTAGACGCGCGGTCTTCTTCGGTAGGCCCAATCACAGCGTAGCCGCAGGCGATCACCGCCAGGAACATGCCCAGCACCTCGCTATCGCCAAGGTTCAACTCGTACCAGCCGCTCAACATGACGGCGATGACCACTGCGATTGCGCCGTTCAGCACCCAACGCTGTTCGGCGTGCCGCGGCAAGCGTCTGCGAGCGCGAAGAAGATCAAAGAGCGCCTGCCCCACAGCCCACAAAAGCGCAAGCACCGCCGGCACACCACGCTCCGCGGCGTAGTGAATGTAAATGTTATGCAGATGCCCGTAGAATCCATCCGGTAGCGGACGATGAATGTCCGCAGGTACGTAAGCTTCGTACTGCTTGCCGATTTGCTCCGGACCGATCCCGAAAAGCGGATGGGCTTTGATGATCTCCACACCGATGCGCCGGGTCACCACTCGATGCTCGTTCGAATCGAGTTCCGCGCGAGGGCGCGTGATCGAAACCACTCGTTCGCGAATCGCAAAGGGATTCGCCAGTAGCGCGAGACCGATCAGAACCGGTATCGCGAGAATCATCCAGCGCCGCCACATCCAGATTAAATAGCCGCCGCCGACCACCGCCCCCAGCCACATGCTGCGAGTGTACGCGGCAAGCAATCCACCGCCGATCGGTACAATCGCCGCGCCCAGCCACATCTTCCAACCGCGGTCGCTCGAAAAAAACAGAAGGGCAAGAATCAGCAACAGCACCACCATCATTTCCCCACTGAATGTCATCCAGTGGCCCATGAATCCGGTGATGCGATTGGCGACGTAGTAGGTGTAGAAATCCTGATGCTTATCGAGCGCAATATGGTACTTCCTCGCCAGTTGCTCAAAACTCCAAAAGGCGGAGAGCGCCCCGCCCGCTGCCCACGCGGCCGCAGTGGCGCGCACAGCCGCCACTGATCGAACCGCCGAGTACACGACAAACAGCATCAGATAAACGTAGAACTTCTTGAGCTGAGGTAGCGCCGTGTCAAAATGGCCCGAAGCGGCGGCGGAGGCGATTGTGAGAGCGAACCACAAGCACAGCGGAAGGGTAATTGGTGGCCACCGCCATTGGCCCGTAGCAATCACGGCGATGAGCGCTGCGCCCAGTAGAATTTCAAAGGCAGCAATGGAGACCACGGTAGCCGCCGCAGCGGCGCACGCAAGAATCAGCGCGATGGATTCCTTCTTCAACGTCCGCTCAGCTCGCGGAACTCGTCTTCATCGAAGCCGAGCGCAATCTTCGAGCCCTTCACCAGAATCGGCCGGCGAATCAGATTCGGGTGCTGCGACATCAGCTTGATCGCTTCCTCGCGCGTCGGCGGATTCGCTTTCATCTTGCGTTCGCGATACAGTTCATTGCGGAAGTTGAGAAACGGTTTGTGATCGCGCTTGCCGATCAACGCGTCGATGTCAGCTTCGGAGATCCCCTGATTGAGGTCCACTTCCTCCACCTTGACGCCGTTTTCGGCAAGCCACTTCTTCGCCTTGCGGCACGTGGAGCACGTTGGTTTCTGATAGAACTTCATCAGACCTATCTTACGTGAAGGGAAAGGCGAGCTGAGGCGTCCAAACGGGCTACTGAAACTTCTTCAATTCGTCGATCACCGCGTTCAGACTGCGTTTGCGGTAAATTTGCACCAGCCGCTGCTCTTCGGGTGACGGCGCGATCACGCGGCGCGCTGCCAATTCTTCGATCTCCGTCCGCGCGGGAATCCATAAGGACCCATCGGTAAACTCAACGTGCGAGACATATCCGCTAATCGATTGAACCGGAGTCTTCGATTCCAGCCGCAACACCGCATCAGGGATAATCTGTGTCGAACTTTGCGAGGGCATGCGTTTTTCGGCGGGCACCGTTGCCGCCAGAAATTCGTGTCCCTGCTGATCCTTCACGATCCAGGCAATCTCCAAGTACTGCACGGGACGCGAAGACCGGTTGTGTACCACCAGCTTTGGGGAGCGCGCTTCGTTGCCCGCAACGGTAACTGTCCCGTCCATCGCTTCCACCGGAGCTCCGGGAAAATGCAGAAAGGCAAACTTCACTTCCTGCTCGGGAGCGTTATTCGTAGGCCGCCCGCGCATCACCTGCGCACCGAATTGAGGACGGTCCGCTTCGCGCGACATGCTCTCGAGCATTTCCTTCTGCAAACCGTCGCGTCCCCCGCGCTCGTACACCGACTTGAAGTGCTGCCGGTCGCGTCGCGCTTCCAGTTCCCACACCATCATCTGGCGCCGCGAATTCAGTTTATTCGGACCCCAGAACGTGAGGTTATCGAACAGAATTCCGTCCAGCGTCACCTCAACCATTGGCCCGCTATTTCCACCCAACGGTCGCAACAATCGCAGATCTCCGCGAATAGGAAAAGTTTCGCCCGGACCAACATCCAAACTAGGAATCGAAATGGAGCCCTTGCCGCCCGGCGTCGCTTCCTGAGAAATCACCGTGAGCGTAATGCCGCGGATGCGCCGCTGGCCCGTGTTGCGGAGCGAAAGCGCCAAGCGCACATCCAATTGATACGCCCCGCCGCGCACAGCCGCCGCCGAACCGCCCCACTCGTCACTCACCAGCGCCACCGGAGCATCGCCCGGCAGATCAATGCGGTGCGAAATCGAGGGCTGCTGCATTACTTGCTGCCCGCCGCCCGGACCGAAGATCTGCGCATCCGCACCGGCCGCAAAAAGCGAAGCCGCGAGGAATACCGTGATGGATTTACCGCTCATGTTTATTGCGCGTAAACGCTCGTGATAGTCACTTGCCCCGTATCGGAGTCGATGTATCGCGCCCGCGCCGTGCCCTGCAAGCTCAGCGAAACCGTCGCCGGACGTACTCCTTGCCGGAACACGCCCAAGCGCCCGCCGTTTTCGCGTACTTCAATTCCAGACGCCGAGGCCTCCACCAACGTGCCTTCGTCGCTCAACATGCCGCGCCGCACCGGCTGCACGATGGCCTTCATCGCACGTCCCAGCGCCGCCGTTTCGCCCTTCGGCATATTTAACCACCACGCGGCCGCCAGCAACACAGCAAAGCCCGCAGTGGCACCCGCCACACGCCAACCCGTTGGAATGGACGCAGGCCTTTCGCGTGGTGCCACGCATTCACCCGCGGCCAAGCCCACGCGAATATTCGCGGTCATCTCCGCCGCCAAACGTTCCCAGGAAACGCCCGACGGCAGTTCATCGGCCAACATCTGGAGGCGCTCACGATCCAGGCGATACTCGCGCACCATCCGGCGGCAGCCTTCGCATCCGCGAACATGTGCTCGATAGAGCATTCCGTTCCACCAGCCCGCCTCGCTAGCGGCGTAAAGAGCCACTTCCTGTTCACTCAGGTGCCTCATGCGATGCCCTTCCGCTTCAGGCGCTCCATCTGCTGGCGCAATTTCACACGAGCATTGGCGATGTGCGACCGCACCGTCGCCTTCGAGCAGCGCATGTGCTCGGCCACTTGCTCCGCTGGCATTTCTTCTACGTCGCGCAGCAGTAGCGCCAGGCGCTCGCGTTCTGTCAGCACTTCCAGGCAGCTTTCCAGGTGACTATGCCGCTCCATGCGTAACAAAACTTGTTCGGGATTATCGCCTAAGCCCGCAGCCACCGGCTCCGGCACGTCTTCCAGATCGGAAAAATTCACGCGCCCCACGCGGCGTAAGAAATCAATCGCCGTATTCGATGCGATGCGCGACAACCAATGCGCGGCTTTGCCTGGATCCTTGATCTGCTCCTGCCGCTGCAGGGCCTTGATGAACGCTTCCTGGGTCAGATCCTGGGCGTCAGCCACATTGCCCACGATCCGGTATATCAGCAGGAACACTCGGCGCATGTTCTCGGCCACAAATCGGCTTTGCGCTTCCGAGGACAGCGGCAGCGCGTCGTATCGGGTTGAGCCCGGAGTCTCGTTCATCCGTTCTTCCAAGGTTGTTAAGACGCGCATGGCACAGGGTGTCGCCCCATACCAAATTTGACGATTCCGCCCGTCCAAACGTGCAATCCCGACAGGGTTAACTCTCTATCGGCATTGCTATCCTAATCATATATGAGACCAGTCGCCATCATTGGCATTGGAAAGACCGCTTTCGGCGCTTTTCCCGACCGCGACCTGCGCTCGCTGGCCGTCGAAGCGGGCGAAAAATGTCTCGCCGACGCACACGTAAGTCCCTCACAAATCGAGGCTTATTACCTCGGCAATTTCGCCGGACCCTCCTTCGTGGGCCAAAACCACTTGGCACCCTACATCGCCGGAGCCATGGGCATCACCGGCGTCCCCTGCACTCGTTTTGAGGCCGCCTGCGCCTCCAGCGGCTCCGCGTTTTACCACGCCGTTTCCGCCGTCTCCGCCGGACTCTCCGATATCGTCCTTGTTTGCGGCGTGGAGAAGATGACCTCACAGACCACGCCTAAGGTCACCGAGATTCTTGCGGGAGCTGGCGACACATCCGGCGAGGTCCGTGCCGGCGCCACCTTCCCTGCCTTGTTCGCCATGATCGCCCGCCGCCACATGTACCAATACGGCACCACGCGCGAACAGATGGCCTCAGTTGCCGTCAAGAATCATGCAAACGGAGCAAAGAACCCGCTCGCACACATGCGCAAGGTCATCACTTTGGAACAGGCCATGAACGGCAAGCCGATTTCTGAGCCGCTCACCGTTTACGATTGCTCGTTGATCAGCGACGGTGCCGCAGCTGTCTTGATTGCCCCTCTCGAACGTGCCGGGGAATTCACCAACAAGCCGGTGAAGGTGCTCGGAATCGCGCAGACCTCCGATCACGTCGCGCTCGATCAAAAAGACGACATCACCACCTTCGGCGCCGTCGCCCGAGCCGCGCAGAAAGCTTACACCATGGCGGGCGTCACGGCCCGGGATATTCAATTCGCCGAAATCCATGACTGCTTCACCATCGCTGAGATCATCGCCACCGAAGACCTCGGTTTTGTGAAGAAAGGCGAGGGAGGACCGTACGCACGGGCAGGCAAAACGGCGCTCGATGGCGAGCTTCCCGTCAATACCAGCGGCGGCCTAAAGTCGAAGGGGCATCCCGTCGGAGCAACCGGAGTCGGCCAGCTCTGCGATATCGCTCAACAGATTCGCGGCGAAGCGGGCGAGCGTCAACTAACGAAGCGCTCGCTCGGCCTCGCCCAAAATCTCGGTGGCTCGGGCGCAACCGCCGTCGTCACCATTCTGGGGGACAAGTAAATGGACATGACGAATCCAGGCTCCGGCGTGGTTTATACCGAAACCGTGGTGCATGCGCCGCCCGAACAATTTGTCGCTGACGCGCCATATCAGCTGGCAATTATCTCTCTCTCCAATGGCGGACGCCTCACCGCGCGTATCGACGGCGCGCGAATCGCGATTGGCGATGCCGTCAACTTTGTGGAACTTCGCAACGGCATTCCCTACTTCCGCAAGAAGTAACCCAAGTTGAAACTCCTTCTTTATTACGCAGGCAAAGCGCGCGACAAGAATGCAAACGCGATGGCGGAGGAGTACATCAAGCGCTCCACCCGCTACGCCAAATGCGAGATGCGTGAGATCCATCCGGAGCGTTTCGACCCGTGGGCAAAACATCCGACGGCGAAGAAAGTCTTGCTGGATCCGCTCGGACGGCCGCTCGATTCCATCGAGTTCTCAAAGCTCGTCGGCACGGCGGAGATCGAAGCGCGCGATCTTGTATTCTTTATTGGTGGCTCAGACGGGCTGCCGCCGGAGTGGCGGCCTCGTGCGGATTTATTGTTGGGATTATCGGCGATGACCATGCCGCACGAACTCGCGCGCGTGGTGCTGGCCGAGCAAATCTACCGCGCGCTCACCATGCTGCGTGGGCACCCTTATCCGAGATAAGGCGGTTCGAGAGAACACCGCTGGAGATCAGCATCGGCGTTTCCTGCGTTGCTACATTTTCCAGCGTCGTGTGAGGGAAGAAGTGCGACAGGATTTGTTCAAACGTCGCGCCGCGCCGCGCCATGGATTGCGCGCCTAACTGGCACAGCCCAATCCCGTGCCCCGCTCCCTCGCCCTTGCGCGGACACGCCACCGGGAAGTACGGATACCCGCCCACCATCCAACCTGCATCGCGCGGAGTTTTTGTTCGCCCTCCACAATTCGCTGTATACAGCGCAGGCACAATCAAGCCTTTGTATACCAACACCACATCGCGCGTATCCCGAACCGCACGCGCAGCCACGCTCGCTGCCGTTGGCGCCCCATTCAATTTTTGACAATGCGTAGTGTCGCAGAACTCAAATCCTTCATGTCTGCCACGGACCGCCGCCAAATACGAACGTGCCGCAATCGCTTGTGCTTTGCGAGCTTCCAGCGGTAACGCATCCGCGCCCTCGCCCGCAAGAATTGATGCAACAGCAGTCTCGCGACTCATCTCGACGATCGGAAGCAGTTCGGCGCCTCGTCTTTTTACTGCAAGCCGTCCGGCATATTCTCTTCGGACAACACCGGGCACCGCGAGCGAAAAACGCACGGGCTCACCGTTGCCGCCATCCACATATACGGGACCCGTAATCTTCAACGTTTCCAGGCCCTGCAATGTCTTGCTCTGTCCTTTGTCCTGGATATAGAGAACCGTACCTGCGGCAGGGCGCAGTTCCAGCACTTTCGGGTGAAACGACCCGAAAACGCCAATATGAACAGTCGCCGTGATGGTCAACGCAAGCATCAGATTTTGGTATGAAGGCAACGCCGGCTGCGGCGTTTATACGGAAGGAATAACACTTTGATTATACCGCATCGGTAGAATGGAATTGTGTCCTTCGATGCTCTTCTTGTAGTTTCCTTCGGCGGCCCCGAAAAACATGACGATGTAATTCCGTTCCTTGAAAACGTTTTGCGCGGACGCAACGTACCTCGCGAACGAATGCTCGAAGTTGCGGAACACTACTATCATTTCGATGGCCGCAGCCCTATCAACGATCTCAATCGCGAATTGATCGCCGAGTTGCGCAAAGTCGTAAAGGTCCCCATTTATTGGGGCAATCGCAACTGGCACCCGATGATCGAAGATACCGTGCGCCAAATGCGTGACGATGGAATCAAACGCGCGGTGGCGTTCGCCACATCGGCATTCGGCTCGTATTCCGGTTGCCGCCAATATCAGGAAGACATCGCACGCGCGCGCGCCGCCGTTGGCGAAGGCGCTCCGGAGATTTTCAAGATTCGTCCGTTCTCCGCTCACCCTCTATTCCTCGAAGCAATGACGGATCGCGTCAAACTAGCTCTTGACGAAGTTCCCGGAGCGAGCATCCTGTTCACCGCCCACAGCGTGCCGATGTCGATGGCGCAAAGCAGTCCGTATGTGGGCGAACTTGAGCGCGCTTCGGGAGCTGTCGCCGCGGCCGTCGGCGTGAGCGATTGGAAGTTGCTCTATCAAAGCCGCAGTGGACCTCCCACGCAGGCATGGCTTGAGCCTGATATCTGCGATCACCTGCGCTCTCTCGCGCCCGGCACACGCGTCGTCATCGCCCCTATTGGCTTCCTCTCTGATCACATGGAGGTGCTCTACGATCTCGACATCGAAGCGCGTCATGTATGCGACGAGAAAGGCATTCTCATGGCGCGCGCAGGCACCGTCGAAACGCATCCATCCATGATCCGCATGATCACTGAGTTGGCCGATGTCGTTCCAGAAGCATGTCCCGGCTGCTGCCCCGCGCCACAGCGTCCTCCGCTGGCGAGGCCAGCGCGTTAGCTATTTGCGCTTTGGCGCTTCCGCCATTAGCCGGTAAACATCGCGTTTATTTAATCCGCGTTCCTTCGCTACTTGCTTGATCGCATCCATGCGAGGCAGCCCCTGCTTTTCGTGCGCAAGCACGGCATCTTCCACTGGGACGCTCGTGTCTGCCTCAGGCCGTTCACTCTTACCGATTAATAGCGTGATCTCGCCTCTCACCGTGGGCCGCGCGGCGAGTTGTGCGTGAATCTCCGCGGCGGTGCCGCGCAAAAACTCCTCGTGCATCTTGGTCAGTTCGCGAGCTACTACGACGGGCCGGTTGGGCATTACAGCGGCAATGTCCTCCAAGGCTTCGAGTATCCGATGCGGCGTCTCGTAGAAAACGAGCGTTCCGCTTTCGTACTTCCCGGCCTCCAGTACCTTTCTGCGCTGCATCGACTTTGGCGGAAGAAATCCGCCGAAGCGAAACGAGTCGGTGGCAAGCCCGGATGCGCTCAACGCACCAATTGCGGCCGAGGGCCCTGGAATCGGCACAACGGTCACTCCATGCTCAATCGCTGCCTGCACCAATCGATAGCCGGGATCCGAAACCAGCGGCGTTCCCGCGTCGGTCACCAGCGCAATATTCTCACCGCCCGCCATTTTTTCGGCCAACTCCCCTGCGCGCTCCCGCTCGTTGTGTTCGTGATAGCTGATGACGGCCTTCGAGATGGCGTAATGATCCAGCAGCTTGCGCGTCTGCCGCGTATCTTCGCAGGCGATGGCATCGCACTCCTTCAAAATGCGCAAGGCCCGGAGCGTAATGTCCTCCAGGTTTCCAATGGGCGTTGCAACAATGTACAAGGTGCCAGTCACGAATGCGGATTCCCGTTGCTATTCCGACCACACAGCCAGTTCGTTTCCCTCGAGATCAGCAAAATGAAACCGGCGACCGCCCGGAAAGGAATAGATGGACTGAACGATCTTTCCGCCAGCGCCTTCAACGGCAGCCTGCGCCGCTTCCAGATTCGCAGCGTAAATGACAATCAAAGGCTTCGCGGAACGTGTTCGTTCATCGGCCTGAAATCCGCCGTGTAACTTGCCGTCGTGGAACGCCGTGTAGGTAGGGCCGTAGTCCTCGAACTTCCATCCAAAGGCTCGTGAGTAAAAGACCTTCGCTCGGGCAGCATCTTGCGCGGGAAACTCAACGTAGTCGATTCGCTGATCGCGTTTTTCACTCATGCGCTTTCTTCCGTCCTTTCGCGAGCCGGCTCAACACGGCCAACTGCTCCAAGTATTGCTTGAGTGGCCGCGCAGGAGTTCCCCACACCACTTGCCCTGACCGCACCACCTTCGAGGTCAGCACACCACTGCCCGATCCCAGTACCGCGCGCGATTCAATGCGCACCTTATCGCCGATGCCCACCTGCCCGCCGATCACTGCGTAATCTTCCACCACCACGCCCCCCGCAAGTCCCGTCTGCGCCGCAATCACAACGTGCTTTCCGATCTTGCAGTTGTGCCCCACGTGCACCATGTTGTCGAGCTTCGTTCCCTCGCCGATCGACGTAACACCAATCGCCGCGCGGTCCACGCAGGAGTTCGCGCCAATCTCCACTCGGTCGCCGATTTCGACGCGCCCCACCTGCGGGAAGTTCTCATACGCCCCGCCCGTCAACACATAGCCAAAGCCGTCGGCCCCAATCACGCATCCCGAATGAAGCACCACGCGCTTGCCCAACGTGACCGCGGAATAAAGCGTCAACCGCGGGTGCAGCGTGCATTGATCGCTGATGACCACCCCGTCGCCAATCGCTGTGCCTGCGCCGATGGAGCAACCCGCGCCAATCCGGGAGTTTTCGCCAATCGTGACATATGGCCCCACGGAACTGCCTTCGCCGATCGTCGATCCCGCGCCGATGATCGCCGTCGGGTGCACACCGGGCTCTGGGCGTTTCTTCGGATGAATCACCGCAATCGCCCGCGCCACAGCCGCCCGTGGATTCTTCACCCGAATAACCGTACGGCTGTTCGCATTATCGAAATCCTCGGGCACCAGCAGACACCCGGCCGCGGAGGTCGCCGCTAGCGCCAGCGTTTTCCCCTTCGTCACAAACGAGAGGTCCGCGCCCCCGGCCTCCTCAAGGGGAGCCACGCGCGTCACATCGCGGCTTCCGTCACCCTCCCACGGGGATTCCAGAAGCGCGGCAAGATCCTGAACATTCACTTCCTTAGTTTAGTCGGTAACTACGATTTGGGTGGCGCGATGCCGAGGCAAATTGGCCCCCGCCGCTCGCAAACACATGAAAAGAATGAAGCGGGCGCCTCGTGCAGGAGGACACCCGCTTCATCGTTTGGAGGACATTCGTCGTGTTGAAAGGTTAGTGCGCACTCGGCCGGAAAGTTCTCAAGGTTTCTTCGCCAGAGTATCTGTTCCTGCTCATTCGGTACAGACAGCAACGGCGGTCGTCTGGACACCACCTTGCGCGGCAAACGATGCCAGCATTTCGGCCGCCTGGGCTTCGTCCAGGCTTTGGATGGCATCCGCAATCAACTCCACCCGCTTGCCCATTTTGAGCAGCCCCAGAACCGCATTCTTGACGCAGATCTCGCTAACGACACCGTAGACAACGCACCGCTCCGCGTCCAACTCGGCCATCACCCGCGAAAAGTTCACATTCGTGAAGCAATCCGTCGTTTGCTTTTCGAGCAGAATCTGCTGCGCGCCAGCGGTGCTCACATCGTTCGCTGCACTTGGCACAAGAACGCGCTTTTCGAGCAGAGTCGCCGCTGGCTTCTGCTGACCCGTGGTGCCCACAACACAATGCGGAGGCCAATTTTTGAACTCGGGATCATTTTCCGAATGCGCGTCCATCGTCGAAATCACCGGGATTCCCTTCGACGCCGCATAGCGATTCAGCGCCGCGAACTTTGGCACCAGAGCCTCTGAACCCCGCACATAGAGCGCCCCGGCAGGAAACAGGAAATCGATTTGCGTGTCCACATCCACAAACACGGTCTTCATCCGGCGATCTCCTTGCGCACCTCTTCCGTCAACTGCACCAGTTCCGGACTCAAATTGACTTTCCAGCTATCTTCAACCGTGAACAAACTGTGGCACGGAGCCGGTAGTTTCGCCAGCCTCGCCGCCGCGTTCGCCCGTGCCTGTGCCGCCGTGGGCAGCGGCTCCAGCAACTGCCCGCCGATGATCACCGGACGCTGCAGCGCTTCCACACCGTCCGATTTATCACACGAGAAACATTCCGACGACCGCGCCAGCACGTCATGATCCGCAAACCGGAAAATCTGCTTCGGACCCGGCAGCGTATGCTTCCCCGTGCTCAGCTTCAGCGTGTAGCGAACTTCGCCGTCGCGGTCAATCTCCACCATTTTGTAAACTACGCCCAACGTCGGAGCATCCGCCGACGTCACCAATTCCGTGCCGACGGCAAACATGTCGATGGGCACCCGCGCGGCCACCAATTCGTGGATCTTGTGCTCATTCAAATCCCCGGTCGCCATGATCTTGGCTTCCGTGAATCCGCCTTCGTCGAGGATTTTGCGCACTGCCGGAGCCAACTCGAACAAGTTCCCGCTATCTAGGCGAACGCCCAACATCGGCCGCCCCAGCGACACCGCGACCCTCGCGGCTTCTACCGTATCGTAGGTATCCAGCAGATAAATCGTCCGCTCACCTAACAGGTTCTGGAGCCTCTCAAACGCTTCCCGTTCCTGCTCAAACGACATCACCCAGGAATGCGCCGCCGTGCCCACAACCGGCACTCCGTAGCGCAGCCCGGCCTCCACATTGCTTGTACCCGCACAGCCGCCGAGATACGCGGCTCTGGCGGCATAAACGCCTGCTTCCGGGCCGTGCCCGCGCCTTGTGCCGAAATCTACGACGGACCGTCCCTGCGCCGCGCGAACGGCTCTCGCGGCCTTGGTCGCGATCAGCGTTTGATATCCGATCATTGAGAGCAAGTACGTCTCGGGAATCTGTGCTTCCATTAAGGGAGCCCGCACCGTCAACAGTGGCTCACCGGCAAACATCGGCGTCCCTTCCGGCACGGCGAACAAATCGCCCGTGAAGCGGAACTCCGCCAGCAGGTCGAAGAAATCGTCGCCTGCTTTGGCAAACTGCGGTAGCGCCCGCAGATAGTCGATTTCTTCTTTCGTATAACGCAGATCCAGCAGGTATTCGACCGCCTGGGCGAGTCCTGCCGCCAAAATGAAATTTCGGTTTGTTGGAAGCGAGCGCACGAACAACTCAAACGTAGTGCGCTGCGATGCTTTACCCGCGCGGAAATATCCTGCGGCCATCGTGAGCTGGTAAAGGTCGGTCTTGAGGCCCAGGGCCACTCTACTTTTTCTTTTCCGCCTGTGCCGCGCGAATGTCACTTGCTGCCTGGCGCAGATCTTTCACTATATTCGCATCCAACTCGAAGAAGTTGGTTTCGTCGGCACGCTTGGCGATTACGCCTCCGCCGGTGATGGAGATCTCCACCTTCTCAGTCTTCTTTCCGCCGTTTGAAACCACGGTAAACGCAGTAGCGGGCGACGCAAAGCCGGACTCAGGAAACTTCACCGCAGCCAGTTCCCGCAAACGGTCGATGACAGCCTGCACGCTTGGCGCATCCATCGCTTTGCCGCCAGACATCCACTTCTCGCCCTGCTTTTCGTAGGTAGCCGTTTTCCCGTTATCAGTGATCTCCACCTTTACGGGATCGTTGAAGCCGAAGTCGAAGAGTTTCTTGTTGCGGAAATCGTCCACCGATTTATCAAACGGTTCGGCAATCTCCTTGGTCACACGGTTGATTTCCTTGAGCGCGCTGGATTTCACCCAGTACTCGTCCTTCGCCTTGTGAATCTCAATCGATTGCGTTGCGTTCGAATCCGTAATCTTTACCGCCGCAAACAGCGGCGAAGAAGCATACAGCGCCGCGCCTCGCTTCAAATCGGCTTCGGTCGCCGTGCCGTCCAAAATCGAATTCTTCAACTTGTTGACGACTTCGTCCACCGCGAAGCTATCGGTGCGAATCGTCTTCGGCTTCACAATCTGCCAGTCACTGTCCGAAATCTTATTGAACTCAGTTATCTGCTTCTTCGCCGTTAGCTCCAGCTTCTGAATCTTGCCGCCTGTGAAGTCGAGCAGATGCTTGTCGCGCATTTCGTTTTCGACTTTATCGAACGTCGCTTTGTTGTAGGCCGCAATGGCGAACAGGCGCGGATCACCGTCCAACTTCACGTAAATGTTGCTGCCCACCGGCGTCGGCTCACCGAAACGAAGGTTCTGTTTCTTGCCGTCCTTCGTGGTGATCGCCAGCTCCATGATGGGCTGGTCCAGCCCGTAAGCCGCCAGATCCGTCACGTTCTCATCCACCACGCGGTCCGCCACCAGATTCGCTGCCGTGCTGGTGATTGATGCTACTTGCGTCGATTCCGCGGGCATCGCCACGGGCGCCGTCAATTGCCACTTGCCCTTGGCATCGAAGATCACCGTCGTGATCTTCTCGCCCTCTTTGCGCTTGATGTCAATTTGCTTGACGTCGTCCTCTTTGAAGTTAAATACCTTCGGAGGAGCATCGGATGCGGGCTTCGCTTCCTTGGACTTCTCTTCTTTGTTCGACCACCACAGAGCGCCGGAAAGCCCGGCGAGCAAAACGGCAGCGATTATTAAACGACCCGGTTTCATGATGTGACTCGACACCAACAAGGCACCAGTGAAGGAAGCAGCGTCCGTACCCCGGCACTGCCTCCAGACTTCTGGCTCCTGCCCTTACCTTCTTCTCCACCACACGCCAATACCCATGGCAATGATCATCAGCGGAATCGCAATCACGCTTGAATACATCACCATACGCATCTGCGCGGCGCTCATCGTCAAACGGCGATCTTCCGGATCCTTCGGGCGAATCGAAATCAGATCTTCGTCCGAAGACAGCCAGTTCATAATGTTCATGAACAGATCGCGGTTGCCGTTGAAGCGCAGGAACGAGTTCGCAATCCAGCTGGACGAGCCAACGACAACAAACTGGCCCTTCGACCCCTCGCCGTTATACGTACCCGCGACGCCCAGCGTTAGCGGACCCTTCCGGTCATTGGCGCTCTGCTGAATCTCTGCCGATTTTAAGTTCTGCGTCGCAAAACTGTTCGGACTAGTCTCAAATAATTTCTCAACGTTCGTCTTCGCGCCGTTCTTTGCGGAGAGCGACCGCGCAATCGGGAAGCCCGAAGGAATATCCTTCATCGTCTTTACAATCGCGTGCGTCCCGTAACCCGTCACCAGTGGCACTTCCGGACCCATACCGAAAACCTGGCCGATGCCGCTGGTATCCAGCACCAGATCCTTATCCACCGTGACGCCCCATTCGTCGAGAACCTTCACCAGCTCCGCGTTTTCATCGGTCTGGTCTTTGGCGAACTGCAGCGGCGGATCTAACATAATGAACGCGCGGCCGCCCTTTTCGACGAAGCCCTTAATCGCGTCCACTTCGCGCTGCAGATACTCGCGCTTCGGACCAGCGACAACAACAATCATGCAATCGGCCGGAATCTCCGGCTTTTCCAGCATCTTCAGCGATTGCGTTTTGTAGTTGTTCGATTCGAGCAGCGCCTTTGCCTGGGAGTATCCCTGGCGGTCCGCATCGTCAATCGACTTCTCGCCCGAGCCCAATGCGAAGCAGGCCACACGCTCCGTCGTCTTGAGCGAACGGATCAAAGCTCCCGTCACTTCCTCTTCCGTCAGGCTCTTGGCTTCCTGATGCTTCGCGCCCGTATCCACTTGAATGGTGCCCAGTTGCTTCACGCCAGCAGCAATCGCCTGCGTGCGGTTCTTCTCTGCATCCATGTAGTGAATGGTGATCTTTGAAGAAAGATTCGCGTAGCGATCCAGCAAATCCCGCGCGGCCGTGAAGTTCGTCG
The DNA here is from genome assembly GCA_040081455.1 of Bryobacteraceae bacterium. Lineage (GTDB taxonomy): Bacteria > Acidobacteriota > Terriglobia > Bryobacterales > Bryobacteraceae > Palsa-187. The sequence goes on from JBEBGM010000060.1 coordinate 17,932, forward strand.
GGCGGTCCCAATAAGTGATCTTGATGTCCTGCTTCAGATCTTTAGCGATCTTGGCCGTCTGTTCAGACAGCGTAAACTTTTTGGTCGACGTCAAATCGAGCGTCTTGTTGTAGCGGTTAGCGAGGAAGTTAATCGCACCCACCACCGCCAGCACAATCAGCACATATACGGTCGTGTAGGCGGCGAACTTCGTCTGTTTCGTTCTTAGAGAATTGTTGGTGGCCATGAGTTAGCTCCTCCACCGGAACGCTTCGAGCGACCGAGCCGTTAGAAATAACCCGATGAAGATTGCGGAAAGGTAGTAGATAATATCTTTCGAATCCAGCACGCCTTTGGAAAATGAATCGAAGTGCTGCAGTACGGAAAGATAGGAAATCACTTTGCCTGCCACTGAATCCTGAAACTGGGACACCCAATCGAGAACCCACAGCAGCAAACACACGCCAAAGCTGCCCACGCCCGCCACAATCTGATTCTTGGTCGTCGTGGAGATGAACGCGCCCAGCGCCAGCAGCGTTCCGCCTTGCAGTAACAATCCGAGATAGCCCACTAACAGCGGACGCCAATCCGGCTGGCCGTAAATAAATAACGTGGCCATGCTGACAAGCGTGATGCCCAGCATCGCGCCCCACAGCGTGAGCGCCGCCGTCCACTTGCCCGCAATCACTTCCCAATCGCGCACCGGTGAAGTTACCAGTAGCTCAATCGTGCCGGTTCGTTTTTCCTCGGCGAAGAGCCGCATGGTAATCATCGGGATCAGGAACAACCCGATCACGCTGAAGTTGCCGAGCAGCGGCCGTACCACCGAATCGTTCACACTCATAGGCTGGCTCTGTCCCTGCATCGATGCCTGAATGCTGTACTGCACAAAGAACACGACCGCGACGTAAAAGAAGTAGCCCGCGATCAGCGCGAAAAACGTCATGACGCCATAGGCGATCGGCGAGCGGAAGTAGCTGTAAAGCTCCTTGCGATAGATGGCCAGTGCGTTGTTCATTGATTTTCTCCCGTGGCCTGCTCCGCCGGCTGCTCTTCAGGCGACGCCAGCGTGGACGCATGCGGCGCATGAATGTCTTTGCCAGGCGCGCCCGTCAGTTCCAGGAAGATCTCTTCCAGACTTAGGCCAATCGAATGCAATTCGTTCAGATTCCAGCCAGCCTCCACCACCGCGCGCGCCAACTCCGGCCGCACATGCTGGTCCTTCTGGCCTTCGACGATAAAGGAAAGCGGTCCGTGGCCTTCGCGGGAAGTCACGCGCTGCACACCGGCCACTCGTTCGAGCCTTGTCAGCACCTCACTCGCCATAACGGAAGCTCCGTCGCGCCCAGTCACTTCCACCGCCACCGTCTCGGCCCCGCGCAAGCGGCTGGTCAGGTTCGACACCGAATCCGTCGCTACCACTTTGCCCTTGGCAATAATGATGACGCGCTCGCAGATTTGCTCCACTTCGGGCAGGATGTGCGTGGAAAGAATAATCGTGTGGTCGCCCGCCAGTCCCTTGATCAGGTCGCGGGTTTCAATAATCTGTTGCGGATCCAGGCCCGAGGTCGGCTCATCCAGTATCAGCACGTCAGGATTGTGAATAATCGCCTGCGCCAAGCCCACGCGCTGCCGGTAGCCCTTCGACAACTTATTGATGATCGTGTACTTACGGTCGGCAACCGAGCACCTTTCGGCAACCTCGTCCACCCGGCTCGAT
>JBEBGM010000022.1:0-68018 GCA_040081455.1 Bryobacteraceae bacterium
CCCCCGCCGAAGCTATAGACGTAGTTTTTCATGGCGCTACTTTTGATCTCCTGACGTTACTATTTCGGAAAAATTAGCGATCGTGGAAAATTCGGTGAGCAAAATATGAAGCAAAGTAAGACGATTGACGCGCACGCGTTCGACTTTGGCGTTCACCAGCACCTTGTCGAAAAACGCATCCACTTTCGGCCGCAGAGAGGCAATCGCCTCCAGCGCCTGTTTATAACTAGCACCGCGAGCTTGCGCGCGAACCTGCTCGAAAGCCCGGTTTAAATCAGCCTCCGGGACGTCTTCGAAGAGTGCACTATCGACGACTTCGGTTGGTTCAAAATCCGCTTGTTTGATGATGTTGGCGATGCGTTTGAAGCTGGCCGCCAAAGGTTCAAAATTGTCTGTGGGACGAACTTCGGCAAGCGCGGTCAAGCGCGCCTCCACGTCCGGCAATGCGCCGCAGCCCGAGGCCAGCACGGCGTTCACTTCATCGTACTTGAAGCCGCGAATTTCGCGGAAGTAGTACTTGATGCGATCCAGCATGAACTCGCGCAGATCGCCATCTACCAGAGAATTCAGCTCGTGCTCGAACTTTCCTTCCACCAGGATGCGCACGACGCCCTGTGCCGCGCGGCGGAGTGCGAACGGGTCTTTCGAACCGGTGGGAGCAAGGCCAATGCGGAAGCACTGCTGCAGCGTGTCGAGTTTGTCGGCGAGCGCAACGATCTGGCCTTCGCGCGTGGCAGGAATGGAATCTTCCATGCTCAGCGGCTTGTAATGTTCGTAGACCGCGCGCCAGACTTCTTCCGGCTCGCCTTGCGCCTTGGCGTAAAGGCCCCCCATGATGCCTTGGAGATCGGTGAACTCTTTCACCATTTCCGTAGTGAGATCGGATTTGCAAAGATATGCCGCGGCCTGCGCGTTGGCATCACCGCCGAGGATGGCCACCAGCGCTTTGGTGCGCTCAGTCTTGAACAAGTAGGAACCGAGCTTGGCTTGGAAGGTGACGCGGTCGAGATCCTGCACGCGATCGAACAAGGTGCGCTGCAGGTCCTGCTTCCAGAAGAAGCGGGCATCATTGAAGCGGGCTTTGAGCACCCGCTCATTGCCCTTCTTCACTAAGCCGTCGGGATCGCCGCTGGTGTTCATCACGGCAACGAAGTGCGGTGCAAGTTCACCGGGAGCTTTCTCCACGGAGAAATACTTCTGGTGATGGCGCATCACCATCGTCAGCACTTCGGCAGGCAGTTCGAGATATTCGGGATCGAAGTCGCCCTTAATTGCTGTTGGGTATTCGGTGATGAACGTCAGCGTTTCCAGAAGTTCATGATCGAACTTCGCGCCGAGCGTGCCCACTTCCACCTCGATCTTCCTGCGGCGCTCTTCGGAAGACAGGATGACGAAGTTCTTGCGCAGTTCCGCTTCGTAGTTCGCGGTGGTGACGGGAATGGACGCTGCGCCGAGTTTGCGATGGCCTTTGGTCACATTGCCGCTCTTGACGCCGGCGATTTCAAACGGGACCACTTCGTTGCCCAGCAGCGCGACGATCCAACGGATGGGGCGGATAAAGCGGGGGCCCGTCTTGCCGCCGGTCCAGTACATGGTCTTCGGCCACTGTAGGCCGAGGATGATTGCGGGCAGCGTTTCGGCCAGCAATTCGCGAACCGGGCGGCCGGGAATCGACTTGCGCAGTTCGTAATATTCGCCCACCTTTTGCATGGCCGAAACGTCGACGCCCTGCTTCTTGGCGAAACCGGCAATGGCCTTCTCCCCGGCGGACACCGGCGGGCCTTTTACAATTTGTTCCTCATCGGGGGTGTGCTCCGGAACGCCGGTGGCACGAACCACGAGGCGGCGCGGCGTCGCATCCACGGTCACTGACGCGCCAAAGAGATTCAACTTCGAGAGCTGATCGAGCGCTCCCGGGATCATCCAATGCGGAATCTCTTCCGTACCGATTTCAAGCAGGAAATCTACTGGCACGGGCTGGCCTCCACTGCTGCCGGCATGTCTTTGCTAAATCCGGCCAGAGCTTGTTGGTCGGCCCAGATCTTCGCCGTCCCCACCGCAAGATCGCGCACACGCTTGATCACGCCCACTCGCTCGGTTACGGAAATGGCCCCGCGCGCGTCGAGTAAGTTAAACAAATTCGAACACTTCAGCACTTGATCGTATGTCGCCAGCACCGGGAAGCGATGCTTATCCGGATACTTCTCATAGGCGGCAAGCAACTCCTTACACTCGGCTTCATGTTCGCCGAGCAAGCGCCACAGCCGATCGACATTTGCCATTTCGAAGTTCCAAACGGAGAATTGCAATTCATCGGCCAAACGGACATCGGCGTACTTGACGCCCTTAGTCCATTCGATTTCGTACACGCTTTCCACGCCCTGGAGAAACGCCACCAGGCGTTCCAGGCCATAGGTGATTTCGGCGGGCACAAGATCAAGGTCAATACCGCCGCACTGCTGGAAGTAGGTGAACTGGGTGATTTCCATCCCATCGAGCATCACCTGCCACCCAATTCCCCAGGCGCCGAGCGTCGGCGATTCCCAGTTGTCTTCCTCGAACTTGATATCGTGCTTGGAAAGATCGATGCCGATGGCTTCGAGGCTCCCCAGATATTGATCGAGAATATCGTCGGGCGACGGCTTCAAAATCACCTGCAACTGCTGGTGCTTGAAGAGACGATTTGGATTGTCGCCGTAGCGGCCATCGGCGGGACGGCGGCTGGGCTGCACATAGGCGACTTTGTAGGGTTTGGCGCCGAGCACGCGCAGGAACGTTTCCGGACACATGGTGCCCGCGCCGACTTCCACGTCGTACGGTTCCTGGATGATCGCACCGCGTTCATCCCAGTAGCGCTTTAGTTTAAAAAGAGTTTGCTGAAAAGTATCCATAGGGACAGAGGGCAGAGGTTAGCGGTCAGAGGACAGCGAACCTCATTTTGGAAAATAGTTTCGGGCACGATCCGGAAGCGGACCAGACTAGGCTCACAAGCCCTCCAGAATCGGCACGGTCAACATGCGCCGTTCCACGTGCTGTTCGACGGCTCGCACCAGCATGCGCCGAAGATCCTGCGCGGTGGCCTTGGACCACTCACGGGCTGGAATCTCGCCCACCGGCATCGAAAACATTTCATGGGCAATTTCGACGGATTCGTCGCAGACGCGGCCTTCGGGCCAGATACCCGACAGTCGCACGGCCCAAACAGAGAAGTAGGTGAGGGCGGCCCAGATATTGCCGCCTGAGCGCAAATAGGAGAGCACTGCCGTGAGCAACCGGAAGAATTTTTCGTTAGGCTCGTTTGGCGGCAACAAGTGCTCGGTCATCTCCGTGATGTAATCCAGCGCGACGCTGGCCGCGTACTCATCGCCAAGCCCAAACTGCGACTGAATCAGCTCGCAGCTCGTCAGGTTCACGAGTTCCGCACTTTCTTTTTGGAAGAAGGCCATCCGGACTTGGGAGAGCCGCTCCAATCCGGAACCAAAAGGACTTTTCGGACGGCGAGCCCGTCGAGCCACGCCGCGCAGCTTCCCCAGATCCCGGGTAAAAAAACTGACAATCAAATCCCCTTCCCGGAAGGGGAATGTGCGCAGGACAAACGTTTCACTCACCCGCGCAGCCATAGTGTTTCGCGCTAAGTACTTAGAATAACACGCGGTTGCAGGAAAGGTGGACGGCGCTACGGCCCTCGGCGCGGGTTGTCTGCCCCAAGCAACTGGAGTTAGACTGTTGCCAACGGAGGGATGCAGATTGCGCCGTTACGTCATGATTCTTCTGAGCTTATTCGCTCCCGCCAACCTGGCGTCCGCCCAAGCCCGGATGCCAACTCCGTCACACGCGGCCGCTCTGCCGGTCAATTCGGTCCGGTCGACATGCATCCCCTTCCGCACAGTAAAAGCTGGAACCCAGCCGGGGGACTTCCGCGATTGCCGCATATCCGAGTTCGGAGAGTTTGGATCCGTGGATGGCCAAGTCTATTTCTACGCGCTATACTGCCTCATCCCAGCCAGCTCGCCCTCCGCGAGCACATGCGGCGATGAATCGTTTATCGCCACTTATCATCGGGCCAGAGCGCTCGCGGTATTTGAAAGAGAGGGCCCCGGCGTGCGGCTTGTGTTCGAACGCGTTGATGAAGAGATGGGTGTGCTGCGATATGAGAAACCGAAAATCCTTCGCGTAGCCGGGAATATCGTGATGGACCTGCCCATTGTCCTGGATGGCACCGGCGTGGGAAACGAGAGCGAGTACTATCTTCGTGAAAAAGGTGCGTGGGCCCGGATCGAATCCGAATCCTGGCGAGTGGAACTACTGCGGAAGATCCCGTCGGGTCTGCAGATTCGGAAAGGCATCTGGCCTGATTTCGAAGCGATGACGGCGGAAATTGCTCTTTATCGCGATGGCGATGCAAACTGCTGCCCGAGCGGCGGTTCTGCGGTTGCGCACCTTTCGCTGAGAGCCAAACGACTGGCGCTCACATCCGTGGACATCGAAACAAATCGATGAAAAATCGCAGGTACCGACACGAACCTCAGCTTTCAGAAATAATGCCCAGTTCCGCATACCGCGGCCTGATGGCTTCGCGAATTGCCGGCAACTGCCGCCAGAACCAGAACGCCGTCACAGCACAAGCGATTCCACTGGCGATAAACGTTGCCTGCACGCCGATGCTTTCCGCAAGCGAGCCGCTCAGCATACTGCCGATGGGAGCCGAACCTTGCAACGCGATTGTATAGAACGACATGACACGGCCGCGTTTGTCGTCGGCCACTACGGTTTGGATTATCGTGTTGCTGGAAACAATCTGGTGCATCAGGCCGTAGCCCACCAGGGTCATCAAAACCAGGGACATCCACAAATTTGTGGTGATTCCCAGAAACACGCAGCCTAGAGCAAAACCACTGACCGAGAAAACCATGGCGCGCGCGAGGCCAACCACGGTCTTCCGCAAAACCAGACTGATCGCGCAAGTCAAAGCCCCCACACCCGCCGCTGCCATCAAAAAACCAAGTGTGTGTGCCCCGCCCTTGAGCACCTGACCCGCAATCATGGGCGTCAGCACAGTGTAAGGCGCGCCGAGAATTCCGATGATGCCGAGGAATAACAGGATATTGCGAATGGGCGCGGAGCCTGTGACATACTTCCAGCCTTCCGTAATCTCATGAACAACACGTTTGCCGGAAACCGGGCGTTCGTCTTTCTTCAATTTCATCGCGAGCAGTCCCCCGATCACGGCGATGTAACTCAGGCCGTCGATCAAAAAACAATAGCCCTCGCCAACCGCGGCAACCAATCCTCCCGCAATAGCCGGTCCAATCAAACGCGCGGCATTGAAGTTTGAGGAATTGAGCGCAATGGCGTTGCTCAGATCCGCGCGGTCCTCAATCATCATGACGACGAACGATTGGCGCGTGGGAATTTCCACGGCGTTCACAATGCCCTGAAAAAGGGTCAAGCCAATCACCCACGCGATGTTGATATGTCCGGACAGCGTGAGCGCCGCCATCGCGAGTGATTGCAGCATCGCAAAGACTTGGGTTGCGATAAGCACCTTGTGGCGGTCAAAACGATCCACCCACACTCCCGCAAACGGCGGGATAAAGAAGGCGGGAATCTGTCCTGCGAAGTTGACGACGCCCAGAAGAAAGGCCGAGTCCGTCATCCGGTAGACGAGCCAGGACGTGGCCAGCCGCGTCATCCACGTGCCGATCAGTGAGATGCCCTGACCGGTCAGGAACAACCGGAAGTTGCGGGACTTCAGCGCGCGAAACGAAGAGTTCAACTTCGATGTTATCTCACGGCTTCCAAGAGCAAGGGGGACAGAGTTGAATCCTGCGCGATTTCAAAGCCCGCGGAGATTCGTAGTCTGCCCACAATAGGCTATTGCAAATTGATATTGTGCTGGCGCAAGTTCGAACCCGTCGAGAGTTCAAACGCGGCGACGGCCTGCCCCAGATCCGATTCCGCGCGGCGTTCCTGGCTACGCGCCGTGATCATAGCAGATTGCCGTTGCTGCACCAGAAACAGTGTGGACGTACCGGCACGGAACTGGCGCTGCTCGCTGTTGTATTGCTCTTCGGCCGATCTCCGCTGCAATCGCGAGGCGTCGAGACGCGATTGCGCGGAAACCATCGTCTGCATGGTGTTGCGGACATCCGCTTCAATGGCTTGTTCAACCTGATCCTTTTGATTTTGGATGCGGCGGCCCTCGGCGACCGAGCGGCTGAGATTCGCTTCCGCCTGGCGATTTCTCAACGGCAGCGAAACACGAAGCTGAACCTGTGTGGTTGGAAAGTTGCCGGACCAGATATTGTTCAGCGACTGCCCGTATCCACCAATGAGGATGGGCGGAACCCCACTTCCACCGCCAGTGTTTAACGAAATCGGATCCAATCCGGCGGTCGCGGAGAGAACGTTCAGTCGATCCACCAGCGGAGCGAATCCGGCCGTCAAGGGATTGCCGCCTGCCTGGACAATCTGATTGCCGGAGAGTCCCGAGCGCGTGTAAGACGCCACGAGATCCACCTGCGGCTTCGTCTGCTCTTTGAAGAACTTCGTGTCGTTCTGATTGATTTGTCCTGAAAGTTTCACCACGGCGGCTTCAGGCCGGCTGGACAACGCTTCGGCGACCGCCTCGGCGAGCGGAGTCACAGGCACTTTAGCATCCGGCTGGGTAGTGGGCGTGAGAGCCGTTGCCCACATGGGAGAAGAACGATCGGCAAGAATCAGATTTTTCAGACTATTCTCGGCGCGCGTGAGGGCCGTCTGAGCGTTGTATGCGCCCAGCTCAAAATTCGCCAATTGTGTCTGCGCCGCGACGACGTCGATGGGCGCAAGCAGACCCTGCTGCTCCTGTCGGCGATTGCTCTCGTCCTGCTGCCGGCCAAGTTCCACCGCCTCCAGTTGCACCTGAAGATTGTTGTAGGAGTAAACAAGTTCCCAGTAAGCCTGTTCCGTTTGTTGCACCACAAGCATCACTCGTTGACGGAACTGTTCGTCGGAAATAGAGCGGTTCTTTTTCGACAGATCCAGTGTCCGGCGGTTTGCATCGTAGCGGAAGCCGCGAACAAGTGGCTGTGTGAACTGAAAATTGATGGCGGAGGGAAACTGCGGATTCAAGGTCACGAACGTGTTGTTTGTGTAGGTACGCTGCGACGCAAAGTCCGTCCGGTACGTAGTACCAAACCAAGGCAAAGCACCCGACACCGTCGGATCCGTTTGCCATGTTTTCGTCAACACCGCACCCGTGGCCGATCCGCCCAGGGCTGTCGCAATCGGCAATACTTGCTTCTGCCATTGGCTGTTGACGCCCAACACCGGATCGAATAAACCACGAGCTCCACTCAAGCTGTAAACCGCTTCTTCGCGATCGATCTTCGACGCGTCGATATCGTTATTATTCGATAGCGCCAGTGCCAGCGCCTGTTCCAGCGACAACTGCGCCTCCCCAAACACACCGATGCGAGGCGGTAGCCGGAACGTGCGAACGGGCGGCACTAGAGTTGTTGATCCAACGCCCTGTGCCGGCGTCTGCGCGGATACGGGTACGGACGAAACAGTCAAACAAACGATTAGGATCACAGCCTGCGCTTTCATCACAATACTCCGAAACATCTCACTTCCCAACATTAGGCGTGATCCTCCATCTGCAATCGTGCGGGCTGAGGAATGGGATCCAAACCACGGCTGCCGGATTTAGTGGACTTCTTGCCGAAGATCCGCTGCACGATCGGCAAGCCCTTGGCGTCGTCAAACAGGGAGTAAAACACCGGAACCGCGAGCAGGGTCAATAACAGGCATAGCGTTTGTCCACCCACCACCAATACGCCGATGGAATGATTGACCGCCGCGCCATCGCCCGAGGAAATCACCAGAGGAATCATGCCCGCCACAAGAGCCACGGTGGTCATAAGGATTGGCCGCAGACGATCGCGGTTCGCCTGAATAATCGCATGATCCCGGTCTAGACCCAGGGCGCGCAATCCATTCATGTGATCGATCTGCAGAATCGCGTTCTTCTTCACGATGCCGAACAACAGCAACATTCCGAGCGCGGAGTAAACGTTGATCGTCTGCCCGGTCAGAAGCAAAGACAAAATACCGAACGGCACTGCCAACGGCAGAGTCAGAAGAATCGTGAACGGATGCAGGAATGATTCAAATTGCGCGGCCAGCACAATGTACATGAAGATGAACGTCAGTACGATGGCAAGCCCGAAGTAATAGAACGTTCGTGCCAACTCACGGCTCTGACCTTGCAGACCGGTGGTGTAACCCGATTCGAGCTTCACTTGATTCGCTGCAGCCGTGAATTCATCCACCAGCTTGCCCTGCGACGTGCCGGGCAACACGTTGGCGCTCAGAATCGCCAGGCGCTGGCGGTCGCGACGGCCGATGCTTGAAGGCGCCGTACCGGTGCGTAAACGCACCACTTGATCCAGAGGAACCCATCCACCGGTGCGGCTGTTTGACGCAACGATAATCTGCGAAAGTCCTTCAATGCTGGTTCGGTACTCTTTCGCCGCACGAACGCGCACGTCATACTGTTCGCCGCCGGAATTGAATGTGGATACCAAAGTTCCGGCCACCATGGTGTTTAACGCCGTGGCGATATCGTTGACGCGGACGCCCAAGTCGGCCGCTCGCTGGCGATCGATTTCGACGCGCAGTTCCGGCTTCCCGAAAACAAGCGAACTATCCACATCGGCGACATTCGGAATGGTACTTACCTTATTCATGATCGCCTTACCGTACTGATCCAGTCTGTTTAAGTCCGGACCCTGCAGGACAAACTGCACGTCCGCCTGACCACCGCCAGGACCGTTCGCAGTCAATACGGAGGTCTTGACGTCTTTGGGATACTGCGTCAGCAGCTCGCGCGCCTTCAGCATCAGTTGTTGCTGGCTGAACTCGCGATCCCCTTTGGGTGTAAGCCGAATGTAGATGGAAGCGCGGTTTGCCGTTGTGCTGATGCTGCCTCCGAAGCCTCCGCCGCCGGTGCCGATGGATGTGAGCGTATCGGTAACACCGGGCAATCCACGAACATCGCGTGCAATGCGCTCGGCAATGGTGAGCGTGCCGGCGAGCGAAGTTCCCTCAGGAGCGCGCACCGTCACCTGGAACTCGGACTGGTCATCGGACGGAATGAAACTCTTCCCGACAACCATCGCGAGGGGAATCGTCGAGAGCGACACAACAACGCTAATCGCGACCATCGTTTTGCGATGCGACATCGACCACTCCAGCATCTGTGTGTAATGGCGGTCCAGGAACTGAAAGAACCTGGAATCCTTCGAGCTGCGATGTTTCTCCGCCTCACTATCACCCACCGGCGCAAACTTGATGAAGCGCGAGCAGAGCATCGGCGTCAGCGTGAAGGAGACCAACAGCGAAACGGCAATCGCGAAGGATGCCGTGAATCCGAACGATGAGAAAAAGCGGCCGACAATTCCGCCCATGAATCCGATGGGCAGGAAGACGGCGAGCAAAGAGGCCGTGGTCGCCATGACGGCGAGACCGATCTCGCGTGTGCCCTCAATCGCCGCCTGCATCAGCGGCAGGTGCTTCTCTTCCATGTACCGGTAAATGTTTTCGAGCACAATAATGGCGTCGTCAATGACAATACCGACCATGAGCGTCAACGCGAGCATTGTGATTTGGTTCAGATCCAGGCCCATGGCCGCCATCATTCCGAAGGTGGAAACAATGGAGGTGGGAATCGCCACCGCGGCGATGAGTGTTGTGCGAATGTTCGCGAGGAAGAAGTAGATGATCACGGCGGCGAGTAGGCTGCCTTCAATCAAGTGCGCTTCCAACTGGCGCAGGGCGCTCTTGATATACACCGAGGTGTCATTGACAATCTTGATGCGGATATCCTTGGGCAAAGACGCCTGCACTTCCTTCAAGCGCGCCTTCACTTCGTCCGCCGTGGCAACGGTGTTCTCGCCCGATTGCTTGTTCACCACCAGGGTGACGGCCGGATTGCCGTTCAAACGAGCGGCCGTTACAGGCTCTTCTTCGGCGTCTTCAGCGCGGCCCACATCACGAAGCTTCACAACGTAGGGTCCGCGGCGGGCGATAGCGATCTCATTGAACTGCGCGGGATCCACCAAGCGGCCCAACGTTCGCACGGAAAGCTCTGTTTGCCCGGTGTTCACGCTACCGGCGGGAAGTTCCATGTTCTGCTGGCGAAGGGCATTGATCACATCGGAGAGAGGCAGGTTATACGCCCGGAGCTTTTCCGGATCCACCCAGATGCGGATCTCGCGTTTCAAGCCACCCACCAACTGAATGCGGCCAACGCCCTTTACGTTTTCCAAACGCGGGCGGATTTGCTTGTCGGCGATTTCGGTCACCTCGCGCAAAGGGCGAGGTGAGGAAACTACCAACTGCATGACAGGCGTGGCGTCCGGATCTAGTTTTTGGACCACGGGAGTCTTCGCGGTTTCAGGGAGTTGCGGAACAACCTGATTGACCTTGTCACGAACTTCCTGGGCGCCAACATCACCGTTCTTGTCGAGCGAAAACTGTACGACAACTACGGAATTTCCTTCCGATGAGGTCGACGTCAGAGCATCGATGCCGCTGGTCGTATTGACGGCGTCTTCAATGCGTTTGGTAATTTCGGTTTCAATCTCCTCGGCCGACGCTCCGGGATTCGAAGTGGAAATCACAACTGTCGGCAAGTCGATCTTCGGAAAAAGATCGACGCCCAATCCAAGGAACGAGAAGACGCCAACCACCATCAGCGCCAACACCAGCATCGTGGCGAAAACGGGACGGCGGACACACAAAGATGCTAATGCGTGCATGAGGCTATTTCCCCTTCCCGTCAGCGGTTTTACTAGTCTGCACGGCGAGGCCGTCGTACAGATCTTGCAAGTGATCGGTGGCGATAATGGCATCTCCTGCGATGCCCGATAGGATTTGCACTTGATCGCCGTCATCGGGTCCCAACTGAACCACAGCAACACGGGCGCGGCCATCGCGCACGAAGAAGACCTGAGAGGAATTCGTGGTCGGATCGGTGATCACGGCCTTGCGCGGAACAAACATACCCATATTGCTGCCGGGGAGCACGATGCGAGCCGTGGCGAACATGCCGGGCTTCAATGCAAGATCGGAATTCGTGAAGTCGGCAATTACGTTAAAAGTGCGGGAATTCGTGTCAATCGCGGGATTGATGGCCGTCACGCGTCCCGTGAATTCGCGGCCAGGATAGCCCGGAACTTTCGCCTGCACCACGCCGCCGATTTTCATCTGCGGCGCGTTCACTTCCGGCACCTGCAGTTCCAACTTGATTGGAGTGATTCGTAGCACTGTGGCAATCTTGTTCGCCAGGCCAACATATTGCCCCACTGCAACTGGACGCGAACTAACATAGCCGTCGAAGGGTGCGCGGATCAGTGTGTCATCCAAGGCTTTCTTCGCAAGGGCCGCCTGTGCGCGGATACCTTCCAGCGATGCCTGCGCTCCGGAGACTCCTTGAAAATTCTGCCGCGCCGCGTTTAGTGTCGCCTCGTATTGCTGGCGGGAGGAATTCGCCTGCGCCTGCGCTGTGTCCGCCTGCGTGCGGGCTTTTTCATAAGCGCTGCGCGAGACGTCACCGGTTTGAATCAGATTCTCGTACCGCTTGGCATCGGCTTCTGCCTGCTTCGCCTGCGCCGTGGCCGATTCGGAGGCCGCCTTTGCCCCAAGCACTTCTGGGACCGTATTGGGGTCAAACTGTTGTCCCTGTCCAAGACCAATGCGCGACTGCGCCTGCCGGACCGCGGCTAGTGCCTGTTGCTCGGCGGCCTGGGCCTGCTCCAAACGTAACTGCACGTCGCGATCTTCCAGCTTCGCGATCACCTGGCCTTGTTTAACGAAATCGCCAACATCCACCGGGGTTTCGATCACCCTACCGGCGGCCTGCGGCGCGACATCGGAAGCTTCCTTTGCGGCGAAGCTTCCGGTCACTTGAATTGCGGCCGACACGGAGCGCTGCTCCACCTGAATTACGCGCACCACCGGAGTTCCTGATGACGCTGCGCCCGCTGCTGGCCCCGCGGTATCCGAGGACGCTTCCGGCTTTTTGCCACATGCGGCAACCGTCAATGCGGCCACCAGCACGACTCCGACATATCGTTTGGACGCTTTGGGGATTAGCGTCTGGTTTGGTTGCATGTATCCGCTCTTTCTCCGACTAGCTCTTTTTCTCTTTTTCGTACTTTGCTTTAGATGCACAAACAGCGGCGTTCGATGTAAGTCCGCCGATCACAAACGTCACTAAATCGGCAACGGCAACGTCTTCGGAAACGGGGGGGCGCTTCGCCTGAAACACATAGCGGCCCATGGCGAAATGCACAATGGTTCCCATCATCATCATGACGGCCATCTGCGGATCGTAGGCGCGAAAAGCGCCCTCCTCTTGCCGCAAAACAATGTAACGGCGAAGGAAATCACCAATGGGCAATCCGAAACGCTCGTGAAACAACCCCGCCAATAAGTGGCCTTCGAGCCGCGCATACATAAGGAGGCGATGAAAGGCAGGGTCCTGCCGGAACGACTTTAGAGCGCTCCTCGCGATGCACTCAATTAAACCTGTATCGTCGCGGCGTGCCGAAAAATGCTGCAACTGCTCAATGAGATGCTCGGCCGAACCGTCCTCCTTGGCATCGAGGATCGCGTGATAGAGGTCCTCCTTACTGGAGAAGTGACGGAAAACGATCGCTTCGCTCACACCAGCGGCGGTGGCAATGTCCTTCGTCTTCGTGCCGGCAAAACCATTGCGCGCAAACACTTGGATGGCGACATCAATCAATTGGCGGCGGCGGTCCTCCCCCGGCATCCGGGCAACGGATGCCGCAGGCGTCTTCCCCGCGGAGTGCGGTTTCACAAGCGGCGTTTTTTCGCGCGCGATCTTGGCGCGGGTGGGCGTGGCGTGCATAAGTAAGTGCTTACTCACAAGTGTAGCATGGCGCCGCTGTAGTACGATAAGGAAAAATGCCGAATCTGATTGAATTCGAAAACGTCTCCGTCCAGCGTGAAAACACAATGGCGCTTCATCATGTGACGTTTTCCATCGCCGAAGGTGAGCACGTTGCCATTCTGGGTCCCAATGGCTGTGGGAAATCGACTCTCATTAAAACCATTACGAGAGAATGCTACCCAAGGTTCGCGGATGAGAGCACAGTTCGCATGTGGGGCGAAAAAATCTGGACGCTCTTCGACCTCCGCGCGACTTTGGGCATTGTTACCAATGACTTAGTCAATACGTGCACGCAGCCCTATCCGGTGCTCGAAACCGTATTGAGCGCGTTTTTCGGTTCCGTGGGCATCTGGCCCAACCACCGGGTCACACCGGAAATGGAAAAGCGCGCCGACGAAGTGATTGAGTTCTTTGAGATTACACATTTGAAAGACCGCCTGATGACCGAGCTTTCGAGCGGTGAAGCTCGCCGCGCCGTGTTTGCGCGCGCTCTCGCGCATAATCCGAAAGCACTGGTGCTCGATGAGCCTAGCAACAGCCTGGATATCCGCGCGCAGGCTGAAGTTCGCGAGGCGGTCCGCAAGCTCGCACAGACCGGCGTCACGGTGATCACGGTGACGCATTACCTGCCCGACATCATTCCTGAGATGAAGCGCGTGATTGCAATCAAGAAAGGCCGCGTCTACTTCGATGGAGCAAAAGAAAAGCTCCTGACCTCGGAGAGGATGCAGGAGCTTTTCGAAATGCCAGTGAGTGTCGAACAAACCGGCGAATACTACCGGCTGTCGTTGGACTCTTAGCGCCGTCCGCGGAATCCACCGCGCGGGCCACCGAATCCGCGTCCACCACCGTAGAATCCGCGATACATGATACCGACGCTCGGACCAAAGTAGCCGGGATATCCCCAACCGCCCCATCCGGGACCGTACCAACCACCACCATAATACGGGCCAAACCAGGGATTCGGACTGCGAGCGGGCACCCTCGTTTGCAGACGCGGCTGGTCGCTCGGTTGATTGTAATCGCCAGGACCGACAGGCCGGAACGCCTGCGGTGCGCGCGACGTGTTGATCGTAATCGGCTGCTCGATGCGGAACGTTAGCACAGATTCTGGATAGATGATTGTTGGATGACCGCGTGTTAGCAGAACGCCGATCACGCTGGCCGCCGCGCCCGCTCCCGCACCCATGGCCGCGCCTTGTCCGCCCGCTGCCGCAGCGCCCACAATCGCGCCAAGGCCGGTGGTGGTTCCAATCGCCGTCGCGTCACGGCCGACAGAGCCGGGGCCTTCATGACCAATCAACTGCGAGCGCAACGGAATTTGCTGGCCATCCACCAACGAAAGTTCCGTGAGTTCGATGCCGAGGCGCGAAGTGCCTTTAATACGTCCACCCTTCACCACTTCCGCCACGCGGCCCGCGATGGTCTGGCCGCGATCGGCAACGACGATGCCATCCACCACGATCGGCTTCACCAGTTGAGCGGTGAAAGCATCACCCACTTGGTTACGATCCGAAGCAATCGGCTGATTCACGCGAATGGTAAAAAACGTACCGGCGGCAATATTCACTTGGGCCGGAGGCGGCCCAGGGGGTGGCCCCATCGGCCGATTCATTTGCGGCATCGCGCCGCGGTTATCACCAGGAGGCGGTCCAGCGGGACCACGGCGCTGCGCAATTTCCGTCGGTGGCGCTGCATCGTCATCGGCGAAATCGCCGGGTGCGTTGCCAACGTCGCCCTGCGGCGCAGCGTCGCCCAAACGCCGCCAGCCGCCGGAGCTGTCCTCCGGCGTGTTGATGGGGCTCTGCGCAAAGACGAGGGGGGCCTGAAGTAGACTCGTGATACCGAGCAGACCAAACATTGCAAATCTCAATCTTGTTTTCATAGGAGGTCTCTTTCCGCTTTCCCTATGGCACGTGAGATACCAAACCTAACTTATTGAAACATCGGCACTACAACTACGGAGGCGTGATCGAAAAGCACCGTGGCGGTGCTTTTGGGCCACCTCCCGTAAAGGCGTGCGAACCGTTGAAGAGGAGGGCGTAACGCTTACCCGGGCGAAGGCGTCCAACTGTCGGAACGCCGCGCGTGAGCAGGTTTCCCCAACGACTTGGGAAGCCAAAACTCGCCGCAGGTTTTTGTTACACTTAAAAATGAAGTTGTTGTAATGTCTTCATCCTCCCAACGAGTTGTTTTCCTTGACTGGATGCGCGGCGTCGCCGCCATCATTATGTTGCAAGGGCACACGTTCGATGCCTTTGCCAGCCCGGAAACACGTCAAGGTTCCGCTTACATTTTTTCGCAATTCTTTGGTGGCGAAGCGGCTGCAATCTTTCTGCTGCTGACAGGCGTCACCTACGGCCTGGGCATGAACCGGCGCCAGCACCTGCCTCCGGCGCAGCGGGTGATTGCCGCCTTAAAGCGGGCCCGTTACCTGTTTCTCCTTGCATTTTTGTTCCGTTTACAGAGCTGGCTGTTTTCGATGCCATACGCCGATTGGCACAACCTGCTGAAGGTAGACGTGCTCAACCTGATGGGGGCAATGGCAGCGCTACTCTCGTTCCTTGCATTATTCGAAGGGGTGCGGCGCGTCCGCTGGGCCGCGTTGATTGGCGCATTGGTCGCCGTGCTGTCGCCGATTGTCTCTGGACTCAACATGTCCGCCATGCCAGTTTGGCTGAGCGACTACATTGTCCCCGGGGCGATGAACTTTGGCATCTTCCCATGGGGAGCTTTTCTTGCGTTCGGCGTGGCCGTTGGCAGCATGATTCCGCTGGTGGAACGTGGCGCGTGGAATCGGGTGATGCAGTGGTCGGCGATTTGTGGATTCGGCCTCCTGTTGGGCGGACAGTATTTCTCGAACCTACCCTTTTCGCTCTACTCCAATTCCGATTTCTGGTTGAACAGCCCGGCGTTGATATCGTGCAAGCTGGGCATCGCGATGCTATTAGGCGCGGGCGCGTTTCTGTGGACCGAGTTCGGCAGCTTGGGATGGAGTTGGGTACAGCAACTGGGAACGACGTCTCTGGTGGTCTATTGGGTGCATGTCGAAATTGTTTACGGCAAGTGGTTCAAAGGCTTCCAGCGCCAGTTGACCACCGGCCAGTGCCTACTGTTTGCCGTTTGCCTGATTCCGGCGATGGTGGGATTGAGCGTTGCCGTGAAGCGGGTCCAGTGGGGCCACTTGCTGCGGAAGATCGGCATTCCGGTGCACGGAAAACCAGTTCCCGTTTACAGCATTCCCGTGGCCGAGAATGGTGTGGAACGGTCACGCCGCATCGCGGGCCTGTAATCGCTTCTTTCCTTCATCTCCCTATTTCGATATCTTGCAGGAAAAATTTGCCGGATCGTCCTGGCTTCCCTTCCCGCTGAAAACGGCGATCTTGGGATACGCGCATACCAGCACTTTGCGGTCAGGCGTTCCATTGCTGCGGTGCTGCGCGATCAACCGCTCAGGGGCTTTATTTGTCGCGCGCCATTCGTCCAACATGCGGATGCTATCGATGTCGAACGTACTGGGACCATTTCCGCCGGGACAATGCCCCATGCCGGGAACCATGAACAGACGCACGGAGTTCTTCGCCTTACCGCCCATCGTTTTCACTACGGCGTTGTAGTAGTCGTAGTTGGTAGAAGGAGCGATGGCTGCGTCGTTCCACCCGCCGATCAACAGCAACCTGCCGCCCCGGCGGAGAAACCGGGTCAAATTCGGATTGTTGGCGTTGATGATGGAGGCATCGGGAGCATCGGCCAACGCGACGTCGCCATCAAAATTCACCGGGCGCGTTTTGTAGTCCCAGTTTGGGTCCTTGAAGGTAAGATATCGAAAGAATTCAACCGAGTACGGGAATGGCGCCGCGCCGCCCATCTGATTCCAGCCGAGCTCGCTGCCGGGCATCAGCGGACCGATGATGTATTCGCCCGTTCGCGAATTCCGCACCGGGGAATAAATTTTGCGCGCGGTTTCCACCTGCGGTTGGGTGAGGCACTCGGCGCCGGCGCCGTTCTTACACGCGATTACGGCGGGATCGAATTTGCACTTGGTGGGATCTTGGATCAGTCCATCCACAGCGCCGTCTTTCGCATCGCAGGCGGCGAGCGCGGCTTTGTTGATGATGGTGAACTTCGATTGCGGGATGACGCTTGCTTCATCCTTATGCATCGCCTGCCACACCCACATCTGACCGAGAACGTGATGCGTGGAGTGCGTATCGAGCCCGCCAACCATGGCGATGTCAAGATCGTCGGGGTAACGCTGCACTTCGGTGATCGCGGTGCGCCCGCCGCCGCCGCATTCGTTCATCAGCGAAAGCGCTTGTGGCTTCTCATAGAACGCTTTGATGAGGAGCTTCGCGTCCGCCACGGTTTCGTGTCCGGCGCGTTCGGCGAAGTCTTTCAACTTTTCGGGATGGCCCAGTGCGAAGCTGGCGCTGCCGCCCTCGTGGCCGTTATCGGAGGTGGCTGTCACGGCTCCCGTGCGGAGAATGTTTGCGAGGCCGTTGTAGTTCACCATGCCAAGAAAGACGCCGCCGGCAGTAGGTTGCAGGCGGCCGTTCCAGTTGTTGAGAGGCATCCAGAACTCGGCTTTGATATCGGAATCGGCGGAGGGTTTCAGCGTCGCGGTGACGCGGCAGAAGGCAGGAAGATCATCTACTTTGGGCGTTGGCCCTCCGAATGGAGCGACGTTAGCGGGCGGAGGCGGGACCACGAACTTTCCGGCATCGACACGCTGCGCGGATGTGATGGTAGCGTTCGGCAAAGCCGCCGACGTAAGACTCTCGCAAGATGCGGCAGCAGCCGATGCCGACACCAACGGAATGAGCACCGCCGCAAAGAACAGCACGTATCGATTTCTCATACGCTCGACTACCCCCAGGGCATTTTATCAGTGTTACTCTTTGACCAGGATGTGGCTTTGGCGGCAGGGTCGCGATCTCATCGCACACAGAAGGTGGGCGCTGGCGGCCGCTATCCCCGCGATTCTTTCGGTGGCTTTGGTAACCGCGAACGCGCAGCGGCCGTTCCGCGAATACCCGGGAATGGAGTACAACACCTTCCCTCTTCCAGCCGACTACGTAAGGCCCGCCGAATACACTTTCGCGCGATTGATGTATCCCAACATTCGCGGCGGCTTCGGAGGCTTTGGCGATTGGCGCAAAGGCGGAACCATGTGGTCCCAGGATTACCCTCGCGCGGACCGTCACTTCCTTCGCGCCGTGCGAAGACTGACGCGCATCGATGCGAAGTCGGTGGAACAGCCGGTCAACCTGGATGATGACGACGACGTCTTCAACTGGCCGTGGCTCTATGCGGTGCAAGTGGGCCGCATGGATTTAACGCACGCCCAGGCCGGGAAACTTCGCGAATACCTCGATCGCGGCGGCTTCTTTATGACGGACGATTTCTGGGGGGACGCCCAGTGGCAAATCTTCACCCGCAGTATGTCCCGCGTGTATCCGGACCGGCCCATTGTGGAGTTGGAGAATGCCGCACCGATCCTGCATTCCATCTACGATTTGAACGACCGCTATCAGGTACCCGGCGCGCGCTACATTTACACAGGAGACACCGAGAAGTGCGATAACTGCCCCCCTCACTGGCGGGCGATTTACGATGACCAAGGGCGTATTGTCGCGGCTATGACATTCGATTCGGACTTAGGCGATTCCTGGGAGTGGGCGGACGACCCGCGCTACGAGGAACGCTTTTCGGCGCTAGGAATCCGCATTGCTATCAATTACATCGCGTATGCGATGACGCATTAACAGCCCTCGCCGGGTCATAATGATCAGAGGAAAGAAACATGCAAGGAATCACGCCGCATCTCTGGTTTGACAAAGAAGCGAAGCAGGCAGCCGAGCTCTATACGTCCCTGTTTCCCGATTCAAAGATTACATCGCACAAGACGCTCCGCAATACACCGTCGGGCGATTGCGACATTCTCTCCTTCGAACTTGCCGGGCAGCCGTTCATGGCAATCAGCGCGGGACCGCTGTTCAAGTTCAATCCGTCGATCTCGTTCATATTGAACTTCGATCCATCTAAGGATCCCGCCGCCCGGGAGCATCTCGACGCCACCTGGCAAGTACTTTCGCAAGGCGGCCAAGCCCTGATGCCGCTCGATGCCTACCCATTTAGTCCACGCTTCGGATGGATTCAGGATCGTTTCGGCGTTTCCTGGCAGTTGATTTTGACGAATCCAACGGGCGAGGAGCGCCCATTCATCACGCCGACGTTGATGTTCACTGGCGGCAACGCGGGCCGGGCCGAGGAGGCGATTGATTTTTACTGCACTGTGTTCGGCAACGGTCCTTCGGCGGTAGCGGCACGTCGTGGCACCACGGCACTCTATCCTAATGGGGCGGCGCCGGATAAAGAAGGCACACTGATGTTCGGGGATTTCCACGTCCGCGATACCTGGTTCGCCGCGATGGATAGCGCGCATCCGCATGGCTTTGGATTCAACGAATCCATTTCGTTCATGGTCTCCTGCAAGTCACAGGAAGAGATTGATTATTACTGGGAGAAACTCGCGGCCGATCCCGACGCGGGGCAGTGCGGCTGGTTACAGGACAGGTTTGGATTGTCGTGGCAGATCACTCCATCGGCTATGAACGAGATGATGTCCAAAGGAACGCCGGAACAGATGGCGCGCGTGACACAGGCTTTTCTGCCGATGAAGAAGTTTGATATCGCGGCGTTGCAACGGGCGTTCGACGGAGCCTAATGCGCCGCCGGCGCTACTTTTTTTCCTTCGCGGACTTCGCCCGCTCCAGTTTCTCTTTGGCGGCCTTGCGTTCGGCTTCGTCCTTCTTTTTTTCAGCCGCGGCGCGGTCGCGCACTTTCTGCGCGGCGGCCTCGGCTTCAATTTCATCGGGATCGGTCAGATCTTCACGAGGGACGTAGACGCCGGCCATGCGGAGGGCGATCTCCATGGGCTCCTGCGTGTTGTTCTTCCAGTACCAACCGTGAATACCTTCAAACGGAGCGATCAGCGATCCGTGCGACTCCGCCGCATTGCCCGCTTTGTAACTGACAGCGTTGCCAGGGTCTTTGTCCGGCTCGCCATGGAAATCGTACTCCCAAACTCCTGGTGAAGTCCACGAATAGACGAGCACTTCTCCTTCTTTCATGTGGACTTTATATTCGTAGTCCATCCCAGGAAACAACGTGAGGCTGATACGATCCGTGCGAAAACCCTGCGTATAGGCATGAGCGGCGGTAGTTGGGGCGACGGCGCTTCCACCCATCTTTGTCAAACCAGTTGCTTTGCCAAAGCCCGTGGGGTCGATCTGATATTCCGCAGGGAGAACGAAGCCAAATGCAATGATGAGCGCGGCAACCAAAGCCACGAGCACGCGGATCAAAAGGCCCTTGCGAGATGGCAGGGCGATGGAGGTCTCTGTTTGGGGGGTCATCCGCGGATACCGTCCTTCACTAATTCCTGAGCCGCGGGTTTGGGCGCGGGGCCGTTCTTCTGCTCGTCGTAATAGCCGCCCAACTGGTACGCCATTAGCAGAAATCCCGCCGTCATGATGGCGACGTTAGCGAGCACCGCGTGTTTGACGAAATCCGACGTGCGGCGCCACATGGTCATAAACAGCAGAATCACTGAGAGCGCAATCAACTGGCCGAACTCGACACCGAGGTTAAAAGAGAGCATATTGCCAACGAGACCTTCTTTGGACAGGCTCAACTCCTGGAGCTTCGTCGCCAGACCGAAGCCGTGAAACAAACCGAACATGAGCACGGTTGCCTTTGTGTTCGGCTGGAAGCCAAACAGCGTCCGGAAGCCATCGAGATTGTCGAAGGCTTTGTAGACGACCGAGAGTCCGATGATAGCGTCCACGATGAACGGATTTAAATGAATGCCAGTGAGTACGCCAGTTAGCAGAGTAATGCTATGACCCACCGCAAAGCATGTGACGTACACCGCGACGTCTTTCATCCGGTAAAGGAAAAAAATCACGCCAAGCAGGAACAACAGGTGATCATACCCGGTGACCATGTGTTTGGCTCCCAGGTAGACGAAGGGGATAATTTGGGCGCCCGCGTTTTGCTTCAAAAATTCGGCGTCCTTGGCAGCGACGTTGTGCGCGAACGCGGGCAAAGAGGAAGCGAGAAGCGACAGGAAAAACGCCTTAAGAGTGCGCATTCGTCCATCATTATACTCACGGGCGCTAAGGAGTAAAGACTGTAATGGTCATAATAGAAGAGTTGAG
The DNA here is from genome assembly GCA_040081455.1 of Bryobacteraceae bacterium. Lineage (GTDB taxonomy): Bacteria > Acidobacteriota > Terriglobia > Bryobacterales > Bryobacteraceae > Palsa-187. Next base: position 21,187 of record JBEBGM010000022.1, read on the forward strand.
ACCATCCGCCGGTCGGACCCGGAGCAATCCTTCCGGCCCCAATCCATTGATTCCACTAATACGAACACGTCACTGACGGTGTCACTAACCGCGTTTTACCCGTTACCTTTAGGAAACCTGCCACAGGGCGGGTATGCTGGCACATGTGCGTGGGAGATACGGCGGCGACTGCGTTACTTTCCTTCCCGGGCACTCATTTGGCGACCATGAAACGACTTTTCTTTCTTATCCTCTCTGTGTGTGCCGTGTTGAAGGCACAGCAGGTACCCGTACCAGTAACCGTCTCAGGTCACGTGCTTGATCCGATGAAGGCAGCCGTCCCCAAAGCGAAGGTCCGGGCGACGGATGGACTGGGCCGCACCAAGGCGGAGACGGTAGCGGATGACGAGGGTGCGTATCGCTTGCAGGTGGAATCGGGCGCCACCTATTCGTTCGTCGTGGAGGCGGAGGGTTTCCAACCGGTGGCGACCGACCTGAGGCCAATCAGCACTGACCTCGAAGACTTCGATCTCAACCTAGGCAATCTGCAATCGGCGAGCGAGGTACTGACCGTCACGGAGCGGATCATCGAACCGATGGTGGACCAGCGCGACCAGGAGATCTTCAAACGGACGCTCTTCACGCGCGACGATCAGGTATTTCAGACTCTCGGCGCGGGCCTCAGTCTTGGGCAACACGCGGGCGGCGGAAAATCGCTGGAGGTGCGGCGCTTCGGATTCAACCTGGACCACGGCGGTACGGGTGGCGGACTGCGCGTGCTGGTGGACGACATCCTTCAGAATTCGATTTCGGGCGGACACGCTCATGGCTATCTTGGAAACCTAAAGGCTCTGACGCCGGAACTGGTGTCCGACGTGTCTTTGATCAATGGGCCGTTCAATGCCGCTTATGGCGATTTCAGTGGACTCGGTGTGGTGAACATTAAACTTCGGGACGACATGCCCGACAAGTTTACCGCCCGAGCTCAATTCGGACAGTACAACACCCGGCGGCTCTTTGGCGCGTACAGTCCAGCGTGGGAGAAAACATCGGCCTTCCTCGCCTACGAGTATTCGTATTCCGACGGTCCCTTTACCCGGCCTCTGGAGTACTTGCGGAACAACATCACCGGCAACTGGCTGCGGAAGCTGTCCCCCACGCAATCAATCTCTTTCCGCATATTCGCGAATACGAATGACGCTTACGCCGCTGGTCAGGTTCCGGTGGATGAGATTGAGGCTGGCCGTATCGGACGCTTTGCTGTGATCGACCCGAGTGACGGCAATAAGGTGAAGTCAGGAACTCTGGCCGGATACTGGGCAAACGAACTTAAGGATGGCTCCCAGTTCCGCGTCAACGGTATGTTAAACCGGATGCTGTTTGACTTGTACTCCAACTTCACGTTCTTCCTGAATGATCCTATCCGCGGCGACGGGTTCGGTCAGCATGATTCGCGCTTGCAGGAAGCGGTGAATGCCCAGTACATTAAGCCTCACTCGCGCGGACAGTTCTTCGGCACGTTCACCGGCGGCGTGAATTATCTGGATAACCAAATCAACTTGAAACTCTATGGCCGCCAAGCCCGGGTTCCCACAGACCTTCGCACGTGGGCGCAGGTGCGCGTGGCGAATCCGGGATTCTACGGGCAAGAGAACATCGTCTTTGGAGGCGGCAGATACCGCATCGACGTGGGCCTCCGCTACGACGAGTTCATCTTCCGGGTGGGCGATCACCTCGGGACGTCTCAGGTCAACGCACGCAACGCTGGGTCCTGGCAACCGAAGGTTGGATTTTCTTACACGCCGAGCACTGAAGTGCCGCTGACGTTTTATTTGAATTACGGGCGAGCCATCACAAGCACCAACGCCCGCGCGTTGATCGCCGATCCGCTCAGTGTGCTCACGGCAACCACGGACTTCTATCAGTTCGGCACGTCGCACAATAAGGGACGCTATTCGCTGGCTACCAGCTTCTTTTGGATTGATCGGGCCAACGAAATGATTTATGCGGCGGACGATGGGTCAAACGAGTTCGTCGGACCCAGCCGCAGTTACGGTTTTGAGGTGAAGAGCTCCGTGCAGATCAACCGGTATCTCTCGTGGAACGGAAGCATCACCAAAGTGCTCAACGCCTTTTATCGCGGAAGCGAGCCGCGGGCTTATGTGGACCGGGCCCCTCACTTTACCGCCTATACATCGTTGACGATGACGGATTGGAAAAAATGGAGCGGTTCTCTGCGCATGCGCTCCATCAATCACTACATTTTGAACGGAGATGAAGCGCAATCCGTGGTTTCCGGGAATACCGTGTTCGATTTCAGCGTCTCACGCAACATCAACCGTTGGTTTGACATGAACTTCGCGATGGATAACGTGCTGAACAAAACGTTTTTTGAAACGTTCGAGCGCTACACGTCACGGCTCCCAGGCCAGGATCCCCTGGAACGCGTGCATGGAACCCCCGGCTATCCCCGCACAATCATGGGCGGAATCACCATCCGCCTCTTCCCGAAAGCGCGATAGCGGACCCGCTTTAACCGAATCCGCTATCGTGACACGAGTTGGATGAGACGTTAGAACGTGTACGCCATCGACGCCTGATACGTTCTCGGCGCCACAAAGTGTGTCCCGCTGAAGGTCGACAGGAAGTTGTACAGGGCCACTTTGTTGGTTAGGTTGGTGATGGTAAATCGCAACGCAATCTTATAGCGTTCCGCTTTGGTGAGGTTATCGGTACCAACCGCCAGGTCGAGCAAGTTGCGCGGCTTCACACGGTTCGGATTCAAGTCGGGGTCACCGGTGCCCGCGGCGGGCAGCGTCAGCAAGGTGGACGTCACCGCGCTGCCGCAAGTCCGCAACGGAACCTGCAATGTAGCGGGCGCGCTTCCACAAGCTAGGCCGATAGTCACTTGCTGCGCCGGCGTCAGCGCCAGAGCGGCGGCGGAATCTGTCACACCGGTCACGGCCAAGCCGCTATCGTAACGCCAGATGAACGAAGTCCACGGTCCATCTTTCTTGAACTGATACCGGAGGTTCATGGTTTGTTGATAGGCCTGATCGTGATCGATGCGGAATACTCCAGTGACCGATCCGATGCCCTGTAAGATCAGGCCACCGGTTGCCGGCGGAAAGTATCGCGCGCGGGAGTGGCCGAAGGTCATTGATCCCTGGAAGCCGTGAATCGGTATGGTGCTGACGCGGCCGGTGAAGCCGTCCACCTTCGATTTGTTCCAGGCAATGGGGAACGTGATAGGCGTGTTGAAGAGAACGTCGAAGTCATAACCGTTCCGGGTGAACTTCCAGAAGTAGTCCCCGTCCACAACCATGTAGCGAGTCACCCGTTGCTGGAACCCAACATTGAACTGATTCCTGCCGCCCGGCAGGACCGGCAGAGCAGCTTTGGCATTGAAGATGTTTGCCGCAAGCCCACCGATACCGGTTGCACTCGAAAGCAACAGGTTCTCATTGAATGGCGTCTCAAAGGTTCGCGAATAGGCCAGACGCAGCACGGTGTCGGTGGGATGCACGTGATACGAGGTGCCGACGCGAGGCTGTAGGCTCCGCTTGGATACCAGCCCGCTGTAGTGGTCTTCGCGCAGGCCCAGATTCAGAGTAAAGTCATGAAGCTTGATGTCGTCGCTCGCGTATAGAGCCCATTGATCGATGGAATTGCGTCCATGGAAGGAGAAAGGCGAGCGTCCCCGGGTCAGATCATAAGCGGCAAGACCAGGAGCGCGAGTGAAATCAAATGTAGGGCTGGTGATTCCGAGGTAGAAATTCTCAATCAAACGCGTTTGCTGCACCTGAACGCCCACCTTAATGTTGTGCGCCCTCTGTGTGGTGGCAACGTCGGCCTTAACGCCGTAGTTCGTTAGGAAACGATCCTGCGAGGTGGTGATCGGCGTGTCGTCCAAAGGATTGCGGCTCGGGTAATAATTCACCTGATCGCGGCGGGCAAAGGGGTTGATCGTTAACAAGGTGTTGTTGCCAATCGTCCGCTGATAACCCGGAGCGATATTCCAGGTCATGATGCGCTGCTTCTGATCCTGCCGGACCTGATCATAGCTGTTTGGCACCTGGAACCAGTTCCGCGCGAGGAACAGATTTAAATGGATGGAATCGCGCGAGCCACGCAACCAATCCATGCGGTCGAAGATGCTTTCGGTGTTACCGATGTCGTGCAGCGGCAGAAATTCCGGTGTATCCAGAAAATGGCCCGTTCGTTGGCCGTTCACCGCAATAAAGTTGCCGAACTTTGGTGTCCCCATGCCCAACGTTGCAGCACTGGTGTAAGTTCCAAACGAACCCCATCCACCTTCAAGACTTCCGAATGGTTTCGCAACGCCAAGGCCGGATTTCGTCACCGCTGCGACGACAAGGCTGGATTTATCGCCATACTGCGCGTTCGGGGCGCCCGTTACCAATTGCATGCTCTGAATCGCATTGGCGGGAAGTTGGGTGGAGAACACCTTGCTTTGTTGATCGCTGATCGGCTGGCCGTCCACCACAAAGCTTACCTGAGCGTGATCGCCCAGGGGATGGAAAAATCCGTTTGCATCCGCCGCAGTGCCGCCGGTACTGTTGCTGATAATGCCGTTCAGGCCGGTATCGAAACGCGGCATTTTCATGAACGCCGAAGAATCCGCATCGACGTGCGCGACAGGATCGGAATCAATCAACGGAGCCGACGCGGTAACGTCCACACTACTGGCCACCGACCCCATCTTCAACGTATAGCTGACGCCGATTGGCTGCGAACCGCGCACCTCAAGCGGCTCACTCACGGCGGAGAATCCCGGCGCGGTAATGACGAGTTCATACATCGCTGGAGGGACGTTGTTGAAGCGGAAGTTTCCGGTTTCGTCCGTTTGCGACTTTTGGCTATAGCCCGTGATCGAGTTCCGGATCTCCGCCTGTGCGTTCGGCACAACCATATTGGATGGATCGTGGACCGTGCCAACAACAGTTCCGCTGCTGATCGATTGGGCATATATGGCATATGGCAAAACAACCGTGAAGGCGGCGATGGAGAGGAGTATTTTGTGCGACATGGCTATCTCACTTCCGGCAGGGTACGAGCAATTCGCTAACCAATGCGAGCTTGCTCGTAGGATGCTCTATACTCTAGCGATGCATTCTTCCGCCGCCAGGTTACTGGTCCGTTTTCCAAATGCGGTTTGCGGACCGCAAAACATTTCTGGGGCTTTTTGCGCTGCTGGAATTGAGGCAGATAGCGTAAGATTGCACAATTAAAACCGTAATGAATAATCGCCAGAAGGACTTGCGGATGGAGCACCATGTGCAGCGTTAGAGTTTGGGAGGAGGCATCATGACGACGTTCAAACACATCCTGTTCCCGGTCGACTTTTCGGATCGCTGCAACGGAGCGACTCCTTTTGTCGAGAATATGGCGCATAAGTGCGGCGCAAGAGTAACCTTGCTTGCGATCGCGCATCCGGTCTACGCAGGTGGCTTGGCAGGTGCGGCGGTGGTCGCCCCGCAGGAGATGCTCGCCGCCGTGAAGACGCAGCTCGATAGCCATTTCGCAAACTCCTTTGCCCGGCTGCGCGTGGAGCGCGTGGCGGAGATTGGCGAACCAGCGCAGGTGATCACGGACTACGCCATGGCTCATGAAGTGGACCTCGTAATGATGCCGACGCACGGCTACGGGCCTTTCCGGCAGTTGCTGCTCGGCTCCACCACGGCAAAAGTACTTCATGATCTGGCTCGTCCGGTGTGGACCACAGCCCACAAGGGCGATGCCCCCGATCGGGCGCACCTGGAGCCCCAGAATTTGCTTTGTGCCATCGACGGATCCCTGCACAGCGCGGGAGTCATGCAATCGGCTGCGGCACTGGCGACGGAGTTGGGGGCTTCACTCCGCTTCGTTCACGTTGTGCCCGGCATTGAGGCATGGCCCGAGCGGCAGATGGATGTAGAACTGGAAGAGGAGATGCGCCTGGCCGCGAAACAGAACATTGAGAGCATGGCGGCGTCGCTGGGCATTGATGCCCCGGTGTGTATTCGCGCCGGTACGGTTGCGGATGGCGTCGCCGAAGAGGCCAGTCGTCACGGAAGCGATCTCCTGTTGATCGGACGCGGCAAGATGCAGGACACATTGGGACGCCTGCGAACGCATGCGTATGGTATCATCCGGCTTTCGCCGTGTCCCGTGCTGAGTTTCTAAGTATCACGGCGCAAAACCGGCAGTGACGGCCGCAGGAATGCCGCACCTGAATAGCGAGATCTTGTGCAACCCATTCCCCCAGGCTCCGCACCTACTGGTTCCCGCAAAAAAACCACTGAAACACGCCGCTGGCTAACCCGGCGAGTTCCGAAAGAGCAGCTCTACCGGCTAGCGCCGCCGAAGGCCAAACCCACGCGCTTGGGAGGACTGGAATTCGCCGATCATATCCGCACCGTGCTTCGAGGCTGGTGGACGTGGCTGGCGCTGGGGTTGGTTCTCTACTCGAAGGGGTGGTGGCCGCTGGCTCTACTCGCCGGGGTTGTTTCCTTCATCCTTTATCACTCATCGTCCAGCACGCATCCGGCGGTGTATCCGCTTGAAACCGAACTTAACGTTCACTCGAAGCGATTCCGGACGACGCTCGCTGGGGTAACCGGCGCGCCGGTCATGGGCGGTAACGATGTCACCATTTATAACAATGGCGACGAATTCTACCCGGCAATACTCGATGCGATCGAAGCGGCCACTGCTTCCGTGACCATGGAGCAGTACATTTTCTGGGATGGCCGGGTTGGCCGCAGGTTCGCCGAAGCCTTCGCGGAAAAGGCCCGGCAGGGAGTGTCGGTGAAACTGTTGGTGGATGCGATCGGATCGGCCACGCTTGGCAGCGAAATCTACACAATCCTGGAAACAGGTGGCGTCCAGTTGGCGTGGTTCCATCCCATTCACTGGTACACCTTGCACCGGGCGAATAATCGGAATCACCGGAAATCCATCATCGTGGATGGCAGGTTCGCCTTCACCGGCGGCGCGGGCATCGCGGATCACTGGCTGGGAAACGCGAGTGGTTCGGAGGAGTGGCGGGACATACAAATCCGCGTCCACGGTCCCGCTGCCCGAGCCATGCAATCCGGATTCGCCCAGAACTGGCTGGAGACCACGGGCGAGATCATCAGTGGCGAGGACTATTTTCCGGAATCACACGTGGAAGGACGAGTGGAGGTTCAGACCATTCTCAGCTCCCCGGAAGCAGGAACCGGAGCAGCTGGGACGATGTACATGGTGGCGCTGCAATCGGCACGCAAGGAGCTGTTCATTGCGAACCCATACTTTATTCCCGATTCGCGCCTGATACAGATGCTGACTCGGGTCCACGACCGCGGCGTCAACATCCGCCTGATGGTGGCGGGCGCACACAACGACACCTGGTGGGCGAGGCAGAATAGTATCCGGCATTACGGCCAACTGATCCAAGCCGGCGTCGATCTGTATGAGTATCAGCCAACGATGCTGCATCAAAAGGCGATGATCGTCGACGGACTGTGGGCTACTGTGGGCACAACGAATTTCGATAACCGATCCTTCGCTCTGAACGAGGAGACCAACGTCTGTCTTCACGATGCCGGATTGGTCGCTCAATTGCGAGATGATTTCATGAAAGACCTGCAGCAGTGCCGCCGGATCCAACTTGCCGATTGGCGCCGCCGCGGTCTCTTGCAGCAGGCTAGGGAATGGTGCGCTTCGCTGGTGGAAGACCAGATGTAACGAACGGATCCATGCAAACACAGCGCTTCAGAATCGCGACCTACAACATTCACAAGGGCCGGGGCATCGATGGCCGCGTCCGAATTGAACGGATCGCCCAGGTGCTTGAAGACATCAACGCCGATGTCGTCGCGCTACAGGAAGTGGTGAACCACGACAATCGCGACAAGGAAGAACATCAGGCCTGCTACCTGGCGGACCGGCTCGGTTACCACTGGACCGTGGGTGAAACGCGGCGGCACCGGGGTGGTGTCTACGGCAATGTAACCCTGAGCCGTTGGAACTTTGAAGCCTCGCGGCACGTCGATTTGAGCGTCCCGAATCGCGAACCTCGCGGAGCCTTACGCACCGATATTCAAGTGGGGTCGCATTTGCTCCACATCTTCAACGTGCATTTGGGAACGGCGGTTCGCGAGCGGACCAAACAGGCTCAACTCATCGACCGGCATCTGATTCAGGCGATGGATATTTCCGGACATCGCGTCGTCCTTGGCGATTTTAATGACTGGAATCACGGCCTGGTAACCAGCAAACTATCCGCCGAGTTCCATTTGAACGATATTCGGGACCACGTAAAACGGACTCGCGCCTACCCTGCTCTGCTGCCGCTTTTGCACTTGGACCACATCTACCTGGATCACCATATCCGCATAGAAACCGCGTTCTTCCACCGTACCCGCAGATCGTTGTTGGCTTCCGATCACCTCCCGCTGGTGACCGATGTGGCGATCGCGCAACACCGCTAGCTCGATGTCTCAGCTCTTTTTTTGAAGCTCCACCATCTTCGGCTCATGCCCGCGCTTGAAGATTAAAACATTGCGGCGGTAATGGATCACAACGGTTCCGTGCTGATTGAATCCGGTCGTCTTCACTTCGATGAGTCCCATGTTCGGGCGCGATTTCGATTCGCGCATCGAGAGGATCTCGCTTTCCGAATAGATCGTGTCGCCCGCGAAGACAGGCGCCGGAAGGCGGACCTCGTCCCACCCAAGGTTCACCCCAAACTGAGAGATGTCACCCGACGATTGCCCGGTGACAAGAGCCATCACAAACGTCGAGTTCATCAGCGGTTTCCCGAATTCCGTCTGCGCGGAATAGTGAACATCAAAGTGAATCGGGTTGGAATTTTGCGTTAGTAGCGTAAACCATGTGTTATCCACATCGCTCAACGTGCGCCCCAAGGGATGGCGAATCACCATTCCCACTTGAAAGTCTTCATAACAACGGCCCATATGACGTCTCTCCTTATTCGTTGGAGCCGGCCATACCCAGTTCCGCGAGAATTTCTCGCGTGTGCTCGCCCAGGTCTGGAACCCGGCCCATTCGTGGCTCGATTCCCGCAATATTGTGTGGCGGAAGCAGAGCAGGCAACGGCCCATTCGACGAATCAATCTCCACCCAACGTTCCCGCGCGGCGAGTTGTGGATGATTAGCCACGGCGGGAATATCGTTTACAACGGCGTTCGCAATATCTGCTTCCTCCAGGCGCATCACAATGTCAGCCACATTTTGAGTGGAGAAGATCTGCTCGATGAGCGGCTCCAGAACGTCGCGATTTTTCAGCCGGTCCGCGTTCGTGGCAAAGCGAGGATCATCCGCAATGGAAACATCTTTCAGCACCACTTCGCAAAGCCTCCGCCATTCCCGCTGATTCTGAATGGCGAAATTCACCGACCCGTCGCCACACTTGTATGCACCGTAAGGAACGATTCCGTTATGACGGATGCCCACGCGCGACGGCACTCGGCCCGCCCCCAACCACATATAGAGCGCAGGCGTGGACCACTCCGTCAAGCACTCCAACATGGAAATATCAATACGATCACCCGTCCCGGTACGTTGGCGCTGAAACAACGCAGCCATTATCGAAGAGTACGCGTAAAAGCCGGAGGCGATATCGGCAATTGAAATTCCGACCTTAGCCGCGGCTTGCGCATGACCGGTCAGGCTGACAACACCGGACTCGGCTTGCACCAACAAGTCATACGCCTTTTTATCACGGTACGGACCATCCGGCCCGTAGCCGGAGATACCGCACCAGATCAGGCGCAGATGTTTCTTTTTCAGATCGTCATAGCCGAAACCGAGGCGCTCCACCGCGCCCGGCGCGAGATTCTGCACGAACACGTCCGCCGTTTCGAGCAACCTACTCAGAACCTCGCGATCCTCCGGCTGCTTCAAATCAAGCGCAATACTGCGTTTTCCGCGATTGAGCCAGGCGAAATGCCCTGACATGCCGTGCAGATCATGATCGTAGGCACGCGCGAAGTCGCCGCCATCCGGCCGCTCTATCTTGATGACGTCCGCGCCCAAGTCCGCAAATTGCCGCGTGCAAAACGGAACGGAAACAGCCTGCTCGATAGCGACAACGCGGAGGCCCTCAAATGGTAACGGTGGTTTTCGAGACATGGACTAAAAGGATCGCGGCATGCCCAGCACATGCTCGCCCAAATACGAAAGGATCAAATTGGTGGAGATCGGCGCAACCTGATAGAGCCGTGTTTCACGGAATTTGCGTTCCACATCATACTCCGCGGCGAAACCGAATCCACCATGCGTTTGCAAACAAACGTTTGCGGCCTCCCATGAAGCCTCCGCGGCCAGCATCTTCGCCATGTTCGCTTCGGCGCCACAGGGCTCATGCGCTTCAAACAGGCGCGCGGCCTCGTACCGCATCAAATCCGCGGCGCGAACATTCGCGTAGGCCTTCGCGATGGGGAACTGAATCCCTTGATTCTGACCGATCGGTCGGTCAAATACGATTCGTTCGTTGGCATATTTCGTTGCGCGCTCGATAAACCAGAAGCCATCACCAACACATTCAGCGGCAATCAGAATACGCTCGGCATTCATTCCGTCGAGAATATAGCGAAAACCCTTCCCCTCCTCGCCAATCAGGCTTTCCGCGGGAATCTCAAAGTTATCGAAAAACAATTCATTGGTTTCGTGATTCACCATGTTGCGGATCGGGCGCAAACTGATCCCCTTGCCCTCGTTCCCAATCAGGCCCGATGCGCGTAGATCAACAAGGAACACCGACAAACCATCCGTCTTCTTCTTTACTTCGGCAATCGGTGTGGTGCGGGCCAGCAGGATCATCAAATCGGAATGCTGCACACGTGAGATCCAAACCTTCTGGCCATTCACAATGTAACGGTCGCCCTTCTTTTCGGCGAACGTTTTCAGCTTGGTCGTGTCGGTACCCGCGTTTGGCTCAGTCACGGCAAAGGACTGCAGCCGGAGTTTACCTTCGGCGAGCAAAGGCAAATAGCGCTTCTTCTGATCCTCCGAACCGTGGCGTAGCAGCGTCCCCATGACATACATCTGCGCATGGCATGCACCCGAGTTCGCACCCGAGCGATTAATTTCTTCCAAGATCACGGAGGCTTCCGTGAGACTCAAACCCGCACCGCCGAATTCAGCAGGAATCAGCGCGGACAACCATCCGGCATCTGTGAGCGCCTTGATGAACGCCTCCGGATATCCTGCTGCTTCTTCCACCTTTTGCCAGTATTGGCTATCGAAGCCCGCACACAGTTCGCGTACCGCGCGCCGGTATTCTTCATGCTCCCGGAACTTAGGATTGATCTCTTTCATCACGATTCTTTTCCTGACACGAACACGAGGGGGATGCCTTGCAGCAGAGTGGACATATCGTCGCAGTTGACCACGGAGCGAATCGCCTTCAACGTTTTCCCACCTGCCGTCTCACCGATGCGCGGCTTCACCAATGCCATAAATTTCGCCGCCAGTTCTTCGTTGGTGACAGGATTCTCCGGATTCCCTTTCGGATAATCCGCAGCCCCTTTCACCACCGTGCCATCCTCATACAGCACGGCTATGCGAACAGGCCACGCGGCCGGATACGCGGCGGTAAGCGCATCGGCAACCGTGATGTCAATTCGCGACATCAACTCTGCAATCTCCGGCCGCACCAGACCCTTGGGATGGAAACGATCCGCCGAAAATTGTGCAAGCCCAACGCAGCCTTCGAGCAATGCGGCGGCGATGCAATAGCTCAAACTGAATCGCGCCTGAAACGGCGTCCTTGGATTGCGTTCCTTCACGATGGCGAGTCCGGGACCATACGTTTCCACCGCCACACGGGCGATCTTCTTTGTGCGCCCCTGCTCACCGCCAATGCGAATGGCCTCGTCGATCGCCGTGTGCGTGTGTCCGCAGCAAAAATGAAGCTTGTAGCAATTCTCGGTGATCTTCCACAACTCGCCCAGACGGTCGGTGATTCGCGATTCGTCAGCGCCCGTGGACATCGCGTTGAAGAATCCGCGGTCGCCTTCGAGTATCTTTCCGGCGCCCGTGAAACCCTCGCGAGCCAGATCCGCGGCAATCACGCCGTTCAGCGCCGCCTTGCCTGGATGCAGCGTCTTACTCATGGTGCCATCGGCGTTGAATTCCCACAGTCCCGCCGCCTGTGTACCCGCACTACCCAAGGCATCCGACATCTGCTTCGCGTTCAGCTTCATTAGAGAACCCGCCGCCACCGCAGAGCCAAAAGTCGCCGCCGTCCCGGTAGGATGCCAATAACGGTAGTGGCTGGGATTCACAGCTTCACCAATGCGAATCGCAGCTTCGTAGCCGAGCGTCACCGCAAGCAGGAAGTCCCGGCCGGAAGAGTGTTCTCGCTCTGCCACCGCATACGCTGCTGGAATAATCGGCGCCGCTGGGTGCAACGTGGAAAGCTTGTGGACGTCATCCACTTCAATGGTGTGCGAAGAAACGCCGTTGGCGAAAGCAGCCGATGCTACCGACCCTCGACCGCTTCCAAATATTGTGGCCTCGTCCGATGCGCCAAACCGGTGTGCGACCGCTTGCGCGTAACGGGCCGGTGGTTCGCAACAACCCGCAATGACGGCTCCCAGCCAATCGAGGACAGAACGTTCAGCATCCAACACCACCTGATGTGGAAGCTGATCGAACGTGGTGGCGGCAAGCGTCTCTGCAAGTTTCCTGGTCAACGCATTATTCTCGCAAAATGCGAGGACCGCCGGGCGAAGCTGCTAAGGTTAACCGTGGAATGCCGGTTGCGGCTCGTGCTGAACAGGCTGCTGCGGTTTCTTCCGCCGCATACTGGCGGCAAGTGCGCGGAAACGCTCCATATAGATGTAAATCACGGGCGTGATGTACAAAGTCAGCAACTGTGACACAACCAGGCCACCGACCACCGCCAATCCCAAGGGACGGCGCGCTTCACCACCAGCACCGATGCCGAGGGCAATGGGCAGCGTGCCGACCAGCGCGGCCATCGTGGTCATCATGATTGGACGGAAACGAACAAGGCAGGCCTCGACAATGGCCTGGTCGGGCTTCATGCCTTCCTTCTGCACTTCCAGCGCAAAGTCGATCATCATGATTGCGTTCTTCTTCACGATACCGACCAGCATGATAATGCCGACGAAGGAGTAGATATTCAACTCATCCTTGAAAACCAGCAGCGTCAGAAGAGCGCCCAAACCAGCGGACGGGAGTCCGGAAAGAATCGTCAACGGGTGAATGAAGCTCTCATAAAGGATGCCCAACACCATGTAGATGACGAGCACGGCCATGGCGAGCAGAAGCCCCATGCCTTTCATCGAAGACTGGAATGCAGCGGCCTGGCCCTGGAATGCAATGCGTACCGTCGCCGGCAGCGATTCCCGGGCCGCGTCCTGAATTCGAGTTACGGCGTCGCCCAGCGAAACACCCGGCACCGTATTGAATGAAATGGAAACCGCGGGAGACTGTCCGAAGTGCGCGATACTCGCCGGGCCAACCGTCGTCTTCTTGCTGGTGAGAGCATCCAGTGGAACCAGCTTGCCCGCATTCGAGCGAACATAAAGCTGGCTGACGTTGTTGGGGTCTCGCTGATACTCCGGCAACAACTCCATGATCACCTGATAGTCATTGGTGGGAGTGAAGATGCTCGAAACCTGTCGCGAGCCGTAGGCATTATAGAGCGTATTTTGAATCTGGTCAGCGGTGATACCCAGCGATGACGCCCGGTCGCGGTCGATATCCAGGCTCACCATCGGGCTCTGCAACTGCAGGTCAGTGCTGACGTCCGTAACTCCGGGAATTTCACGCATGCGCGCCTGAAACGTGCTGGCGGCGCCGTAGAGCTCCGGTAAATCCGTCGCCTGGAGCGTGACCACATACGCGCTGCGCCCCGCGAAACCGCCGATGCGGACCACGGGAGGATTGTTCAAGAATACACGGCCGTTCGGGATGCCGCCCAGTTTCGGACGAAGCTCCTGGATCACCTGATCGGCCGTCAGCTTGCGTTCTTCGCGCGATTTCAAGGCAATGTTCAAGCGACTGAAGTTGCCGCCAACGTTTGATGTGACCACTTCAATGTTCGGGTCGTTCATCAGGATGCTAGTCACCCGGAACTGCGTTTTTACGTTCGTATCGTAGGAGGTGTCCTGCGGAAACTCAATCTGCCCGCCAATCAAACCCGTGTCCTGGTTCGGAATGAATCCCGTCGGAACCCTTTGGTACACATACCAGGTCGCGACCAACGTTCCCGCCGCGACAAAAAGTGTGGCCAGCTTGAAACGAACCACTCTGCGAAGTGTCCAACCGTAGGCGTCTCGCCAGGCATCAAACATCTTTTCCGTCAAGCGGAAGAGGAAATTGTGCTCATGCGCCGGCGGCTGCAGGAAGCGGCTGCACAGCATCGGCGTCAAACTTAACGAAACCACGCCGGAGAGTACGATAGCGACGATGATCACCACCGCAAACTCGTGGAAGAGACGGCCGATGATGCCGCCCATGAATAACACAGGGATAAACACAGCGGCCAGCGACAAGGTCATCGACAAGACGGTGAAGCCGATTTCGCGGCCACCCTCAATCGCGGCTTCCAGGCGCGGTTTGCCCATTTCCATATGCCGGACGATGTTTTCCAACACAACGATCGCGTCGTCCACCACAAACCCTACGGCCAGCGTTAACGCCATCAGCGACAGGTTATCGATGGTGAAGTTGAACAAAGACATCGCCGCAAAAGTTCCCACCACCGAAAGTGGCAGCGCCAAGCTGGGAATCACCGTGGCTGACACATTGCGAAGGAACAGGAAGATCACCAACACGACCATTCCAACGGCGAGAACAAGCGTGAATTTCACATCGGCGACGGATTCTCGAATGTTCTGCGAACGGTCGATGTACACGTCCATGTTGATCGCTGGCGGCAGATCCGTGCGGAACTGCGGCAGCAATTCATACAAGCGGTCGACAATTTCCACCGTGTTGGTACCAGGTTGTTTCATCACCTGAAGTACGATCGAGCGGCGGCCGTTGTACCAATTGCCTTGGCGCTCATTCTGAATGCCATCTTTAACTTCGCCCAAATCCTGCAGGCGGACGGGCGCCGCGTTGCGGTACGCCACGATGATCGGCCGGTATTGCTCGGCCGTGGCCAACTGACCCTTGGCTTCCACCGTGAACGCCTGAGTGGGACCGTATAGAGTTCCTGTCGGCAAATTCGCGTTATGGCGATTCAGCGCCTGCTGCACTTCCTCCAGCGCGATGCCGCGATTCACCAGCTTGTTCGGATCCAACTGGACTCGCACGGCGTACTTCGCCTGGCCCGCAAGATTGACCTGCGAAACGCCGTTCGTCGTGGAAATACGGGGCTGGATCACGGTCTCCGCATATTCATTCACCACTGCAGCCGGCAGAGTGTCGGAGTTCAATGAGATTTGCAGAATCGGCTGGTCCGCCGGATTCACCTTTTGCATGGACGGCGGAGCCGGCATGCCTGGCGGCAAGCGACGCGAAACCGCGGCGATCGCGTTTTGTACGTCCTGCGCGGCGGAATCAATGTCGCGGTCCAGCGTAAAAGTAATCGTGATATTTGAAAATCCACGGCTGCTGCTCGATGTCATCGAATCCAGACCCGGGATCGTCGAGAATTGCCGTTCGAGGGGTGCCGCAACCGACGCAGCCATCGTCTCCGGATTCGCGCCCGGCAGATTGGCCTGAACCGAAATAGTCGGGTAGTCGATGTTCGGCAGATCACTTACCGGCAGCCCGAGATAGCCGACCACGCCGAAGATCAGGATGCCGATCATGAGCAGCGCCGTCATAACCGGGCGCTGAATAAAGATTGCGGTTAAGTTCATCTAAACCTTTTCCGATGATTGCGATAGCGGTCGGACGGCAAGGTCACCGACAACTGGGTCCAAATCCAGTTTACCTGATCCCGCGTTATTAATATTGGTTAACGAAACGCCAGATCTGGACTACTTGCTGCTTGCTAAGACGTTACAGCATAGCGCCCTAGTTACCGTCGCATGCAGAAATCTAAGTAACTCCTTTTCAAGAACTTGAAATCGGTTCCATCACGGGACTGAACCGCCGGCCGCACTGGCTGGCGGAGAGAAAATGAGCGTAACCCCGGCAGGGATTCCCTGAATGAGCGTTGCTTTGGGCAAAACCAACGGCATCCTAAGTTCGAATTGCCGGGAATAGATCGACTTGTACGGCAGCATCCAGAGCAATGGGTGCATCGTACCGTTCGGCAAAATGGCGATTAACTGGAATGAGGTTTTCTCTGGTACCGTCTCGACGTGGATCGAGTCAAGCATGAAATCCGACAACAGTTGAAAATCTCCACTCACGCGAATCGCGCCGTCTGCCGTGGGTGCGGGCGATTCTGGCGACTCTGGGATTTTCAGATCAGGAGGAAGGTCCTTATCTTCGCCCTCAGGGGCGCCGCCATCCACCCACTCGGCGATCACTTCCAGTTGCTCGGGAGTGAGCGCCCTATCGTTACGGAAATCGCCAAAGCCCTTCACTGCCCCCCACGGCGGCATACGGCGCTCAAGCACTTCTTCTTGGATAGCTTTGGCCCAAGGCCGTCCGTCGTTGTATGTGGTCAGCGAAAACGCCTTGCCGCCTGAATGATGACAACTTAGGCATCGCCCGTTCAGAATGCGAATGATTTCCCGATTCCACGTAATTTTCGTGGTGATGACATCATGGGCATAGACCGGCGCGCTGCACAGCAACAGCCAGACTAGTGCCCTCGCATAACTTCCACTCACAGCTACATCCTACACCCCCGAAAGATTTCGCGACAGCGGAAGGTTCGCACCTCGGCCAGGGGATGGCACCACCTGCCTGCGTGGGCCATACTGGGCCTATGGCCAACCCGATTCCCACTCCCACGATCATCACTGCCGCAGGCAATCTGCCGAAACGGATCGCCGAGTACGTCGGACGCGTGAACACGCAAACCTCCGCGGTCAGCATCGCGCACATGACTAGCCCGAGCGGTTGGGTGGAGCCGGGCCAGACGCCGGAGTTCGACGAATACACCGTCGTACTGCGCGGCTCCCTTCGCGTGGAAACTAGGGCAGGTGTAACGGACGTGCCTGCCGGGCAAGCGATTCACACACCCAAAGGCGAGTGGGTCCGTTACAGCACACCGGGTCTGGAAGGCGCGGAGTACGTCGCCGTTTGCCTGCCCGCTTTCGCTCCCGATACTGTTCATCGCGACGCATAAACGACTGATTCGCTAAACTGGTGGCTTCCTGCCTCATGTCCACGACGACCAGGGCACGGCCTTGTGGGCCATCACCTAAGAGTTCGTAGGGGACAACGTGCAGACAGCCGTCATCAGTTACCGAGTTGCTGATTTTTTGAAGCAGCATCCGCCCTTCCAGTACATGGACGAAGCGGACCTGGTCACGCTGGCTTCGCACGGCCGCGTGAAGTTTCACGAATCCGACGAGTATCTGATCTGGCAAGGCTCCTCGCACGGCGCCAATATCTTGGTGATCCAACAAGGCACGGTTTCGCTGTGGGATGAACGCGGGGAAGACGGCGACGGTGATGTGCTGCGCGACATCTGCGGCGCGGGCGATATTCTGGGCATCGATCACTTCGCGGGTTCACCGAAATCGTTGCACTCGGCGAAATCCACTAGCGATGTTGTCGTCTATGCATTTCCTTCCGGCGAATTCGCCGAACTGGTAGCGAAGTATCCGGCAGCGGCCGAATACGTTGCGGCCGCTGCGTCAGCCACCGGCGTCGAGTACCGCGCGGACGAACACCGGCATCTGGCGGAAGAGGTTTTCCTTTATGACGTTGTCCGGGGAAAATCGCAAGATCCCATCGCATCCACCGCAACCATCCGCGAGGCCGCTGCGGCGTTGCTCGCATCTGGACGAGACGCTGTGGGCGTCGTCAACGAACACAAGCAATTGCACGGCATCCTGACGTCGGAACGAATTCTTCAATGGGCAGCCACGCAGGATGCCGCCGCCGCGGAACCGGTATCCAAGCTTCTCGACGCGCCGGCGTGCACCGTGGCGCTGGACGCTCCAATTAGCGCCTGCGTCCTCACCATGGCCTCGCAAAACGCACGCGCCGCCGCGATTCTCGAGAAAACGCACTCCGGCGACCGCTTCCACGGCATCGTCACCGCTGCGGATCTCGCTCCGGTGTTCGGCGAGCAGCCCGCTGCCCTGCTCCACGATATCCGGACCGCGTCCGATCTGTCTGCGTTGCGTGAGTGCAATCAACGGGTTCGCACTTTTCTTGCGGAAAATCTGAACCGCGCCGAGTCAGTAGACTGGCTTTCGCGGTTTGCTTCCGAAGCAGACGGCCAGATCCTGGCGCGTATCTTGCGGCTCACGAAGGTACCGGACGATGAAACCGCATGTTGGTGCGTGATCGGGGCCACCGGGCGCCAGGAATCGCTCACACTGGCGGCACCGGGCATCGCTTTAATCCATGCCGAAGGTGCCGGCGCGGCCCGACAGCATTTTGAGACGGTATTGTCCGCTCTCTCAATGTGCGGCTACTTAACCACAGATGCAGCAAAGGCTTCCGCCGTGTGCGCGTCGACTGAAGCATGGAAAACACGCTTTTCGGGCTGGCTGGAAGATCCCATCCAAAACGATATTTTTGCCGCGCGCCCCATGTTCGATTTGCGTCCGTTTGCGGGGAATCCCGACCTGTTCCGCCAGATTCGCGAGTCGGTATCCGGCGGCGTCAGCAAAAGCTTCCTCTACCTCCTGGCAAACGATTGTCTCTCGAACCTGCCGCCACTGACGTTTTTTCGGGATGCCGTGGTCCATGGCTCGGGTGAACAAAGCGACGTCTTCGACCTGCAGCGCACCGCGCTCGAACCACTGGTCGATGTGGGCCGCGTTTTCGGACTCGCCGCCGGGCACCCTTTTGGGTCCACGACGCTGGAACGATTCACTTGGGCCAAGTCCATGCTTCCCGAGCAGGAATTGATCTTCCGTGAAGCGTCGGAGACATTGCGAGCCGTCCTTTTCCACCAAGCTCGCGTCGGCATCCGGGAACGGACCGATGGAGCTGAATTGCCACCGGCGCTCCTCAGCCGCCACGACAGACAAGTGCTGAAGAACGGATTCCGCGCCATCCTGAAGCTGCTCGAATTCACAGCGGAATGCGAATGGTTGGAAAAGGTCTAATGCAAGACGCGGCTGAACTTCTACGCCAACACCATCGTTACTTTGAATCAACGTGGAGCGATGACGCCTCCATCGACGAAGTCCGCTTTGTGCTCCTCGATTCCGAAACCACGGGCCTCGATCCGCGCAAAGACCGCCTGATCACCATCGGCGCACTTGGCGTAAAAAGCGGCGAGATTCTTCTGGACGATTGCTTCGAAGCGCTGCTCAAGGTTACCCACAACACGAGTTCGGTCACCGTACACGGTATTACTCGCGACGATAGCCTTCGCGGCTATGACGAACCGGAAGCGCTCGAACTGTTTCTCCCCTATCTTCGCGATGGCGTCATCGTGGGCCATCACATCGGCCATGACGTGGCCACGTTTAACGCCGCCTACGAACGTCATTATGGGTTCCAACTGCAGAATCGTTTTCTGGACACGATGGACCTCACTTTGCACCTGGAACGCGACGGAGCGTTTCCCGGTCGCGAACAAATTCGCAGTTTCACGCTCGACGCTCTATGCGACATGTTCGGTGTGATTCCGCATGACCGCCACACCGCTCCCGGCGACGCGTTGATCACGGCATTGGTCTTCTTGCGGTTGCTGAATCTGGCAAAGAAAGTCGGCCGGACCACGCTCGCGCAGTTGGCGGAACCGTTTCCAGTGGACGCGCACAGTCACTAGTGGGATAGCGAATACACCGCGTAGTTCACGCCCAGGCGGAAGGCGAGATTCGAAAGATGCTCGGGATACGGCGGGTAATCTGACCATTCCCACGCATCGCCCACGTCCATGTTGAAGCAGATAGCCACTTGAACGCGGTCCTGGTCATCCACCACGGCGCGCCAGTGCGGAACGACTCCTCCACGTTCGTACGGAAATCCACGGATAATATTCGCTCCGGAAATCTGCACCAGATCGTTCATGTCGTAAACGGTGTGGAAGATCGGATCATCCTCCGCAATTTCAATCACGCGCGCGTTCGGGTAGATCTGATGAATGCCATCCATGAAGCCCTGCCACTCGCCAACGGCATGAAAGTCATCCACCATCAAAAAGCCGCCACGATCGAAATACTCGCGCAAGCGCGCCGCCTGCGCCGGACTAATCCGCCAATCGCCAACGGCCACCGCGTACATCCAGGGAAAGTTGAACATCTGATCTTCGTCGATGTCCAATACCTCTTCGACGGACCGCGTTTCCACCCGCGAGAGACGCCGCAATGCGGTCATGAACAGGCGATCGGATTTGTTGGCATCCGTGCCCCAACGGGCGCGCCCTCGAAGGAAGCTGCGGTCATAAATCGATCGATATCGCAGGCGGGCAAAAACGAATTCACGATCCACCCACGCATCCGGCGGATCGTCCACCGGATCCTGCATCTCGTACTCATACTTCTGCCAACGCCGCCCGCGGGTTTGCGCTACCAACACGGCGGCGACAAAGAACATGACGGCACCGCTCATTGCGAGGATACGCCGCATGTTCATATTCCGATTTTACTTCCAGCAGCTGGCCTAGTATTGGATCAGGATCGACGACTGTGGCATGCTCATTAGCTTATGGCACAACAAATCGTTGTCTTCGCATTCATGAAAGCGAAACCCGGCTTCGAGGCCGAACTACAGGCCGAGATGTTCAAAGTAGTAGACCTCACCCGCCAGGAAGAAGGCTGCATTCAATACGACCTGCACGTGGATTCGAACGACGCCACGCGCTTCGGCTACTACGAAATATGGGAGTCCGATGAAGCTCTGGCGGCCCATGCAAAAGCCCCGCACATGGACGCCTTCCGCGTTTTCCGCGAAGGCAAACTGGATGGACCTGTCGTTATCGAAACGTATCGCAAGCTGAAATAAAGATAGGAAGGGGCGCCCGTCCGGGGCGCCACCACGAGGTCGCGGAATTCTTCTATGTATGCGTGCCCGGAGCTTCATGCCCCGTCTTCTGCACGTATTCGATGTACGTTCCCGGATACAAGAGCGGCGTCCGATCCTTGCCGCTCTCTCCACCCAACTCGAGCACGCGAGATCCAAGTCCACGCAGGAACATGCGATCGTGCGAAACGAAGATCATCGTCCCTTCGAAATTCTTCAAGGCATCCACCAGCATTTCCTTGGTCGCCAGATCCAGGTGGTTGGTTGGCTCGTCCAGCACCAGAAAATTCGGTGGGTTATATAGCATTCTTGCCATCGCCAGCCGTGACTTCTCTCCACCCGAGAGCGCGCGAATCTTCTTGTCGATGTCGTCCCCGGAAAACTGGAACGCACCAGCCAGTGACCGCAACGAACCCAGACCATCCTGCGGAAAATCTTTCTGAAGCTGCTCGATCACAGTCAACTCCGGGTCCAGCACATCGAGCGATTGTTGCGCGAAGTAGCCCATGTTCAGACTGGCGCCTAACTCAACATTTCCGGAATCCGGAGCGAGCACACCGGCAATCATCTTCAGCAGAGTCGTCTTCCCCGCTCCGTTGCGTCCCATCACGGCCCACCGCTCGCCGCGGCGCACCGTCAGATTGAAATCCTGATAGATCGCGCGCGGGCCATAGCTCTTGTTTAAGTTCTCAATCACCACAACCTGATCGCCGGAACGGGCCGGAACGCGAAAATCGAACTTCACCACGTGGCGCTTCTTCGGCAATTCAATCTTTTCAATTTTGTCGAGCGCTTTGATCCGGCTCTGCACCTGCGCGGCCTTGGCGGCGTGGGTTTTGAAGCGCTCGATGAAGCGCTGTTCCTTGGCGAGCATGGCCTGTTGGCGGGCGAACGCGGCCTGCTGATTCGTTTCGCGAATGGAGCGTTCCCGCTCATAGAAATCGTAGTCGCCGGTGTAGGAGATGATTTCACCTCCGTCAATTTCGGCGATCTTTGACACAATGCGATTCATGAACTCGCGATCATGCGAAGTCATGAGCAGAGCGCCTTCGTACCCCTTCAGAAACTGCTCAAGCCAAATGATCGACTCAATATCCAGGTGGTTCGTCGGCTCGTCCATCAACAACACATCGGGGCGCCCCAACAGCACGCGGGCCAACGCCACACGCATCTTCCAGCCACCGGATAACGCGCCCACGTCGCCGTCAATCTGGTCTTCTGAGAAACCAAGCCCCGCGAGCACTTCGCGCGCCTGCGCTTCCAAGGTGTAGCCGCCCAGGTGCTCGTACTCCTCCTGCACCGCTCCAAAACGGTCCAGGATCTTATCCATCTCATCTGCGCGCGACGGATCTTCCATCGCGTGCTGCAGTGATTCCAACTCGTGATGAAGATCCCCCACGCGTCCACTTCCCGCGATCGCTTCGTCGAGCACGGAGCGGCCCTTCATTTCCTCCACGTCCTGCCGGAAATAGCCGACGGTCAGGCGCTTGGGCACCGTTACTTCGCCATCGTCCGGGCTCTCCTCGCCCGCCACCATGCGGAACAGCGTCGTCTTGCCGGAGCCATTCGGCCCAACTAGCCCAACCTTCTCGCCTGGATTCAACTGAAAGGAGGCGTCGACAAACACAAGCTGTTTGCCGTATTGCTTATTGATGTTCGAAAGATAAATCATGTAGGAAAGTGAGGCGAAGCGAAAGGCGAGTTATGGCACAAACGTGGCGCGAATGATGAAATCCATTTTCGGGAATCGAGGTACGAGGTAAGCGTTGGTGGCGTTCTCAACACGGCCCGGGTCAATCTCTTTTCCCTCCGGCCGCATTTCGCCATAGCCTGCGTAGAGCTTATCGACCACATCCATCCCCTCCACCACTTTCGCGAAGGGAACAAAGTTTTGTTCATCCAAAATCTTGCCGTTATCCACCAGATTGATGAAGACCTCCGTCGCGCGGGTGTTCGGGCCGGATTGCGCGAAGCATAACATTCCGCGGGCGTTGCTCTCTTTTCGAGGGTCGTCCAGGATAAAGTACTCCCGCCACTTCGCGTGTATGTCGTAATCGCGATGAACGCCAAACTGCGCGATGAAGCCCGTAACCACTCGGAAAAAGCGGTTCTCACGGAAGTACCCCATCCGGACGAGTTCATGAAAACGATTGACGCCGCGCGGGGCCCAGGCCTTGTTGGCCTCCACAATGATGTCACCCTGCGACGTTTCAAACTTCACCCGAAACACGTCGGGCACCACCACTTTTTCTTCTTGCTTGCAGGAGACCAGCAGGAGGCACGCGAGAAGCAGTCCGGCCGCCAGCACATGAATTCGTCGCACTTTCTCAATTATCGCATTGCCGCCTACCTCCGGCCGGCGTTTATCCCTCACGCGCTCTTGATCTCGGTCCAAAGACGATCTCTCATACGCTGCGAAGGAACGGTTTGCGGCTGAAACCACTCGGCCCTAACGTAAATCGCGTCCGGCGGATAAAGCACGGGATCCTCACGAACTTCGGGAGGCAACAAGCGCTGTGCTTCCCCGTTCGCCGTAGCCGTGTGAGTGGATTGCGCGATGGATGCCGCCACTTCCGGCCGCAACAGATAGTTGATCCAATGGTGCGCCAATTCCGCGCGCCGGCTCTCGCGCAGAATCACTGCGTTATCGGCAAATCGAGGGAATCCTTCTTTCGGATACGAGAACCCCAGCTTGCCTGAAGCCGCGGTAATCGCTTGCGCCGCCGTTACTGCCCACGCCTGTGCGGCAATGACATCGCCCGATACCGCTTGATCCCTCACCTCGGCGTTGAGGTACGCACGCAATAGCGGCTTCTGCAGAAGCGCCTCATGTTTGGCAGCTTCCAGCTCCCCCGCGTCGCCGGAATTCAGAGACCGGCCCAGCTTCTTCAAACAAGCCGCGAATACCTCCGGAGCATCGTCCAGCATCGTAATCTTTCCGCGCAAGCTGGCATCCCATAGGTCCACCCACGACTGCGGCTCCGGGATATGACCTCTTTGATAGAGAATTCCCGTCGCACCATGCATATACGGCATCGACCATTGCAATCCCGGATCCCACGGTGGGGCGGCGAATGTCTTTGCCAAAGCTTGCCGGTTCGGCAATCGGCGGTGATCCAAAGGCGCCAGCAATCCCAAATCACGCATGGGAGCAACGAAATCAGCGGAGGGAAACACCACATCCCAACCGGAGTTGCCGCTCATCACTTGCGCGAGCATTTCCTGGTTGCTTTCGTACGTCGCGTAGCGGACTGTGACTCTGAACTCACGCTCGAAGTTCGCAACCGTTTCCGGCGCGATGTAATCGGACCAGTTGTAGACGTTCAACCTGGGGCCGCGCTCGCATGACGATGCCGCAACCGAGCCAAGGGCCGCGAGAAACGTTCGACGTCTCA
This sequence comes from Bryobacteraceae bacterium, assembly GCA_040081455.1. Taxonomy (GTDB): domain Bacteria; phylum Acidobacteriota; class Terriglobia; order Bryobacterales; family Bryobacteraceae; genus Palsa-187. The sequence goes on from JBEBGM010000022.1 coordinate 45,606, forward strand.
TATCCGCGTCTCCCGGGTGCGCAGCCGCTCTGAAAGCAAAACCAACGTGCCAAGTCCAAGGACGATCACCGTGGATACCGCGTTGAGCACCGGATTAACGCCACGCCGTGCCATCGAATAGATCACCATCGGCAGGGTTTGGGAATCGACACCCGCCACAAGACTTGTGATTACGTAGTCATCCATCGACACCGTGAACGCCAGCAGTGCCGCCGCCGCAATCGAAGGAGCCAGATACGGAAGTGTCACGCGTTGAAACGCGCCAAACTCGGTAGCGCCCAAGTCCATCGCGGCTTCTTCCAGCGAGCGGTCATAGCTTCGCAACCGAGCCAGTAGCACCACCACCACGTACGCTACGGAAAACGAAACATGCGCCAGGATGACCGTGTGCATGCCTAACCGCAGGTGCACGTAGCGAAAGATCCACTGAAAAAACGCCAACAACGATACACCGGTAACAATCTCCGGCGTTACCAGGGATAGGTAAAGCGATCCCGAAATCCATGCCGAAGATTTCTTCCAGAGCGCGTAGGCCGCCGTCGAACCGATCACAGTCGCAAGCACAGTGGAACCCATCGCAATCATCAGACTGTTCGCGGCTGATTCCATTAGGTCCCGGTTCGCAAACATCGCGCGGTACCACGTCAACGAGAATCCTTCCCACACCGTGAATCTCGATCGGTTCACGCTGAACGCCGCCAAAATCAATAAAGGCAGATGCAAGAACGCATACGCGCAGACCGCATACAATGCCATGTTACGGCTGCGACGTTTCACAGCAACTCCTGCCCCCGCCTGCGCGCAACCCACAGCAGGCACGCAGCCAATGCTAACAGTGCGATCGACAACGCCGCGCCGAACGGCCAATCGCGCGCGGTCGTGAACTGGTTTTGAATCAGATTTCCGATCAGGATTGACCTGCTACCGCCCAAAAGGTCGGATGTCAGGAACGTCCCCAGGCACGGGACAAACACGAGGATCGACGCTGCCCAGATACCCTCTTTCGCAAGCGGCAACGTTACTTCCAACAACGCGCGAAAGGGCCGCGCACCCAAGTCCGCTGCTGCCTCCAGCAAATGCGGATCCAGCTTTTCGAGCGTGGCGTACAACGGCAACACTGCGAATGGAAGATAGCCGTACACAAGGCCTAGGACCACGGCGCCGCCGCTATACAGTAGCGGCAATGGTTCGCTAATGATTCCGGTCCATCGCAATGCTGTATTGATCAAGCCGGTGTCGCGCAACAAAAACATCCAGGCGTAAAGCCGAATCAGGAAGCTGGTCCAGAACGGCAGAATGACCAGACTGAGATAGAGATTCTTCCGGCTTGAACGCGCAATGAACAACGCAAGCGGGAACCCCAGCAACACGCACAGAAACGTTGCTGCCGCGGAGATCCATACAGAGCGCCAAAAGATCGCGCCATATAACGGATCGAACAATCGCTCATAGTTCTCCCACGTCCACGGCAACTCCATTCCGCCGTAAGCACCGCGAGTCAGCACGCTATAGGCAAGAACAATCGCGAATGGAATCGCAACGGTCGCAAGCGCCAGCACCCACGACGGTGCCATAAACCAGGCGCGAAGCCGAGTCACACGCACTCCGATACGAAGCGGTGCTCATCAGAGGAGTCCCACGAAACGAAAACCGCCTCACCTGCGTTCCACAATTCTCCTGGAGCAGTCTGCACGGTCAATACTTCGCCGCCCTCCACACGCACGTCCACGTGTGATGCGGCACCAAGAAATACGATGTTCGCAACGCTCGCACGGAGCGAATGAGCGGACTCCACCCGAGACAGCCGCACCGCCTCCGGGCGCACGCCCACACCATCCAGCCAATTCATCGCGCCCAGGAAAGAAGCAACAAACTTCGTCGCCGGCCTGCGGTACAAATCTTCCGGCGTGCCCGTTTGTTCGATGCGCCCCCGATTCATCACAGCCATCGAATCAGAAAGCGATAACGCTTCTTCCTGATCGTGAGTCACCATCAGAAACGTGATGCCGGTGCGGCGCTGCAAATCCTTCAACTCTGCGCGCACCTGTTTGCGCAATCGGGGATCCAGAGCGGAAAGCGGCTCGTCCAGCAGCAAGACTTCCGGTTCCAGAACGAGAGCCCGAGCCAGTGCGACACGCTGGCGTTCGCCGCCCGAGAGTTCGCCGGGCCGGCGCGATTCCTTGCCGTCCAACTGCAGTTGCACGAGCAAGCGAGCCACTCGTTCGGCAGCATCGCCAGCAGACGGTTTCCCGCGCTGCTTCAAGCCGAACTCGATGTTCCCTCGAACCGTCAGATGAGGGAAGAGCGCATAGTTTTGGAAAACGGTGTTAACGCTACGTTGGTAGGGGGCGAGCGCGTCGATGCAATTTCCGTTGAGAACTATCTCGCCGGAATCAGGAGTCTCAAATCCAGCAATCATCCGAAGCGTGGTCGTTTTGCCGCAGCCGGATGGACCCAACAGCGAAAAGAACGATCCACGCGCCAGCGCCAGCGACACGCCGGAAACTGCCGCGTGCCTGGTGCCTCGGGCGCCACCATCCGTAAATGTTTTGGTGACTGCGCGGAGCTCAAGTACAGCGTTCATCATGCACGGAGGTCGTCTCCGTCACATGATAAAGGAACCGCTGAGGCGCCCGCAGCCGCTGCTCTGACCCGCTTAACGCCACAACAGCAGCATGCAAGCTCAGAGACTCAGGCCGCCACTGCGACTTTCTCACGCAACGATTGCCGCAACCGCAGCATACGCACGCGCACACCAGTGGACGTCAATCCGCACTCCCGGCCAATCTCCTCGGCAGAATAGCCCTCTAAAATCTTCTGTAAAATGTCTCGGTCTCGATCGTTGCAGTTTTCGAGCAGTTGCCGCAGTTCAATCGCATCCAGGCTCATCAAATAGCCCGGATCCTGATACGGCTCAAGCGTCGTGATCATCGGAGCCCGAAATCTCGCACGGAAAAGGTTACGCGCGATGGAGTTTACCCAAAACCCAACCAGCGATGGGTTCCGCAGCTGTTCCCGATGCTCCCAGCCACGTACCCAAGCTGCCTGCGCAATCTCTTCGGCGTCGGTTGCTCCAGCGCCGCGCGAAATCAAAAATCTGCAGGTCGCTTTGTACCCAGAGTGAAAGGCGTCAGCAAATTCTTCGCAATGCATGGCCCGGGAATTTGCACGTTCAGGGCCAAACTACATTCTTCGTTGAATCAATAACTTGAACGCTTCACTGCTCGTTCATTGCCAGGAAAATAGTTCTGGGAGTTAGTACTTTTTATCGAAAGTACGGAAGTACTTGCTGAAACCAGCAAAACATTCCGAGCCGGAAATGTTTAAATCTCCCAACGCCACAGATTCGCTCCCACGGTCATGCCGGCGCCGACTGCTGCGAACAAAACGGTCTTGCCCTTGGTCAGTTTACCGGAGGCAATCGCATCGCGCGTGGCCAGCGGAATGGTAGCCGCCGTCGTATTGCCGAACCTGTCGATATTGATGACGATCTGATCGTCGCACAAGCCCAACCTCTCGGCAGTTGCCATGATGATACGGCGGTTGGCCTGGTGGGCGATCAGCACGATGTCTTTGGGATCGACGGCATGGCGCTCCAGAAGATCACGACAGGTTTCAAACATCTTGCGCACGGCGAACTTGAACACCTGCTGGCCTTCCTGCTTCACATAGTGCAGGCGCTCTTCGACCGTCTTGGCCGATGGTGGCATGCGGCTGCCACCGGCGGGCATTTTGAGAAACTCGGCGCCGGATCCGTCAATCTCATTTAGTGCTCCAATGAACCCCTGGCCTTCTTCGGCGGGTTCAATCAACATCGCTCCTGCGCCGTCGCCAAATAGAACGCACGTGTTGCGATCGGTGTAATCGATAATGCGCGACATCGTATCCGAGCCGATCACCAGCACTTTCTTCTGCGCACCGGATCGAACCAGGTTCGCACCCACCGTCAGGCCGTAAACATAGCCCGAGCAGGCCGCGGAAAGATCGAAGCCCCAGGCACCTTTTGCCCCCAGGCGATCCTGCACCAGGCACGCGGTCGCGGGAAACATCATATCCGGCGTCACGCTGCACACGATCAGAACTTCCAGTTCTGCCGCCCCAATACCACGCTGCGCCAGGACGGATTTTGCAGCCTCGACAGCCATGTCGGATGTCGCCATGGTCGGTTCAGCGATGTGGCGCTCCACGATGCCCGTGCGCTCCAGGATCCACTCGTTACTGGTCTCCACCATTTTTTCGAGATCCTGATTAGTCAATACCCGTGGCGGCACATAGCAACCGAGGGCGGTAATTTTTGCTCCTGGCAACGAAATCTCCTTAAGATCCTCCGCCGTGCCTGATTCGGCGCGGCGTATTTCGAGAGTGAATTTAAAGGCCACAGGCCAATCTGCAGGACCGGAGGCCGAATCTACTATGTTACATTCGGGGAGAAATGCAAGTCGAGAGCATTGCGCTCGCGCTCGAAGATTCCCCACCGCAACCCGAGGAATTAGCGGCGCGCATTTACGCCCGCGTCTTCCACGAATTGAAGCCGCGGACCACCCTTCCGCGCATCCAGGTGCAGTTCCGAAGCTACGCCAACGCAAATGCGCAGGTCCGCCTCGACCAGGGCCAACTCCTGATCAAAATGGCGGATACCCTGGCTGGCGCTCCGGAAGACGTCATCGAAGCGCTGGCGGAAATCCTACTCTCCAAACTATTCCGCAAGCCGGTTCCCCGGCAAAGCAATGACCGCTATCGCCGCTACATGAACCGGCGCGATATCCGGGAAAGTCTCAATCTGGTCCGGCAAATCCGTGGCCGGAAACGGGTTCATCCTCCGCAAGGTACCCATTTCAATCTGGAAGAGTTGTTCGAGGATTTGAATTTTCGCTACTTCTTCGGCATGATGGCCCGCCCGGCACTCGGGTGGAGTCCGCACGCTTCTCGCACGCTACTGGGTCACTACGATCCGCCGCACAACACGATCGTGCTCAGCCGGAGTTTGGACCGCGCCGATATTCCCAAGGTCGCCGTCGAATACGTTCTTTTCCACGAAATGCTGCACCTGCGCTATCCGGCCGAACATAAAGGAGCCCGGCGCCGGGTGCATACCAAGGACTTCAAGCAGGCCGAAAAACAATTCGAGCGGCTTGCGGAGGCACAAGCCGCTCTTAAGAAGCTATAGATGCAGGGATGATTACGCGCTCTGCGGAACGAAACGTTCCAGATCCAACCGCATCGAATCGAGGAGTTCCAGCACGGGGCGAATATCGACCGGACGGAAACCCAAGCCCGACCAAGCGAAACGCAGTTCCACTCGCGTCATCACCACCATGAAAGTAATCTGTTGGCGGAAAAGTACCCCCACCAGTTCGGACGATTCTTCCCCGGATTCCGCCACAGCCAAGCGAGCCGCAGCGTGCAAGCGGTGGAAGTCGTGCTTCAATTGCTCCAGGTAAAGGCGGAAAACCTTACGGCGTCCGCGCAGCCATTGTTTTCCGATTTCCGAATTATAACCAGGCTGGGACGTGAGGGAAGCAAATTCTTCTGCGAGCAGCAATCGCTCCATTGGCCGATAGCGCTCCGCGCTAAACGTCTCAAACGTTTCCGCTCCATCACCGTTGCCGGTTGCCTCTTTGCGGCCGGTCAACTTCCATGCCAGCGCGGCAACCACGACGGCAAGGATCACGGCTGCGGCGAGGGCAACTGCAACAACTTGGGTAGTCACTCCATACACCTCCGTACTTCCCAGACAGGATATCGAATTGATTTCCGAAATGCAATCTGTTTTTTGAAGCACAATAAATCAGATATTTTTTCTGCTAAGACGAGCTAAGGCCGAATTAACCTCCTGCAACTGGGTGGTTAAATGTTCCGCCGCAATACTGTTCCGCCGGACGATGCGGACCGGTTGGTCCTGTTCCCCTTCCAGCAACCACGCCATCGCCAATATACAGAGAAATGACACGCCCAACATTACGTTATCGACTGCACGTTGGTAGCCGGGAACGATCACATTGATCACCAACAATCCGGCGGACCGAGCCGTGTAATAAATACCGAATCCCCCGAGAACATACGCAATATTCTTCTTCATACGTACTGGAAACCATAGGAGAAATATACCAATACCAGCCAAGAAAAGGACCACGCCAAAATCGACCGTCCGTTCGGCGCGGAAGAAACGATGCAGTATGATCGACTGACCCTTGGGTATCGTTTCATCGAATCCAAGTGTCGCCGCCGCAATGACCCCGGCGCCAACCAGCACATACCCCACGGTTCGGCTGCCAAACTTCGCGAGTGCCGGATGCTCCACCAAAGCCCCGGAAAAAATTTCCATTACGACGCCAATCGAAAGAAAAAGCTCGACCGAGGTGCCCCCCATGTAGATGTAACCGTAGACGTTGGAGCGAATTGGAATCAGGGCCGAACAAATACTGAATAAGGAATCAATGGCAATAAAGGCAGTCAGGAGGGGATATACACGGAATAACCGACTGGCTGCCATCCGCATCAGGAGTAGGAAGCTGGCGGCTAGATTGAGGTCCGAAATTGCCTGCGAAAAACTCACGGTCGCGCCTTGACCTCCAGCTCTCCTGGGGACGGTCCCACGCGATTAGTGTAACAGGTTTGCTGTGAGGAACTTATGGGCACGTACCGGCATCCGGAAACACATGCCTAAAATGGGCGACGCTCACGCGGCAGCCCGATCCTGACGGAGTTGGATCCGGCTTCCGCGTGAGTCCCCGAACAAACGACAGCGCTCTGGCGCCTCGCTTTATCGAATTAGTCGCAGGGCAGGCATTCCGGAGTCGGGACCGGCTCGCTCGCCGAGACGGTCGAATAGGTCGCCGCAGCGGACATGGCCAACGCAACCAGCAGAACAAGTTTCTTAAGCATGAGTATCCTCCTCGAATTAACCGGACTATTTTTTCGGTCCGATGGAGGTAGCCTACGGCATAAGCTGGCGTATATCCGAAATATTCCCTATGTTTTCGGCTTTCGGAACGCGCCCAAGCACGGCTGCCATTTGGGGAATCCTCAGTTTGGTGTGATTGTGGGATGGCGTAAAATCAATGCATGCCACGTTTTCGGGTCAAAGGAACGCTCACCCGCAATGCACTGGCAGATTTGTGGAAGCACACGCTTTCCCGTATTCCAACCGTGACGGGACGTCTGGTCTATCTGGCATCGCTGCGAGACGCAAATTCAGGGCAGTACAAACACCACGGGCTTGCCGCGGCTTTCGGCCGTGACGAAAGCACGCGTGCTCTCCAGGAGAGTCACGAAAAGACGTTCGCAGAATGGCTGGAGATGTCGCTGGAGGAGCGTGCCATGGACCTCCGGCTACACATTACGGCACAGGAAGACGCCGAATCAGCAATTGCCGAATATTGGATGGCATCCGATCAGGTGACGCACCTCATACCGAGCGGCGCCTATCCGATGGAACGGGAATTGTTTCAGCAAGACCTGCGAGCGCTTCTGCAGATTATTCGGAATTCAAACGGCGGCGCTCCGCAAAGCCGAGGCTGAGCGCGATTTCCGTCACCTGGCCGATTACCTCGATCTCGTCGGGATAGATGTACGCTTCGGGATCGCAGTTCGATGCGGGATGCGGTTGCACGATCAACTGACTTTCCCGTAAACTGCACCAGCCACACGCATAGCCGTCCCGATGTTCCAGGAAGTAGATCGGGCGTTCATACTCGTTTTTCCACCCAGAGGTTACAATCCTGCGCTTTGAGTCGTCTATGACCACTAACGATCCCGGCGGCACAACCGGGTACATCGACCAGTCTTCGGTGCCGATCAAGCCGTAGCGCTTATTCTTCAGGTCGATGTTGTTGAGAAGCATCAGCGGCAGCGTGCCCCACCGTTGAATCAGCCGGCTGAGAAATACGGTCCGGCTAACATCGATTCCGGGGTCCAGCGCCAGGGGCACAGTCACATCACCGTCCTCTGGATGAAATCCAACCAGATGTGTTTTCTGATGCTGCAGTACGGCCGAATCGGCAGGCAACTCGCCCAAGTCCACCCCGTACCAGGAAAGCACTTCCGAAACATCCAAGCGGTAGATCGCGCACAACGAGTACAGGCGGAAGACGGACGGTACTGTACCTTTGTTCTCAATGTCCGCCAGGCGGCTGAGTGCCACCAGGAATTCATCGTTACCACGACGTGCGGCAATCTTGCCGCTGGCTTCCTCGACGTCCCGAAAGCGAAGGTTCAGGCGCTCGCGCGCCCGCTTCAACCGCTGACCGGCTTCCTCGGCCGCCGTCGAATGCGCTACTGCGTTACTTCGGATCATTCGGCACTCTTTCTGATACCACCGCTCTCCCCTGCCATTTCGAGGCATTGGTTCAACTGCCGGGTACTTGTTCTGAATTCAGAACAAGCATACCCATTACAGACTAATTTTGAAACGAACCCTAGGCAGGAGTATACGCGGGAGAACCTTCGACATGAGCACAAATTTTCCTTAAGGCAATAAATTCATAGACATAAACGAGCCAACGTCATGTAACCCTATTCCCGGAAGTACCAGAACCGTCCACTATTGCGCCGGCTTCGTCAATATCCTCACTAGTGAGTTTACGAGATTCTAAGCAATCGTGGGGCGTTCCTTGCGTCTGACCCGGTTTGCGTTTTACTATCAGCGTCATACCCTGTCCGCTGGATGTTTACGCGGTACGGTGCACGCCGCAACTCCGCGCACAGCCTGGAGACGAAGGCGAAGGGAGCTCATGAAAAAGAAATCGAAACGTATGCGAGCGGCTTTTCAAGGGGAGCTGGGTGCCTTCAGCCAGCAGGCGATCCGGCAGTTCTTTGGGTCGAAAGCCGAACCGGTTGCCCGGCCGCGTTTCGACGCTGTTTTCGCCTCGCTCAAGGCCGGTGAAGTGGACGTAGCTGTCATTCCTCTGGAAAACACACTGGCTGGCTCCGTTCACGAGAACTATGATCTCCTGCTCAAATACCCTTTTGAAATCACTGCGGAAACCAGCGTTCGCGTGATCCACAATTTAATCGCACCGCCGGGGGTTCCATTCAAAGATCTCAGGAAGATCTACTCCCACCCCGTCGCACTCAGCCAATGTTTGGACTTTTTCGCTAAATATAAGCAACTGGAGCGAGTTCCCTTCTACGACACTGCAGGTAGCGTCAAGATGGTCATGGAGGAGCACCCGGAAGGCGCTGCGGCCATTGCGTCTGAGTTGGCAGCGGCCACATATAAAGGAAACATCCTCAAGCGTGGCATAGAGGATGACCGCCAAAACTTTACCCGGTTCTGTCTGCTGGAGCCCGCCGGCTCCAAACCGCGGCAGATGAAAACGACTGCAAAACATGCATGGAAGACATCCTTAGTGTTTTCCACCAAGAACATTCCTGGTGCGCTTTTCCGGTCGCTCAGCGCCCTGGCTCTGCGGGATATCAACCTCATCAAGATTGAATCCCGTCCCTTGCGCGGCAAGCCTTGGGAGTATATGTTCTATCTGGATTTCATCGGACGGCGCGATGAGCCCAATGTCAAGAATGCACTGACGCATCTTGCGGAACTCTCGGATTTCCTCCGGATACTGGGGACATACCGCGCCGCGTAACTTGTGATCGTTTTTGTAACGGTCGCTGGCAGTGAAACGTCACACGATATTAAGCAATGTCTGCCCTGATGCTTCTTTTGTGGCTGGGATCTGACGTAGCGGCAAGCCGTGATTTACAAAAGGCACGCGACGCGCAGGACCGGGCCGCCCTTACACGTATCGCCGAACAGCGAGAGAACGCCGCCTCCAAATCCCAAACGGCGGCGGCCCATTATTCTGCCGCGTTTGCGCAATCGGCACTTGCTGAAGTGGCCGCTGAACTGCGGGACCGCGATTTGGCCCGCAAGGCATCGAACGACGGCATCACCGAGGCTGAACGCGCTGTCACGGCGAATCCGAAGAATGCCGAGTATCGCCGGATTCATGGAACTCTGTGCGGTCAGGCAGCGGCGGCCGTCGGAGGATTAGGCGCGCTCAAATTCGGCAAGTGTGCCCTAGACGAGGTCAATAAAGCGATTGAACTCGACCCCAAAGCGGCCATCAACTACTTGAGTCACGGCATCGGCAATTACTATCTCCCCGCAGCGCTCGGCGGCGGAGTGGAACTCGCCGTTCAGGATTTTCAGAAAGCAATTTCGCTGGACCCCAAATCGTCCGACGCACAATTGTGGCTCGGCATCGCGCTGCGCAAACTGAATCGTAATGGAGAGGCGCGCAAGGCGTTTCAAAGAGCAGTCGACTTGAATCCCACTCGCGTTTGGGCGATGCAACAGTTGGAAAAGACGCCAGCACCCTAAACCCGACGTCGAAAAGCAAAAGCCCCGCGGGAATGGTTCCGAGCGGGGCACTTATACGCGAATCGCGGTCAGACCAGTGCGGCTTAGCGCGAGTTCGAATAGACTTCGACGTACACCGATCCCAAGTTGTCCGGTGGATTGGAAGCGACCGCCCGGTAGGGGAACTTCCTCCCGACCCAGTTCGAATACTTACCTGTGCCCGCAATCACCTCATAGTTTCCCACCAGAGGCCCCCCAATCGCGAAGGCAGTGGGATCAATCGGCAGAACAAACTTGCCGCTACCCCGATTGCGAAAGCGAATCTGATCACCGTCCAGATCGGTGAGTACAACGTTGTTGTCAAAATTGATCGTCGTCAACGACGTCGGAATAAACTGAAAGTTCACGATCGAAGTGCCCGTGATCCTTCCCGTAACGGTCCCAACCTGCTGCCCTGCGCCGGTCAGGGGATTGAATGCGGTTACTTTGTCCTGCTGCACGAACAGAACATTGCGGCCGCCACCGGAATCGTTGTCCGCATAAGCTGCCGGAGCCATCAGCGCTCCCGCCAAAACGAATGCCGCTGCAATCTTGCCGGTCATCCCTCGTCGATTCATCTTCATGTATGTCCCTCCAACATATTCGAATTCACTTTCCCTGAGGAAAGCCACCCCTAAGAGTGCCACTCCGCTGTTGCGCCCGTCAACGCTTGAATCGATGGCATGGCGCCGCGAAATAGGTTTAACCGCCTTTTCGCGACCTAGGACCATAGTTCTAGGAACTACCCCAACATGTGGTCCGTGTACTCCAGCGAATTTGCCTAAGTGCCTAAGCACTCTCCGAATAGCAACGTATCGTTCAAGCCTAGCGACAGCGGGTGATTCCTGCGCGATGATTGTGACAACGAGAGCAAAATTATGCAAACCAGAATCATCGCTAGCCTCGCAGGAACCGCCGTTGGTCTGATCACAGGAAGCTACATGAGTTCTGATCTGGGCCTTTCCGAGAACACCGGGTACTTCATCTTCGGCATTGCCGGACTCGTTCTGGGCAACGTGATCAGCGTACTCATTGACGTTTTCTCCGGAAGCGCTGCCGCCTCCGAGAATTCGGGCGAGTAATCGCAGCGGGCCTGGTACTCACTCCAACATCAGGAGTCTGCGCGCCCAGCCGTTACTTCGCCGCGTTTCGTACTATTTCTTTTCGCGATTCCCGACAATCGAATTCGCGTAGTAGTCGATGACCTTCGCTTCGTTGCGCGACAACTCATAGTAAGCGGCCTTCAGCAGCTGGTCCTTGCGATTGATGAGCGTTTCGCGAATCGTTTGCTGCACTTTCGGATCGGCCAACTCACGCTGCCCCGCCGGTTCTCTCGTGATCAACTTAATAATGCGATAGCCTTCCGGTGTCCGGATCGGCGCCGTCACTTCACCGGGGCGCAGTGAGAGCAGGGTCTTGCGCAAATCCGCGTTGGCCTTGTCCAACGCCGACTCCGCGATGTAGCCCAAATCGCCGCCATTTTGCGTCGAGTTGGGGTCTTCGGAATAGTTCTGGGCCAGCATTGCGAAGTCTTCGCCCTGCCGGAGCCGGGCGCTCAGGCTTTGGATCTTCTTGCGCGCCTGCTCGTCATCGTGCGCTTTGTCATTCTTCAGATTGCGCACGTTCGGATCGGCGTTCGGCGTCACCAAAATCTGAGCCATGTGGATCTGCGGCTCCGCCAGATTGAAACTGGCTTTGTTGGAGTTGTAGAAATCCGTGATGTCTTTGTCGCTGATGGTGATCTGCGACGTGATTTCTTTGTTGAACAGCTTCTGCACGCTTAAGTCCCGGCGGAGCTGGGCTTTCAGATCGTCCACAGACATCTTGCGAGCAGCCAGTTGCTTATCGAACTCTTCCTGCGTATAAGGAGCCTTCAATTCCGCGAACTTCGCGTCCACATCGGCATCCACCGCCATCAGACCAAGCTTTTCGGCCCGCTGCAGCATGATTTCGTTGTCGATCAACGTGCGCAGCACTTCCAGCCGCTGAATGGTCGCTTGATCGCCGGTGGATTGCTCGCCAGGTCCGCCGAACTGCGCCTGATACTGTTTTTCCAACTGGTCGTAATTGATCGGGCGGCCGTTCACCGTCGCGGCAACGTTCGCCGGCGCGGAACGGTTGCAGCCCACCAGTCCCAGGAAAAGTACAGGAACCAGGAGCGTGGAAAGCCCAAACGCTGGTTTCATAGATAAGGTCAAGGTTTCATTCTACCGCGCGGCGGAATTGTCTTGAACTGCCGCTTTGAGGTTTCGCTCGAAAAACTCAAACTCCGCCCGCTCCATCTGACGCGCGGCAAGTCCTCCAACGCCATGCGTTTTCTGCGGATACACCATCAGATCGAACTGCTTTCCCGCGATCTGCAGCGCCTCCGCCAATTGGAGCGTGTTCTGGAATAGAACGTTATCGTCTTCAATGTTGTGCACAATCATCAGCCGCCCGCGCAGTTGCGCGGCGTACGGAGCGAGCGAGGTGGTGCGATACCCGTCGGCGTTTTCTTCCGGCAATCCCATGTAGCGTTCCGTGTAGATCGTGTCGTAATTCCGCCAGTTGGTCACCGGAGCGCCGGCGAAGCCCGCGCGAAATAGATCGCCTGCCCGCAGCAACAAGTTCACTGTCATAAAGCCGCCGTAACTCCAGCCGCGCACACCGATTCGATTTCGATCGACGAAACCAAGTGATAAAAGATACTCGATACCCGCGCGCTGATCCGCAACCTCTATCTCGCCAAGCTTGTGATAGACGGGGCTCTCAAACTCATGGCCGCGCCCCTGCGTTCCGCGATTGTCCATCTTCCAGACCACGTATCCGTTGCGCGCATATACCTGATCCAGATTCATTCCGTCCCACGCGTTGCGCACATCCTGCGCACGCGGCCCGCCGTACACATTGATGATCACCGGATACTTCTTCGCTGGATCAAATCCCGACGGCTTGATCAACGAGCCGTAAAAACGAGTTCCTTGCGATTCAAAAGAAACCAACTCCACCGGGCGCAGATCGTAGGTCTCCATGGAAGAACGGTCCATCGGCCGGTACACGGCCGTCTGCGTTCCGTCCGATGCGTGCACCGTCGTCTCTCCCGGCGTGGCGGAATCAGAATGATTGTCAACGTAATACGAGCACCCTGGCCCCATCGATACCCGACGAGTGCCTTTCGTCTTTGAGATGACATGAGGCGTGTCCGATGGATCGCGATAATTGATCTCCTCCAACTGCCTGTCGATCGGCGTGGGCCGCGACGTCACATAGAACACACGCCCCTCTTTCGAATCAACACACGCGATCGACGAAACCTCATACGCGCCTTCTGTGAGCTGCCGCGGCTTGCCGCCGTTCATGCCGTAGCTGAAGAGGTGGCGGTGATTATTGCGTTCGTTGGTCCAGAGAAAACCGCTCGAATCGGGAAGGAAGATGGGGTCGCCTTCCACGTTGATCCAGTACGGATCTTCCTCGCGATAAATCACGTTTGAAGCGCCGGACGCCAGATCGAAGGTCAGCATCTCCAACTTGTTCTGCACGCGATTCGTGCGTGCGATCCAAATTTTGTGGGCGTCGGGCGTCCAACCCGCTCGCGCAATCAGGAAGCTTTTCACGGTGTCGCCCACGTTAAACCACCGCGTCTTGCTCGCCGTTGGCCCACTCACCGCCACCGCACCCAATCGCACCAGCGCATTGTTGTCGCCCGCCTGCGGATACGCCTGCGGCTCGGTCACCGCTTTCGCCCCGCGTAAATCTACATGCGGATAGCGAGGCTCACCCGTAATATCGAACTGGAGATACGCGATCGCGCTGCTATCCGGAGCCCACCAGTAAGCCGTGCCCAGCCGCAGCTCTTCCGGATACACCCAATCGAGTACGCCGTTCCGCACCATCTCCGTGCCACCAGTGGTCAAGCGCGTCTGCTTGCCCGTGGCGATATCCATCACGTAAATATCCCAATCCTTGAGAAACGCCACGCGCGCGCCATCGGGAGACAGCTTCGGATCACGCTCCGCGGCGTTCGTCTTCGTCAATTGCTTCCATTTGCCGCCCGCGGCGTCCACAACGAAGAAATCACTTTGCGCGGAAACCAGCAACCGATCGCCAGACGGGAACCACTGCACGGTTGCTTCATCCACGCGACGGTTTTCCCACAACATGCGGGCGGATTCCGCTGGTGGCAAAGCCAACGCGTTCAGCACGGAAAGCTGCACAATTTCGCGCGAAGTCCCGGTTGCCGGGTCGTAACGCCGCAGGACATTCTCCTGGCGATACGCGAACGCTTTTCCATCGGGAGCCCAAACCGGCTCGCCCGGAGCCTGCCGCATTTGTGCAAACGCCGTGCCACGCCACTCATTCAACGCATCCAACGTCACTGGTTTGCGCTGCGCGAACAAAGCCGGCGCAACAAGAGACGCGAAAAGAAGAGTGCCAAGCAGGGTCCGCATCGTATAGTTGAATTTTAGACAATATGAAACTCACATTCTGGGGCGCGGCAAAAACGGTCACCGGCTCCATGCACCACGTGGAAACCGCTGGCAAGAAAATCCTCCTCGATTGCGGTTTGTACCAAGGCCGCCGTCAGGAAGCGTTTGAGCGCAACAGCCGCTTTCCCTTCCCGGTAAATTCCATCGACGGCGTGATTCTTTCCCACGCCCACATCGATCATTCCGGCAACCTGCCCACGCTGGTCCACAACGGTTATCGCGGTCCCATCTACACCACGCCCGCGACAATCGACCTCTGCCTCGCGATGCTCGCCGATTCCGCGTTCCTCCAACAGAAGGACGCCGAGTTCGTCAACCGCCGCCTTGCCACTCGCAAAAACAAGAACGGCGAAGTGACCCCGCTCTACACTCCGGAAGACGCCGAGCGCACTTACCCCCTCTTTTCTCCAGTGGACCTCGGCGAGCGGAAGCAAATCGCCGACGGGCTTGTTTACAAAACCTATAACGCTGGCCACATGCTGGGCTCCACGTCAATGGTGCTCGAGTCGGAAGGCATCCGCCTTGCCTTCTCCGGCGACATCGGCCGCGTCGGCCTGCCCATCATCCGCGATCCCCAACCGCTGCCGCCGGTCGATTACGTCATCATGGAGAGCACCTACGGCGATCGCTTCCACAAGCCGACCACCGATGTTCTCGATAAATTAGCCGACGTGGTCAACCGCACAGCCAACCGCGGTGGAAAGATCATCGTCCCCGCCTTCGCCGTGGGCCGCACGCAACAATTAGTTTTGTTGCTGCACCAACTCACGCACCAGCAGCGCATTCCGTCCATCCCGATCTTCGTCGATAGCCCGCTCGCAGTGAACGCCACCGACGTCTTTCGCAAACACCCCGAGTGCTACGACGAAGAAGCGCGCAAATTCATCACCGATGGCGACGACCCCCTCGGCTTCCGCCGCCTCACCTACGTCCGCGATGTGAACGAGTCGAAAAAATTGAACGAACTCCGCGGCCCTTGCATGATCATCTCCGCCTCCGGCATGTGCGAAGCCGGCCGCATTCTGCATCACCTTCGCAACAACATCGAGGACCCGCGCACCACCGTTCTCATCACCGGCTTCCAGGCCGAAAACACCCTGGGCCGAAAGATTCTCGAGAAACGGTATGAGGTTCCCATCTTCGGCGACCCGGTCCGCCTGCGCGCCGAAGTGGTTACGCTCAACGAACTCAGTGGCCACGCCGATCAAAAGGATTTGATTGAATGGCTCCGCCCGATCACGGCTACCGAAGACGGCAAGCGGCTGAAAAAAGTCTTCCTCGTCCACGGTGAACCGCAGCAAGGCGCCGCGCTCGCCGAAGTGATCCGCCGCGAGTTCGGCATCGAAACCGTGCAGCCGTCGAGAGGCGATAGCTTCGTGCTCGATTAAATCGAATCCAGCACTCGACCTGATAAAATACTGTTTTGGCCCCCGATTCCAACCCAAAGCCTCTGCCCAAGGTTTGCGCCGTCAGTTATCTGAACACCGTGCCCTTGGTGTGGGGCTTTTTGCACGACCCCGCCCTCCGCGGCATCATCGATCTTGAATTCGCTCTGCCCTCCGTCTGTGCCGATCGCCTCCGCTCCGGCGCGGCCGATATCGGAATCATTCCCGTCATTGAGATGGCCCGCCAGAATCTCGATTACATCCGCGGCGTCGGCATCACATCGGACGGCCCCGTGCGCAGCATTCTTCTCTTTTCGAAAGTTCCCTTCAACGAAATCCGCACGCTAGCCACCGACACCGGCTCGCGCACCTCCGTCATGCTCTCGCGCGTGATCCTCGCCGAAAAGTACGGAGCCAAGCCCAAAGTTTTCTCGCATCCCCCAGATCTTCAGACCATGCTGGCCACGCACGATGCGGCGCTCCTCATCGGCGACGCTGCACTTGACGTCGAGCCCAGTCAGATTCCCTACGCCTGTCTAGATCTCGGTGACGAATGGACCCGCATGACCGGCCTCCCCATGGTGTTCGCCCTCTGGTCCGGGAAACCCGAGCGCATCGCCGAGCCCCTGGGCGAAGCCTTCCGCGCGTCCTGCCGCTACGGCATGGCCCACTTGGATGACATTGTTCCCCTGGAAGCGAAGCGCCTCGGATACACCGAGCAGTTGGTCCGCGACTACTTCACCCGCTACGTTTCTTTCGACATGACAGACCGGCACTACGCCGGTCTGCAACAATATTTGAAGCTGGCCACCGCGCTCGATCGCGCGGATGGCGTCCGCTATGCAGGCGACCCAACAGCCGCCGCAAGCAAGCTGTAATTCACAAGCTGTAATGAACGAGGTGTATTTATGATGACCCGCGCCGAAGCAATCGACATGTTCCACAGCGACGACCTCATCGGCATCGGAATGGCCGCCGACGCCGTCCGCCGTAAGCTGCACCCCGATAACGTCGTCAGCTATATCATCGACCGCAACATCAACTACACCAACGTCTGCACCGAGTTCTGCACCTTCTGCGCGTTCTACCGCCCGCTCGGCCACTCGGAAAGCTATCTCCATCCGAAGGAAGTCATCTTCCAGAAGATCCAGGAAACCAAGGACCTCGGCGGCACCGGCATCCTCATGCAGGGCGGCCTGCATCCCGAACTCAAAATCGAATGGTATGAGGATCTGCTGCGCTCCATCAAAGAGCGCTTCGATATCTGGTGCCACTGCTTCTCCGCCCCGGAGATCACCAACATCGCCAAAGTCAGCGGCCTGAATCTCTATGACACGCTGAGCCGCCTGCGCGACGCCGGCCTCGATTCCGTCCCCGGCGGCGGCGCGGAAATTTTGGACGACGATGTCCGCCAGCGCATCAGCCGCTTGAAATGCAGCACGCAGGAGTGGGTGGACGTGCACCGCACCTGCCACAAAGTTGGCTTGCGCACCACCGCCACCATGATGTTCGGCACCGGCGAAACCATCGAACAGCGCATGAACCACTTCGACCTGATCCGCCAGATTCAGGAAGACACCGGCGGATTCACCGCGTTCATCCCCTGGGCCTTCCAGCGCGAAAATACCTCGCTCGGCCGCTTTGTGAAAGAAGAAGCGACGGCCGTGGAATACCTCAAAATGCTGGCGCTCTCGCGCGTGTATCTGGAAAACATCCTCAACGTGCAATCGTCGTGGGTGACCCCCGGCCTCAAGACTTGCCAGATGGGCCTCCGCTTCGGCGGCAACGACGTCGGCAGCATCATGATCGAAGAAAACGTAGTGAGCGCCGCCGGCACCCACAACCGAGCCAGCGAAGAAGAACTCCGCCGCCTAATCCGCGACGCCGGCTTCACCCCCAAACAACGCGACTCGCTGTATCGGACGTATTATCTGAATTAGTGTTCGCTGACCAAACATCGTGCGAGGCCCATGGATAGGGCCACTCTTCAAAAAAGTCTCCACCTTGGACTCGGGCGCGCCTACTTGTACGCCCGAGATCACGACGTCTCCGAATTCCGCGACATCATTCTGGACGCCTGCCTTCATTGCTACTCGCTTGATCCGCAAGTCGAAGGCACGCGGGCGGCTTACATGTTCGACTTCATTGAGCTTCTGCGGGATAAAGAGTTTTATTATCAGGCAGTCGTAAGGTCCTTGGCGGACGCGCAGGACGACTGGGACACAACACAGCGGTTTCGTTTCGCAACTCAGGTTGCCTTGAACGGCAATAAAGCCGCAAAACAAGCCATCTATGAAAACTATTCTCCGGGCCCGGTTCACGGCGAAGTGATTGGGACCTGCTTCATTGGTCTCGACGGTGTGGATGGTCTTCTGTTTGCAGCAAAGAAAATGGGCGCATTGCTCCAACAAGATCCTGAAGGAGTGAATACTGGCTGGCTTCTAAGCTGCGCTGAAGAAGACTGCGGTGCGGAAATCGTGAAAAACGCACTCAATCAAGCAGCGAACACGGATCCCCAAATCGCAATATTCCTAGCTCACAACAATAAAGATTGGAAGGCCGACAGTAATCGTGATCTGCGAAGTCAGCTACCGTCGCTTTCGTACGCCGAACTTCTCAATAAAATCCCGGCCACGCAGGCCGGACTTCTTTGGAGTTGGGGTCAGAAAATAAACGAACACGAGCGGATGCTAGCGGCTCGCGGCCTCATCGCAGCGCAAGATCGCTCGGAACAGTTGCGGCATCTACGAATCTTCATGCGCTGTGAGTTCCCACTTTCCCCCGAACCGTTGTTGGACCTCGTTCAGGTTAGCGAGGACCGGGTCGGTTACTCCGCTGTCGCAGCCCTGAAGAACGTACGGCACCCGAAGGTTCGGGCGTTGGCTTTCCATCTAATCGAATCTCAGTCACCCTGGCGCGGCAATGCGATTGAACTGCTCATCAAGAACTTTGAACCGGGGGACCATCAAATCGCATTGCAATGGTTCGAAGCGGAGACTGATTCTGAGGTCCTGCACAGTATGGAAATCGATATTCGTGAACTCTGGACTTCTGTTCCAAATGCCGAAAACGAAATCCAAATGCTGCACGCCTGCTACGAACGCGGCCTTTGCTCCCACTGCCGAGAATTTGTTGTCAAAAGATGGATCAATCTAGGTAACTTTCCAGACGACCTACGTGCGGAATGCGAGTTCGATTGTAACGAAGACATCCGCAAACTCGTGGGCCGGCCTCATAGCCCCGCTCGTGAGAGCGGGGTCCCAGGCGAACAATAGGCCGCATGATGCGACGCCCCATTTCCCTCCACACACCGCCGTGCTAGCGTATTCCAATGCTCGCCACTCGCAAAGCATTCTTCGTCGCCGCCAGCATCGCGCTCTTTTCCACCACGCTCCAAGCACAGTGGGTGAACTACAAAGTTCCCGATATGCCGCGCACCGCGAACGGCAAGGTCAACATGACCGCGCCCGTCCCCAAAGCCGCCGATGGCAAGCCCGATCTTTCCGGAACATGGGAAAGCGAGTACGGCTACTTCCAAGATCTGGCGAAAGACCTCAAGCCCGGCAATATCGTCATGACTCCCTGGGCGCAGAAGCTGCAAGACGAACGCGAATCGAGCCTCCACTCAGGCGACCTCATGGTGCAATGCATGCCTCCGGGCGTGCCTCGCATGAATCTTTCGAACACGATGATTCACCCGTTCAAGATCGTGCAGACGCCGAAGCTGATCATCATGCTGTATGAGACGTCGTCCAACTCCACCTTCCGCCAAGTCTTCATGGACGGCCGCCCCCTCCCCAAAGATCCGCAACCGAGCTGGCTTGGCTACTCCGTCGGCCGCTGGGAAGGCAACACGCTGGTCATCGAAACCGTCGGCTTCAACGGCAAGACGTGGGTGGATACCGGCAAAGGCCACCCGCAGACCGAGGAAGGCAAAGTGATCGAACGCTTCACCCGCAAAGATTTCGGCCACCTGGAAATGGACATCACCATCGAGGACCCCAAAGCCTACGTCAAACCGTGGCGCGTGAAGGTCCCCGTGCACATGCTGCCCGATACCGACTTGATCGAAACCTACTGCGAAAACGAAAAAGACACCAGCCACATGAAGTAGCTTGCCCCGCATGCATGTGAAGCACGCCTCGTGGGGCGGCCCTTCAGGGCGGCGCCGGGGCCTCCGCCCCGGCCCTAGATCCTCAAACAAAACAGGAACTTCCAACCACGCTCCACCTATAATCAAAGAGTGAAGCTCGCTTACTTCGACGCTTTCTCGGGCATTAGCGGAGACATGACCGTCGGCGCATTGATTGACGCCGGCGCGCCTGCGGATCGCCTGATGGACGCGCTCAACAGCCTCGATATCGGCGGGCATTTCACGGTCGAAAAAACCAAGCGCGGCGGCGTCACCGCATCCAAGTTCCACGTCCAATTTGAGCAGCACGGCCACCCGCACCGGCACATGCACCCGATCCTCAAGATGATCGACCGCGCCCCCATCGCGGACCGCGCCAAACAAAACGCCTCCAATGTGTTCCAGCGCCTGGGCGAGGCCGAAGCTCGCGTGCACGGCGTCAGCATTGAACAGGTTCACTTTCACGAGGTCGGCGCCATCGATTCCATCGCTGATATCGTCGGCGCTTGTGTCGCGCTGGATCTCCTCGATGTCGATGAGGTCCACACCTCGCAGATCAACGTCGGCAGCGGCACGGTGATGACCGAGCACGGTATGCTCCCGGTTCCAGCTCCCGCAACGGCGGCATTGCTCGAAGGCAAACCCATTTACTCCCGCGGTCCCGCCGTGGAACTGACCACGCCCACCGGCGCGGCCTTGGCGACAACGCTTTCCGCCAGGTTCGGCCCGGTGCCCGCGATGAAGATTTCCACCATCGGCTATGGCGCGGGCGACAAGGATTTCAAAGACCAGCCCAATGTGCTGCGGGTCCTGATCGGCGAAAAGACGTCGGCGGTGGAATCCACCTTGGTCAGCGTGATCGAGGCGAACATTGACGATTCCAGCCCCCAGGTTCTCGGCTACGCTCTGGAACGGTTGCTCGAAGCCGGGGCGCTCGATGCCTCGCTGTCACCGCTGCAGATGAAGAAGAACCGGCCGGGATCGCTGCTCCGCGTGATCACGAAACCGGAGCTGCAAGAACAACTTGCCGACATTATCTTCTCTGAAACTTCTACTTTAGGTTTGCGCATCTATCCCGCGGAACGCAGGGTGGAAGAACGCCGGATGGTCGAGGTGGATACCGCCTACGGCAAGATCCGCGTGAAGGTTTCCGGGCATGGTTCGTTCGCACCCGAGTACGACGATTGCCGGGCCGCTGCCGCGCGCACCGGAACGCCGCTGCCTAAGGTTATGGCGGCGGCGAACGAAGCCTACGCCGCCCAGGTGCGCGGCTCATAACAGTATCGAAAACAACGATATCGGGACAACATCTCAAGAATGAAATACTATTTCACCACTCCCATCTACTACGTCAACGCCGCCCCGCATATCGGGCATGCCTACACGACCATCGCCGCCGATACCATCAAACGGCTGAAGGCGATGCAGGGCTATGACGTGATTCTGACCACGGGAACCGACGAACACGGCCAGAAGATCGAACGCGCCGCCGCCGCGGCTGGTAAGACTCCCAAGGAGTTCACCGACGTCATCTCCGGCGAGTTCCGCCTCCAGTGGGAGATTCTGGACCTGAAGATCGACCGTTTTCAGCGCACGACGTCCGATTCCCACCGCGCCGCCGTGCAGGATTTGTTCGAGCGCTGCCTCAAGAATGGGCATGTGTACCGAGGCACTTACACCGGGCAATATTGTGTATTTGATGAACTGTATGTAAACGACGCCAAGCCCGGCGACCCGTGCCCGGATTGCGGCCGTCCGACGGAAACAGTTTCCGAGGAAAACTACTACTTCAAGCTCTCGGCGTTTCAAGACAAGCTCCTCGAACTTTACGAAAAGCACCCGGACTTCATTCTGCCCGAAACCCGCCGCAATGAAGTGCTGGCGTTCGTCAAAAAAGGCCTGCAGGATCTATCGATTAGCCGCACAACCATCAAGTGGGGCATTCCGGTTCCGAAGCAGCCAGATTCCACAGACGCCAAGCACGTTTTCTACGTCTGGTTCGACGCACTGACTACTTATATGAGTGCGGTTTCCGGCGAGCACCTATGGCCGGCAGACCTGCACCTGATCGGCAAAGAGATTGTCCGC
>JBEBGM010000023.1:0-66852 GCA_040081455.1 Bryobacteraceae bacterium
CCTCCGCGCGGCTCATAAAAAAACCATCCGAAAAGCCGGACAGAAGCCCGGCCGCCGCCCTGAAGTGCCGCCCCACAACTCGATATACCCTGCGAAATACGTTATGATCAGCTTGTAACTCATTGCGCAAATTCGTATGACACTCTCTGTGCTCATTCACCGCGACGAGGATGGCATGTACATCGCCGAATGTCCGTCCATCCCTGGCTGCATGAGTCAGGGTTCCTCACAAGCCGAAGCCGAAGCCAATATCGCCGACGCAATCCGCGAAAGCCTTGCCGTCCGGTCCGAACTCGGCCTCCCGCTGACCGTCTCCACCACCGAAATCGAAGTCACCGTATAAATGCCGCCAGTACTCCCCGTGGGGCGGGGCATCGCCCGGCAGCCGCGCTCCCGCGCGGCTTATCAAAAGATGCCCCCATCCAACTCATCCATTCCCGCCAACCCCAAACTATTTCCCCATCCCTTCCAACCACTTAGCACTTCCCCTCCCGCTCGCGCCGCCAATCATCCCTTACCGTGTAGTCAAGAGCACCGGGTTTTGCTGCCGGAAACCGGGCCACGAGCCGCGTTGAGTACTCGAGTCACCTGCGCGGATAGCGTCGATTGCGCCAAGGCGTAAGTGCGGCAAGCCGAGGATCGCGAGCGTGACAGTGAACCCAAGCCGTTGCGGGTGAAAAGCGTGCCCCGGTTGCATTACCGGGTTAAAAACAACCCCGCCGCCGGGCGGGTTACCAACCGGGGAGGCCTCCATAAACCGAAGCAGGAGCAAGACAAAGGAAGAAAAGCCAGAGAACAAGAGCCGGAAACAAAAAAGCTAAATAGAATCAAGAGATTTGCGCCACTTCCGCACGGATCATCTCATCCAGCGCAAACAGCGGATCGCCCGGAGGCTCCAGCCCCAACACGCGTTTGGCCTCATCGAGGCCGGCGACAAAACGCGACACCTCAATCTCGCGCGGCCGCTCCACGTCGATCCGCGAACGCGACCCCGTCGCCTCCACCACCCGCCTCGCCAGTTCCGCGACAGTCGTTCCCTGCCCGCTGCCAATATTGATCGGCCCCAGCACACCCGCCTGCCCGTCCAAAAGCCGCGCCGACCGGAGCATCATCTCCACCACCGTGCCGATCCAAACAAAATCAATCACCTGCTGCCCGCCGTAAAGACGCAGCGGCCGGTTCGCCAGCGCGTTCTCCAGAAAAATCGGCAGCACTCGATCGCGGTCCCCCGGCCCGTAAACATTGGCCAGCCGCAGGATCGCAACGCGCAGATTGCCGCCGCAATTTTCCGCGAACTCCTCGCACAAACCCTCGCCCAAGGCCTTGCTGATGCCGTAAGTGTTCTTCGGCTGCAGCGCCGCGGATTCAGCCACAGGCACCGCTTCGGGATCTCCATAAACTTCGCGCGACGACGCAAAAATCACGCGGCACAAACGATTTGCCGATTGCTTCGCCGCAGCCTCCAGCACATTCCGCGTTCCCTCCACGTTCGCTGAGAGCGTGTAATTTGTATCCGCATCCCCGCTGATGACGCTCGATTGCGCCGCCAGGTGAAACACAACATCGGCCCCCGCCATCACGCGTTCCACCGCCGCAAAGTCCCGCACGTCGCCCTCGATCAACTCCACGGAACCACCGCACCGCGCCAGCGCCTCCCGCGAGCCTCTGCGCAGATTATCCAGCACAACAACGCTCGCCCCGCTCGAAACGAGTGCTGAGCACAGATGGGCGCCAATAAAACCAGCGCCTCCGGTGACCAACGCCCGCATCAGTTGGCGCCCTCCACCGATTTTGCGATTTCCGGCTTTATGATGTGCTGAACCCCTGCGTCTCCCGATGCCGCCTCGGCGGCCTCCAGCTTCGTGCGCATGGACTCAATCAGTGTTGTCATGGCAATGGCGCGCTGCATGGCCGCGCCCACACGATAGCGGAAGCTAACCGCGGCGCCGCCAGGAAGCGGAATCGTGATGTGCGCGCATTGCGCGAACTCCTCGGGCGAAAGTGTCCCATCCGGCCCGGCGTCGTGATAACTGACGCCGTTCATTTCCATCGTGATCTCCGCAAAGCCCAACGCGCGGCTGGCGTCGCGCAACACCGACCAATACTCTTCAGGCTTCAGTGCCGCGCTCATTCGCTTCTCGTAATCGCCAACCGAGATATGCGCGCTCAGGAATTTGCGGAACGCCCCGCCCATCACAATGCGGCGCGCCGCGTCGAATTCGATGTATCCCAAAAACTGAATGCCGATCCACACCGCTGCGCAAAACAACACCAGCAGCACAGGCGAGAACCGGTCGTTCGTGGCCGTCTGCAACAGCGAAAACGTGGCCGCTAATCCGCAGAATCCGTACAGCACCAGAACAACGACGCGCGGACTGAAGCCGCGGTCCAACAGCTTGTGATGCACGTGGCCGCGATCGGCGCCAAAGATCGGCTGATGCCGGAGAAAGCGCCGGACGACGGCGATGCTCGTATCGAGCAGCGGCACGGCCAGGGCCAACAGCGGCGCCGTCATGCCCAGAATCGTCGCGGACTTCTGGCTCCACACCGCTCCCGCGCAGCCCAGCAGGAAACCGATCGTCAGACTGCCGCAATCGCCCAGGAAAATCGATGCGGGATTGAAGTTATAGCGGAGAAACGCGAGCAGCGCTCCCAGCAGCGGCGCCATCGCCATCGCAAGCGCGATGTTGTTCTGCAGCAGTGCCGCGGCCAGCGTGGTGAACGTGGCAAAAAGCCCAATGCCGGTGGCGAGCCCATCCACACCGTCAATCAAATTGAATGCGTTGGCGCAAGCCACCAGCCAGAACACGGTGAGCGGAAGGCTCCACCATCCCTCGGCCTGGAAGCCTCCGAAACCAATCACGTGAACGCCGCCCCAGTACGCAAGGCACGACGCGCCGATTTGACCGAAAAGCTTTTCCCACGCACTGAGGCCCATGAAATCATCCATCAGCCCCGTCGCGAAAACGACGCCGGCGGCGGGAAGAAGCGCGATGATGATCGGCACGTCGATCTTCATGGCGCCCTTGAGCGGAGCGACCGCCAGCAGCCCAAGCGCGAGAAGATACGCGCCCGCAATGGCAATGCCCCCGGTGCGTGGAATCGGCGACGCGTGCAGTTTCCGTGTGGCGTTCGGCAGATCCAGCGCGCCAATGCGCTGCGACAGACGGCGTACTAACGGCGTCAGGATAAGACAACAAATAAATGCTGTTACGGTAAGAAAAATTATCGAATACACGTGGCCTCCGAACCCCGCGTTCGAGAGAGCGAACTAACTCTTGCTGGACGAAGCAATCGGAACGTCCTTACGTACAGCGGCCGCAATGGGCCGCGCTTCAATCACATCCAGGATTCGCGCGACTCCGATGGCGCGATCGTAATGCTGTTCAAAAGCAGTACGGGCGCGCGCGCCCGCACGATAAATCAAATCCGGATTCGCGGCCAGCGTTTCGAGCAAGGCCCGCAAGCCCGCGCCGTCCCCCGGATCCACGCGCCACCCGCAATCGAAACGATCGATGATGCGCGCGGGAGTGGCCTGCCTCGGTCCAATGAAAAGAATCGGCCTGCCCGCCGCCATGATGCCGTAGGTCTTGCTGGGAACCACCGAGCCCAACGTTTCCGGTTTCTGCGTGACCAGTCCGATATGCCCTTCTCCCAGGCTTTCCGACAAACCGGCGCGCGACGCATAGGGCTGGAAGCGCACGGATGCAAGGCTGTTCGCCGCGCAGAACTGCTCAAACTCTTTTCGCCGAGGACCGGCTCCCGCAAACGTAAAGCGGAAACGGGTGTCGTCCTTCAAATCGCGGATAACATCCCGCACCGTGGCGATGTCATGCGCCAGGCCAAGGTTCCCCGAATAGTGCAGATGTAGAGGACCATCGGGAAACGGCACGGGTTGAATCTGCGCGCCATCCGCCCAGTTTTCACAGACATGAATTTTGTTGGCGGGAATGCCCTGCGCAACCAGGCGGTCTTTCATTTCCTCGCCCAGCGCAATGATCGCGTCGGCGCGATTCCGGGACCAATTCGACACCGCCGCGAGAAGGCGAGTGACCAAACTATTCGCACTGAAGACGCCGAGATCCACGGCAACATCCGGATACACATCCATTTCCCAAATCACGTGCCGGCTTCCGTGCAAAAGCCGCATCAGGTTTCCGGTGAGCGAAAGCAGCGGCGGCGTGGTCATGGTGAGCACCACATCGCTCTCTCCCAGTTGGAACGCCCGCCTCCAGGAAGCAAGCATGTAGCTGGCATACGAAGCGGCGCGCCGCGCATGTCCGCGCTGAAACGGGAGAGGCTTTGTGCGCAAGATACGCGCGCTCGGCTCCGGCGCATCGTCGCGGTCGCCATATTGCGCTTCGCTGCAAATGACCAACGGGCGCTCCGAGCCGCGGTCTTCGTGCGCGAGCGCCTCCACAACATCCGCCAGCAGTTGGCCGGTGGCGGCGGTGTCAGGCCAGAAGAACTGATTGAAACAGGCTACAGGCAAGTTAGCTTTGTACTTCCGCGAAGGCCGCGCGATTTTCGGCGAGATGCGCGTTTTCCGGCTTGCGGAGCAGATAGGAACCGATGGTCAACGTGTCCATCTTCGTGCGCAGGAAACAATCGATGGCCTGCGCGGGAGTGTTCACAATCGGCTCGTTTTCATTGAACGACGTGTTCAGCAGGACCGGCACGCCCGTGGCATCGCCAAAACGGCGGATGAGTTTCCAGTACAACGGATTCGCGTCGCGCTCGACGGTCTGCAATCTCCCGGTGCCGTCTTCGTGCGTGACCGCCGGAATCACGCTGCGCATCTCCGGTTTGATGCTATAGGCAACCACCATAAACGGCGACGGATAGCTGCATTCAAAAAAGTCGCCCGTATGTTCAGCAAGCACGGAAGGACAGAACGGGCGGAACGGCTCGCGATACTTGATCCGCTGATTCAAGATGTCCTTCATGTCCTTGCGGCGCGGATCGGCAATGATGCTGCGGTTGCCGAGCGCGCGCGGCCCGAACTCCATGCGCCCCTGATACCAGCCAACGATATTTCCCGCGCTGATTTCGGCGACGGTTTGATCGAGCAGTTCGTCTTCGTTAAGGCGATGAAACACGCAACCGGCGGCATCCAGATCGCGGCGAATCTCCGCATCCGAGTACTCCGGACCAAAGTAAACGTGGCGCATTTCATACGCGCGCGGTTGGCCGAGGATCTGGTGCTGCACGTAGAGCGCCGCGCCAATCGACGTGCCGGCGTCATGCGCCGCCGGCTGCACGTAGACATCGCGGAACGCCGTGCGGTCAAAGATCATTCCATTCGCTACGCAATTGAGGGCAACTCCGCCCGCAAGGCACACCGTCTTCAACCCGGTCTGCTTTTGAACGTAGTTGAGCAAAGCGAAGTAATTCTCTTCAAGAACCGCTTGCGCGGAGGCCGCTAGATCGGCGTGGCGCTGATCGATGGGCGCGCGATAGGCGCGCGCCTCGCCGAAGGTTTCCATCATCTTTGGCGAATATACGGTGCCGATTGTGGGTTCGCAGTTATCCCACGTCATTTCGACGCCTTGGTCGTGATGCACGAAGTAATCAAGATTCAGGCGGATTTGATCGTCCTCGGTCCGTACCATCTGACGGGCAGCGTCGGCGAAACGCGGCTCGCCCAGCGCGGAGAGGCCCATCATTTTGTACTCGTCGCCCATCTTTGGGAAGCCGAGGAACTGCGTGAAAGCCGTATAGAACAATCCCAGAGAATGTGGGAACGGAACGCGGCCTTTCACTTCGAATTTGTTCCCGCGGCCGATGCCCCACATGACGCTGGAGAAATCGCCGAAGCCATCGATGGAGATGATGGCGGCCTCGTCAAACGGCGAGCAGAAAAACGCGGACGCCAAGTGCGCGTGATGGTGCTCCACATGATGGAACGCGCCGAATCGTATGCCCGCTTCGTTGAGCAATTCCCCCACCTGCGCGACGCGCGATGTGTTCTGCGCGCGGGAAAGCAGCCGTTGCCACTGGCCGGGATTCATGGCGGCGCGAAGAAGCTTCGATCCAAGATGCGCCTTGGGATCGCGCGAGATGGCGACATGCTCGGCGGCTTCCCCTTGCAGGCACCACCGCGCGGCTTCGAGGGGAAGTCCGGCCCAGTGCTTGATGCGGTTGAGACGTTCCTCTTCCATCGCGGCGGCCAGTTGTCCATCGCGGAAAAGAGCGGCCGAAGCATCGGCGTGAAATGCGTTGAGACCTAATATGTTCATGTCAATCGTTCGCGCGAAGCAGCGTTGGCGCGAGGGTTTCCTGCAAACGGCTGGGCTCGGTGGAAAACACTTGAATCAGCGTATTCGCCCAGGCTTTGGCGATGCTCTCGATGGCCATTTTCGGAACCAGGAGTTCGCGGTCCAGACGGACCGTCTCTTCGCGCCAGGCATCGTCAATCATGCGCGTGCGCATGAAGTCCACCCAAGCTTCCAGCTTTAACGGAATCACTTCTGATTTGTCGTGCAAGGCTTCACTGATGAAGACCTGATCGGAGATCGCGACCGGGCAGCCATTGGTGATGGCTTCGAGCACAGTCAATCCAAAATTTTCCTGAAAGGACGGCAGCACGAACCAACTCGCGCGCTGCAGCAAATACAACTTGTCCCGGCCGGCGACGAAGCCGGCAAAGTGGACGTTGTTCGATACGCCGCCGTTTTCCACCATTTGCTTCAAGCGATTTGTGTAATCCGTTTCGCCCGAACCAGCAATCACCAAATGCCAATCGGACGGAAGTTGCGCCTGAATCCAGGCTTCGATTAGCAGATCGGCGTTCTTCTTGGGGTGAAGGCGGCCGAGAAACAACACGACCTTCCGCCCTTCCGGCTGTGCCAACGCGGAGTTATCCGGCGCAGAGACCGGAGAGGTCGTCGAATCGACTCCATAGGGAGCAAGGATGGCTTGAACGGAAGTCAGACCGAATGTTTGCCGCGCGAGATCCTGCTCTCTGCGTGTTGTGAAGAACACGCATCGTGCGCCGGCGATGATGGAACGCTCCCGCAGTTGCCAATACGCCGTCTTCTTCGCGGCCTTCCAAAAACCCTGTCCAAAGACCGCCCAGCGCTCCAGCATTCCGTGCGGAAAACACGCGTAGGGAATTCCCGCCGTAGCACACTCCATCGCGGTGGCCCAGCCAGGATAGAGCCACATGCCGTGGATGACGACACCGTCGAAACGCTGTAAATTCGCGCGGAGCCAAGGACGCAGTTGCGGCGAGTAACAATACGAGGCAGGAGACCCCAGCGGCACGGAGTGGAGTAACTCCGAACCCAACGGATTATCCGGCATCGACACCGGACCGCAACCGAGCACTTCGCTCTCTAAACCAAACTGTTGCGCACGGCTAGAAAGATCAAGAACAGCGCGAATGGGCCCGCCATAGCTTTGAGCGAGAGACGGGAGGACGTGGAGAACTCTCATGGGGTTCTTATCGTTGGCCGATTGGTTCGCGACCGATTGGTTGGCTACCGATTGGCTCGCGGACAAAGCCGGCGAGGAGCGTCCGGTAGTAATTCAAGGGCGTGAAATAGGTTTCGTATAGGCGGCGGTTTTCGCGCTGAAGGTCGCGGAACGCGGCGGGCGTTAAAGCGGAATGAAACGCCGCAACGGCATCCCCGATACGATCCAGCGAATTTTGCCCCACCCATACACAGTGGCGCTTCCAATCGATGCGATCGGAAAAAGGGAGTTCGCAGTCGGTATTCACGAAGACGGGAATCCGGCCCGCGGCCAACACTTCGTAAAAACGGTAGGAGTAGTTGCCCGCGCCGCGAATGCAAAGCGTGTAATCGGTGTCGAGGATGTTGCGGACGAATTCCCGGTGGACGCGCGCTTCGGTTTCCAGATTGCGGCTGAGATCGATAGGGCCGGATGCGCCGGATACCTTCGCGAAAAGAGCTTTTATCCGGCGCTCGGTCAATCCCAGCGCGCCGCCCCAATATTGGCTGCGAAGAATAAATGCCGTCTCGCACGCTTTCGACTTCTTCAGGGCACGGATCGCCCGGCGCCGCAGCAACAAGCCGGTAAGTTTTTCCGGCCGCAAAACGGAGTAAACAGGAAAGGCGAATGCGGAACCCGTGAATCCACAAAAGCCGACAAGAGGGCGATCCCGCTTTTCGCGAATCTGTAAATTTTGCTCCGTGGCGTGCAGAGGATCGTCCACAAATGGCGGGATGACGCGTTCATTTTGCCGGCGGCGGGAAGCAAAAAGCGATTCGTGGAATACAGTGCCGTAGTCGGCGCCCGCTCCATTGGGGTCGTCTCCGTGCTTGACGAAAATACAGGGTAAATCGTACTGCCTCGCGAGTTGAGCCGCTCGTGCGGCATCACCGCCCTGGTAAAAACAATGCGGATAAAAAACGAGCTGAGCCTCTTCGACCGGCGTTGCCTCGAAGTATTTGCGCGCTTCAGCGTTCAAATTTTCAAATCGCTTCGCAGTGACACCTGCGGAGGGTCCCCGGCGGCCGATACCACAAGCGGCCGCCAGAGGGAGCACGTCCTTGCTGGGATCGAAGTATGGGAAATGGATACGGAACACGAAAACTCGTTTTCGAATTAACGCTGGACCATGTGCCCCATCGCCTTCGCGAGAAGGCGCGCCGCGGCGTCCTGAACGGGCGCGGCGGGACGGTGGCCGCGGGATGATGGCATCGCCACAATTCGTTCGATATGGCGCTGCACCCGCTCGGCGTATTTTTCGGGAGAAAATTCATCGATCCGAAGACTGCTTCGCTCTCCCAACGCGTCGGCGAGGTCCGTATCCGAGGAAACGCGCAGCATGCTGCCGGCGATCGCTTCCACATCGAATGGATCGAATAGGAATCCGTTCTCACCGTTGCGGATAAGATCCTCGGCGCACCCGCAGCGGTCCGAGGCCAGAACCGGAAGGCCGGATGCCATCGCTTCATTCACAACCAGGCCCCACGGTTCGCTTGTGCTCGGGAGAATAAAGCAGGACGCTTTCGCGTAGTACTCAGGGAGTTCCGCCGCTTGCTTCAATCCGGCGAAATAGACACCAGACAAGATACCCTGCGCACGCTCCCGCAGCGCAGTCTCCTCCGCTCCGCTGCCGACAAGGACAAGGCCCCATGCCTGTTCGCCCGCGCGGGACGCATAAGTGCGATAGGCGTCCAGCAGCCGGGCGAGGTTCTTCACGGCGATCATGCGGCCGACATAAAGGAAGAAACGCCGGGGAAGATTGGGGTCCGACGAAACTTCGCCAGTGCGGATTTCGCGCACTCGCGTGCGGAAGAAATTGTTGTCCACGCAGTTGCCGACAACACCAATGCGGGCGGGTTCCATTCCCAGATCTTCGAGATAACGCCGATGCGGGTTCCCGGCGACCAAGGCGCCGTCGAACTGAGCGATGAGAAGCCTTTTCGCAGCGGCGCTCACTTTGCTTTGCGGACGGTCAAGCGCGGTGGACTCGCTCCACAACAAAAGCTTTACCTGCGGGTGGCTGGCGCGAAATTCGAGCGTGGTGTCGAGCGCGAACGGATCGAAGTAGCCGGAGGCGACGACCACGTCCGGCTGACGGGCGGCTAGCGCTTGGCGAAGCTCGGCGGCCAGGGACTTCGAAACGGTGCCGGAGGATGGCAAAGAACTGAGCGTGTGAAGGGAAAACCGGGCCTGCTCTTTGCGAAGCCATCCGTGATCGTCGAGGCTGGTGGTTTCGAGAACGGACAGATCCAGTCCTGGACGCGCCGCAAGCGCGTTCATCCGCGCAAAATGGTACGGCCCCATCGAGATCCAATGCCAGAGAAGTTTCACGGTTGCTGCAACTGAAACCGGTTCGCGGCGGACAGCGGTCCTTTGGATTTTGTTCGAGCCCAACGCCACAGAAGCCGATCCACGCCATACCAACAGATAACGGGATAAGACATCAGCACAAGCTCCAGGATGCTGCGTACTCCCAGGAATAAGGCCATCGCCCCAAGTCCATAGAGGGCCGCACCGGTGACACCGAAATCGTACGAGATCAGTTGACTCCACCATCGGGCCAGCCAACCGAAGAAAATACCACCACCGATAATTCCGAACCAGCCGTAGCTCACGTAAAACTCGCCGATGGCAGAAATGGAAATCGACAAACCGCGCAGCCCAAGCACGGCCGCCAAGTCGAATCCGGAGCTTGTCGGTTTCCCCGGCCAAAAGACACGCGGTATCGGACGAACAAGTACGTATTCAAAGAACCGATATCCAACGAAGTCCACGGCGCTTGGAACGTTTCGCAAAGTCTCCCCGAGGGCGTAGAAATTGTTGTCGACGTGCAAGCCCTCCACCTCGACTTCTTCCTTCGTATCCAAGACCTGCCCGATGCCTTCGGATCGAATCTGGAGGACGAATTCCATGCCAACCGCGGTCATGCCGATCAGGATGGCTGTGAATACGACATGTTCCGGGCGCAATCTGCGGCGATTCAAAAACACCCAGGTGAGGAGCGCGGCGCCCAGAACCGCCACAAGGCCCCGCCGCCCACCAGATTGGGCCATAAACAGGATCGAGATGGACGAACACAACAATCCGGCCAAGACTTTAGAGCTTCCCCATCTCCGCTCACGCAGCGCGATCAGTACTGTAAATACGGGAACGAGGTGTCCAAAATTGGAAAGGAAGTCACGGAACGCCTCCCACCCGCCCATGCTACCGCGTGCCCACGGCGTGCCGAATCGTGAGGACATCAGACCCGCAATCACTGTGCTCAATGAAAAGTTGCTGGCCCAAAAATAGTTCAGCATCGTCAGTAGCCAACTGGTCATCATGATGCGAAACAGGATATCGACGGAGTATTGACGCTTCGCCAAATCGATCATTGTTCTGGGAATCTTCGGCGGCGCCAGTGAACACCCAATTGCCACGCATGTTCCAAAGAGACCGATTGCAAAGATAGTTTGCACGACATTTTCGTGGGCCAAAGTGCTCTTGTAGAACGGTTGGAGAAGCTCCGGGAAGATAACGATCACGCATCCGGCCATGATGACGTTCTCAGCGCGGAATAGCCGCTCCCATCCCCGCGCCGCCATATCCATTGCGATTGTTCCCAGGAAGCCGACAGCCAAAGCCCAGGCGGCGGGCATAAGGCTTCCCTGCAACGTTGGGTCGAACGGCACGAGCGCCAACGCCGCTGCCGTGGCAATCGGAATGGCCCACCATCCGGGGTTGCTTCCCCCGGAGCGAAGGGAAACCGTGGAGCGATACGCGCCACGGCGGCCAACCGCCGGGGCCGACATCTGTGCTGGATTCATAAGTTGAGTTACGAAAAATTCGCTACCAGGCGAGGGTTATTCCACGCCATCAGCCAGCGGT
The DNA here is from genome assembly GCA_040081455.1 of Bryobacteraceae bacterium. Classification (GTDB taxonomy): domain Bacteria; phylum Acidobacteriota; class Terriglobia; order Bryobacterales; family Bryobacteraceae; genus Palsa-187. The sequence goes on from JBEBGM010000023.1 coordinate 11,323, forward strand.
TGTGCTCGATGGGCCGGTTTTCGGGGACCAAGACGCGCCACCATCCTTGATCCGCGATCTTCGTCTGAAACTTCTGACGGCGAAGGATATCAAGGCACTCGCGTTCCTGATCGGCAGAATGCGTTTCAATGATCAAGCGGACATCGGGACCGGCGAGCAACTTCTGCGCGCTCCGCAAGACGGATGATTCGAAGCCTTCCACGTCGATTTTTACAAAGCACGATCCATTTGCTGGGACATCCAACGAATCGAGCGCGACCTCGCTTGGTCCGCATCCGGCGGGCTGCGGAACGATGGTAAGCCGTGGCGATTCATGCTGGCCATTCAGTTCCAGATTGCGGCGAAGGAGCGCAACGGTCGCGGCGTCGGGTTCGAAGGCCCAGATCCGCCGCGCTTGAGTTTTGGCCAGGAGAAAGAGCGTGTATTCGCCGTGACCCGCGCCAATGTCGATACCAAATTCGGCGCCAGCCGCGAATTGTTCCAGCCAGGAACTGATTTCGCGTTCAAAGGTGCCGAGCCAGAGTTGCGTCTCTGACTGCAGGTCCAACGACATTCGAAGACCCCGGTACGGACCGGCAAGAATGGTGCGCGGCCGCCGGCCGGAAGGCACCAGGAGGGATTTGGTTTTAGAAAGTAGATGCACGAACCCGACTCAATTTCCTAATTCGTTAAAACCGGCTGACGGTGAAACGCCGTGGAAAGAACGGACCACACGGCGGCTGTCGAAAAATCGCGACTGCGGCGCAACGCGGCCGCGGACATCGCAGGTAGCAGCGAAGCGTCGGACAGGAATCGCTCAATGGCGGTGACAATCGCATCCGGGTCCCGTGGCTCGATCACAAAACCGGATTCGCCGTTCTCAACTACGCTTGCGCAACACGGTGTTGCGATCACGGGCAGGCCGTAGGACATTGCCTCCAATTGGGTCAGCCCAAAACCATCCGACAAGGTGGGAAACAGAAAGACATCATGCTGCTGATAGAGCCGCACCGTCTCAGACCGGGGTACCGCGCCAACGTATTCGCAATTCGACGGCAGATTCAGCGCCGCGGAATTTACTTCCAACGGTCCGGCGAAGGTGAATTGAACCGGTGCCTTCGTCAAACGTGCAGCGGCGGCAAGAGCGTAAGGCAATCCTTTACGGAGACACATGGTGCCCACCCAGAGAATCTTCAGAACGTTTCGCATTTCCGATCGCGGTTCCGCTTCCGAAGTGGGTTCATAGGCGAGAGGCACCACGTGGAGCTTCTCGGGCTCTACTCCCTGCTCGATCAGCGCGACGCGGCTCCAATCAGAATTGACGACGATGGCATCGGACGCGTCCCACTCCGATCGAATTCTCCGAAAGTAGCTCTCCGGAGGTTCCGACATCGGCGGGGCAAGAGCGGGAAAGCGCTTGTGCTCCTCGGTCACTAAATCGAACTCGGTTTTGGCTGGATCAATTTGATCGACAACAGTCCATAGGCCGAGCCTGTTTGCCGCGTGAATCGTCTCAAGGCTCGCATTGGAATAGCCGAAAAATGCATCCTGGCCACTAGTGAGATAGGCGGAAGCAGCAGCGGCAAACCGCGTTCCCATCTCCTCATACACCGCATACTGCTGCGCCCGGTTGTGGGCGCGCGACAACCGCCAACGGTATTCCATGCCCAGGCGGGTCAGCGCGCAAACCTTTTCCGGCGGCAACTGGGCGTGATGCCGGTCCGCCATGCGCCGGAGAGTAGCGTTGTGGAGGGCCTTCGGCACACTGCGAAAAACCGAGGGAGCCCAAAAATCCGTAACCAGACGATGCAAGCATCCCGCGCGATGGGCCATCACCGCGGGAGCGTAGTGTTCACGGGCGCCGAGGATGGAGCAAAGAATCGCGCTCATAATCACCGAGCCTGATCCCGCCCGGCGGCACCGGACACTTCGACCTCCGAAAACGTGGCCGTGGACGAGCCGCCGATTCCCTCCCCGCCAGCATTCCAAAACGCTTTCGCTCTGCGGCGCCGGAGCCAATTCCGCCGCCACCATTGGACGGCCTGTGCGACGCTAATCCGGCCATCTTTGGGATCAAGGCCGAAGCGCAAACAGTCATAGAGACGCAGAGTCTCCGCGGAGACCGGGCGGCGCTCACGAAGGGCCTTGGGAGCGGACGCAATGGCGGAACCGATGGCCCAACAGAACCAGCGAATCTGCAGCAGGCGTGCCGCTTCCATCGCGCCGACAAATGTCTTCCACCCCAGTTCGAGCGGCAGACGTCTGGCGGGGATATGGATGAGGATGGTCCAAATGTTGTTTCTAAGGCTGTGGGCCCAGATCCGCGCGAGATTGCGGCCAATCGACGACACGCGATGATGAACATGGATGGAAGGCACAAAGAGGATCTGCCATCCCGCATCCATCACACGCAAGGCGTATTCGTTCTCCTCGGCGTAGTATTCGTAGAAATTCCGGTATCCGCCGATTTTATTGCAAACCGCTTTGCGGACCAGGTGCGCGCAACCCGTGAAGGTATGCAAAGGACGCACACCCTTCGGATCAACGCGGCGAACGAAGTCTTTTCCGTTGTGGACCTGGAACGCGAGAACACCAGCGGACGGGTTCGATTGCATGAACTCCACCGCGTGGAGGAGATCGTCTGGCGCGGTCAAACAGGAATCGTCGTCCAGACTGAGGATAAACTCTCCGCTGGCAAGAACAAAGCCACGGCTTCGATTCGCAATGTAGCCGTTCGATTCGTTATTGCGAACCACCTTTGCATCCGGCCATTCCTGTTGGACCATGGCGTCCAAGGGAAGAGCGGAGGCATCGTCAAAGACCAAGAGCTCCACATGAGGGTAGCTCTGTTGACGAAGCAGACGTAGAGTTTGGCGCAATTCTTCCGGACGATCGCGAGCGGTGATCATCACGGTGACCAAAGACAATTGGGCTTGATCAGCAGACACGGTGAAATTCAAAGCGGCTAACTCGCCTGCCCGGCGTTCTCCGCGGCTAAAGTAACTGGCATCCTCGATTGCGCCGCGCCGAATTCAAAACGATTCTTCAGGCGGCTAAAGGGCTTCTCCAAGAGTGACCATGACGCGCTCGCTGTGAGGATGGAGAGCGACGAAAACAAGATGAAATGGGTATACGGATGCGTTTCCGCGGGCAGCCCGAATCGACGGAGCACACCCGCAACCAGCCACGAGCAAAACGGATGATAAACGTAAAGGCCGTAGCTAATGAGTCCCAGATAACGTAGTGTTCGCGATTCGAGAAGTTGCCCGACGCGCCCCCCGATGCCACGACCGGCGGCATGAATCACCAAGCCAAAACCAAGGCCGCGAAGCAGCGGCGCAACTGGCTGCCATGCCTCTGGAAGAAATCCAGCCAGCAGGGCGGCAAGCGCTCCAGACGGTACAATCCAACGCCGCCGGTTGAAGAAGGAGTCCAAGTTTCTGGCGGAGTCCGTCCATTGAAGAGCGACGAATCCGCCAATGGCAAACCGGTCGATATTGGCGGGCAGCATGACCAGAGCATTCATGCCTTCGGCATGAGCGGAACTCCACCAACGGTAGCCGAGCGCCACAACGACGGACGCGCCGAACAGCACCTTCATCAAGCGAATTGGAAATAGTAAGACCAGCCAAGGCCAGAAGATGTAAAACTGCTCCTCGACGGCAAGCGTCCAGAAGTGTCCTCCCAGTAAATTGAGGTCTCCATTCATCGCAAAAAAGAGGTTTGAGGTGTAGGTGAGGTGCCAGAGCAAGGCCGTCCGGATGTGGGCATTTCCAACCAGCGCGAAGACCGCGATCACCGCGTAATACGGCGGCACCAGCCGGATGAGGCGCCGGGCATAGAACCGGCCAGCGGTCAACAACATGCCGCATTCCGCGTTATCGAGACGGGCATTCAACAATATTCGGGTGATCACAAAGCCGCTGAGAACGAAGAACAGGTCAACGCCAAGGACGCCCCATGGCAGGATTTCCAGATAGTGCAATTCCGAATGCGTAATGAACACGCCGAATACGGCAAGCGCGCGAAGGCTATCCAGCTGGATCAGGCGGCCGTTTCTGTCGATGGCCGGCAATGTGGTTCCGTTCGGCACGAATGTCTAGTGAGCGAGATGCGGATTTTTACAGAGAATCAAATCGCGAAACGCCATCAACCGGCCGCGCAGCATTTCGAAGGCAATGCGCAATCGATTGCCGCCGGCTCCACCGTTCAGGTACGCAAGCGAGGAGTAAATCACTTCGTAGTAGAAAAGGCGAAGCAGGTTCGCCAAGCCGGTCTTGCGCATAACCGTGGACATAATCAAGTGCCGGTTCATGACGACACTATGCGCCAGCGCCGTCCAATCGCGGTGCGTGGCTCCACCCATATCCTCGTGAAAGAGACGGGCCGTTCCGACGTTGACTAAGCGGAACGATTGACCCACGCGCGCAGAGAGATGGACATCCTCGGCAAACGAATAGCCCTGGAATGTGGAACCAAATTTGTAGCGCAGGAAAACTTCCTTCGGGAACGCCGCGCAACAGCTGGGGAGCCAATCCACCGGTTGAATGCCGTCACTGGACCGAGGCAGAAAGTTGACCGCGGGCCCAAGAAGGCGGCCACTGTAGGACCCGCTCCAACGGCCAAGCGCAAATCCCAACAGGAAGCGATTGAAGCCGCGCGGCTCCACAAATGTCTGATTGACGATGGTTCCCGAGGCGCCGCCGACATTGCGATATTCGGGATTCTGAAAGACGCTCATCAATTCCGCGACGAAATCCGGCTCCAATACAACGTCATCGTCGAGAAACAATACGTGAGTTCCTCGCGCGAGGTCAGCGCCTTGATTCCGTTGCACGGCCGCACTGCGGACGGCGGAGCGGCAATAAGTCAACGAGAAATCAAATTGAGCCTTTGCATTGGAGATCAAAGTCTCGGTCGCATTGTCATCGGAGGAATCGACGACGATCGTTTCCAAGACAGGCGTCGTCTGTTTGCCCAAGCTCCGCAGGCAGCGATCCAACGGCTGGTGGCGATTGCGCGTGGCGATGATGACGCTCACCGAAATTGGACCACTTTGCGCGGTAAGACTCTGCTCCAAAGATCCGGCCCCGGCGCGCTGGGTTATCTTGGACATAAGTCCCCATGTGCGGCATCAACGGAATTCTTCACCACGATCCATCCCGGCCGGTGGAGGCGCGTGTTATCGAGCGGATGCGCGCGGCGCAGGTGCATCGCGGTCCCGATGATTCCGGCGCATGGATTCATCAGAACGTCGGCTTCGGTTTCAACCGGCTCTCCATCATTGATCTTTCCGGCGGGCACCAGCCGATGCTCAGCGAAGATGGCGCGATTTGCCTGGTTTTCAATGGAGAAATTTACAATTTTCAGGAGCTCCGCGCTGAGTTGTCCCAACAGGGGCACCGGTTCCGGACGAAATCCGACACGGAAGTGATTCTGTGCGCATGGCAGCAATGGGGCGAACAGTGCGTGACGAAGCTTCGCGGAATGTTCGCATTCGTTTTGTGGGATGAGCGGCAGCGGATTCTTTTTGGCGCGCGGGACCGGTTTGGCATCAAACCCCTGTATTACTGGGCCGGAGAACAGTCGTTCGCATTCGCGTCCGAGTTGAAGTCGTTGCTTGAGTTTCCGGATGTCCCCCGCAAGCTGGATGGAACCGCGCTGGAGCAGTTCCTGCGGCATCGCTACGTCCTCGCGCCAAGAACCATTCTGGAGGGAGTCCGAAAGATTCCGCCGGCGCACTCGTTCGTGGTCGCCAATGGACGTTTCCGTTTGCAGCGCTACTGGAGTCTGCCGGAGGGTCCGGCACGCAAAGTTAGCGAAAGGGATGCCGTTGAAGAGTTTCGCCACCTGACGGACGAGACGATGCGGCTCCACCTGATTTCCGATGTCCCGTTGGGCGCGTTTCTTTCCGGCGGCCTGGATTCCTCGGCCGTAGTTGCCTGGATGAAACGCATCGGCACGGCCGATATCAAAACGTTTACGGTTGGATACGATAGCCCGGAAAGCGAACTTCCTTACGCGAAGCGTGTGGCGGAGCACGTGGGGACCGATCATCACGCGTTGGTTCTTACTCCGGAGCGTTTTCGCGATTTGTTGCCCAAGATCGTCTGGCACATGGACGAACCCGTGGGCGACGAGGCTTCGCTGCCGCTGTACTTTCTCTCGGAGTTCGCAAAATCCAAAGTGTCCGTAGTGCTCTCCGGAGAAGGTTCCGACGAGATCTTCCTGGGTTACGAAGCTTATCCGTGGCACACGGAAATTTCGAAACGCAACGCGATACCCGGATTGCCGCTGGCCGCGCGCCTCGCCTACGCTTTGTTCCCGAATCGTTTCCAATCGCTCAGGACCGTGCTCGGCGTGCCGCTGGAGACCCGGTATCAGGGGCTGGGCCAAGTGTTTCGAACAACGGAATTGCCGGAGGTGTTCGACCCGCCGGGCGATTTCGACCGTAGCATCAGCGCTCTCTACGATGCGTGCAAGCGGAAGGAAGCCGCGGAACGCATGTCTTTCGTGGATATGAACAGCTGGCTGCCCGACGATCTGCTGGTGAAGGCGGACCGGATGACGATGGCGGCTTCGCTTGAGCTGCGTGTACCGTTTCTCGATCATCGAATTGTGGAATTCGCCTGGCAATTGCCGCTTTCCTTGAAAATGGACGGCTACAACGTCAAGCACATCCTGAAACGTTCCGTTGCCGACATGCTTCCCCAGGAAATTATTCAGCGCGAAAAGATGGGTTTTCCCGTTCCATTGAAATCGTGGTTCCGGGAGGAACTCACTTCGTACGCCCAGGAAACACTGCTGAGCCAAGGTGGCGTTACAGACTTCCTGAAACGCGACGGGTTGAGGAGTGTTTGCGAGGCTCACCAAACCCAGGACCGGTCGCGGCATATCTATGCGCTGCTCGTTCTGGATCAGTGGTGCCGGCATTTTCTGCATCCCGCTCAATCCGTGAAATGAGGCAGCGAAGCGGTCGCGGGCGACTGACCGCGCAGCACGCGGGAATAAACGCGGGCGGTCTGGGTGGCGAGATCGGTCCAACTCATAGCACGCGCGGATAAACGGGGATGGCCGCCCGTCTCGCCCGTTTTGCTAATGACCTGCCCGATAGCGCTAGCGAGCGAATCGACATCGTGTAACTGAAACAATTCGCCGCCGTACTGATTCACTTCCTCCCGAATAAACGCAACGTCCGGCGCAATCACGGGCACACCGTAGCTTAGGGCGAGAGTGAGGCTGCCGGACGTCAGGATTTTCCGGAACGGCAACACCATGCAATCCGCGGAGCAGACGTAATCGCGAACAGCCGAGTCCGGAACAAAGTCAAAAATCAGCTGGACGTTATCTTGCCCCGCCGCCAATTCGCGAATGCGGGCTTCGTAGATTTTTGGACCTGGCGAGCCGACGATCAATAGCCGCGCGCCGGCCGACGGCCTCACCTTTCTCCACGCTTCCAACAAATCCTCAACACCCTTGTAGGGGCGAATCACGCCGAAGAATAAGAATTCGATTCCTTGTTCCGGCAGTCCTAATCTGCGGCGCGCGTCCGATTTCGAAATGACGTCACCATAGACATCGCGGTAGTGCGGATGCGGAATGATGTCGGCGTTCTTCCCGCGGCGAACATGCTTCGCGATTTCTTCCCACGCGGAACTGCTGTGAACGATGATGGAATCCGCCAGCCAGGAAATCGCATACTGCAATTTACGAAAGTAGCCGGGACGCGGTGAATCGTGCGGCACTTCGTTATGCACGGTCCAGACGAGTTTGGCGCCCGATGCTTTCACCAGGAGAAGATCCAAAATCAGTTTGACCGCGTACCGCCACTCGCCAACACGCGTGTTCGAGCGGATGTAAGCCTCATGCCAGTGTAAATGCACGATGTCCACTTTTTCTTCGACCCGGCGGAGGCTGCGCCAGATGGGCAATCCGCGATGGTAACCGCGAGGAAAGAGAACATTGACGCCCTGTGATTGCAGGGCGTCCGCCATCTGTTGCTGGTATGGATTCCCTGCCCGCCAATCTGGAATCATGAAAACTCGCATGAAGAAAAGGAACGGCTAATGCTCAGAGCGGACCGCTTCGGCGGACATCGCTTGCGGGCGCGATGATCTCGTCGAAGTCAGCAAGCCGGACGCATCCAACGAAGCCAGGCCTTCGCGATACATCAAATCGCGGATGGCGCCGACGTAGTGCTTAACCGGACGACCGGCAATTCCCGGCTCCACTCGCACTTTGTATTCGTCGGGCAGCAAACGGCAACCAAAACGGCTGCTGGCTAAGGCGAGCAGTGTTTGTTCGATTCTCCAGAAATGACCGACGGCCCCCGGAATTCCCAGAAATTCTTCGAACCAATCCAAGCGCAGCGATTCCCGATGGAAGATGCACAGTCCAGAGTTGAAGCGATCCACCAACGTCAAGCCGCAGTGTTGCGACACCGTTTCCGCATCAACAGTGTAGGCCGACGCGACGTCTTCGTTGGCGCTGTTCCACGCGAAGCTGGGGTCTTCGATGCGGCGGATCAGTTCGGTTGGATGGGAGAAGAAAAGGATGTCACTATCGAGCAGCATGACGCGCGGCGCGCGGGTGTAATGGAGCACGTCGAACACTTTCAAAGAAAGCTTGTTGCTTTCGTGAAACGCAAGGGATCGCGGGAAGTTCGCCAGCGACGCGCGTACCTGAGCGTCGGCTTCCGAGCGGCGAATGATGCGCGCATCCGGAAATAGGCGGGACAGCGTCTGGTGCGCGAACTCCGGCAACGTGCCGTCCTCATGAATGGTGAGCGCATAGTTCACTCCCGAGGCTCGATAGAACGAGAGAATGGCCCAACATGCGTTCAGCCAATCTTCCTTGGACGTGAGCAGGTGCACTTCACAAAGCGTGGAATCGCTTGTGCCCAGCAGCGGCGCTGCTTTCAAAATACGGGCCCGGACCACTTCGCGATACCAAGTGGTCTTAGGTCCACCTTGCGTACGTTGACGCAGGCGAAGCAAAAAAGCGCCGGGAGTCATTGCGCAGTCACCGCCACACGCTCGGCCGATCGTCCGGGCCACTCACCCACTTGCAAAGCAAGTTGAGGCACTTGGCGCTCCCAACTCTGCTCCTTTGCAATGGCATCGCCCAGCGCCGGATTGTGGCGGATCTCGCCGCTCATCAGGCCTTTGATATAGGCGAGAAACTGATCGTGTGTTTCCGCCAGGTAGACGGCCTTGCCGTAACGCTCAACATTCGAACTACGTGTGCTGACCACAGGCACTTGACAGGCGAAGTAATCGAGCACCTTCAGCAGATCGTTCCCTCGCGTGCACTCGTTATCCAGATGAGGAACAATCGCTACGTCAAAACTGCGAATCACTTCCGGCAGATCGGTATAGGGCACGGACGGAAGGAATCGAACGTTTGGGAACGACGTAAGCCACGTGAGAAATTCGGGCTTATCGGGATAGCCGACGAAGACGAACGTAAACGAGGGAAACTCGGTGAACATTCGCTGCAGCAGAGTTTGATCGGCCCGCGATTGATGAATGCCGCCGATGAATCCGATGTATGTGGCCCCCGCGGGCTTCGGCAGTATCGGAGGTAGCGCGAAGTTTGGCTGACGCAGCTGAAACGAGTTCCAACTGGTGCAATTGGGAAACACGGTTTTGTGAGGATGTTGAATGCGTGCGGCCGCCGTTTCATTCACACAAAGAACGTGGTCGGCGAGCGAGGCGAGTTCATCGACGTGCTGCACGAGTTCGGGAAACACTTTGAAATCGTCGCTGCTATCGAACACGCGAAGCGCAGCATGAGGAGCTAACTCCCGGGCAAGCGCATTTGAAAGTGTGCCGGGGCAGTTCATCCACAAACAGTACGGTTGCCCGCCAATCCACTGCTGCAATTGTCCGGCGATGGACCGGCCCCACGCTTTTTGCAGAGCGGGCTGGTACCAGTGTGCGAGGCTGTACTTCGGCTGCAGAACTTGCAGGGAGACATCGAGCGGAACATGTTGCTCGGGTGTAATGGATGGGCCGGAAACGTATTTGGAGACGGGCGAATCCACAATGACGGGAACGTTGATCCACAGGCCTCGATCGAAAAGCTCGCCATTCCTCAGCAAATTGACAAAGATCGCCTGATTGCGTTTGAGCCGGAAATCGACCCAGGGATGGAGGCTGAGGTTAATGAGAAGCACGGAATGCAGCTTCTTTGTCTCCGGCCTGCACGGCGGCTTTCCGGAGACCAATGAACACGAGGATCTGGCGCAACGCTTCGCCTGCGCCAGTTTGACGTTTTGCCCAGGCAATGACGGGACGTTCCAGCGAGAGATGGCTTAGCCACGCGATGAGGCAGGTAAACGCAAGAGTAATCGCACCGCAAACGAAAAAGGCAAGCCCCGGCCCCAGACGATCCGGTAGCGTCCCGCCGAACACGGCCGTGAGCACTGGCCAATGCCAAAGATAGATTCCGTACGAAATGTTTCCCAAGATCCGCAGTGGCGGACTATCCAGCCACATGCCGAAATGAGAACCAGGCGAGGCAATGACAAGAAGAGCGGAAGCGATCGCACTCATCGGCCAACCCCATCGCGAGATGCTGCGCCATTGCCCTTCCGAAGAGTACGCGACAACCGTCGCGAAGGCGACGATTCCGAGTACAAACACGAGATCCCACTGAATACGGGAGAAGTTGTTCAAAAGAGGAAGAAACAGCCGCGCGGCTTGAGCAGCGATGCCAGCGCCGAACCACTTCAGAAAATAGAACACAGAGTCAGATATTACACGCGACTGCGTATCGGGAATAATGTGGCCGGGAAGGTGCGGAGCGAGTTGCACGGCAATAAAGCGCCATGCCGGATCAATCAGGGCAATGATCAAGGCAAGAGCCAACGCAGTCAGCCAAACTTTCCGGCGCCCGATCCAATTCGCGAGGAGGAAAAGGAGCGGCAGCAGGGCGTAATACTGCATCTCCGTACCGATGCTCCACAACACCGGCACGCAACCCAGATAGGTGTAATCGGCAAAAGTATGGAGTCCGACAAGCTGAAGACCAAACGCCACCATCCCCCACATCGTGTATGTGGAGGGCGAGAGCGCGGCGATCATCCACAGCACCAACCAATAGGCCGGAATGATTCTGGCGAATCTGCGCACCGCGTAGCGGCTAAGATCGGGCCAGCGTCCAGTGGAGACGCCCACCCAGAATGGCTTTGAAAGCAGGTACCCCGAAAGAATGAAAAACAGGCAAACGCCGATGTCCAGGCGCTTGGCAACCAACTGCCAGTCGATCCCGGCAAAGAAGAGCCGTGGTTCACCGGCGATCCAGCGCAAGTGGTATACGAACACCAGGAGTGCCGCAATGCCGCGCAGGCCGTCCAGTCCCGGCTCGTTCTGACGCGAGGTGTCTGTGGTTAGATTCAATCGCGCGGGATTCAGGGTGGCCGGGTTCAATTTTGAAATCCAAATAAAACGCGGCGCATGCCGCCGAGCCAAGGGCGTTGAAGAATCGCACTCGGATATTGCGCCGCCAGTTGGAGGAGCCCTTGGAGTCCGCGCATGCGATGGCCATCGCGGGCAGCATACATGGCTTCCCTCAGCCGCAGGTTCGGTAATTCGCGTTGCAGCGCGGCTTCTGCTTCCTTGCGTTCCGCATCCGGAAGCTTGGGGATGTAGCGCTCTAAAATCGCGCATTCGTCCTGCCGGAACGCGTATGCGCAGCCGCGCGTCCATGTTTTGGACTGGGGATGCATTCTCCATGCGGCGAGAACGTCAGGAACGATGTGCATCTTCACTCCGGCGAATGCGGCCCGCGCGTAGTATTCCATGTCCATCGAATAGTGGAGCGATTCATCGTAGGGGCCGAGGCGTTCGACAAGGCCGCGGCGCATGAAGGAAGCGCCGGATTGCGGAAATACGTATTGCTGCGGACGGCTCCAGGGCAGCACGGTATCGAGTAACCGGGTCCACCCTTCGGGGCGCAAGATCCATTCCTGCGTATCCGCACCGAAGACGCGGCACGAACCAACCAGCCACTCGGCATCAGTATGCCGCGTGAAGTATTCACTGACGCGCTGCAGCGCTCCGGGTTCCAGCAGGTCGTCGCTGTTGACGTAAGCGATGATGTCGCCCGAACTGCGGCGAATGCCTTTGTTGATGGCGTCGGACTGGCCGCGGTCGGGTTCGGAGATCAGCTCGGAAATCATCGATCCGTAGCTTTGAACGATCGACAAAGAATCATCGGTCGATCCGCCGTCTGCGAAGATGACTTCCATGGAAGAGTACTGTTGCCGCGCGAGTGAATCCAGGAAGTCACGCAGATGCGCCGCACCGTTATAGTTGGGGACGACGATGGAAATCGATGGACTGGTCAAGATGACACCGGCCGGGTATCGCCATGAGGACTTGTTCCGTCGAAGCGGCGGATCAGGACAGCTCCCTCAAGCCGTAAGCCGCGCGAAGACTCGGAGTCAGGAGGCGATAGCGAGATACTTCACGTGCGAAGCGCCGAATGCTATCGAAGGGCCTATAGGTAAAACCGCTGTGATTTTCTGAAGTTCCTGTCATGTAGACAGATCCAACGAACGGCAACGGTGATAGTGGACGGCCAATTCTCCGCATTTCATCCGCGATTACACTGTGTCCGAAGCGAGTGATGGTCCGCGAGTCATCGCATTGTCCTTCGGGTAAGTCTTCAACGTCACAGTGCAAAATCGCGGAGGTGCCGCAAATATGATGAAAATTCTCCTGCAACAAAAGCCACGACGCGCCTTCCCTGTGCACGTATCCACGATCCATAAACCAACCATTCGCGGAAGGTTGGGCCGCACATACTCTTGCCAGATCCCGGCTCACACAGTCATCGGCATCGACCAGCATGAAATGGGCTGGAGCGTATGCACGCGCCGCGGCCAAACCGATTCGAATCTTCACCCATTTGTCTTTTTCCCGTTCCAAATGAACATTCGGAGGAGGCGCCAGGTCGCACTCGATCACATTGAGTTGAGGGAAACTCGGCAATCCAATCGGCCTCTCGTTACAAACCAGGAAGATCTGAAACCGAGGGTCAGACTGATTCGCGAGAGATGCAATGGTTCGATTGGCAAGCTTGCTAACACGATCCCAGGATTTGGACACCTTTGGGCTTTGGAGAGGGACGATGAAAACTAGCATGAACGGCCGATGAATACCAAGTCAGAGACAGGCTTCGTAACGCTCACGAACTCCACTTCGCATTTTCAATGGAGCGCCGAACCTGCCCGTAACGCAATGGATTCCGTACAAGTTCCTTCGCCCGCGCGAATTCCCATTCCATTCGCAACACCTCGGCACTGCCTTCGCACTCCTGCTGCCGCCAGGACTCGCCGACACGCTGCTTTTGCCTCCACACGGTCTGAATGGTTGCGTAGACCTGAAACGGCCAACTCTTCCGAATCGCGCAGCACCAAGATTCGGGAAAAGGTAGCCAGCGGAACCTCATCGATCCCGGCGGGACGATTTGCCACTTGTAAAGCTCCAGCCACGCTGCGGCTGTCCCGAATCCTCGATGGAGTGCCCGGAGGTAATCCCACCGAAGGCGGGATTCGGGAATGAAATGGTGAAAGGTAAGAGACGGGTCGTACCAGAGTTTCCACCCAGCCAATACAAGGGCGTGACACAATTCACTATCGCCACCAGAGCTTAGCGAGTTGCCTTTTCGGTCGCTCAGAACCATTCGGTGACCGTCCGCAAGCAAACGACGCCACACCGAGGCTCGAACGGTAAGTCCAGCGCCATAGAGAAACGCGCGTTCCTTGGGAACAACACCTTCACGCTCACCCTGCGGCCCCACTGCAAATGCGGACTCGAACATCGGAAACCAGAACGGCGGAGCGGTCTCCGAAACCGCGGAGCCTCGCCCCCCACACGCTGCGACGCTTGGCTTGGTGGACAGAATGGTGAAGACTTTCCTTACCCAATCTGGAGCCACCCAATTATCGTCATCGATGAGCGAAAGAAACTCGAATCGACTTTCCATGAGTCCACGGAGACGGGCGTGGTTCAGTCCGGGCTGAGGCTCATCGACAATCCGCAAGTCAACCGGCGCAGATTCGGCCCAAACCCGTTGAGCGACGGCCTCCGTGTCATCGGTCGAACCGTTGTTGACTAGGATCACTTCCCAAGGAATTCCGAACGTTCCCGTTTGAACCTGAAGATGCCGCAACGTCTGGGGAATTCGGGAGGCGCTGTTGTGACAACAGATGACCACGGATACGCCTGGAATTTTGCCCTCGGCCGCATGGCTCATGATCTGGCTATTGTGGGACAAGAAACTACCGCCAAATCTGCGGCACAATCTTCAATTTCGAAATTTGCATGTTGAAAGAATGAACCGCACCAGGATGCAGGAAGTTTCCCCGTTCCAAAGACATCGGCGGCCACAACCTCAAAAGAAATGGCCTCTTCGACGATGTCCAAATCGCCTTCCTGATTACCCAAAAATAGGTCAATAATATAGTTGCCTGGCATCAAAGGCAACTTCTCCTGGATCAACCGAACTTTGCCTTTGGTTAATGGACCTAGGTCAACGCGATGATGTATAAAGCGATTGTTCAGGGTGTACAGGGGTGTTCGACCAGCATTCTTAACAACAATACCTAGGACCGGCACCAAAGGCACGTCTTTGCTGTCAAACCAAACATCAACTACGAGTGAATCGCCCATACGTATCACCAGGGAATCGCCGCGACTCGACGACACCTTCACGTTTCGCATCAGAGCAAGCGAACCATTCGTCCGTCCGGAGTGCGAATCAAGCGCGACCTCCTCGTTCACGGCGGGGAGATGTCCGGATAAATGGCGATACACCACCTCGCGGGTGTCCCCAATCATTTGAACACTTCCCTGGCTGAGGAGAACACACTTACTACAGAGACTCTCGACCGCTGTCATATTGTGACTCACAAAAAGCACCGTTCTTCCATGCTTCGCGACGTCGTCCATCTTTCCCAAGCATTTTTTTTGGAACGCCGCATCGCCTACCGCCAGCACTTCATCCACAATCAGAATTTCCGGCTCCAGGTGCGCGGCGACGGCGAAGGCCAGGCGCATGTACATGCCGCTCGAATAGTGTTTGACGGCTGTATCGATGAATTTCTCGACTTCGGCGAAGGCAACGATTTCGTCGAACTTGCGGGCGATCTCCGTCTTCTTCATGCCCAGGATCGCGCCGTTCAGGAAGATGTTGTCGCGGCCAGTCAGTTCGGGATGGAAGCCCGTGCCTACTTCAAGGAGCGATCCGACGCGGCCGTGAATTTCGGCGCGGCCTACGGTCGGTTCCGTGATGCGCGAGAGAAGCTTGAGCAGCGTGGACTTCCCTGCTCCATTGCGGCCGATCACGCCGAGAACGCTTCCGCGCGGCACTTCGAACGATACATCTTTCAAGGCCCAGAACAGTTCGCTATCCCGGCTCTCACCACCGCCGCCACGCAGCAAGGAACCAACTTTACGGAACGGCGCGGCGATGCCCTCGCTCAGTTTGTCGCGTAGTGTTTCGTAGCGCGCAACTTTGCCGATGCGGTATTGCTTGCCCAAACCTTCGACGCGAATGGCTATGTCGCTCATAGATTTCGATTAAACAATATCGGCGAAAGTTGATTCGGTCCGGAGGAAGCGCATAGGTCTTGGCTGTCAGGCTCCACGCAATACCGGTCGCAATGCGAATAACGTTGATAAGGTGGCGATGGCCACCCACCGGGAGGTTTGCTTCGGCAGAAACTCACGAAAAAAATACAAATACGCAGGCATCGCCCACAATGCATACCGGTCAAAGCTATGAAATCCCCAGTAAGGGCCGGTGCTCACGATGAACGCAGTATTGGTGATTGCCCAGATCGCAAATACCGTGGAGAGTCCGCCGGATTTCCAGGAGGTGTACGCTCGCACGGAGGCCCAGAGCACAAAAATCGCGTTGCCCCAAATGTAAAAAACCTTCCAAAGTGGAACCTGCAAAAAAAATGGGGTCAACACGAGCGCCTTGAACGGAAAACCAAGATGTCCGTAACCTCCGCTGCTGAGTCCGGAGACCTGTGCGCTCTCACTGATATTCGGAAGGTTCGCATATTGCTGAAGTTGGCGGAACGGCGCGCCATAGAGGGCGAAGTTAATGGCAAGCGTCAGCGAGGCAACCAATCCGCTCCAAAACACCCATTTAATGATCAGGCGGCGATTGTCACTTGTTGCCAGAAGATACACAAAAACACCGAGCCAAGGAAATAATGCCGTGGGACGAATCAGCGCCGCGAAGCCCATCAAGATTCCACCGAGTGTCACGTTCCCACGAATAGCGAATAGAATCGCCGCCAGAACAAAGAAGAGGTACGCCGGCTCGCTCATACCAAGCGACGACTGCATGATCCACACGGGAGGCAAAACCGAAGAGGCGAACGCAACGCCTTCATCGTTCGTCAATCGAAGGACGACAAAGGGAACAAGTGCACCAAACAGCGCAGCCATCACTATGATTCCCGCATCAAGACTCCCCACCAAATTCCACGGAGTAATCAACAATGCCCAACCAGGGAAGACGCGTTCATCCCATGCGCTTCCAGTTGCCGTGCCGCTCACAAGGTGGCGCGCGACAGCGACATACGAAGGTGCGTCCGACCTTGCTAGCCATGTGGTAAGCGGTATGCGAGCGCCCCAAAACCCGACACACAGCACGCTCAAAATCGGCAGGATGCTAACCACCCAGAGAGTGCTTGTCTTGGAAGCACCTTTAATTGGAGCATCGCTCATATAATATCGGCGAACGTCGATTCGGTCCGGCGGAAGTAAATCAATCCGCCAATCAACAACACGAGCACAGCAACGATGGAGACGCCCAGAAGCGGGCCGTAGGTCGGCTGACCGCCGAGCAGCGCCCAGCGAAATCCTTCGACGACGCCCGACATGGGATTGAGTCCCATGAGCACGCGCCACTTTTCCGGGATCAGACTGCTGGGATAAGCAACCGGCGTTGCGTACATCCAGAACTGAACAACGAAACCGATGATATGACGCACGTCGCGATACTTCACGTTCAATGCCGCGGACCACAAACCGACCGCAAGTGCCGTCGTCATCGCGAGCAGAATAAACAACGGCAGCGCCCAGACCGCGGCGGTGGGCCAAATCCGGTAGTACGCCATCAGTACCAGCAAGATCGCAAAGGAGACGGCGAAGTCCACCAGGCTCCCTAGGATTCCGGAAAGTGGAATGATCAACCGCGGGAAGTAGACCTTCGCGATTAGGTTTTGATTGCCCACCAAACTATTCGCCGCGCCGGTCAGTGCGCTGGAAAAAAGCTGCCATGGGAGCAATCCGGCGAACGCGAAGATCGGATAAGGCAATCCGTCTGACGGCATCTTCGCTAAGCGTCCAAACAGCACGGTGAACACGAGCATCGTCATCAATGGCTGAATCACAACCCATGCCGCGCCGATTGCGGTTTGGCGATAGCGGACTTTCACGTCCCGCCAGGTAAGGAAGTAGAGAAGCTCACGGTACTCCCAAACCTCGCGGAGCTTCAGATGCAGATAGCCGCGCGAAGGTTCAAGGACAATGACCGGTACTTCGGGTTGCCCAGCTTCGTGAATGGCTGGGGATGCGGTGCTCAATGGATCATGCTCCCGTGGAATATTGGCTGCCTGGCCGTGCGACATCAGCGCCGAACAGAATCTTCGGCCTCGGAATGATTATCGGCAAGCGGACCGCGGCTGTAACCGTTCTTGTGTTCGTAATAGCCACTGTAATAGCCACCGTCATAACCGTAGTAACCGCTGGGGGACCACTTCGGATTCCAATCGTTCAGGATGGTGCCAAGCACAGGAGTTCCGTCTTCCGCGAAACGCTGCCGGGCGGCCATGGCCGCGTCCCGGGTGGTTTTACCGGCACGCACAACAATGACGACGCGATCCACCATGCGGCCGACCACACGGGCGTCGGGAATCTGCAGCATGGGTGGCGTATCAATGAAAACAGTATCGAATTGCGTTCGCAGGGCGCGAAGAATTTCGGGCATTCGATTTGAGTACAACAAGCTGGCAGCCGCAGACGTACTCGGTCCGCTGGGGAGCAGGTAAAGACCCGGAATGCCGGTTTCCTGAATCAGCCCTTCCATCGCAATCTCGACCGGCTCGCGCGAACGGAGCAGATCGGATAGACCGCGATCGTTCGAGACGCCAAGAATGGAGTGAAGGCGCGGCTTACGGAGATCGGCGTCGACCAGCAACACGCGCTGATTTACTTCGGCGACGGCGATGCCCAAATTGGTCACAACCGTGGATTTGCCTTCCGCCGGACCGGAACTGGTGACGACGAGTACTCTGGGACGTTTCTTTTCCTGATTCGCAAACAGGATGGAAACGAGGACCGCGCGGAAGGCTTCAGCGATCACCGAGGGCTTGCTTTGCCAGGTAACCAATTCGACAATCTTGCCTTCCGTTCGCAAGCTAACGCGACTGTCAGACGTCTCCGCCGGTACAGCTGCGCTCGCTAGCGCCGGCCTGGATGCGCCACCGCCGTAGGAGAGCCTCCAGCTAAGGCCCATCTTGGCCTTCGGAATAATGCCAAGCTCCGGCACTCCCAACCAAAAAGGAGCATCTCCAGGCTGTTGAATCGTATGATCGGCGCGTTCACGCATCAGGACGAAGGAGATACCGAGAAGTAGTCCGGCAAACATGCCAATCTCGATATTCTGGGCGATGTCCGGCTTATAAGGAGTAACGGGAACTTTGGCGGAATCGACAACACGGATATTGCTGGCGCGCATCGCCGAAGTCACGCTGGTCTCTTTTACCTTCTGCAACATCGAATCGTACAGTTGGCGATTGGAATCCACTTCGCGTTTTAGAATCCCGTATTGGATCGCGCGTTCGGATTCTCCAGAGACAAGCTGAGACTGTTTCTGATATTCCGCATTCAGCAAATTCTCTTTGTTTTGCGCTCCTTCAAACTCCTTTTGCGCACGCGCCATGGTGACGGTACGTTGCTTTTGCAGTGCCGCCTGCAACGGAGCGATCTGTGCCTGTACCTTCACCACCTTTTCGTGTCTCGGCGTATAGGTGGCCAGCAACTCGGCTTCCGTGCGCCGCAGGTCCGCCAGTCCATCTTCCAATTTTCGAAGTGAGTCATCATCAGCGATCGCACCAAGCGCATCCGTTGGGCTGGAGCGGATAATTTCAAAGCGCGATTGCGCGGCAACGCGGGAGGATTGCGCTTCCGAAAGGGAGGTTTGCAGCTGACTGAGCCGCTCTTCGGACACATTGGTCTTCTCCCCGGTGAAGTTCAAATTGGCGCGCTTCGCATAGTTTTGCAGATTATCCTCGGAGCGCTCCAGCTTCACGCGAAGGTCTTCCAACTGTTTTGTCAGCCACTCCCCGGTACGTTGGCTCATCTTCCAACGTGCCTCCACGTTGGAATCAATGAACTCCGTCGCCAGGGTGTTGGCGTAGGAGGCGGCAAAAGCGGGGCTCGATGAATCGCATACCAGATCGATGATTCGAGTCGTGGTGGACGAAATCACACGGCAGCCCATCAGAGCATTGCGGGCGTTGATGGTTTGGTCTTGCGCCGGAGGCCCAATCTTCAGCGCCGCTTTCCACGTCGACAGGAAGTTCGGCGCCATCTTCGTCACCGCTCCGCCGGCCGCAAGCTTGTCCATCACGCGGACGCGCAAACTATCGCTCTGCAACAAACGAACCTGTGTGGGAATATCCACAAGTGCCGCATAGTTGCTGTCATCACCTACCGGCTGGACGGGCCGTCCGCCGAGGAAATCGAGGTTGATGTCGAGAATTTCAATGGAAGTGCGCGCTTGGTACACCGGCGTTTGACGCAGAGTCATCAGCACCCCGCCGATCACGCCGAACATGGCGAAGAGCAACACCATTCCCTTGTGACGGCGGATGCTGAGCCAGTAGGCCAACAAACCTCCGCCTTCGGTTTCCTGCTGTGGCGTCGGCGGATACCCTTCGCCGTACCCAGGCCCATAGCCGGGATACCCCGCAACGCGCGTCTCGGCAGTCACCGGACGGACGGTAATTTCTTTGGGAGGAGGAAGGTTTTCCATAGATTTCCTAGAATCGAACCGAGTACAGGGCCAGCCCGGTACCCACTTGAACCGCGGCTTCCACGGTGCGAAGCGCAATGTTGCGGCTCGCACTGGTAGGCACAAACAAAATATCTTCCGGCTGCAGCGTGACATCCGCCGCACGGCTGCTCATGATTTTCTGGAGATCGATCGGGATCTCCTCACGCGTTGCATCGGGCCTGGGACGGAGGATTCGCGCGTGTTTGGCGGACGCACCCTTGTCGAGTCCGTCTGACATCGCCATGGCCTTCAAAACCGTGAGCGAAGTGCTTCCGCCCAGGACATATCCACCCGGCTTCCGCACGGCGCCAATGATATACACCAACTCGCCTTTCGAGACTGTGATGACGTCGCGGCCTTTGATTTCAAGATTCGCCGCGATCGTCGTCGCGTTCGTAACCTCTGTTGTCGATACTTCCGCGATGTAGAATCCCGCGGCATCGTTCACTTTGACGTTCGGCGCGGCAATGGAGCCTTCTTCAATGCGGCGCGTAATCGTGATGTTCTTCCCTGCGTCGACCTTCAGACCACCCGCAGCCAGAATCACCTCCAGCAGGGTTTTGGTGCCACGAAGCTGTTGGATACCCGGCGTTCCGACTTCTCCAAGAACGGAAACCGGCAGGGTGTGAAACTGAGAAATCACCACCTGCACTTCAGGATTCTGCAAGTATTCCTTCAACCGTTGGGCGAGCACGGACTCCAACTGGTCCGCGGTGAGGCCGGCAACATGAATCCGCCCCACTCGCGGCAGCGTGACGTTGCCGCGCATGTCGACAACGAATGGAGTGGCCGCGAAGTCCTCCAGGTCCGTTACGTGAACGGTGAGCGAATCATCCACTCCAATCACGTAGGGCGCATCCAAACCGTTTCCGGTTGCCTGCGCAAAGAGGACCGAAGCCAAGCCAAAGCAAATCCATACCAGCAAAGCGAAGCGTTTCACGCGACACCTCCCTGTGCGACAGACTCCAAAGCGCCGTGAGCCGCCGCAGCCTCTATGTCAAGCTCGGCCGCGTACCGATCCAGGTCCGCCGACAAAACACGGACTCGCTCCTGCAACTCGCGGACGCGATCCGCATTTGTGGAAGGATGCGGCTCAACGATCAGCTGCTGCAACGCGGCGCGAGCCAGCTCGGAGATATTCCGGGCGCCATGGGTGTCGCATGCCTTTCGACAAAGATGATACTCGTCGGGGGAAAGGCGGAAACTCACCATCTTCGTCTTGGCTTTGACAGTCATAGAAAAACCTCGAATTAGCCTATCGTTCAATGACTTACAAGGAAACTACTTGAGAATTGGAGATGGAAATCAGGCAGGCTACCGCCATTTTTGTCACAGCAGCAGGAGGGAAATACTGACGAGAACCTCCCTCCGAAGAGGTTCATTAGTACCTAAGGACAATAGGTTACAGGCTTATCCGAAACAAGTCAAGCAAAAATGTACTACATCGTAAACTATACGGTTTGATCGATTACGTCCGCAGCAGGAATCTGAAAATGAAGATGTTATCCCAAATGGGTCCGTATGACAGGTACATGGATACCCCGTACTAAGCGGGCCTGACCCAGGTCCGATCCATCTCGACGGCAACCGACCGCTGCAGCATGGTGACCGAAAGGACAAAACGATCGATTCCCCGCTCTTGCACGATCAAACCTTCCACGCCGGCGAACGCACCACAGCCAATCTTTACCCGTTGACCGCGCCGAAGATACGGATGAGGCCTGGCGGCGACCCCCGCAACCATCAACTGTTGCAGTGCATGGATTTCATTGACCGGAACCGCTTCGGGAACGTTGTTGGCACCGAGGATGTATTCCACCCCGTTCGTCTTCAGCACGGGCAGGCGGTTGTTGGGCTCGAGACGGCAGAAAACATAGCCAGGAAACAGCGGCGACTCTATTTTTTTGATTCTGTCCGAATACTGTCTGGCTTCTTGGAAAGTTGGCAGGAAGGTTTCATAGGCCTTACCGCGCAGGTGGTTTACGACCAGTCCTTCACTGCGGGTATGAACCTTTATAACGAACCAAGGCTGTTCCTGCATTAAAGCCACGAAATCTCCTCCGATAGACAGATCGGCTGGCTCCAAAGGTAATAATAGCACGCAGTTGGCCGGACTCTAACCTACGACTGCGCGCGCCTAGCAATATTCCCAGGATAGTCCTAGTCGTCCGAGAAATGGGTTGGGTTGTCCGGAGGGAGGGCCTTAGTACTTGCCTACGGGAATGGGAACGATAATTGCCTGTGTGGCGAGTTTACAGTATTCCAATTCCTATCCAAGCATGTTATGGTGAGGTATCCTTATGATTCGTACAATCATAGACATCGGAAGAATAGCTCTCTGCTTCCTGCTCGTCGTGGGTCTCGTCGCCCAGGGCCAGGTCGCATTGGTATCGTCGGATTCTGCGTTTATCCTCCGCGGTAGCTCAGTGAACCCTAGCGCCGGAGTACCAAATTGGCCATTACTGCCTGGGGATACGATTCAGGCAGGACAAACCCCGGTGACCATCACTTTCCCGGATGGTTCCACGGTGATTCTTGCACCTGGTTCATCGGGACGTGTAGGCATGGTGAATGGAGTCCCGATGTTTCAGCTGGATTCCGGAACCGCACACTTTACGTTGAAGAAGAAGGGTGCCGTGGTCCTGCGTAAGGCCGGCAATGTTGTCGAACCACAGGATCTGGTTGGCGAGATTGATTTCGGCGGCAACAAGCCACCCGCCGGATGGTGGACAGCAAAGCGCACAACCGGCGTGGTTGTGGGAGCCGCTGGAGCTGCAGCGCTCGGCATCGGTCTGGCGCAGCGTAATCCGAGTCCCTCTCAATAGCTTTGACCGGAAACGCGCGCGGGCGAGAGTTCGTTCGTTGGCTCGTACTGGCCGGCTGTTCCATCTCGATCACCGCTGCCGCCCTCGGTACCGGTGGTGTTCATACAAGTGACTTTCAATGGGTCAGTCTGGCGATAGCCGTTCTGGCCCTTTTGACTTTCTTCGTTCGTTCCCGCCGCCCTGGGCTTTCTGATTTTCGCGATCTTGCGTTGCTTGGATTGTTGGTTGTCTGGATCCTGCTGCAACTGACGCCGCTCCCGCCTGCTCTGGTTCAACTCGTCTCATTCCGCCGGTGGCAGGATCTGGACACGGTGCGAACGGTTGTTGGCGCCAGCCGTGAATCATGGATGCAAACCTCGGTGGCGCCGAATGTGACCTTTGAACGCCTTCTCAACGTACTGACCGGGATCGCGGCCTACATTACGGCGCGCGAAATGGGGCGTTGGTGGCCCGGCGCGAAGATGTGGACGGTGACCATTCCGGTTCTGTTGGCGGGAACCGTTGAAGGAATCCTCGGGTTGCTTCAATTTTCGCCGGGCGTCCGCGTCTCGGGAAGCTATGTCAACCGCAATCATTACGCCGGTCTGTTGGAGATGGCGTATCCACTGGCGATTGCGTGGGCGTTTTCCATCTGGTCGGCCAACGCGCACCGTCGGCACCGCGAACCGATGTCGCTTCGCACGGCGATTGGCGTTTCCATTACGCTCGGATCCGCAACCATTATGTTTTTCGGGATTGCGGTTTCTCAGTCGCGCATGGGATTCCTGGCCGCGGTCACGGCGTCGGCGACGATGGCGATCCTCTACGTTGCGGCACTGCGTAGAGTCGATGGGCCGCAGGGCGGCAAAAGCTGGCTCGCGGTAGTGGCCATTCCGCTTGTCCTTGTGCTGCTGTTCATCACAGGTCCACTGGCGGCACGCTTTGCATTAGTACCCGCGCTGGGGACCGCGGATGGACGCATGCAGATCGCAAGAGAAACGCTCCGCGTGATTATGGCCTATCCATGGACGGGATGCGGATTGGGCGCATTGGAGCATGCGCTGTACCGTTTCCGGGTTTCCCTTCCGGACGTGCGAGTCGACTACGCACACAACGACTATCTGCAAGTCCTGGCGGAACTCGGCATCCTCGGAGGCCTGCTGTTTGTGGCGTTGGGTATATGGCTGGTCCGGGGAATCTACATTTCCGCAACGGACATCCGATCCAAGCATTTCTTTGTTGGCATTGGATTGATTGGCTCCCTCTTCGCGATTGGGTTGCACAGTCTCGTCGATTTCAATCTCTACATTCCGGCGAATGGCCTGGCCTTGGCGTGGATCGCCGGGATCGGGGCGTCGCCCACTTTGAGGGAGGACTAAATGCGGCTGATACTCCCGCTTCTGGCACTCCTCGCGGCCGTATTCACGATTCGAATTCATGTGAATCCACCGCCCATTGAATCGCCAACATGCATGCGCGGGGGGTGCCGGCCCGATCTAATTCTGGAACAGTTGCAGAACAGCGGAGCAAACGCCGAATCCGCAAAAGCGATGCTGCTCCAAAACGCTTCCAATCCCAACAGCTGGTGCGCTTACGGAGAGTACCTGGCGTTCACCGGCCTGAATATAGAGGCCATAGCGGCATTCGATCGTGCCTTGGAACTGGGCGCAGGACTTTCGGCTGTCCGGATGCGCGCGGCAAACTTCGACTTCACTCATGACCGGGTGAAGGAAGGACTTCGCCACATCCCGATTCTGCTTTCGCAAACAGGCGATTTCGACGACGTGTTGTTTTTCTACGTCCAACGCTTTGCATCGCCGCAGGACAAACTTCTCGGCGGACTGATCCCCCTGGACGCACGCGCCGCGCGCGCCTGGTTGAAGTGGAGCCGCCGTAACACCTCGGCCGACCAGTTTGTCGAGACATGGAAGTGGATGCGCGCCAACAGCCTGCTGGATGAGGCGTCGCGCTCCTTGGCGGTTCAGTCCCTCTGGGAATTCAAGCGGCTTCCAGAGGCACGGACAGCGTGGAAAGATCTCAGCGAAAGCTTGCCGCAGCAGGGGAAAGATCGCGAGATACTGACGAACTCAAGATTCGACCAGGAACCGATGCGGGTCCCGTTCGACTGGCATTGGGAAGAGGGCCCATCAGTACAATACCGGCAGGAAGATGGGCTGGACGTGCGCTTTCTGGGCGAAACCAATATTGATCTGGCGACGCTGAATCAGGCCGCCTTTGTGGATCCCGGCGGCTATCACCTGGAAGTTGAGTTTTCGGCGGACGATTTGAGTACCGATCAGGGCCCGTTCTTCCGCATCTCGGACGCCGAGGACGCGAAACGGGTCCTGGTGGAGACCCAGCCGATTCTGGGCTCCGCAACACGGCAAACCGCTTCGGTGAATTTCCGCGCGGGCGCGGGCACGAAAGCCATCCTGGTGCAGCTGATGCGGAGAAAATCGGAAAGAATCAACAACCGGATCAAAGGAACGCTGCACCTGTATCGAGTTAGCCTGACCCCTGCGGGGGAGTAGTGAATGGAACCAACGACGAAGCCGCGAACTACGTAAAAATACAGGACATTTCGCGAGTCCGTCGATGGTATTCTGTGGGTAACCAGAATGGAACTCTCTCGTCGATTCCAGCTGCCTTCTGGCGAGTTATACTGCCGGACGGAACTTCTGCAACTGCTTGCGGACCAAGCCGAGTCCGGCTACCGTCGCACGCCGTGGGGTGGGCGTGAGATCGGCGGCATCCTGATCGGCCAACGGCACGGAAATCGCGTCACCATCACGGGCTTTCAGGCACTCGAAATCGAACACGAATTCGGCCCGTCGTTCCATCTTTCGGAAAAGGACCACGAAACGTTGCAGCATTTGCTGGACAGCGTGGCGATCACGCGGGTTTCGGAAGTGGTGGGGTGGTATCACAGCACCAGCCGGGAATTGATTCTGGACGATGATGCACGGGGCACGAACCGGCAGTTCTTTCCTCACTCGTGGCAAATCGCACTAGTGATTCAGCGAAACCGGAACACGAGTGCGCATTTTGGAATTTTCTGTAAGGCCCAAGGCGACGCGGCCCATGCCGCGATCGATTTTAAACTCTCGGACATTTCCCGATTCCCCGAGGTTGCGGAACCGACCGTGGAGCCAACGAAACCGCACGTTCCGCAATCGCAGCCGGTTGAGCCAGAGCAGGAATACGCGGACGCCGCGATTCATCCATCGGTCCAGGCCGTAGCGCACCCGGAGGTGGAAGAGGCGCAACTACCGTCGGCACCGGCTAATTCCGGCGGCAATTCCGCGCCCGAACCGATGGCGGAGCCAACACCAGATCCGCTGCTTGCGTACTTCGGCTTCCGCTACGATCCGTTCTACGACGATCCGGAGCCAGCGCTTTACTGCGACTCCCCGGGCCATCGGGACGTGCTGGCGGGCTTGGGATTTAGTGTTTGGTCCCGTAAGGGTGTTTTGCTGCTGACCGGCGAAAAGGGTTACGGCAAGACCATGCTACTGCGCTGCCTGGCCCAGGATCTTAAGAAGGATTCCGCGCATTACTCGCTGCTGAGTCCCGCACCGCAAAGCGTCATGGCACTGCGGCAGTCGATCGCCAAAGATTTGGAGTTGTCGCTGCCTACAAACGGAAAGGCATCTCTTCCGATCGCATTGTGGGCACGCGGAACCCAGTGTCTGGAGCAAGGCAAGAACGTCGCTATTCTCCTGGACGATGCGCATCTGCTGGATGCATCGACGTTGGCGGAGTTGGAAGCACTGGCCACCTTTGGCATGCGCAAAGAGAAAACAGTGCAACTGGTCATGACGGCTGAGCCTAGCATCGAGGACCGTTTCCATGAGCCGGCGTTTCGCGCTTTCGCGCAGCAGATTGCCGTTAGGACCGCACTGCGCCCGCTCGACTCATCTGAAACGGCATCGTATATCGACACCCGGCTGGCCCGGGCAGGAGTAACCCCCGGCGTGATTTTCCCTCCGGACGCCGTCAGTGCCGTGTACGAGCGATCTCGCGGTATACCCAGCCATATCAACACTATTTGCGCCGCGGCGATCCGATCCGCATTTGATCAGCGGGTTCAGCAGGTAAGTTCCACGCTGGTTCTCAATGCGCATCCAGCCGGCCCGAGTGCGGCGGAAAATCAGACGGCTTCCACCATCGGCTAGATCCGCCGAGTTCCGCTACCCCGCAATCCAGTTGCACTGAAGCACGTGTGCTCGTGTGAAGCGAGTGCGATTGGCATCGTTCTTATCCCCAATTCCTCCACGTTACAGAAATAGACGGGCCGCACCGGAAAATTCCCGCCCGTAGGCCGCTCTTAGCAGGCGGCCCTTCTCCGATGCGTTTTCCAGAGACGGTACGGCGGCAGTTGACCGCCGGGAAACGAGGAAAGCGATGTTTGCGAAAATCCTGTTCGTTGGTGTTCTATGCGGGCTTTCGGGCTTGGCCCAAGGGAATCGAATTCTACCGGCACCTGCCGCGACAATCGAAGAGATTTCGGCGCGGATGACTCCGGCGGATCACAATCAACTGGTGAGCAACCTGGACGAAACCCCTCGCGGCCGGACGCTATACCGCGGGTCTGTCGCGGCGGTCATCGGCGGTAATGCCGCTGACATCGCGACCAGTTGGCAAAAGAGTGAGGCAAATCCGGTGCTGGGCGGACGCTCCGGCCAGTTCGGCGTTGGGGCGCTGTTGGTGAAATCCAGCTTCGTTGGCGTTTCTCTCTTTCTGCAACACACCGCCTTACGGCATCGTCCGGATCTGTACCCGCGCCTGGCGTGGCTGAACTTCGTGACCACGGGCACATTGGGGGCGGTGGCGGCGCATAACGCCTCCATACCGTAAGCCCACGGTGTGGCGGCGCTTCAATCGTGCGAGGCTGTGGTTATGAGCCTTGCCGAATGGGACGAACGCCATCGGGCCGCGGATGACGTGAATCGCCGCAGCGAACGTGCGGCATCGCCGCGCCCGACGCCGGTGCTGTCCCAGGCAGTCGAGTCCCTGCCTCCCGGAAACGCACTGGACCTCGCGTGCGGGCGAGGCGAAGATGCGCTGTGGCTGGCACAGAACGGTTGGAGCGTGACAGCCGTGGATGGCTCGCCTGCCGCGATCGGCATCCTCACGCGTGACGCGCAGCAGTTGAACTTGAGGATTCAGACACACATCGCCAATCTCGAAGCACATGAGTTCAGCATCGCGGCTGGCGAGTGGGATCTGATCGTGATTTGCAAATACTTTCAGCCAGACCTGTACGAGCGTGCGATTCCCGGATTGACTCCCGGAGGCGTAATGGTCGCGACAGCGCTGCTCGCTGCGCCGGGCAAACACCAGCACCGCGTTGCGCACGGCCAGTTTACAAGCTACTTCGAAGGGTTGGAAATTTTGCACTCGGAAGAAACAAAAGGCGCGCATCCGATCGCGGAGATCGTTGCGCGCCGTGTTGTTGCTTAGTCTGCTTACTTTTTCAGGCTGTTGTAGATGGCTTCCACGAACATTGCCGTCGTCCAGGGGCCGGAATTCGCGCCGTAGCGCGTATCGTAATCGGCCGTGACTCGGGCGGCTTGCACTTGCTGAAGAGTCGCGCCCGCCTTGATCATGTCCTGCACGCGGTCGCGGACAATCACGACCATGTCGCGATATTCGAGCACTTCGTGCTCATCTGAGATGTAGCCATGGCCGGGGACGATCATGGTGCCGCCCTGCTCCTCATGCTCATAGCCGGTGCGGTTCAGGATGTCGTTCAAGGCTTTGATTTCCCCTTGGACGCTGCCGCCGCTCTTCAAATCGATCACCGGGTAGTGCGTGGTGTTGAAGACGTCGCCGGCAACGATGACGTCGTTCTTGCGGAAGTGAACGATCGAGTCACCATCGGTGACGGCATTGGGTTCGTAGAACAGTTCAATTAATTCGCCGTTGTGGAACTTGCGCCGGCGTTCGGTTTCGAAGGTGTCGGCGGGAATGGCGTCATCGGGGAACTTGGCGGCTTGCAAGCGCGTGACGACGTTGTTCTGCGAGATCAGCGTGGCGTGGTGCAGCGGGTCAGACTGGCGTCCGGTGGCCGCGCCCGGCGCCTGCAGATCGAAGAACGATCCGGGAAGGCTGGGGTCAGAGCCGGCCGCGGCCAGTTTGCCGTTACCGCCGACGTGATCCATGCGCGCGCTGGTATTGGCGAGGAACTGAATGGGACGCGGACTCAAGCGGTTGATCGCAGCGATGACTTTGTCGGAAATCTTCCCTTCTCCGCTGTCCACCACGAAAGCGCCCTGATCGCCGGTCTGTACGACGATGTTGCCGCCGTCGCCGAGCAGCACCCACATGTTGTCCTTGATCTTATAAACGTGAACTTCGCCGTCGCGCGGCTCGGGGTTCACTGCCTTGCTGGTTTCGCTTGGGCGGCCCGGAGCGGGAGAAAGCAGCGCGCGGGCGTCGGCGTCAGTCTTGCTCTTGATGCGCTCGGCGTAGCCAGGGTAGACGGAATCGGCACCGCTGAGACTCGCAAAGAACGGCAGTTTGTAACGCTCTGAGTATTCTTTGGCGTAGGGCTGCTTGCCGAAGAGATAGTTCGGGACGTTATCGGGCTGGCGGCCGAAGATCTGCTCGCCGTCGTCGCAGGCATAGAGCCAGGCGTGGTGATCGCCAGGTTGGCGCACGTAGTTGTTGCTGCGGACTTCCGGCTCGGTGAGATACACCGGGTCGTTCAACACGGTGGTGTTGGTAAGGTGATCGCCGTGGCGGATGAAGAAGTCCGTGACGGTGGCCTGATCGCTCTCGGGTGAACCATTGCGGCGCAGCCAACCCTGTTTCAAGTGGGTGGTGTGGATCACCAACATGTTGCCGACAAACTTGCCGGTGGAAAATCCCTGATACGTGTGGGGAGCCCACGCCGGAGGATGCTGGCGGCCGTCCATGTAAATGACGCGGTGGCCTTCGGTGGTTTGCGCCCACACGTGGATGGCGATCAGTTGTTGCGTGTGCGAATCGCGCTCTTCCCAGATGCGGAAGTTGCCGACGGCGCGCATCTGGTACGGCATGACGTAAGCGTCACACTGGTGATGGCGAAGCGTCAGACGAGAGACATCATAAGACAGCGCAAATAAGCGGCCCGCTTCGTTCAGCGCGAACCCGCCGTAATCGGCGATCTCGGGGCCGTTGCCGCGTTCGAGATCGTCTTCATGGAGAACCGGTGTCCAGTAGCCGCTGAGATCGACATCGAACGAGGTTGGACGCTGCGCCGACATCGTGGCAGCGGTGGCGAGTGTCAGGAGAACAGGGATAAATTTACGAATCATGTTCATGGTCGCCTCTTATCGTGCCGAGCAAGGGGTGGGACTCCAACCCGATGCGTCGTTCTCCTTCTTGAAATGGGTGCTGGTCCAGAAGAGCTGCGTGAGATATTCGGGATCGGTCACTTCAGTGGTCACCAGCAGATAGGTATCGCCGCCGGGAACTTCGAGGCGATCGAAATATTCCGTCATCGTGGTGCGCGCGCTGGACGGCACACCGTTCTTGCGAAGGTACCCGCCCTTCAATTTCGAAGTACTGACCTTCAGCGAACCACCGGGAGGCGGAGGCAGCGTGAAGCCGAAATCGAGTCCGCCGAAGAATGTGTTGATGAGCGAAACCGGGTAATCCCAGGTTGCGCGCGAGTAACCTTGCAGATCGCCGCCCGCGCCCTCGGGTCCACCGAAGTGGAAGGTGCGCGTTTGCTTGCCGGCATCGGTTTCCAGTTTCAGCGTGTTGTCGTCTTGCCACGTAATATGGAGGCGCGTCGGGATGCGCATCAAACCGGCGGCGCCGTATGCTTTGCACGCATCGCCCGCGGCCTCGTCTTTCGCGGCGTCCCATGCCTCCATCACCTTCTTGCCTGCTGGGTTGAGAGGCACCGAGGTGAAATCGCCCTTGGGCGGCGTGAATTGGCGATAGCGCCAATCTTCGGTTACAAGAGACACCCAGTAGCCGGTGATATCGAACTTGGCAGCGGCTTTCGGAGTGGGGGGCGGGCCGGGAGGTCCTCCGCGTCCACCTTGCGCATATGCATTCGGGAGCGCCGCGATGGCGGCCAAACTAAAAGCGATTGCGATCTTCTTCGCGATCAAGCTGCACCTTCTTCTAAAAGAAAATTTGCCTTGCAATACAGAAGCAGACGCCAACAATACGCCAGAACTACACACTCGCCTCCGGTTTCCTCTGGCATGGTATCACACGGGTTTCTGACCCGAATGGCCTGACCGAAACCGAACTTCAGAACATCCTCCGAGCGGCAACCCTTGCTGTCGTGCAACATGGGGCAATTTGTGACGAGGCAAGGTAGAATGAAAAGAAAGCCGCCTTAGCTCAGTTGGTAGAGCGGCAGTTTTGTAAACTGCGGGTCAGGGGTTCAAGTCCCTTAGGCGGCTCCAAAAATCGAAACCCGGCCGGGCGCGGCGACGCTGGCCGGGTTTGCTGCTTTCACCAGAGGCGAGCTGGAGGAAGCAACTCGTCAGAAGATCAACTTCAGCCCAAATTGGATCTGCCGGGCGGAAGTGACAACACTCTGAATTCTGCCCGCCGGACCATTCAACCCGGTGGGGTTGGTGACCGAGGGCGCAACAAAGTTGGAGACACCCGGAGCACCGAAGTTCGCGCGCTTCAGGATATTAAATCCTTCGGCGCGGAACTGGATGCGCACGCTCTCATTGATCTTCGTATCTTTCAAAATCGCGGTGTCCAGAGAAGCAAGTCCGGGGCCGCGGAGGATACTGCGTCCCGCGCTACCCACCGTACGTGGTAGTGACTTCAGTGTCATTGGTCTTCCCTAAAGTTGAAATGCGGAAGCAAACCTGCGCCGCGCCAGATCGTTGCCCCGTTTCTTTATTTCCCGGCCTCGCTTCTTGAGAGTAAGTTTGAAGACTCACCAGCACAATGACTGTCGAGTGATTTGCATTGAAAAATAGCCTTGTTTGGCTATGCCACAAGACATATTTTCGCTTATTGCCTTGTTGGGCCGAAGGGAATGGGCGGATCTCCAAACAAGAGAACGACCGGGGAATACTCCGTCTATCTCATGACCGACAGATAATCGGCCCACGGTCCGACGTCCGCTTTATAGCGCCGGGCCATCACTCGGCTGATTTGCAGGATGTGTGCGAGATCGTGGGCGGTCCAGGTGGCAAGCAACTGACGCACGGTGACCGGCCCGAACGCAGGATGGGTGCCGACGAGATCAAGTTGGTCCGCTTGGAGTTCGCAGGCGCGCAGCGCTACGAGGCTTGCTCCGCGCGTTCGGGCAAACTCATCGAGAAGAGCGTCGAGCGATTTACCCTGGCTATCGGTGAACTGCGCTTCTCGATCGAAGGTATCGAACGGACGGCTGGGGCCGTGCTGAAGAACGATGAGGAGGCGGGGGATCCAATCCGCTTTCTCGCCATGGATGAGATGGCCGAGAACGTCATAGGGGCTCCAGGTTCCGGGGCCTTCCGTGGCGGATGTCCACACTGGGCTGACGCCCCGGAGCATCGCATCGAGTGTGCGCGGGGTGCGAGCTAACACATCCAAACATTCGTCGAGAAATGGGGCGCCCATACACCTTCAATGTAACGCCCCAGCTATGGGGGCTAAATCGGGCACAAGACGAAGTGCGAAAAGCAAACGGCGCACGCGAGCAGTGGCTGCCGGACGACGCTGTTCCCGCGGCGCTGGTCAGTCTTGTTTAGGCGCTCGGGCCTCTTGTCCCCAAGTGTGCCGCCAGATCCGAGATTTATAAACGTAGTTCCCCGCGAATGACACCGTCTTCGATGTCATCCAACCGGAAACCCAGGCTACTGCAGACCTCCAGCATGGGATGGTTCCAGCCGAGGATTTCGACGGTCACGCGGGCCAGCTTTTCGGATCGCGCGATGTCGATCAATCGTTTCGATAGCTCCCAACCAAGGCCGCGGCCCTGGTATTCATCGACGATCAAGACGGCGAGTTCGGCCTCGTTCAATAGATGCGCTTTCACCAGATGCCCTACGCCGAGGATTTCTGTTTCGCCGCCACTTTCGGTACGATGCTCCGCGGCGAGAGCGATATCCCGCTGGTAGTCGCCAAAGCAGACGCGGACCAGGCGTTCGTGCGCGATGCGCTGATCGAGACTCATCGGGCGGAAGTAGCGGTGATAGATGCTGCGGTCTGACAAGCGTTCGTGAAAGCGAACCATGCGGCGTTCGTCTTCCGGGCGCAATGGGCGAATGAGGATTTCGGTTCCGTCTTCGAATCGCCACGGCTGAACGTACTGATTCGGATAGGGGCGAATGGCTGGCGCAGGCGGTTCGGCTGCGTTCTGAGGATAAACCACCGCACGGGCATCAAGGGCCAACAATCCGTTGGGCGAGGCGAGGAGCGGATTAATGTCGATTTCTTTAATCCAGCGTTGCTCTGTCACCAAGTAGCTGAACCGGACCAATAGTTTTTCGAGCGAGAGAAGATCGATGGGCTTTCGGCCACGCACTCCCGCAAAGGCGGCGGAGATTTTGGTGCGCTCCATCAGCAGACGGGCCAAGGTTGAATTGAGCGGCGGCAAGCCGACGGCGCTATCCTTGAACACTTCCACAAGCTGGCCGCCGCTGCCAAACATGATCACTGGGCCGAACTGAGAATCGACGCTCGACCCCAGAATCAGCTCATAGCCTTCGGCGCGAATCATTGGCTGGACGGTGACTCCAAGGAAATGCTCGCGTCCAGCGGCGCGAGTGACCGAGTCTTCAATCGACTGGTAAGCCGTGCGCACAGCGGCTTCATCGGCAAGGTTGAGTTGCACGCCGCCCACGTCGGTCTTATGCGTGATGGTTTCGGAATGGAGCTTGAGGACAACCGGACAGCCCATGCGCGTCGCCGCAGCCGCAGCGTCGCCGGCACTCCGCGCTACTTCGGTGGGCACCGTTGGGATGCCGTACAGAGCAAGAAGTTGCTTCGATTCCGCTTCGGTCAGCAGAGTGCGGCCAGCAGCGCGCACAGACTCGATCATCTGCTTGGCCTGCGCACGCGCTTCGGCCTGGGCCTGGGCGGTGGATGCACCCAGATCGAAGGCTTCCGGTGTCTCGTAGAGCGCTTTGAGATTCGCGCTATAGCTGCACATCAATTGAAAAACGCGCGCGGCGGAATCGGGATACGCATAGGTGGGAATACCCGCTTCGGTGAGGATTGCCTCGCCTGCAGCGATGTCGCGGCCGCCCATCCAACTGGCGAGCACGGGCTTATCCGACAGCTTCGCGTAATTCTTCAATTGGGCCGCAACATCGGTAGGGTTGGTCAGTCCGGTTGGCGCGAGAATGACCAAAAGGCCATCGGTGGAAGGGTCCTTCACGGCGAGGTCCAGTGCCTTGGCATAGCGGGTGGCGGTGGCGTCGCCGAGAATGTCGATTGGATTCTGGTGGCTCCAATGACGGGGCAGGTTTTCGCTTAATTGCTCAACCGTCGCCGGAGCAAGTTCGGTGAGAGTGCCGCCGGCGGCAAGGAGTGCGTCCGTCGCAAGAACGGCGGGGCCTCCGGAGTTCGTCACAATTGTGAGCCGGGGTCCCTTTGGTCGCGCCTGCTTATCGAGGGCCTCGGAAAGATCGAAGAGTTCTTCGATGGTATCGACGCGCACCACTCCGCAACGGCGGAAGGCGGCATCGAGCACGTCGTCTTGTCCGGTCAGAGCGCCGGTGTGCGAGGCGGCGGCTTTCGCGGCGGCTGCGGTGCGGCCGGGTTTGATCACGATGATGGGCTTCGAAAGCGCGACTTCGCGGGCGGCGGAAAGGAAAGAGCGGGCATCGCCCACCGACTCCATATAAATGACAATGCTGCGCGTCAGCGGATCGTCGCCGAGGTATTGGATAAGATCGCCCCAACCGACATCGAGCATGGAGCCCACGGAGACGAACGCGCTGAAGCCGACCATTTCGCGGTGGCTCCAATCGAGGATCGCCGTGCACAATGCCCCGCTCTGACTGATGAACCCCAGGTGGCCAGGCCGTGCCATGGAGTTCGCGAAAGTGGCGTTGACACCAACATGCGGGCTCATCAAACCCAGGCAGTTTGGTCCGACGATACGCATGGGTCCCTTGCCAGGCCTGAGTTTGCGTGCCTCGGCGAGGATCTCCCGTTCAAGCGCGGCGCCGCGTTCACCGATCTCTTTGAAACCGGCGGAGATGATGATAGCGCCTTCCACTCCCGCGGATACGCATTGGCGGACGACGTCGGGCACAGCGCGGGCTGGGGTAACAATGACAGCGAGGTCCACCGGCTCGGGAACGTCGGCGATGCTCGCGAAACAGGGTAAACCCATCACGGTACTGCGCTTGGGGTTCACGGGGAACACCTTGCCACCGAACGAAGTGGCCAAAAGGTTCGCTGCGATGGAATAGCCGACGCTGGGGTTCTGCTCCGATGCTCCGATCACGGCGACATTGCGGGGCCGGAAAAAAACGTCGAGCGGTAACCGGCGGACGCGGGAGAGAGAACTTTCGGCGGGCGAAGTGGCCATTGTGCGGGTTAGCTCCAGAAAAGAAACGGCTTCTACTTCAGACTACGAAAGTTCGGACAGCGATGGAAAATGTACATCAGGAGGAGGACAAGCAGCCGTGACGATGCTACAATTAGAAGTTCGCAGCAGTAAACCCACCAAGGCCAGGTAGCTCAGCTGGTAGAGCGCAGCCCTGAAAAGGCTGGCGTCGGCGGTTCGATTCCGTCCCTGGCCAC
This sequence comes from Bryobacteraceae bacterium, assembly GCA_040081455.1. Taxonomy (GTDB): domain Bacteria; phylum Acidobacteriota; class Terriglobia; order Bryobacterales; family Bryobacteraceae; genus Palsa-187. Next base: position 46,905 of record JBEBGM010000023.1, read on the forward strand.
CACACTTTCAAAATCTAACGTACAGAAATGGGGAGACTTTGGGCTCCTGTCATACACTGTCAGGCCAACCGTCAGGATCCGGCGAAAAGTAGAAAGCGGCAACCTGGAGCCTGTCCAGACCGCCGCTTTTTTGTGGAGTGCAGTTAGTAAGAGAACTGCGAGACCACCCTTTGGAGGTTCGCCGCCATCTGGCTGAGGTCGAGCGAGGCCCGCTGGGTGTCGCTGGCGCCTTGCGTGGTGTTCTTGGCGGCCTCGGCGACACCGCTGATGTTTGTGGCAATCTCGCCAACACCCTTGGCGGCCTCGGTTACGCTTCGGCTGATCTCATTGGTGGTGACGGTTTGCTCCTCCACCGCAGAGGCGATGCTGTTGGAGATGTCGTTGATCTGGTTGATGATGTCACCAATCTCCTCAATCGCTCCCAAGGCTCCCTTGGTGTCGTTTTGGATCGCATCGATTTTCTGACCGATCTCTTCGGTGGCCTTGGCGGTCTGGGTGGCGAGCTCCTTCACTTCGTTCGCGACAACCGCGAAGCCCTTTCCGGCCTCGCCGGCACGGGCGGCTTCGATGGTGGCATTGAGGGCCAAAAGATTCGTCTGACGCGCGATCGAAGTAATCACCTTGACCACGTTTCCGATTTCCTGGCTGGATTCACCGAGTTTCTTGACGGTGTCATTTGTGGATTGCGCGACGGTGACGGCGTTCTTCGCCACGCGGGCCGCCTCATTCGCGTTTTTCGAAATTTCGCGAATCGACGATTGCATCTGTTCCGATGCCGCGGCAACAGCGGAGACGTTTTTGGACACCTGCTCGCTGGCGGCCGACGCCACGTTGGCTTGCGTGGCCGTATTTTCGGCGTTGCCCGCCATTTGCTCGCTAACAGCCGACATCTCTTCGGACGAACTCGCCAATGTTTGGGCGTTCTGACCGAAGTCACGCATGCTGGTTTGCAGATCTGCCACCATGCGGTTGATGTCGTCCTTCAAGCTGGCGTAGTCGCCCTGCAGTTCGCCGTCGAGCCGTGCGGCCAGATTTTTGGCAGCCACTTTGCCGAGCACGACGGAGGCGGCTCGAATTGGGCGCACTACCGCGTCGAGGGTTTGGTTCACACCTTCGACGATCTTACGGTAATCGCCCTGATGCTTGCTTGCGTCCGCGCGTGTGGCCAGCTTCCCGTCCACGGCCGCCCTTGCCAACATGCTGGCGTCGACCACGAGGGCATTGATGTTGCCGATGCAAGCATTGAGGTTGTTCTTGATGACGTTAAAGTCACCGTTGTAGTTGTCGGTGATTTTTTCTGGAATCGCGCCCCTTGAGATCTTGTCGACGTAATCGGCGGCGACGTTCAGCGGGCCGATGACCGAATCCAGCGTCTGATTCACGCCTTCGACGATCTTGCGGTAGTCGCCCTGATGCTTGGTGACGTCAGCACGTGTTGCCAGCTTCCCTTCAATCGCGGCCTGAACGAGCATTCCCGCGTCGTTGACCAGCACGTTAATGTTATTAATGCACTCGTTCAGGTTGTTCTTGATGACGTTGAAGTCGCCGTTGTAGTTGTCGGTGATCTTCGCCGGGATGGCGCCCTTGGAGATCTTGTCCACATAGTCAGCTGCAACGTTCAGGGGACCGATCACGGCGTCGAGTGTCTGGTTCACACCCTCGACGATCTTGCGGTAATCGCCCTGATGTTTCGTCGCATCAGCGCGGGTTGCGAGTTTGCCGTCGATTGCCGCTTGCACTAGCTTGCCCGCATCGGCGACGAGCGCGTTGATGTTGTCAATACACGCATTGACGCTATCACGGATCACATTTAATGCTGCTCCAAAGTTTTGCGTGATTCGCTCCGGAATCACACCTTTGGAAATGTTTTCAATGTGGCCGGCGAGCGCATTGAGCGCGAGCTTCTGCTGCGTGATGTCCGTTGCGTACTTCACAACTTTGAACGGACGACCGTTCAGGTCCAAGATGGGGTTGTAGAACGCTTGAATCCAAACCTCACGCCCACCCTTGCCGATTCGCTTGAATTCGTCGGCCTGAAATTCACCGCGGTTCAACGCGGCCCAAAATTCGCGATAAGCCCCACTTTCGGCGTATGCGACGTCCACAAACATGCGATGGTGTCGGCCCCTGATTTCGTCTAACGAGTACCCAAGAACCGTCAGGAAGTTTTCGTTCGCATCGAGAACGGTTCCGTCGAGTTGGAATTCGATCACGGCCCGCGATTTTCGAATCGCGGCAAATTGTCCCTGATAGTCCGCCAACTGTTCCTGGCTAATCTGGCTCCCTGTCCGGGAAGCGCCCCGGCGGTTCTCCGATTTGAGAGCACCGTTAGAATGATCGCGAACGGAGCTGATCGCCCGGCCGCCTGATCGTTTCACCATTTCGTTAACTCCTTTTCTTTCCGATCGCGAGTCTGAGATTTTGGGACCATTCTCGAAGCCGCACGGCAGCACTTTGCCACTATCAAGGCGTCATCACAGAACGAAGACATGCTGGGTGAAGGTGACGTCCATCGATCGCCGCCTTCGGCACCGCCGGGAAGACATCCCGATGGGCGCCGATGGCCGCCTGCAAATCTCGCATGCACATCCTATTCCAAACGATTCGCACTCGCTCCGAATACCCGTCGCAGCGGAGGGCAAGGGAGAATTGCGGTGCTGATCGCTAATCATATTGGCGAAATCCCACAGTCTTTGAGTTTTTTCTACGGACTTGATCTGGATCTCATCGCGTACCTGCAGATGTTTCCTGCTGGGACTAGGCCGGGGATGGGATCTCATTTGTATGGCTCGAATCCATTTCTGAACGTCAATTGTCCAAAGTGGGTTCGATGCCGGACGTTGAGGGTTCAGGTTGGGACTTTGGGGGAGACAGAGGTTTGTCCCCAACCGGGATCATCAGGCCTCCGGCAGGGGGGATTGCGGGTTGCCCCGGCTTAGCGTGCGGGGTAGAGTAGTGTGGTAATCGGGGTTCGATTCGCTTTCGGCATTGAAGCGAGAGGTGTGGCAATGACGGTAGCCAAAAATCCAATCTTCCGCATCCGGGAGACGCATGGGCGCGTGGACAGGCCAGTCAATCGAGTGGTGGCCCACTCCGAGAAACTGGGCTGGCGCTCTTTGTACGCGGCGATATTGCAGGAAAGCCCGCTGGATGTCGAAGAGGCCGCAAGCGAGCACCCTTCCTTCATTTACCACCTGTATCATCCAACCGAAGTGACGCGGCAGTTGGAGGGCTCACGCGAAGAACGAACGCTGATTGGGCCACGCCGGATGTGTGTGACGCCAGGCGGTGCATCCGCGCGATGGAAACACAACGGACAGCCGGAAATACTGCAGGTCTATATTCGCCAGACGATTTACGAAACCGCGGTAAACGAGTTATACGGCTGCCCTGCCTCGGGTGCCGCTGTTGTGCCGCGCTTTGCAATTGTTGATCCGTTCTTGGAGCAAATGGCTCTGGCGACAGCGAACGCGCTCCGCGAAGGGCGCGAAGATGGACTGTACATTGATTCACTCGCGCAAATGATGGCCGTGCATTTGGCTTCGCAACACTGCTCCCGCGTGCCGCGATCATCGGCGCCGCAGGCGGCAAACAGCTTGCCCAGTTGGAAGATGCGCAGGCTGGTGGATTTCATTGAATCGAATCTGGAAAGCGATTTGAGCCTGGAAAAAATGGCCGCCGAAGTGGGGATCAGTCCGCTGTATCTGCCGCGCGCTTTCAAGAGCGCGTTCGGGCAGTCGCCGCATCAATACGTGCTATCGCGGCGCATTGAACGAGCGAAGGAACTGCTGCGCAACACGAACGATCCAGTGGTGGAGATTGCGCTCTCATGCGGATTCTCTTCACAAAGCCACTTGGCGAACTGGTTTTCCCGAGTGGTGGGCGCGACGCCAGCGACATACCGCAAGCAAGCTTAGGTTTACGGTTGCGAATCGGCGCCGTTACGAGCGCTTCTTGAAGGGTCCCATTTTTTGATCGAGAGCGCGCTGGATGGCGGGGATCGCTTTCTCCGCCGCCTCAGTGCCGCGTTCGATCAATTCCGCCGAGCGGTAATATTCCACCCAAGTGAAATCGGAGAGATCAGGATTGATCAGTACGTCGGCCGAGATCGCTTTGAAGTTTCCGAGTTCATACTGCAGCACTTGCATGGAATTCATGATGATGTCGAACATATTCGGCATCCCCACGGCGTCGCTCATGTACGAAAGCGGGTTGAAGCGGTTTACCTCACGCACAAGCTTTGTGAGCGCGTTTTCGACGCCGCGCTTGAGCGGCGGCACAACGTTGACGGCCACACAGAGGTCGGCGCCCATCGCGTTTACCACTTCGGCGGGAACGGGATCGGAAACACCGCCGTCGACCAATACAGCTTCGCCCTTCTTGACTGGGGCGAAGACCATCGGCACAGATGCACTCGCGCGGAAGGCGGTTGTTAGCGGACCGCTGCCAATGGCCACACGTTCTCCGCTTTCAATATCGGTGGCGACCGTGGTGCATGGCATCACAAGATCTTCGAAGGTCTGTTTATCGCCTAGCAGAGGCTCAAAGATTTTCACGAAACGATCACCGGCCAGCAACCCCGGACGGAACATCGTGAGATCCACCGCGAGCAACGAATTCTTCCAACTGCCCAACTCGAGGGCGATGTCGACCATCTGATCGGTCGAAATTCCCGCCGCATAACCCACGCCGATGATCGAACCCTGCGAACAGCCGGAAATCAAATCGATCGGCACATTGTACTTCTCAAGGACCTTCAACACGCCCAAGTGAGCAATACCGAACGCAGCGCCGCCACCGAGCGCCAAGCCCAGCGTGGAACCAAGAATTTTCCGCGCCAGCCGGTAAACGGTTAGTCCCGCGGGAGAACGCGGATTCTTGCGGATGAAATCGCCTGCCGATTCGTCCTTCAAGCTGTTGTCGCGCGGCATGACAAACGGCTCACAGTGGCGCAGGGGGAGGGCGGGCGAGGTAGGATTAAACCGGTTCACCACGCGAAAGTGCTTCATCTTCACTTCCGAGCCTTCTTTGGTTTTCGGAGGCTCGGCGGTGTCAACAATCTCGACGAACACGTCGGAGAAGATGCTCACGGCATCCATGACGCCGTGCGGCTCGGCATTCATGTCGAAAATGATGAAAGGGAACCGCTCGCTGAACCGGGAAATGAGGGAAGACCCACACTCGGCGTAGTAGTTCACTTCCTGGCCGGGGCGTGCAGGAACATTCAGAAGCGATACACCTTGGGCCACGCCGCTGATAGCGCGGTCCAGGGTTGCTTCCGTCCCACCCCAGTGAAGGATGTCCGCCAGTTCTTTCCCCGGGCCCTGCGCATCGGCGTAAACACGAATCAACAAAACCTGCGAACCCGTTAAGTCGTGCAGCACTCCGGCCAATGCGCGCGCCAGGATGGACTTCCCACGCAGGCTGTCGCGCGTGGAGCCCACGCTGATGGTCATCGTGGATTTCCGTACGGTTCCACCCTTGTTCGAATCGGCAATGCGTTTGCACAGAACGCGGGTGAAATATTCGAGTGCCTTGGGATTTTTCAGAAAAAGGCTATTGAACGAAGGCCGGTCCAGCGTCACCAGACGCGCGCGGCGTGCCGCAACCACGGAAGCGGTGCGGCGGCCGCCCTGCAAGAGAGCCATTTCACCGAAGAAGTCGCCCTTCTTCAAAATACTGATGGCGCGCGCGGCATCGCCTTGGCCAACGATCACTTCCAGTTCGCCGTCGAGGATGATGTGGAAGGTGTTGCCCTCTTCACCCTCACGGCAAATGTACTCGCCTTTTTGGTGGGTGGACTCCGTAAACAGTGACTGAACGGCCGCTATCTCATTTCGTCCGAGGAAACTAAAAATCGGAATCGTTGAGAGTAGGTCTTGTATGTCGGTCATCCACGCAGCCTTTCCAACCGCAATTTAAAGTATCTCAGCTTTGACGGAATAGGCAGACCGACGCGGACTCAACATCGCGACGGATCGCATTCCACGCGTGCCGGAACACTTGGCAACGCGCCTCCAATTGCTTGTAGTATAGCGACCCTCCACCGGAACGCGAAATACGGGGAACCCGAAGGGGCGGGGACAACCCTGGGAATACTGGCGCGGAAACACCAGCATCTTCTTGGCTTGCGGCGCGCTCACGCAAAGGGGTACGCTGTGGTTATCTCAAACTAGGCTGGAGGGCCTGTGTCCATGCTCGAACTCGCCAACGCGGCGTTCAAATTTCAAGTAGCCATCACCAGTTTCGGAGCACAGCGGTTTCTTGGCATGCTGCCCATGTCCAATTCCGAACCTCTTCGTGCCGTCCAAGAAAACCTCTACAAAGCCGGTGAAGCTGCGAAGAAGGATTTCAAAACGAACACGGCGTTGTTCGGCGCCTTCCAGTTCGGTGACAAGGCACAAAGCGCGATCGCGAGCATGGCGTCGGACGCGCTGTCGCTGAAGATTCTGAACCCGAACTACATTCGGCAGATGGCGACTGGCCTGGCGCAGGGTTCCGCCGACGCTGCCGGATCGGTGGCCACGGGCGAAGCACGCCACTTATTGAAGGAACAGTTCGGCAACACCTTCGATGTGATCGGTTTTGTGAATCACGTGGACGCGCCCAGCTGCTTGTCGGAAGACGGCACGTATCCGCTGGAGGAAATGATTGACCGCTGCTATTCGCACGGCGATTATCCGGCGCTGTGGTACGTGGAAGGACTGGGCGAACGTTACGCGGAAGCGTTCATGGAAAAGGATCCGCATGTGCGCGACCTTCTGACGTCTGGCAAGGCCGCGGCGGCCAATGCGAAGATTCAGACGATGATGCACGCCGGCATCGGCATCACTTTCGCCAAACACGCCGTCGCGAAACTGACGCCGTGGAGTTCCGACAGCGCGTATAAGGAAGCAATCGACGAGTTCATCAAGCTGGTGAAACAGAATTCGATTCCCGGCTATGAGGGTGCGGCTCTGGAATCCCTGGGTCTGGTCACGCGTACCTGGTTTGGCCAGTTGGTGGCGAATCTGTCCAGCCAACTGCGTGGCATCGATCCAGATGCTTACGAATTTTTCTGGCACGGTGCGGGCCGCGCGATGTATTTCTCGCCCATGTATATGTTGCCCGGCCTCTCTGCCTGGGACGCCGCGGACAACGAACCGCCGAACGAGATCGCTTGCCTGAACGCGCGCGCCGGCGTCGCGTGGGCGTTCACCATCGTCAACAGCCGCCAGCCGGAGATCGCCGCAAACTTCCTGCGCAGCAAAGGCGACCGCATAGCCGGTAATGACGCATACACGAACGGGGTCTTCTCCACAATGATCATGGCTGGAGACATGGTTCCCGGGCACCAGTATGTGTCCGCCTTCGGTCGCTATTTGCCGGATGCCTCGGATCAGGCCGCAGTCGCCGCATGGCAGAAGCACATCGGCACGGGCGTGGAAGCGAAGGTAAACGAGTATCGTGAAACCCTGCGCAAGCACAAGAAGCTGGGTGAAGTGTTCCGCTACCACAACCTGCCGCACTTCATCGCTTCGCTCGACAAGTAGCGCGAGCAGTTCGTCCCGATGGACTCCTCGCGCGTTAGAATCGACAAATGGCTGTGGGCCGCGCGATTCTTCAAAACACGGTCCATCGCCGGCCATGCCTGCGAACTCGGGCGAATCACGGCGAACGGGCAGCCTCTGAAGCCTGCGCGCGAAGTACACGTGGGCGATCTGCTGGTGGTCAAGAACGATGGCGGCGATTTCGAGATTGAAGTCCTTGGCCTTAGCGAACTGAGAGGCCCGGCGGCGGTGGCGCAAACGCTTTATCGGGAAACCGACGAGAGCAAGGAACTTCGCAGGAAAGCGGCGGAGGAGCGCAAACTGGTGCCGCATTTCGAAGCGCCTTGGGATAGTAAACCAACCAAGCGCAACCGGCGCCAACTCGACCGCTTGCGCGGACGAACTTAGCGGCGGCTTCAAACAGAACGGCGGGAGACTCCTTTGGGAAGCTCCCGCCGTTGCCTTCCTTGAAGCGACTTGACTATTTGCCCGCGGGAACCGGAACAAACTTTTGAATGCGCTTCGCCTGTTCCACTTCGCCGGTGTAGATATTGCCCTGCCTGTCAGTGCCGATCGCATTAATCCAGTGCAATTGTCCGGCGTACTTCCCGTTGCTGCCGAACTTGCCGAGCGTCTTGCCGGTCTTGCGATCCAGAATCCACACATGGTTATTGGTGCCATCGGCAACGTACATGTAGGTTTGCTCGGGATCCTTGGAGAAGACCATCTTGTAGGTGGTTCCGCAGGGGGGCAGCTTCATGTTCGCCAAACCTCCGCAGCCCGTGGACCGCTGCGAGGGAGTATTCGGCGACACCATATAATCCTTCACCCACTTGCCCTGCTTTGTGTAAATGGAGATGCGGTTCTGGCCGCGCTCTCCTATATAGACGAGTCCGTCTTTGTCGAACTCGACGAAGTGCAAATCCGGCGCAAAGTTCTTTTCTTCGGTCGGCGGGCCGCCGTTGAACTCGTAGGTCGGTAGAGGACCGTTCGGGATCTCGCTCAACGCCATACCGTGCCCGCCCCAACCGCGCTTGAACGCGCCCGTGTTCATGTCATAGACGACCACGCGTTTGGCGTTGATGATGTAGATTTCCTGCGCATCCTCGTCCAGATTGAAGCGGCCCTTGGAGATCATCCAATCCGTGTTCTGGTTGTCTTCCTTCGGTTGAATGTCTTTGGGCGGACGATGGCCGAAATCCCAGAGGAACTTGCCATCATGCGAGAACTTGATGATGCTATCCTGAGCGCCCGTGCCGGAAATCCAGAGATTGCCTTGCCTGTCGACGATGATGGTCTGCAAATTCGTCGGCCACATCGGATGATAGCCTGGCCCGCCGAAGGAGCTGACAACGTTTCCTTCCTGATCGAGTTCTATTGCCTCGGGTCCACGCAAACAGCAATCGATGCGCGGCGGATTGCCATCGCCACCCGTTTCATCACCGTCAGCGGCGTTCGCGCGGTTCAGGAACCAGACGTGGCCGGTTTTGTCATCCACCCACAGCCCCGTAACCTGCTGCATGCTCCAGCGGTTCGGCAGCAACTTCGGCCAGAAAGGATCTACCTTGAACACCGGAGAGCCATTCGCGTCGATAGCCTGCTTCACCGGTTTTGCGGACTTCTTTTGCGCGTACAGCGATCCGACCGACAACGCGGCCATCGCCAAAACGCCGCCGATTCCCAACACAGCAACAAACCCACGATGGAAGAGTCTCATGAGACGTTCTCCTTATCAAACCAATGCTCCGGAGAGCGAACAATCGCCCCCATTCCGGATACATCCAGCTACGCTAACACATTCTTTCCGGGAACCAAGAGCAGTGGTCAACCTATTGACGTGGAGGTACCGTCCACAAATACAGACGGTGATTGAACGGGTGCGCCGTGTCCCTGGAATCGCCAACCGTCAACTGGCGGGTGGGTTTCCAATCGTACATATCGAAGGTGTTCGAGACGATCCGGGTGCCTGGGTTCAACTCGCGTAGAAGCTTCGGCCGCAACTGCAGGTTCAACTCCGGCGCGAGAAACAATACAACCACCGTCGCGTCGTGGATATCGGCCTCAAATAGATCCGCTTCCACAAAGCGCACGCGGTCCGCTACCCCGGCCGTAGCGGCATTTTCGCGGGACTGCTTGACCAATGCCGGATCAATTTCGATGCCCACACCATGCGCGCCTCGCTGTTTGGCCGCGGCAATGGGGATTCGGCCATCGCCCGAGCCGAGGTCATAGACCACATCACCCTTCTTCACTTGGGCCAACTTCAGGATGCCATCGACAGCGTCCTGCGCTGACCCGAGGAACGGCACATCGGGCCCTCGCTTTGGGGCGGACTCCTGAGCTCGCAAGGGAAGCAGGACCGCAACCAACATCGGCACCAGCGAAAATCGAAGGGTGAAAGTCATCTCAGGTTTGGAGCAGACACTTTATGATCGAATAACTCGATGTGGAAAGGAACGCCCCGGCCTGCTCGCGCCCCGGCGTCGTTTTCATGTAGGATGTCCATGCAGGTTTAGAGCGTCGCCCGTCCGACGGTGTTGCGTTCTAAACCCCAAGCGGCTGTGGTCAACCGAGGGGCAAATTCATTCAAGCCGCGTTGAGGAACAGTACTTATGCCTTCCGCATTTCGAAAAACGCTAGAGACCGTATTGATATTGGCTCTACTGGCCGCAGCGCCCGCATCCGCGCAAACCGTAAAGCCTCCGGCCACGAACCAAGGCAAGGTTCTCATGGCCGAAGATGTCTTCACCAACATTCAGGTCCTGCGCGGCATTCCCGTCAACCAGTTTATGGAAACCATGGGCTTCATGTCCGCCGCGCTCGGCTATAACTGCACGAACTGCCACGGCCTGGACGTGTTGGGCAACTGGCCGAAGTACGCCGTGGACACTCCGGAAAAGCGTCAGGGCCGTCGCATGGTGCAGATCGTCAACACCATCAACAAAACCCTGTTCGGAGGACGCGAAGCCGTGACTTGCTTCACCTGCCACCGCGGCAGTCCAACGCCGCGTGTGGTGCCGAGCCTCATGGAGCAGTACAGCGAGCCCGCCCCCGACGATCCGAATGACGTTGAGCCCAGCCGCCGCCAGGTGAAGGGTCCGTCCGTCGACGAAATTTTCGCGCGTTATCTGGAAGCAATTGGTGGAGCCGACAAGGCCGCCGCGCTGACTTCATTCGTTGGCAAGGGCCGTTACGAAGGCTTCGACAGCTATCACGGCAAGGTGCCGGTGGATTACTACACTAAGAGCAGCGGCGAACGTTCCGTTGTCGCGCATACACAGAACGGCGACAGCGTGAACACCTACGACGGCAGGAACGCATGGATTGCGGGTCCTGATAAACCCGTCGGAGTGCTGCAATTGGTTCCCGGCGGCGATTTGGATGGCGCGAAATTGGAATCCGTTCTCGCGTTTCCGGCAAAACTCAAGACAGCGCTCACCGATCTTCGGACAGGTTTCCCCACCACGCTGGTCAACGAGAAGGCGGTAAACATCGTGCAAGGCAAAATCGGCACGTCGCGAGTAAAGCTTTTCTTCGATGCGCAGACGGGGCTCTTGACGCGCGTGTACCGGCAAAGCCACACGGCAATCGGTTCCGTGCCCGTGCAGATCGAGTTCAGCGATTACCGCGAAGTCGCCGGAGTGAAGGTTCCCTTCGAATGGAAGCTGACGTGGACCGATGGGCAATCGCAGTACAACATGGATGAAATGCAGGCGAACGTCTCAGTTGACGCTTCGAAATTTGCCAAGCCGGTACCGCCAGCGAAGCCGGTTGTGGCTCCCTTGAAATGATGGGAGATCCGCAGGTGGTCGCGACGCCTAGGACAACGGCGTCGCGTAGCCTTTGGGAAACGCATTCACTTCGGCGAGTTCTTCCTCGGTTAGCTTCCATCCGGCGGCTTTCACGTTCTGTTCCACTTGCTCAGGTTTCGTTGCTCCCGCGATGACGCTGGAAACCACCGGCTTCGATAGCAGCCAATTCAGTGCCAGTTCCAACATCGTCCTGCCGCGCTTGGCGCAGAAGGCTTGCACGTATTCCACTGCATCCCAATTGATGCCCGTCGAATAGCGGTCTCCAAAGCGCCGGATTTCCGCAAGACGTGTGCCGGGGGGCGGCGGGGCATTCCTTGTGTACTTGCCCGAGAGCAGTCCACTCGCCAGCGGGAAATACGGCAGCAACCCAATGCCATTCGCTTGAATGGCTGGCAGGATCTCCCGTTCAATCTCACGGACGATCACACTGTACTCCCCTTGCGCCGAAACAAAGCGGTTCAGATTGAGATGCGTTGAGATCCACAGCGCGTCCACCATTTGCCACGCAGCGAGATTCGAGCATCCGATATAGCGCACTTTTCCCTGCCGCACCAAATCGTCGAGCGCGCGCAGTGTTTCTTCCATCGGCGTCAACTCGTCGTAGTAATGCAATTGGTAGAGATCGATCCAATCGGTCTTCAGCCGCGTCAGGCTCGCTTCCACGGCACTCATGATGTATCGCCGCGACGCGTTCTTGCGCGTGACATCCGCCGCCATAGGCGCCGCGAACTTCGTGGCCAGCACGATACGCTTGCGGTTCTCGCCGAGCACCTGCCCCAGCAGCGTTTCCGAGCCGCCGAAGTTGCCGTATTTATCCGCAGTGTCAAAGAGATTGATCCCCAGATCCAGGGCCTTCGTCACGACGGCACGCGTGTCTTCAAGATCGATGCGCATCCCAAAGTTATTGCATCCGAGTCCGATTTCGGACACCTCGATGCCGGTGCTGCCGAGTTTTCGATAGTTCACTCCGCTATTGTACGGAAACGGGCGTAGAATCCGCGCCCGCATTAGAGAGGCGCCAGACGATTTGATACGCTGATAAAGCCATTATGAAACGAGCTATCTTGGCGGCCGTTTGCTGCGTGGTCCTCGTCGACCTATGTCTGTGGATCATCCCACGGCACTATATCGCGGCGCTCCCTGTGTGGTTGACGCGTCAAAGCGAGTGCTCCCTGCAACAGTTTGCCGATGATCTGCGCAACGCGAACGCTTTGGAGCAATCGGAAACCGCGCCGAAATCCCTGCGCATCGAGAACGGCTTGGAGCTTTGGCAGTCCCCCAAACGAAGCGCGTGGTCGGTGCAAGGCGACAAGATGATCGGATTCCTCTTTACGGAACAGGCTCGAAATATTTATCAACCCGCGGGCCACGAGGTGCGTGCGGGAGATATCGTTCTAGATTGCGGCGCAAATATCGGGATGTTCACGAGAACGGCGCTCGACAAGGGAGCCAGCCGAGTGATTGCGATCGAGCCGTCGCCGAAGACACTGGAAGCCTTGCGCCGCAATTTCGAAAGCGAAATTCGCGAAGGCAGGGTCACCGTATATCCCGCGGGAGTTTGGGATCGGGATTCGGAAATCGAACTCGCCGTAGATGCGAACAACCTGGGCAACAGCAGCATGATCGAGTCGAAGAAGGTGGAAGGCCAAAGGGTGCGCGTTCCGGTGACGACGATTGACAAGATTGTGGCGGAGCTAAAGTTGCCGCGGGTCGATTTCATCAAGATGGATATCGAAGGCGCGGAGAAGCAGGCGTTGAAAGGTGCTCGAGGTACCATCCGCCATTTTCGTCCCCGAATGTCGATCTCACTGGAACATCTGGACGACGACCTTACGGCGATTCCCGCGGAGATTCGCGCGATGGAGCATCGTTACACCACCAAACCGTGCGACTGCATGATCGAGGATAAAAAGATCAAGGCACTGGTCATGGCATTCGATCCGGTGCAATAGGGACTCATCATGGCGAGGAAACTGTTCCAAGCTTCTCTTCTCGCCGCGATGGCACTCTCGATCGGCGCCTTCCCGGGCACCGCGCAGTGGCTGCATTACCCCACTTCCGGCGTGCCCAAGAATCCGGACGGATCACCGAATCTCCAAGCACCCGCGCCGCGCACCGCCGATGGCCACCCCGACTTCTCCGGTCTATGGGAGCCAATCAAGAACCGCCCGTGCCCGCCCGAAGGTTGTGACGATATCCAGGTGCCCTGGGAGTTCATCAACATTGGCTGGAGCCTCAAGGACGGGCTCCCCTTCCAGCCGTGGGCAGCCGAACTGAAGCGCAAGCGGCAGGAAAACTACAGCATGGACGATCCCGCATCGAACTGCCTGCCCATCGGCATCGTAAAATCTCACACCGCTCCGCTGCTGAAGAAAGCCATGCAGGTGCCGGGCCTGCTCATCATTCTCTACGAGCGCGGCGTCACCTATCGACAAATCTTCACCGATGGCCGAAAGTTTCCCGATGACATGATGCCTACATGGAACGGCTACTCGACGGGCCGTTGGGACGGCGACACGCTGGTCGTCGAAACACGCGGCTTCCGTGACGACGGCTGGCTCGACCGCAGCGGCAGCCCCATGACCGCCGACGCGAAGATCACGGAACGCTTCCGGCGCGTGAATTTTGGCCGGCTTGAGATTGACCTGACCGTCGATGATCCGAAAGCCTACACACACCCGTGGACGGTAATGCTGACTCACCGGTTGGCGCTGGATACGGATTTGCTGGATTATGTATGCCTGGAGAACGAGAAAGATCTGCAGCACATCCCGAAGCCGGGGGCGCAGTAGTTTCCCTGCCCGGCGAAGCTACTGCTTGCTCTCTTCCCCGTCGATCGAAATCTTCAGCGCGCGGAGGAACTTCTGGTCTTGCGATGTCAACTTGATCTTGCCCATCTTGCGGCGCGTGGGTTCGGGGGCGGGTTCCGCCTCCAACTTTACGTCGTCGTCCTCATCGACTTCGTCCACCTCGTCGCCGTCTTCGCGTTTGTTGAAACCGATGGTGGCTTCCAGCACCAGAAACACGTCGTAGCCGGCGCGTTTAATCTCGCCGATAGCGGCCGCGATGCGATCGGAATCGGAAAGCGACTCGTTGATCGCGTTCCCTAGCTCCTGCATTAATTCTTTGAGGTTGTCGTCCAAAAGATCCTCGTTTGTGATGCTTGCGGGGTGCCACTCAAGCCACTTCCAGCATATCACCCATGCCGCTGCGCGGAACCCTTTCTTGCTTATCGGCGGAACGATGAATTTTCCAACGTTTGGGTATTGCGATTGCCTCCGAAAACCCGAGACGAGGCTCGGCTGGCGGGGACAAAGCCCCGCCCCCCAATCACTTCCGCGCGCGGCGGAGGGCGGAGCTTTGCCTCCGCGTGCCGGGCTCTGTCCCCGAACCAGCCGCAGCTGATTCGCACTCTGGTTTCTCGAAAGTAGCGGCCCGGAATGTTAGGATCTACTAATAGGGTTATGGGTACGCTGATTTCCAAGTTTCTGGGCCACGTGGTGCCTGGCGTTATCAAGCCGCTTCATTCCTTGTGGAATCAGGTGATCGGCTTCCTGTTCCTGGTCTTTACGGTGCTTTCGGTCGCCTACGTGGTGCGCGCGGTCCGCGACTTTAATGGTGACGCTGAGGGCCTGATGCAGATCGCTCTGCCCGCTCTCTTTGCCCTAGTGATGGGCTACTTCTGTATTTCGTCGTTCTGGCGCGCCCGAAAGATTTCGCGCTCATGAGCGAGCCTATCGACAAAGATTCTCCCCTCGAACGTCCGGGCGAATTTCCCTTCACGCGCGGCATCTATCCGGACATGTACCGTGGCCGCCTGTGGACCATGCGCCAGTATGCGGGGTTCGGCTCGGCGGAGGAGAGCAACCAGCGCTACCGGTTTCTGTTGGCTCAAGGCAATCGCGGATTGTCGGTGGCCTTCGATCTACCCACGCAGATTGGCCTGGATCCCGATCACCCCATGTCGGCTGGAGAAGTGGGCCGGGTCGGGGTGTCGATTGCGTCGATTGAAGACATGCGACGGTTGTTCGAAGGCATTCCGCTCGGGGAGATCAGCACGTCGATGACCATCAACTCGACGGCAGCGGTGCTGTTTTCGTTTTATGTGCTGGTGGCCAAGAGCCAGGGCGCCGATATCAAGAAGCTGCAAGGCACCGTTCAGAACGATATCTTGAAGGAGTACATCGCGCGCGGCACCTACATTTATCCGCCGAGGCCCGCGATGCGCATCATCACGGATCTGTTCGCCTGGGCCGGAGCAGAAGTGCCCGAGTGGAACACAATTTCGATCAGCGGCTATCACATTCGGGAAGCGGGCTCGACGGCAACCCAGGAAGTGGCTTTTACACTCGCCGATGCCATCGCCTATATCGAAGCGGCGGTGGCAGCCGGTCTGGACGTGGACTCCTTCGCGCCGCGCCTGTCTTTCTTCTTCAACGCGCACAACGGATTTTTCGAGGAGATCGCCAAGTACCGCGCGGCTCGCCGCCTGTATGCGCGCATTATGAAGGAACGGTTCGGAGCAAAGAATCCGAAGTCTATGATGCTGCGCTTTCATACGCAGACGGCCGGGAGTTCGCTTACGGCGCAGCAGCCGGAAGTGAACGTGGTCCGCACGGCGATACAGGCCTTGGCCGCGGTGCTGGGCGGCACGCAGTCGCTGCACACGAACTCGAAAGACGAGGCGCTTGGTTTGCCGACGGAGGACGCCGCAAAGCTGGCCATCCGCACGCAACAGGTGATCGCTTACGAAACCGGCGTGACGAGTGAGCCCGATCCTCTGGGCGGGAGCGAGTACGTGGAGCGCCTGACCGATGAAATCGAGCGGGGAGCTGAAGACTACATTCGCCGCATCGACGAAATGGGCGGCACGCTGGCAGCGATTGAGAACAACTTCATCCGCAACGAAATCCATAACGCGGCGTTCGCTTATCAGCAAGGCATCGAAAGAGGCGACCGAGTGGTGGTGGGCGTTAACAAATTCCAGGAATCCGGACACACGGAGCCGCCCGTGTTCCGATTGGACGCGAGCATTGAAACACGGCAGATTGAACGAGTCCGGGAATTAAGGGCCTCGCGTGCCGCAGCGCCCGTCGCCACAGCACTTGACGCGCTGGAATCTTCGGCGCGGGGCAGCGAAAACCTAATACCAAGAATCCTCGCCGCTTGCGAAGCGAAGGCGACGGTGGGCGAAATTTCTGATCGCTTGAGAAACGTCTTCGGCGAGTATAGAGAAAGTTAACGGCCCCAAGCCATACCGCCGCGGGCTGCCCCCTTGATGCCGCGCCCAAGGGAATCATCCGCATCAAAGCACTCCGTCAATCGAGATTTACTTCACTTCCGCCGGAGTGCTCGTCGCAGGTCCCATACCGACGATCTCCAGCACCACTTCTTCATCCTTCGCGCCGTCGTAGTGGATCTGCTTGCCGAAGTGTGTCACGGTGGAACCGGCGCGCACCGGGACGGTGGTTTCAGGAGCATATTTCTCACCCGTTCCCACCCACCACGTGCCAGAAATCACGGTGATGAAGCGGTCATTCGGGTGGAAGTGGGGACGGCTCATGTGGTTCGGATGCCACTTGGTGAGCACTACGTACAAGCCGGCCTTATTAGGGTCGCCTGCGAGTACCGCCTGCGCCGCACCATTTGCTCCCTCCACCCACTTGATGTCCTTGGGCGGAGTAATTGTGATCGCAGCCGGATTCAAATCCGCGGCACGCACCGTCCCCAACCAGCCAAACATCAACACCACGGCAGCGCTCATCAGCGCACGAATCATCGCAAAAGTCTTCATCGCTTCCTCCTGGAACCCGGCTTTCGGAAAATTGATCCTACAGGATCATACACGAAAAATTGGCGTCCGAGGACGCGGCAGCACTGATAATGGAAGGGAACGATGTCCCCAACCATCCACATTATCGGCGGCGGCCTGGCCGGCTGCGAAGCGGCATGGCAAGTGGCGCGCGCAGGTGCGAAAGCCGTGCTCTATGAAATGCGTCCGGCAAAAAGTACCGCCGCGCACAAGACGGATCAACTTGCCGAGCTGGTTTGCAGCAACTCGCTTAAAAGCGAACAGGAAAATTCAGCACCTTGGCTGCTCAAGGAGGAACTGCGGCGGCTTGGGTCGCTGCTGATCGGCGAGATCGCCCCGCGCACGCGCGTTCCCGCGGGTCATGCTCTCACCGTGGATCGCACTCTTTTCGCCGAAGATGTCACGCGAGTGATTCTCGCGAATCCGGATATCGAAGTGCGGCACGAGGAGATCACGGCGCTCGATGGTGAGAGGCTCTGGATTGTTGCAAGCGGGCCCCTCACTTCCGGCCCGCTCGCCAACGAGATCGCCCG
The DNA here is from genome assembly GCA_040081455.1 of Bryobacteraceae bacterium. Classification (GTDB taxonomy): domain Bacteria; phylum Acidobacteriota; class Terriglobia; order Bryobacterales; family Bryobacteraceae; genus Palsa-187. The sequence continues at coordinate 64,591 of JBEBGM010000023.1, forward strand.
TCTCACCGGCACCGAGCGCCTTTTCTTTTTCGACAGCATCAGCCCCATCGTGGATGCCGAATCCATTGATATGAGCATCGCTTTCCGCGCATCGCGCTATGGCAAGTCGATTGATGGCACTGACGATTATGTAAATTGTCCGATGGACAAGCAGCAGTATGAGGCGTTTCTGGCAAACCTGCTGGCAGCAGAAAGCGTACCGGCCCATATTGCTGAGGACGAACCCGTAGCCGAAAACACCCGCTACTTCGAGGCATGCCTGCCCATTGAAGAAATCGCGCGACGGGGTCCGGACACGTTGCGTTTCGGACCCATGAAACCCATGGGCCTCACCGATCCGCGCACCGACCGTCGCCCATACGCCGTCGTCCAGTTACGCGCGGAGAACGCACGCGCCGGTAGCTACAATCTGGTCGGCTTCCAAAACCACATGCGTTTTGGCGAACAGCAGCGCGTACTGCGCATGATCCCAGGACTCGAACAGGCTGAGTTCCTACGTTACGGCCAGGTGCACCGCAATACATACATCAACGCGCCGTCACTACTTTTGCCCACGCTCCAGATGCGCACGAAGCCGAATATCTTTTTCGCCGGACAGATTTCAGGCGTCGAAGGCTACGTCGAATCGATCGCCACGGGCCTAGCCGCTGCGCGCGCCGCTGTCGCGATGGCAAACGGAGAATCACCCCGGGCATTTCCTCGCGCTACGGCGATTGGCTCGCTCTGCTCCTATGTCTCGGGAGCCGATCCCGCACACTACCAGCCCGCGAACATTACCTTCGATCTTTTGCCCAAGCTGGAGAATCCGCCGCGCGATAAAAAGATCCGGTACGCCGAAGTTTGCCGCAGAGCGCTGATTGCGCTAGACGGGTATACAGCCGCCACAAGCGCAATTCCCGAATCGTTGCGCGGATAATAGTAGCGATGATCACGGCTGTATCCGCTGAGCCCGCTTCCCCGCCCGCTTCCGAGTTGGCGCGAGGCATCGCTCGCTTCGCAGCCGAACTCGCGCGGAAGAACGCTTCGCCGCATACGATTCGGAACTACGCGTCGGATCTCGCGCAATTCCTCGAATACTTTGCGCCGCCCGGAACCGCCGCGCCTGACGTTCCCGCTCCAAGCGCCATCACCGTACCGCTGTTGCGCGAATGGATGGCCGATCTCTTTGAGCGCAACCTGGACCCCATCTCCATCCGACGCAAGCTGGCCGCCGTCCGCTCGCTGTTCCAGTTCCTGTTGCGCGAAGGAACCGTGCAGACGAACGTCGCACGCATTCTTCGAACTCCAAAAGCGCCGAAGCGGGTGCCCTCGGTGCCAACGGCCGAGCAGACAAACACACTGGTGGATGCCGTCGCCGAAAACAAATTTGAAAAGCCGCATCCCGAGCGCGACTTGCTTCTCTTCGAATTGCTTTACGGCTGCGGCCTGCGTGTCAGCGAATTGGTCGGACTGAATCTGGACGACTTCGATTACCGAGAGCAATGGATTCGAGTTCGAGGCAAAGGAAAGAAAGAGCGCCAGGTTCCCTACGGCTCCAAAGCAGCGGCGGCGCTCGAACGATACCTCACCGCGCGCGCCACACAGATCCAAGCGGCGAATCGGAACGAGCACGCCCTGCTGCTCGGGCACCGAGGTGCTCGTCTCTCAGACCGCAGCGCCCGCGCCATTGTGAAATTTTACTCGCGCATGATCTCCGGCGATTCCTCGCTCCACCCACACTCCCTGCGCCACGCCTTCGCCACGCACCTGCTCTCGGACGGCGCAGACCTTCGCGCCATCCAGGAACTGCTCGGCCACGCACGTCTCGCAACAACGCAGAAATATACGCAGGTTTCGCTTACCGACCTGATGGCTGTGTACGATAAGGCGCACCCCAAAGCACACAAATAGCGTTTAGCCGGAGCGGAAGCGCTCCGCAAATCCCCTTGCTACACTGTCGGCATGGGAGCGAAGACCCTGATGAGTGTGGAGGAGTACCTGCACACCACGTTCGACGGCGCCGACCGCGAATATCTCGACGGCGAGGTCGTGGAACGAAACAAGGGGAACAAAACGCACGGACGCGTGCAGCTATCCATCGCTTACTTACTGAAGCAGTTGGAAGCAACGAAGGGCTTCTATGTAGTGGTCGAGGTAAGGCAGCAAGTCAGCAGCACTCGCTACCGTATTCCCGACGTCGCCATCTTCCCGCGTGATCCCGGTGACGAAGTCCCTTCATCTCCGCCGCTCGCCGCCATTGAAGTGTTATCCCCCGATGACCGC